>NZ_JBDZYF010000013.1:0-104842 GCF_040329495.1 Ruegeria sp. SCP10
GCCGAATAGGCGGTAGACCATACCAAAGTGTCGCGGGATGGAGCAGCCCGGTAGCTCGTCAGGCTCATAACCTGAAGGTCGTAGGTTCAAATCCTACTCCCGCAACCAACGCTTCGCATTGATCACCAGAACACGGTGAGAGGCGTTTAGTTCCCCCTACCGCAACCAACGCCTCGCACCCATCTGGGTGGAAGTTTAACAAGTCCTCGTTCAGCGAGGACTTGTTGCGTTTTGAGGCAATCGACAGAATTCCTGCCAAATCGCCAACCAGATCGATCTGTGGCTGACCAGCCTGTTCGTCAGGGGTTAGCACAATGCGATCCACAAGAGCTCTGACAAGCTCAGAAGCTTCCTCACGATGGTGTTCGTCATTCAGAGAATCGATCAGGGATGAAACCTCTTGGCGGTATCTTGATGCCATTGCGGGTTCAAAAATGAGCGGCTTCTCGGTTTTGTCTTCGAGGAGAGCTTGCAACTTGGTCATGCGTTCATGCACACGAACTGCGTCATCTTTCACGAACTCAGCAGGGGCACCGCCTCGAGTTGATTTCATGATCTCAGCCTTTTCGCGCTCAAGCGCTGCTAGCTCGCTTTTAAACGTGCCCAGAGATGAATTGTGTGGTCATTGTCGGAGTCTCCGAAACAGGGCGGAAAATCGCGCAGGACGGTCATCCGGCGCAATCCGGGTTAAGCGGCCACTTCGGCCTGTTGCGTGCGCAGCAGACAGGTCAGCGCGGCTTTCACATCGACTTTGCCGACAGGCCCATCCGCCCCCATCACAACGATATCGCTCTGCTCTTCGATCAGCATCGAGATGATGTCCTTGAGCGGTGTCGTATCGGAGATGGTCCGTGCATCGGCGGGCACCGGCCCGGTGTGCTCGACCATAATTTCCATCGCGCGCAGCACGCTCAGCGGGTTCATATGGGCGACAAACTCGGCCACATACGGCGTTGCCGGGTTCAGCACGATATCCTGTGGCTCGGCGCATTGCACGATCCGGCCGCCTTCCATGATGGCGATGCGAGACCCGATTTTCAGCGCTTCGTCCAGATCGTGACTGACGAATACAATGGTCCGGTCCAGCTTTTCCTGAAACTCCAACAGTTCATCCTGCAACTTGTTGCGGATCAACGGGTCGAGTGCCGAGAATGGCTCATCCATCAGCAGGATCGGAGCTTCGGTTGCAAAGGCGCGGGCCAGACCGACCCTTTGCTGCATGCCCCCGGACAATTCCTGAACCTTGCGGTCGGCCCAATCCTCAAGATGCACCAGCTCTAGCTGATCGCGCGCCCGTTTATAGCGTTCGTCCTTGTCGACGCCGGCCACTTCCAGGCCATAGGCCACATTGTCGATCACCGTGCGCCACGGCAGCAGGCCAAATTGTTGGAATACCATGGCAACCCGGTCGCGGCGGATGGCGCGCAGGTTGCGTGGGCTGGCCTGAACAACGTCCACAAGACCACTGCCGGTATTGACCTCGACCTTGCCGCGCACAACGGGGTTCAATCCGTTCACGGCGCGCAACAGAGTGGACTTGCCTGACCCGGACAGGCCCATTAGCACCAGAATCTCGCCATTCTTGATGTCGATCGAACAATCGTGAACGCCCAGAACCTGACCGGTCTGTTCCTGGGTCTCGGCGCGGGACATGCCCTTATCCATCATTGGCAACGCAGTTTTGGGATCGTTGCCGAACACGATGTTTACATTGTCGAAACGTACCATTGTATCAGTCATGGATCACGCCTTCCCTTTTTTGAACATCCGGTCGAAGATGATGGCGACCAGAACGATGGCGATGCCAACCTCGAACCCTTTGGCAATATTGACCGAATTCAGCGCTCGAAGGGTGGGCACGCCCAAACCGTCCGCCCCAACCAGGGCGGCAATCACTACCATGGACAGCGACAACATGATGGTCTGCGTCAGGCCAGCCATGATCTGAGGCAGGGCATAAGGCAGCTCGACCTTCCACATCAGTTGCAGCGGGGTTGAACCAAAGGCCTTGCCGGCCTCGATCAGCGCCGTGGGGGTTGAGGTGATCCCCAGATGGGTCAGCCGGATCGGGGCAGGGATGGCGAAGATCACCGTGGCGATCAGACCGGGCACCATGCCCAAACCAAACAGAATAAGTGCCGGGATCAGATAGACGAAGGTCGGGATCGTCTGCATCAGGTCCAGAATGGGCTCCATGATGCGATAGAACCAGGGCTTGCGCGCGGCGGCGATGCCCAGAGGCACGCCAACACCCATACAGACAACGGCGGCGGCAAAGACCAGCGCCAGTGTCTCGGTGGTTTCCATCCAGTATCCCTGATTGACGATCAGCAAGAGACCGAGGGACGTGAAAACAGTGAAGCCGACGGATTTTCGCACCACCCAGGACAGCACTGTGATGACCGCGATGACCACAAACGCATTCGGTGCCTGCAGCAGCCACAGGAGGGCGAGGATGATCGCCTCCAATACTGCCGACAGCCCGTCAAAAAACCAGAAAAAGTTGTCCGTTAGCCAATCGACAAAAACCTTTGCCCAAGGTCCGATCGGAATTTTATGGGATTCCAGCCACTCCATATCAGGTCCTCCCTCCTGCGTATTTCGCGGTGATCTCCGGCTGGGGGCTGAGCACTCGCCGCAACCAGGTTTCAAGATGTTGTATCGCCCGTGGATCCAGCGCGTGGCCCATGCCCTCGCACAGAACGAGGTTGGACCCGGTGATCAGGTCATGCGCATGGCGCGAACTGTCCGGCACGATGCACCGATCCTGCGCCCCGGCGATCACCAGCGCCGGAACTTTGATCTTCTTCAATTCAGCCTGCCGGTCTCCCGATCCGTAAAGGGCCAGAAGTTGCCGGGCATACCCGCCCGAGGAAAACCCACCTGCAATCATGTCCCGCGCCGCCGCGCGAGCGCCGGTCTCGGACAAAGGTGTCGGCGCCGACCACCAGACCAAATCTTCGGTCAGCCAGTTCAGCAATTCCGCTTCGGTGCCGAAAGGGCGAGCGGTGCGCATGAACCGGTCCCAGGTGTTGTCCGACGACGGTATATGCGCCTCGCCGGCGCTGCTGCACATCTGGACCATACCGGACACCCGACTTCCAGCCTGCGCCGCGATCAACTGCGCGATCATTCCGCCCATCGAGAACCCGACCACGGCAAACCGGTCGATATTCAGCGTATCGACGACGCGCAGAACATCGTCGCGCATATCGAAAAGCGTGTAGGGAACCGTTTTTGGATCGGGCCCGACGGCCAGCATCCCGGTCGCCTCTGTGTCGATATCCGGCCCGCATCGGCCAGATAACCCCATGTCCCGGTTTTCCACACAAATCAGATGAAAGTCGCGCGACAATCTGTGCAACAGATTCTGGGGCCATTCCGTGAGCCGCATGCCTAGCCCGAGGATCATGACGATGCACGGCGCGCTCACGTCGCCGTGCATCTCGATATGAATGGGGCAGTCGCCGGCGATGGTCTTGTTCATCACCGACACCCCGAACCGATCACAGGCCCAGATGTGCGCGGACAGCGTCCAGCCCGTTGCCGCCATCCTTGGTGGTCACGCCGTCAAGCCAAGCGTCCAGATACTCAGGATGCGCTTTCAGCAGCTTGGCACCCGCATCGTTGGGGTCCAGACCTTCTTCGAGGATATAGCCCATCCCTTCGCTTTCCATCGGAATGTCAAAGGTCATCTGCGTGATCAGCTTGCCGACATTCGGGCACTCGTCCAGATATCCCTTTCGCACCTGCGTATGCACGGTGGCGCCACCAAAGTTCGGGCCATAGAAGTCGTCGCCGCCGGTCAGATACTCCAGTTCAAACTGAGCGTTCATCGGGTGCGGAGCCCAGGCCAGGAAGACGATCCAGTCTTCTTTGCGCTGGTTCTTTTTCACCTGCGCCAGCATGCCCTGCTCCGAGCTTTCAACGACTTTCCAACCACCCAGCCCAAAGGCGTCGTTGGCAACGATATCCAGCATAATGTCGTTCGAGCCGGGTTCGATCCCGTACATCTGGCTGTCGAACTTGTCGGCGTTTTCCACCAAATGCGAAAAGTCGGTCACGCCCGCTTCGTAGACGTATTTTGGCACTGCAAAGGTGAATTTCGCGCCTTCCAGATTCTGGTGCACCGTCTCGATGTCGCCGGTATCGCGATAGGCCTGATAATAGGTTTCCATCGCTGGGTCCCAGTAGCCCAGGAATACATCCAGATCGTTACCGACCATCGATTCATAGATGACCGGAATGCCCAGAACATCGCTTTCCGGCGTATATCCCAAACCCTCCAGCACGGTGCTCGCGACACCGGTTGTCAGGGCCAGATCGGTCCAGCCCGGCTCAGCCATACGCACAGTGTCACAATTGGCGGCGGCTTGATGGCCGCAAACGGCCAGTACGGTGGCCATGGTTGCGTTGCGGAGTGTCATTTTCATTCGTTAGTCCTCCCGGTGGTCTTTATGCTGACCCTATGGTCAATAAAAAGACCGTATGTTTAAATTGACCGCTGAGTCAACAAAATCTATTCTCGGGTCAAAAAAGAGGCCAAATGGGACGTAAAAGCATTGCCGAAATTCGCCGCGAAGAATTCGCCGCCGCCGCGTTCGAAGTGTTGTCCTTGCACGGTATGCAAGGAACGACATTGCAGCGTGTCGCCGAGCATACCGGTGCCTCCAAGGCCAGCGTGTTGCACTATTTTTCGAACAAACAAGCCTTGATCGAAACCGCAATGCGCCGTGCCAATACCACGCTGCGCAAGGAAGCGGTCGCCCTTCTATCGTTAGCATCTACACCGTGGGAACGCTTTTATGCCGTTATCGAGGCAAACTTCTCCCCAACCACCTTCAGACCAGAGGTCGCGCATGGATGGATCGCCATGTGCGCTGAGGTTCCACACAACCCTCAGTTCCAACGCTTGCAAAATGCGATTTATCACCGCCTGCATAGCAACCTCTATTCAGCGCTGAAGGAAACAGGGGCAGATCCGGCAAAAGCCAATGTTAGCGCGCATACAGTCAGCTTGCTGATTGACGGGTTATGGATGCGCTGCGGTTTGCAGATTGGCGGGCTCAACCGGGACGAAGCAATGACTCAGATTGAAACTGTGATTGAACAGAGTTTTCCGAATGATATTGACCGGTTGGCGGCCAGGGAAAAGATGTGCACCATTGCCCAGGCATTTGTGGCGAACAAGGTTTAGATCAACGAGCAGGCTGCACCCATCGATGTGTTGAGAATAGAGTAACCTGAGAACACGATCGGGTAAGTTATTTGAGATGCAGGGAATTGGGTTCGTTTGCTGCAACTGCATCCTTTTGGTCCGCTGCTCGTTTGCCGAACATGGCCACCGCGAAAGAATTGTTTGAAACCCTGCGAGATCGACACCCTCAAGCAACCGGTTCGATAAAATCTTCTGCGCAACTGAGAATGCGAGCATTTTTGCGTCGGCGAAAGTTGCACGGAAGGAACGGCAGCTTTTTTGCGTGATCTGTGAGTTCGACCGCCGCCGACTTCTGACTTGGGGATCGGCCCATGCTGACGCCTTTTCCAAACTGAAACGGTCGCCCAGTGCTGCACCCCTCTTAGCGTCGGCCTCCATCGCCCGCACCTCAGCCAAGCGGATGTCACGCAGCTTCTTGGCGGTGGGGAGATGCCGTGTCCCGCCAAGGCTTCTTTTGATGTAGGTGCCGAACTTTTTTCCGGTGGATGGGTCGATCATTCCTTTCAGGGAGGAGGGAGTTCGTATGTTGAAACGATAGTCGGTGCCGTCGCCCCGTGGTTGAATGATATGTTTCATGCCTTCCTTCCCCGCTGCGGGTCTCGATTTGTGGGTAACAGTTACCCCCGCTTCGATATTCCCACTGGAGAATTTCGACATAATATCAGATATTTAGTTATGGTGGCGGAGACGAAGGGAGCATCACAAAACGAGTAACTTATTGTTTTTACTTACTATTTATTCATTGTTGATACAAGATACCACAAATAATACCTCACATCGATTGGTTAGCCTTTCGCTTCGACTGCCTCATTGCGCATAAACTCCAACATTGGGCGGAAGCACTCAAAGGCAGCTGCGGGAAGGTCTGCCGATACTTTCTTTGCAAATGCGACCTTGTCGCCCACGAACTGAATGACCTCACCTCCACCCATAACTTCTTTTGTCTTGAAGTGTTCGTTTAGATTGTCTGGATCGCAAAAGAGCAGCTCGATCGGGACACAAGCACTACCGTCACTATAGGGGGCGCCGTCTGCGTTCAAAGCTTGCTTGCGGATTACGGCATGGCCCGGGACAGGCAACAGAAACGCGCAGTGAGACCTATGTACCAGTCGCTTGCCGAGTCCACGAAGAGGATCTTCTTCAACCATCTCGGATTTTTTCAAACCATCCCAATCGTTAAATGCCTCATCAAAGTCGAAAAGAGCAAACATTCTACGTCCCTTGTAGTTCTTGCGAAGCTCCTCCCTTGAAAAGAGGTTCCGCAAGAAAATCCGGTCAAACGCACCCTGAACAACCAAACCTATGTCTTCGTCGGGGAACAGCTTTTCAATTGCAGCATCCAGGATGATCTTGTCACTCAAACCTTCTGTGAAGAGCACTGCATCCGTCGTATTTTCTAGGATCTCATAGATGCTGAGTTTTGCCTCCTTCTCCGAAAAGGTAATCAACCCAGCTGACAGCGACTTCACGATGCTCGCTTTGTCCTTAGAAACAACGTTTACGCCCTTTTCGCCGAACTGGAACATTCTGATTTCAGGTTCTTGAGACCGCGCAATCGTGGATGCGCTATGGCTGCTCAACAAGACATGGTTGGTCTTTGCTGCATCAGTCCCAGTGATGTCCACCACTTGCTTGAGGAAGCCAAATTGCCACTCTGGATGCAGAAATGAGTCGGGCTCATCCAAAAGCGTGATGCAGTTGCGGTCCTTAAACAACTCCGAGATCGCGAAGATGTAGACCGACTGGAATTGCCCGTCGCTGAAGTCACCAACCTTAGCCACATCGCCGTTCATGAGGCGCAGTGGCACTGACAGCCCTGCAAACATATCGATTGCTTTCAGCTGGTCGAAACTTCGGAAAAGCTCGGCTGCAGGCATCCCGGCAAAGACTTTTTGAAAAAGAGCCAAATCGATCTTGATTACATACTGCCCGCTCTCACTGTCGTAGATCGACCCAATACTGAAGCCACCCTTGATACAATCCGTCAGCCGGTCGAGAAACGTGCGCACCGCACCCTCAGCCCCCCAGAGAAAGGTTGCAGGATCACCAAGATCAACCTCTATCCGCGACGCAAACGAAGGGCGTTTAAGCGTAAGCTCGAATGCTTCTTTCGGCACCACGTCGATTTGCAGCTTCTCGCAGAGGTACTGCCGCGCCACGCAACTATCCTCTTGCATTAACAGGACGGACAGCAGCAGTTCCTTGTAGTCTGATCGAATTCCAACGAACTTGCGCGCAGCGCTGGCTTGCCAGCTTCGGCTCTGGTCTGCGAACCGCTTTTCGTAGCGCGAGACGGTTTGATTGATGGTCGGGTTGTGCCCGGAATAGTAGACGAGGACATTGTCCGGAATTGGCGCTTGGCCAACGGTTTTCTGAACACGGCCATTGATTGTGAATTGTTCGTCGTGGAAACGGATCGTGGTGTCTTTGCCGTCGATTTCATAGGTCACTTCATAGCTGAAGGCGATTTCGTCTTGTTCGGTGCGGCTGTCGAAGATGTGCCGAAAAATCTCGACCAATGCTTCGAAAAAATTGGACTTACCCGTACCGTTCTTACCGACAAAGATGTCGAGGAAGCTTCCGCCATCAAAGGCAATGGAGAAGTCGCGAATGTTCTTGTATTCGCTGATCCAGACAGATTTTAAACGCATGTTTTCTCAATGAATTTTGGAGGTAAGGGTATCGGCCAGTTTCACGCTAGCGCCTTGCGCCTCTCTGATACGCTGGCGCAGAGTCTTACAAAGTTTCAATAAATCCGACACCCGACCGCATATCCGATTTAGCTCCGCTTTTGGTGGCAGCGGAACAAGAACCTCGCCGAGGATTTCCAGATTGATATTCTTCTGTGCGGTGGATGGCGCGTAGTGTTCTAGATCGTTCTTGGCCGTACGGATGAAATAGTCGAAGTAGGTAACGTCCACGTAGTCTTCAAACGGGATGTAGCCAACTACGCTGTCCGGAAAGCAGGCATCTATCGAGAGAATCCCTGTGTCGGCAATGTTGGCCGCGATGGTGATGCAAAGTGTCCCGCTAGGCCACAGTCGGCTCTGCTGAAGGCCAAAGTCGTTATAGAAACTTTCAGACTCGACAATGAACGGATTTGCGCGGGCTACGTCCCCCGTTTGAACTAGTGGGTATTCTCCGCCGTCAAAGAGACGCCTATCATTCCGAGGCCGATGCTTTGATTTTCCCCTGGCAAGCTCGCCGACCTCGGGCAATCTGGCCCATGTCCACGACTCAGGTAAAGCATACGGCTTCGGCAAACCGTCAACATCCTTCGTTGCCTTCGGCTTTCGGATCGCCTTTGCTTTGACCAATTTGTCTCTGGTGCGGGTCGAACGCTCCAACCAAATTGCAGCTGGTTCGTCATCTGGATCTTGAGGAACGAGCAGGCCCCTAATTGCTAGTTCAAGAATGGCCGCCTCAAGCTTTGCTACGCTCTCCTCGGTCGCGAAAAGCGTGTCGAAGTGGGTTTCGATGCGGGCCCAGTTTTGGGTGAACTCTTCGGGGGATTGGCTGTTGGTGAGGGTGGCGAGGCAAGTTTCGACGAGGGTTTGGTGCGCCTTGAGACCGTCCTCGGCCTGCCGCTCCAACGCATCACACAGCCCCATCAGCTCATCCACCTTGGCGACGATACGATGTTGCTCGGCGAGTGGAGGCAGTGGGACCGGGAGTGCTATCACCGTACTTACGTTTAATTCCACTTGCTTTGTCGAACCTGACACCAAGGAACGATCATGTGTCGGTTCGATACGATCCTGGATACCCGCCGACGAAAGGTAAACCTCAAGAAACTTGGGGCATCCAGAAATAGAGCGAACAACCGTGACATGCGAATCCGCAACCAGCGTCTGATCATCTTCGACTTCGACGGCCAATACCCGACCAACTGTACCAGTGCCTGTTGAATTCCAGAGAATGTCACCGCTTCGTAAGAAACGCTCAGGACCATAGCTTTCAACACTCTCGTCGTTGATGAATCTGGCTTTCTCTAAATCGAACAGTCCCCACTGCACGCACTTTTGTGAGACAACTTGAACCCGACCGTCTTCGGCATACTTAGGGCTCTTTCCTCTTTGGATATATCCCGAGAGATCCTGCAGCCTCGCCCATGCCCAGCTTTCCGGTGCACTAAAGGGAATTTCACTTTTGGCGATTGCGTCTAACTTTTTCGCTTTCTTCGTTTTGCCATGTCTCACGAGTTCGTTGCGTAGCCGCAAAATCTCGTCAAAATAGGCTCCTACATCGCCGTCATTTTCATCCTGCGGGACCAGTTTCCCTCGAACTGCGAGCTCAAGTATCAACGCACGCAGTTTCTTGACGCCGTAAAGCGTGACCGCACCATTATTTCCTCGTCCTGCGCCAGACTTCTTCTCGGTCGCAGCCGTCCAGACGTCCAAATGCTCTGTGATGAGCTGGTTCACATCTGTCATGGGCGGCTACCGTTCAACGCGTCTGACAGGATCGATTTCAACTGGTCGCGCAGCTTTTGGATGTCGTCCTGTGCGTTCTGATAATCTGCCAACAGATCGTCGGGATTCAGATCTTTCTTAGCCTCTTCAAAGGGGTTCTTGTCGTCGAGATTGAAACCACGCTGTTCGAAGTACTCTACGCTCCGCTTCCAGGCCTGGTTGGTTTCCTTTCGCGCCTTGAACCCATCAGCCTCATCCCCCCACCAGTCAATCTCGGGCTGGAACTCCTCAAACCGCATGGGTTTGGATTTGTTGTAGTTTTTCACACCCTCCGGATATGGGTGTTCATAGAACCAGACATCCGTCGTTGGCTCGCCCTTGGTGAAGAACAAGATGTTAGTTTTGATGCCGGTGTAGGGATTGAAAACGCCATTCGGCAGGCGGACGATGGTGTGCAGGTTGCACTCGTAGAGCAGCATTTCCTTCAGCCGCGTCTTGGTGCCTTCGCCGAAGAGGAAGCCGTCTGGCAGGACGACGGCGGCGCGGCCATGCTTCTTTAGTAGCTTGATGATGATTGCGATGAAGAGGTCGGCCGTCTCTCGAGTGCGCAAACCGGACGGGAAGTTTCGTTCAATTCCGTCTTCTTCTATCCCACCGAACGGAGGATTTGTGATGATGCAGTGTACGCGATCCTTGTCACCGTAATCGCGGTATTTTCGTGCGAGTGTGTTGTCGAGCCGGATGCTCGATGGCGTGTCGATCCCATGCAGGATCATATTAGTCATGCAGAGCATGTATGGCAGCGGCTTTTTCTCGACGCCCCGGATTGTCTTAGCGAGTTTCTTCCTTTGCTCGTTCGTCTTAGCGTACTTCTCTTTTTTATGGTCGATTGTGCAGGTCAAGAAACCACCCGTACCGCAGGCAGGGTCGAACACGATCTCATCGAGTTTGGGGTCAACGCGGTTCACGATAAAACGAGTTACGGCGCGCGGCGTGTAGAATTCGCCCGCATTACCGGCGCTTTGCAAGTCTCGCAGGATTTGTTCGTAGATGCCGCCGAACGTGTGCCAATCTTCGCGGTTGTTGAAGTCGATCTCGTTGATCTTATTGATGACCTGGCGCAAAAGCGTGCCGGACTTCATGTAGTTGTAAGCGTTCTCGAACACGCGCTGGATGATAAGTGCCTGCTCCCGCTGAGGGCCTTGCACCTTCACCGGTGCCTTAAGCTTGGGAAAAAGTGTGTCTTGCACGAAATCGAAAAGACCTTCGCCGGTCAGGCCTTCGCGCTTGCCTGCCCAATTCCGCCAGCGCAGGTGATCAGGCAAAGCCGATACGAAGTGGTCGTCGATGAGTTCAAGTTCCTGCTCACGATCATCGAGGATCTTGAGGAAGAACATCCAAACCATCTGCCCAATGCGCTGCGCATCACCGTCGACACCTACGTCTTTCCGCATGATGTCCTGGATTGCTTTGATGATGCTTGTTAGGTCGCCCATTTATCCGTCTGCCTGCCTAAATAGTTGTTCTTCAAGCTCTCTTACTGCTTGTTCATATTGTTCTTTGCCGCCGAAAACATCTCTAATGATCTCGACCGGCGTTCCAATCTCATCGAAAGGTTCAAGGCGCAAGACCCGAGCGTCTTCAATGGTTTTCACGCCTTCATCGGCATATTTGTCTAACAACGCCGCCAGAACTTTTCGCGCCTGATCGCCGTACTTTGTGAAGTAGTTGCGCTTTTTTACATTGTTGACGCGCTCCGCTCGTGTCAGCGGCGGTTGATCATACGCGATGTGGCAAAGTAGATCGAAGTCTCCGAAATCCTTGCCCACCTCTTCGGCGAGGTTCTCTAGCAGAACTCCATGCTCTTCGAGCTCAGCGATGATGGCAGCTTTCTTGTCGGACTCATTCCATTTTCGGATGAAGTCATCAAGCGATGCGAACTCTGTCAGCATCTGCTTTCTGGCAAACTCCTTATAGGATTCGGTAATCAATGTGCCATCTGGCCCTATGAAGCTGACCCGCTCGGCGATGATTTCAACTTCCACGCCACTTACGACCAGTTTGGTAGTGCCCGAAATATCTGGCGCATCACCTTCATCGTCCTCTGGATCGAGTGGCGGATCTGGTGGTTCCGGTGGATCGTCATCACTCGGTTCATAGATGACTACAGCTTCGCCATCGAAGTCGGGATCATTGAAGAGCTCGGTTGCCTTCTTGAAGTCCATGATCGTGAAGTACCACTTGCCGTGCTCTTCATCGACACGCGTCCCTCTGCCAATGATCTGCTTGAAAGTCGTCATTGAGGTGATGTTTTTGTCCAAAACGATCAACTTACAGGTCTTGGCATCAACGCCAGTGGTTAGCATCTCAGAGGTCGTCGCGATAACCGGAAACTTGCTTTCTGGATCGATGAAATTGTCCAGATCAGCTTTTCCGTCTTCCTTGGTGTCTCCGGTAATACGTCGCACATACTGAGGATTGTCTATTGCGAGCTGGCCTGCCGCATTGACTATGGCTTTCCTCATACGCTCGGCATGATCGATATCTTCGCAAAAGATAATCGTTTTGCTGAAGGGGTCGGTTGCATTGAGCAGTTGCATGACTCGCGCCGCAACCAGCTTAGTCCGTTGGTTTAGGACAAGGATACGATCCATGTCTTTTTGATTGTACTGGCGATCCTCGAGTGGGTTTCCAAGATCATCAACTGTGCCAGGTGGAGGTGTCCAACCTTCGACATCTTTATCAATGTCGATTTTCATCACCTTGTATGGAGCCAGGAAGCCATCTTCGATCCCTTGCTTAAGGCTGTAGGTGTAGACTGCTTCTCCAAAGTAAGTGCTGCTTGAGACATCTTTGGTTTCCTTCGGGGTGGCAGTAAGCCCGATTTGCACAGCTCCGGTGAAATACTGCAAAATCTCACGCCATTCAGAGTTCTCCGATGCGCTCCCCCGATGGCATTCATCGACAACAATCAGGTCAAAGAAGTCGGGTGAGACAGTCTTAAAGGTCTTATCGGCGTCGGCTTGCCCAGTAAGAGATTGGTAGAGCCCCAGGTGTATTTCGTAAGATGGGTCAATCTTCCGATTGCCAATCTTGGTCATCACCGAGCCAAAGGGCTTGAAGTCATTCACCAACGTCTGATCCACAAGGATATTGCGGTCAGCGAGGAACAAAATGCGCTTCGCAGCTCCGGCCTTCCAAAGCCGCCAAATGATCTGAAATGTCGTGTAGGTTTTTCCGGTGCCGGTGGCCATTACAAGCAAGACCCGGTCTTTCCCCTTAGCAATTGCTTCAATGGTTCGATTGATTGCCTCTGCTTGATAGTATCTGGGCTCCTTGCCGGAACCGTCGTCGTGGTAGGGCTCCATCAGTAGGTCCTGTTCGTCTTCGCCGATCCCACGATACGATTTGTACCGGGCCCAAAGAACTCGCGGTGCAGGAAACTGATCAAGGCGCAGAGAGGTCTCGATTTCTTCGCCTGATTGAGGATGCTTGTTGTGTTGTTCAAACCCATCCCCGTTTGAACTAAGTGCAGTAGGAACCTGCATAATTTCAGAATAGCCAAGCGCCTGCTGCATCCCGTGCCCGACAGAGTGATTATTGTCCTTCGCTTCTAGGACCGCGACAGGGAGCGAGGGCTCCCAAGACAACACGTAGTCGGCGAATTTCTTTTTCTTCTTGTTTCGAGACGACATATTGCCCCGAACAATGATGGGCCCAGGCGTCAGTGTAACTTCTCGCCTAATCTGCGTGAAAGGATCCCAACCAGCTTGTTTAAGCGCTGGAGTAATATACAAATCGCAAATGTCAGACTCGCTGAGTTTTTTCTTTTCTTCAGGCGTCAAAGACATTTGCTAGCTAACTCCTAAGGGCGCATATTGCGCCAATATCGTGACCTCTCGGCAATGCTGTGGCTATACATTTATACGCAAAAGCGTATAGTGCCTAGTGCGAAGTGAGCTAGATGGCAGGACAAATGAGTAGTTTGATTTCAAGTCCACAAAGCTTAGGAAATGTGCTTGCCCGTACGCGCAGAGCATCGGCAATGACTCAAGCCGAGGTTGCTGAGAAAGCTGACCTGCGCCAGGCCACCGTTTCCAAAGTTGAGAACGGAGATCAAGGTGTTAGGCTCGAAACCGTCCTTGCCCTATTGGAAGCCAACGATCTAGAGCTAGTAGTTCGAGCTCGGGAAGATGCAGCTTAACCCTGCAGTCGAAAGAGGTCAGCAACATCAAGATTTAGTGCGTCTGCTATTCTGATGACAGTCTTGAGGCCGGGGTTTCGCTCCCCCCGCTCGATTCCACCAATATACGTACGATCCAAGTCAACTGCATGGGCAAAGCTCTCCTGCGAATAGCCTTGCGCCTTGCGGGCAGATCTCAGGTTTTTCCCAAAATCATGAGCTGTGAACCGATTTCTCATCCCCCTTAACGGCAAGAAAGATGTTTAATCGTCTACGGACTTATCGTATCATTTTGACAGTGATTGCTTTACACCGAGGATTTTTCACATGTTTGGCAGATACCTAGACGGTAAGATCGAAGCTGGTTCGGAGCAGTTTGCGGACATGAGCATGATTGCCAAATCCCGCCTGGACGACATCAATAATGCTCCCGGTGTTGGTCTTGGCTCAAAGCTGAAGCGCTACATTGCGATCTCTAAACTCAACGCACAGCTTTCATTCTTTGGATGGGCAATTCGTAGAGATGGAACTCTGTTTGAAGTGCGCGTGCGCGGTGAAACGGTAAATCTGTCAGTGGGCGACAAGTCTAAGCCGCCTCTCGGAAGCGTTGAAGACCTAAACGAACAGGCTAGGATCATTTATACCGAAACCGGTAAATTGGTGGATCCTACAACGGGTCGCCGCTTACCGAATTCCGAACGCCATCGCTTTGGTATCGTTTAACACTATTCAACCTAACAGAATTTTTGAATCAGTAGGAGGCCGCCTATGGCCAACTGGTATACAGCCAATACGCACTTCGGCCATGAAAACGTCATCGCCCATTGCGACCGCCCATTTAAATCGACATCCCACATGGATGGCATCCTGATTGAAAACATGTGGAAAGTTGTGGGCCCGGAGGATGTGTTATGGATCATCGGGGATTTCGCTTTTGGACCTGCAGCCAAAGACGAAAGCTATCTACTTCGAACTTTTGAACAACTTCCCGGCAAAGAAAAGCGTTTGGTCATCGGGAACCACGATGGCCCTCTTACCCTTGCGCTGCCCTGGAACTCTGTTGGACATCTATCTGAAGTGCGCGATGGCACACTTAAGCAGAACAACACGCTGTGCCACTACCCAATGATCACATGGAACCATGCTCGCCGAGGAGCACTACAGCTCTTTGGTCACGTGCATGGAAATTGGCGTGGGAGCCGGAACTCGGTGAACGTCGGTGTTGACGTCTGGGACTTCACCCCCATCTGTTTTGCCGACGTTGAGCGACGAGCACGCGGATTACCAGTCAATAAGCATTGGGCTGACGCAGAAGCGCGGAAAGAACTGTGCTGACGCACTCTTTTCCAAATCTTGCGTCGTTCGCAGTGTCTGTCACTTACCTGCTTCACCAGACTTGAGGCGGTTGTTGAGCTCTGACAAGGGGGCGGTGAATGCAGTTTCCAGCTTTTCCACGTGTACGCCCAACCAGCGGATCATTTCCGGCCACGACTCGCGATTAAAGCCGTCAAACGACTTAGAAAACTGGACTCTGCTGGACTTCTTGTCTTCCATGCGCCTCCAATCCATCTCTGCGCCAAAGGCATCGTCAATGGCAGGTCTGGCAGCTTCCAACTGATCATAGATCCACTTGTTCTCGTCTCTTGAAGAACGCTGCAGCGACAGCTCCACGCGCGCCTCACCCTTACCGAAAATCAGACTGTATACACAGCCCGAAACCCCGGTCCCTGAGCTCAACCAGTGATCTTTTGTTGGGCTTATGTTTTGATAGCGGGAAAGTCCTTGCTCTCGTAGGGCATCAAGAGCGCGCTCCCAAAACTCTAAGCGAAGCTTGTGGCTTCGGCGCTGCGCGCCTTGCGCCGATTTTTCTTCTGTTTCCTTTGACGCCATGCCGATCATGAAATCAGCCGCTTCAGGGGTTGGGATGATCTGTTGAAGGTCCACAAACAACTCTTCGGAAAATGTGTAAGGGACAACCCGGAAACACTGCGCGCGAATGCCATGGCCCAAGAGCCACATAACAGTCGATGTGACCTCCTTACGGAAATTGGCCGCGATGAACATGACACGTTGCTGGTTGCCAGGGTTCAGCACCACAGAGTCCAACTCGACCTCATCCAGAAACTCACAAATCAATGCTGATGCGTTGCCACCGCCACAGTATCGATCAAGATACTGCTGAAAAATGTCGATGATTTCAGCCTTCTTCAGGTTCGAGCAATAAGCTGCGTATTTGATCGCCTGCCAAACAACGTCTCTTCCCGAGTCATCGAGCTTGTTCTCGATAACAACCAACTGCCCATCTTTGTCGAGCGCAAGCAAATCGAGACGCTCTCTGGTATCGGCAAAGCCATCAAACTCCTTTTGTATGACGAGCAGTTCCTCTCCAAGTGCTTCCGGCATGTCAGCAAGCCATTCTTGGAGATGTTCGCGCTCCCTAAGCTGAAGATCAGAAAATTTGCGTTCTTCAAGACGGCGAAGTTTGTTTTTGGGGCGATCAACTTGAAACATAAGGACTTCTCAAATGGCATTCAGATTTCTCTTTACGCGAATTTCAAGCGTCGCACCACAACCATAGCAAATAGCCCTAGGCGAAGCGGCTGCTGCCGTTGCAGCTCAAATGCTTGGCTTGCTTTGCTCACCACTACCATTCGGTTTGGCATCTTGATTGATTCTTTCCCAACCGGCATCAAACGCGCTTCTGACTAGCTTTCGCAGCCCTGCTGGCAGGACCGTTTTCAGGACTTCGTTCAACAATTTTATTGTCTTGCCCTGACGAATGACCTCGGCCTGAAGTCGAGTATTCTCTTCTTTGATTTCCAAATACTCTTTTACATCAGTTGATAGCATTGACTGTGTGATTGCTCGCGCATCGTTCTCGGCCCCTCGGATAATGCCATCCATGAACGCATCAGCGCTCTTTTGTGCATCGGCTACAATGTTTTCGGCGGCTTGATGAGCTGCGAACTCTGCTTTTTGGCGCGCCTGTTCGATCAGTTGAGCAGCGGCCTCTTGGCGACGACCTCCCAGCTCGACCTTCTCTTTTCTATTCCGAATCTGGTGTTCAACCTCGGCCAACAGCTTTTGCCGTTCCTGTTCCGCCGCATAATCTTCGGGCGACAGGCGGTCAGGGTCTCGGCCTTTCTTAGGCTTGCCACGCTCAATCTCATATTTTCCACCAACGTGCGCTTTCAAATGTTCAAACCACGCGTCTTGAAGAGCCCTACCTTGAAAAACATCGGCATCGTTCCAAACCATGATCGGCTTACGATCAGCGCCGAAGGCCGGCTCAAACTTGTTCGTCTTCTTGTTCTTCACTTCTTTTTGGCGCTTGCCGTATCGCTTTCGCGCGTTTTCCTTGGAAAATTTTGAAAGCGATATCCATTGCTCCGTGCCCTTTGATGCAGTGTGCTTTTCGTACCTTGGCGCAAAGAAGACATCGACGCCGTGTCGGCCTTTCTCATCTCGATCAATCCGCGCATGAAAAACGGCGTTACCACCGTAAGTCTGGTTCACAAAATCCACGGCTATAGCAAGCATCAGTCGCTGATTACGATCTGTGATTTTGAAATCGGTCGGGAACTGCATGAACCCATGCAAAAACACCTTCTTGGCATTGGCACTCTTCTTCGCACCCGCGACATGCGCAGCACAAGCATCCATGATCGTGAAGTTCCTGCCCTCTGGTTTCTCCTCGACGAGCGACAAAATTTCATTGATCCGATCATCCTTTTTGGTCGAACTCTTCTTAGAGGTTTCGACAAACGGATCTGGTGCCTCTGGCCCTGCGTATGGAGAGAAGACGTAAGGGCGTGCATCGCGTATACTTCTACGATAGCCAGCTTGATCGTTGCGCTCCTCGTGATCTTGCATGACAGTTCCGTACGCAAAGTCGTGGGCTGTTACTCTTGCGGCTCCTGACTTACCCATATTTGATCCCCGCTTTTCTGTTACTCTTTTGAAAAAGAGTAACCCGCTTACCCTTTTTCTTCCTGCCGTTGGCATTCTTAAAAAGAGCGGTCGAGGGTTCCCCTTCGATCCCACTCCGGCTTCGCCTGCGCAGATCATTCTGATCTTTGCCTGCCACCCGTTGGGCGGCGCAAAACCCATCCCTCCCCTGCCTATTGGTGGGCGATGTCTGGACGGGTTTTGCTGGTTGGCATTCACGCAACCAAGGTTGCCCTATCGACGGTCACACCTTCTTTGCTGCCAATGCAAGCGGGCTGTTCAGAGTGGACGCAGTGGGCCCAATGGACTTTTGGAATCGGTCCTGACAGACAGAAACCTGCTGTGAGGCGTAAGGTTTTCCTTTGTTTTTGGTTTCAGTGTGATCTGGTGTTGTCTTGTACTCGGTGGGGGCATCAGAGCCGCTCGGAAGCCCCTTCGATGGGGCTGCGGAAATGGCCCGTGCGGCAATCGCCTCCCCCTCTATCAGACCCAGGAACACCTCATCAAAGCCGAGCTTTACACCAATTCCATGCTGCTCCATCTCAGCTAGAAGAGATGCTTCGATCTCTGGAAATTCGTTGACCGCTCTGCATAAGAAGCCTCGCAGAACCTCAAAAACCTTGGGTCCGTGATCGCTTTCTTGTCCATATCCGCTGACACCTTTCAACGAGGCCACGACGAATTCGGCAGCGGCTCTCGAAACGCTAGCAATGCGCGGCACATCCGATTTGAGAAAATCGCGTGCTGCGCGTTTTACCGTGTTCGCACTCGTACGAATGTTTGAAGTGTAGAACCAATCCCTAAGCCGGAGGTTTTCCTCTTCCAGATCATACTCGATCAACCCAACGTCCTCGAGATGACCTACGACACCAACCAAATCTTCTACGGGAATCTTGGATTCGCTTGAGAACCAGTCGAGAGGATACCTAAAAACGCCGATGTAATTGGCCTGGCTGCTCAATGTCGCTGTTAGGTAAGCATTTCTCTCTGAGCATGTCTCAAGCGAATGGAAGCTCTTCCTTCGAAGTAGGGCGGTCTCGATCATCACAAAATCCTTTTTGGCCATTTGGCAAATCTCCTTCGTTCACCGGAACAGGGTCCGGCATTTTGTCAGCCTTTCGGCTCATGATTTTCTTGGAAATGCGCTGTAGCTCTGTTAGAATTCAGTTGTTAAAGCTAACGAAACAGGGCCCTGCGCAAGCGGGGTTTTGTTGTCTTAGGCTACTTCATTTGTCTGGATCGTATTTTTGTCGATCCAGGCGTTCAAATGAGCGCCGAGATATTTCACCCTACGTCCGAATTTTGCGTATTTTGGCCCGACTCTACGATGTCTCCATTGCGCCCGCATCGAGCGAGTCGCGATCAGATCTAACTCCTCATCCGTATCATCATAGAAAATGGTTGGCTTGAAAGGTCCATCATTCATCATTGTCTCCTCATGAAACTAACTGCCACCAAATGAGACCAACCGGATCGCAATGTCGAAAGAATTAGGCAGTAAAACTCGACCTTTTTTGGGCGGCTACGCGAGCAGGCCCATCGATGAGCTCTCGCTTGAAACGAATTAATAGCGGATCGCTGGCAGGCAGGTCTCTGGCCTCTGTTGCGTAGTGGCGAAATCCGGCTGTGATGCCTCCAATCTCAAAAATCTCTTCGAGGCATTTGCAAAACGGCCCTGTCGGAGCACCGTGCTTGTCACCGGACCGTGCTGACAAATCGCCATAAGTCTCAAAAATCGCCCTCAGAGCCACGGCAGTTCGAAATGCACGGTAGTCGCCGCGACGCCCGATCTCCGAGGCAACGCATTGCTCCAAGTGCTCAATGATCAATTGGACAGCCGACAACAACTGGCCCGTTTCCTTTGAGCGGATTGCATCAGAAACAAAATAAAACAAAGGCCCCGAAAGAGCAGGAAGCCTTGTGATGATTTTCTTTTGCCGTGAATTAGATAACTCTTGAAACTCACAGCTCCGCAACCACAACTCAAAGCGCTTCAGCAGATCTAATGAATCCTTTGTCTTGGTCTTCCCGTAGCCTTTGCCAAGGTTGATCCAAAGGGCATGGTCTGAGACCAGCGGATTAAAGATCAAGGCTGCTGGCACATATTGAACATCACCTTGGAAGGATCGCCCTAGGTGTCGACCGAGAGCTTTCGTGGTGTCATCAAGTACCTGATGCAGCTTCAACATAAAGTGCATCACATCTTGCTCATCGCTGCCCAATGAGAGCCCGCCAGATGGTTTTGAGTGCTCACCCCACGACATGATTTGACCAACTCTTGAGAAGTTCACGCCTCTTTTCCAATAGATCGGATCTTGCGTACGCTCGTTCGACATCAGAGCCAACTTGGTGGGCAAGGCTCATTTCGGCAACTTCCCGAGGGATGCCTGGTTGTTCCGCGGCCCAGTCGCGAAACGTCGAACGAAAGCCATGAACCGTAATGCCTTCCACTTTCATTCGGCGAAGCAGCATCAGCATGGCCATGTTGCTCATTGGTCTATGGCGCTTTTGCCCTTCGAAAACGATGTCGGACCGTAAGGCTTTGAGTGGCTCAATGATTGATAACATCTCTGGTGTCAGAGGTACTCGATGCTCTTGGTCAGCTTTCATCCGAGCCGCAGGCACAATCCAGAGCTGTTGGTCAAAATCGAATTCCTCCCAACGTGCATGGAGAACTTCGCTTGTGCGGCTAGCGGTGAGGCAGGTGAACATAAGCGCCTTCGCCGCCATCGCATCTTTGGTCGCCAGCTCCGCATAGAAAGCGGGAACATCTTTCCAGTGCATGGCCTTGTGGTGCTGCACCTTCTGCTTAACTTGCGGCAGAACACGAGCATCGCGGATAGTGGTCACAGGATTTTCTCCGTCACGAAATCCCTTTGACTTCGCCACGTCGAGAACGGCCTTTATCCGCTGTGCAAGCCGCTTTGCAGTTTCATGTTTCTCAGTCCAGACTGGCAATAGCACTTGCAGAACTTCGGGCTGACCTATCTCAGAAACAGGCAGACGGCCTATTTTGGGGAATGCATAGTCGGCTAGAGTATTGATCCACTGCTGGCCGTGTTTAGGATTCTTCCACGTCGGCAAGCGTTCAATATGAACTTGCCGCGCAATCTCTTCAAAGCAAGGTATCTCCTGTCGCCCGTTGTAGCGCGGGTTGATGCCCTGCTTTGCGAGGCGGCGATATTCCAAGGCTCGGTCACGCGCTTCATTCAGTGTCACAACATCCGCGCCACCAAGGCCAAAATCAGTTCGCAACGGCTTACCTTCACGATTGCGCTGACCCCTCACTGTGACGCGAACAATCCAGCGCCGAGCGCCGGATAGATCAACAACAAGGTACAACCCGCTCCCGTCGCCATGGCGACCGGGGCCGAGTGTTCGCACCAGATTCTTCGTCAACTTTCCGCTCAGAGCAGCCATAACATACCACAATTCCTACCACGCAATGAATAGAAACGAGTCTAATCGAAGAAAATCCAATAGCAACAACGAATACAGATAAATCAACGAAAACAGCCCCATAAGGGGTTGAATGAGTACCAACTGAATTGAATGAAAATGGTGGGTGGCGGAGACGAAGGGATTCGAACCCTCGAGACGGTTTCCCGCCTACTCCCTTAGCAGGGGAGCGCCTTCGACCACTCGGCCACGTCTCCGCCGACGGGTATATCCGTGCATGTCACGGAGTTACAAGGTCGATTCTGGTGCTGGAGTCATTTTTTATGGCCGCAAGCCAGGTTCTGGTAACGAAGCAAGGCCCCGGCGGCAGTTATGCCGCCGCCGGACTTAAGCGAGCTTTAACGGAATACGTCGACCAAGTCTGAGACGCTGACGCCTTCCTTGATTTCTTTCAGGCGGGCAAAGATCATCGCGATTGCGACACCTGTCCAGCCATAGGCCAGTGCGTTCAGGACAGCCTCGGCTACGATCCACGTAAGGGTGGGTTCAAATCCGATGGCAGAGGTGTCGCCAAATCCAAACGCAAATACGAACCCCACTGCCGCAGACACCAAAAAGATGCATAGAATAAGTAGGACCAACGTGCCGACGATTGGCCAGCGATAGCCCTTTGTGAGCTGCGAGCTGCGATTGAGCGCTCCGAAACCGGATTTGTCGATGACGATGGCCGGGACAATGACCGAGAATACCGCGTAGAGCCAAAGCCCGGGTACAAACACTAGCGCAAACCCGATTACGATCAGAATGCCGCTTACGATGGACAAAACCGCCAAGGCTGGCAGGTTGACCAAGGCGTTTTTGAAGTATTGGCCAATCTGGGCGGGCCGTCCGGATTTCGCGTCATAGGCCAGTTGGATGACCATGGCAGAGGTTAGCGAAATGGCGACGGATGAGATCAACAGGGCCACGACAAAGGTGGAACTGAAGGTCGCCCAATCGAACTCAACCCCCGGGACAGCTTCGAAATCCGTATCCCAGGCATATGTATTTACAATGACGTCGATCAGAGCGGGGATGAAGCCCAACAGGATCACGATGTGAATTTTCCGGAAGAAAATCGAAAATGTATCACTCAAAACCGCGCCTACTCCGAAGGGTGCGTGGAGGTCAGAAGTTGCAGTGTCAGCCATCTGTATATCCTAAATTAAACGATATGGTCTTGGCTCAGATAAAGCAGCGCACTGCCTTTCATCTGCAAGGGGAAACTGCACGTTATGTCTCGCCCCTAGGCAAAACGGCAACAGCTTCTTATTGGACGTCTCCGTTCTCGGCGGTGTGGTGCTTGTCCTTCCGTTTGTCTCCGAACAGTTGTCGTTGTTCGAGAAAGGCACGCTGTGCCTTGTAGAAGGCTTCGAGGAAGGCTTGGTGGTCTGCATCCGGAACCGGGTCGGCATAGTCGATCTTGCGGCGCACTTGCGCAAAGACTGCGGCCAGCGTTTCTTTTTGCTGCTTGTAGGCGGCGGGGCCTTTGGCGCGATTGGCACTGCGCAGAACCCCTTCGAGGGTCTGCAATTCGAACGCGCCATAATGTTCCAATTGATGTGACAGGAATTGATAAGAGGATTGCGTAGCCGTCAGCGGCCGGTTGGTTTCTGACATGTCCGGCAGCAAAACGGGTTTCGGCAAGTGGATCACGTAGGTGCCGGCGATGATGTCCCCAAGCCGCTGGCGGCGCTTGTTGAACAAAGGCACGGCCAGAACGCCCAAGATCCATGTCAGAGAGATAAGTGACGGCACCAGAGCATCCGTTGTCAGCGTCAGGACCATTGTACCGGGCAGGAAGATCTCGGCCTCTTTCATCAGGTTGCGCACGACCAGCGATTGCGTCGTCAGAGCTTGGCCATCCGCCGAGACAACCTTGATCTTCATCAGCCGTTTGCCAAGGGTCTGACCGTTCCAGACCAACTCGGATGCGGCGTAGTAGGGGATGCGGATGACAAAGAACAGCATCGCTCCGATGGCAGTGGCGGTGAAGGGTGTGACCAGATCGAATGCGACAGACAGCAGGAACAACGCAACCGCCACAGCACCGGTGATCAGTATGTCGGTCAGCTGCGCTGCGGTTCGGACGCCTACACCCGCGACGCGGAAATACAGCGGTACGCCCTCGGGTGGCAGTAGGCGGTCCATTGCGGCAAGGCTCATGACCGCTTCCTCCCGCCCAGCGCGAACCACAACAGCCATAGCGCGCCGATGCTCCAACCGATGGCGATGCGGGTGGATTGGTCCTGTACCAATTGCCTGCCGAACCCTTCCAGAAGAGCGGCGACAACCAGCATCATTGCTGCAATTAGTGCCAGCTTGACCGCGTCATGACCTGCTGCGCGGAGGGCTGCCGCTCGAGTCTGTGGGCCGGGGAACAGGACCGCCAGCCCCAATTTCAACCCGCCCGCGCCTGCGATACAGATTGCCGACAGCTCGGTCACACCGTGGATCGACAGCCAACCGAACATGTCCCAGCCCAACCCGCGATCAATATGGAGGGCGTAGAAGACGCCAAGGATCAACCCGTTGTAAAACAGCAGCATGATCGTCGGCGCGCATAAGAACGCGCCCAGGCCAAAGACAAAGATTGCAACGCGCGTGTTGTGGGAAAACAGATAGGTTGCAAAGGCGCCGAGACCCGAGGTGTCTTCCTCATCATAAATAGCCGAGCGCAGATAGTCAGTGCTGGCGTCAGGTCCGCGCCCTCCTGCCAGATCCGATGGCATGAAGACATAGAACCATTCGGGGTTGTCGAAATAGAAGAGATATCCAGCCAGCGCCCCGGCGGCCATGCACAGAAATCCCAGCAGGGTGACCCTCCACGAGGACCGCATCGCCCGTGGCCCACCGCTGGTCAGGAACCTGCGGATTGTGCCACCCAACCTTTGTTGCGGGGCATAGACGCTGAGATAGGCTCGGCTGGTAAGGGCTTCGAGATAGTCCAGCAAACCGCGATCCAGTGAGATCTCACGCGCGATGGACAGTGAGGTGGTGGCCTGACGGTACAGATCTGCCAGATCGCGTGCTTCTTGGAAGCTCATGCGATGCAGGCCCTGACCCTCGGCCTTGTCGACCAGATTGGACAATCTGCGCCAGTCGTCTTCACGTTCCTGCCGAAACCGGGCCGAGCGGATCAGATCACGTTCAGACATCAGATCATCTCTCGCGCTTTGATTTCCAGATAGGTCGAAATCAGGCGGGCCGAGACCTCGCCCGGTTCCGCGTCGATCACAGTGACGCCCAGTTGGTGCAACCGTTCCAGCACAAGGCGGCGCTCGCGCAGCAGCTGCCCGGTTGAAACTGTCTCTGCCACCCCGTCCATATCCGAAGGGGCTTCATTCACCTGCGCTTCCAATATCGGATCACGCAGTGTGACGAAGACGATCAGATGCCGTTTGGCCAGAACGCTGACATTCTCGACCATCAACTCGGCCGTTGTGGTGTCCACGAAATCCGAGAATACGATGATCAGACTGCGCTTTGGCGTGCGCCCGTTCAACTCGGTCATAGCCAAGGTGTGGTTCGTCTCGACGCTTTCATAGCTGAGTTCGGCCGTGCGGCTGCGTAACCGGTTGAACGCGGCGCGCCCTGGTTCCGGCGGCAGGAACATGCGCGGTTTGGCGTCATAGACGTAGAACCCAACCTGATCACCGCCGATGGCTGCGGCCCAGGCGGTTGCCAGCGCAGCGGTGATGGTCTGGTCGATCTTTGGCAATCCAGCGACCTCTTCACGCATCTGATAGCCGTTATCCAGCGCGATGATCACATGATGGTTGCGTTCCGCCCGCACCTCTTTGGCCACAAGCGAGCGATACCGGGCCGAGCGTTTCCAGTCGATCGAGCTGGCATCCATCCCGCGCACGAAATCGCGCAACTGGTGAAATTCGGTGCCTTCGCCAATGGCGCGGTTTTCTTTCACACCGAACAGCCGTGATTGCACGGTGGTCGAAATCTCACCCGACATGACCCGGCGGATGTTGGGCACCACAGGGACCTTCAGGCCAAAGGCCAGCTTTGGGACGAATTCAAACAGCCTTAGCCGAGAAGACCAAGACAGCCAAAGGTGCGACAGGTCCCAGGTGCCCCGTTGCCCTGCACGAAACGGGATTTGAACCGTGCCTTTCGACAGGTCAAAGCCCGACGGGCCGTTCAGGCCCGATGGCCAGTCTAACTCCCCCAACATTCCCTGCGCAGTGGGGGAGACGGTCAGGTCGATCTGACCTGCCTCGCCTACAAAGATATCCGGCATCGGTTCAACCGTGACAGACCGTCGACGTGGCCAGGACAACAGCAAATCAACAATTGCCAAACCGCACAGCACAACCCAGGGCAAACCGGCGATGGGCCGGGTTGCATCCCCCAGAACAATCGCCAGCAGCGACAGGCACAGCGCCGCACAGGCTGCGATCAGCAATATGCGAGATGGCCGGATCAGCGGGGGGCCTCGATCTGGTTGAGGATGTTTTCCAGTACCTGTCGCGGGCCGCGCCCTTCGATCTCGGCCGACGGGGACAGCACGATGCGGTGTTGCAGCGCGTGGATGATCAGGGTTTTGACATCATCGGGGATCGCAAAGTCGCGCCCGTTCAGGGCGGCCGTCGCGCGGGTTGCCCCGGCAATGGCATCCGCCGCACGCGTCGAGGCGCCAAAGGCGATGTCAGCGCTTTCCCGCGTTGCCCGCACTAGCCGCAAGATATAGGCCAGAATGTCGTCATCCAGCACGATCCCGTCGATCAGCTGGCGCGCCGCCATCATGGTGGGTGCGTCCAGCAGGGGCTGAACGGTTTGTGTTGCGCTCAGGAAATCCAGCGGCTCATTCGCATGCTGACGCAGGATCGACAGTTCCACATCTTCGGGCGGGAAACTCAGGTTGACCTTAAACAGGAACCGGTCCAACTGCGCTTCGGGCAAGGGGTAGGTGCCTTGCTGTTCAATCGGGTTTTGGGTCGCGACCACGATGAACTCCGAGCCCAGCATGTGGTCGGTGCCGTCAATCGTCACCATCCGCTCGTTCATCGCCTGTAACAGGGCGGCCTGCGTTTTTGGCGGGGCGCGGTTGATCTCATCCGCCAGCAGGATCTGGCTGAAGACCGGGCCTTTGGTCAGAACAAACTCGCTGGTCTGGAAGTTGTAGATCGAGGTGCCCAACACGTCGCCCGGCATCAGGTCGGGGGTGAACTGGATGCGCCCGAACTGCAGATTAAGTGCCCCGGCAAAGCTGCGGGCCAGCAGGGTTTTCGCGGTACCCGGAGGACCTTCGAGCAGCACGTGCCCGCGCGCGAACAAGGCGGTCAGCAACAGATCGACAGCCTCTTGCTGGCCTTGCACAACTTTGCCGATCTCGGCACGCAACGCCTCGGCCCGGGCGAACAATTCTTCAAGCGTCATTGGCAAGGTGCTCCAGTATCAGTTCGAATTGGTCAATGTAGGAAATCGCGTCATCCGCCCCCAAATGCGGGGGCAGGGCGCGTATGGTTTGGATCAACCTGTCCAGCTGGGTGGCCAGATCAGGCTTTCTCGCGTGGACGTATTTCAGATACGCCTCTTCAGGTGTGCCGAGTGTCCTTTGCGTATTGCCAAACAGCGTGGCGGCGCGGGCGCGCAACCGTGTGTCGACATAGTCCGACAGCATCGCACCATCCTGATCCGTCAGGCGCATCAACCGTGCCCGCGCCCGATTGGCTGTCCGTTTGCCGGTGCCCAGTGTCGGGGCAAGGCCTACCACGGGCCCGCTGCGCAAACCGCCGCGCCAGATCGAAAGCGCCAGCAATAGGCCCGCCCCGATCCACAAAACCCGAAACGGAGGTTCGAACAGGCGTTTCAAATCATCCCATGTGCGTTCACGGGCGACGACATTTTCTGGTGCCGTCAGCCAGTTCTGGTCGCTGTAATCGATGATGATCCGCTGACCCCCTGCAATCTGAGGCAAGACCTGCGCTGCAATCCAGGCATTGTCACCAAGGGTCAGGCCGTGATTATTCAACAGATCCGGGTCTGACAGGATGTAGACTTGTTGCTCGTCCTCGGACCCCGGCAGCGGGCACAGGCCCAACAGCATTTCGCCTGGTTGTCCGACGATGGGATCGCACCCGTTTCCGGCAAAGGTTTGGGCCGCATAGATACGGGCGTTCAACTGTGGGTCTGCGACCAGTTCATAGTCCAAAAACGGTCTGCGTGCGAAGTGCAGGCCTCCGATCTCGGGTCCGACAAGCCCGTGCAGGATCGTTTCAAGATCGGTCCTTTGCGCGATCAGAAAGGGATGTCCGAACCCGGTCAGGCGCATGCCGCTGCGCCATTTCGGCAGAATGATCAGGCTGGGAACCGATTGCGCCTTGTCACGAATGACGTCGATGTCCTGATCGAACTCATCGGGCTGAAACAACAACTCTTCTTTGGTCTTCGCGGCGGTCCGATCTGTATCGAGGCGCGTGTCGTAAAGCGGCTGAACCAAAAGGCCCACAGTGCTGCGATCCAAAGGCCAGCCGCCCGTAAAGCTTTGTGTGGCATGCGATTGGCTGTTCAACCAGCGATCCAGCCCGTCAAACCCGCTGGCTGACTCGCGCAATGCGTATTGGCGGCCTGCCATGACATAGAGGAATATACCGATGCAGATCGCAATCACGACGCCGACGATGATCCAGTCCAAACGGATACGATCTGTCGGTGGGAACCCTGTTGTCTCGCTCATGCCCGCACCTCGCGCAGGACGGGCCGGATACGTGAGAGCAGTGCGTCAAAATCATCTTCACTGATCGAGTGATGACCGAAATTCACGCGTTCGCTTTCCAGAACCAACGCGCGAAGATCAGGGATGTACCACAGGTTCTGCGGCATGCTGCGCAAAGCCTCGCGGTGGGTCCAGCTTCGTTTGAACAGCACCTCATTGGCGGCCAGACAGCGGCTCAGTGCCAGCTGGGCCAACCCGGTGACGGCCAGATCACGATCCTTAAGCCTGAGCAGCGCGTCCAGATCAGGCATTTCCTCGCCGTTTATCGCCGCCTCGGGGTCACCATGCCGTCCCTTGCGCCTGGTGTTGTCCGAGGATCTGCGGAAAGAAACAGATGTTTTACTCGCACTGTTATGGATGAAAAGCGCCAGAAAAATCAGGGCAATCGCAGAGACCAGACCCACGATCCAGCGACTATCTGCAGACAGTTGAACCGGTTGGTTCTCAGCCTGAGGCGTGAAATCCGTGTCGAGCGGCGGCGCGGGTTTGGTGGGGTCGAAATACAGCACATCCGTGTCGATCCCCCGATATCTGACTGCTTTCAGATAGTCCTGCCCTGAGGCGCTCAGATCCGGTCGGGATAGCGTCGCCTCCTGCGCGTTGGCAGGGGGTGAAGCGCACAGAAAACACGCAGAAAAACAGGCCAAAACAAATCTCATCGCGGTATCGATAGATCACTGGCGAATGGCAGGCAACAACCTAGACGCGTTTGCCAGGATCATCGCCCACAACCTGTTGCTATGGGCACATCGACGATGTGAAATCAGGCTACGCCAGGGGCGCTTTGCAGGCCTATTCGGGTTCTGCCGTATATAGACCCAACTGGTGCCTGCGCTGGTGAAACCGTTCGACACGTTCCACGATCTCATCGCTGGAAACCGAGATGACGAAGGACAACAGCGTTTCCAGAAGTGCGATGGTTGACACCGAGGATGGGAAGAACTGCGGCGTATCCGCGGCCACGACAAACCCGTGTTGTGCATTCAGGATCACCGGGCTGGCTGGGCTGTCCGAGATGCCGACAACCGTCATCCCCTGCCGCCGGGCCAGCTTGATCGCATCAATCACTTCGGTCCGGTAGGGGTGGCAGGTGATGGCGATCAGCACATCTTGTTCATCCGCCCAGGCCAGATCATCGACCGGGGTTGAGCCTGACCGGGGGATGGCGTGAAACTGCTTCATCCCGGTTGAGGCCAAATAGGTGAAGTTGCGCGCGTTCGAGTTGTTCACACCAACGCCCAGCGTGAAAATCTGGCGACAGTTCCATATATCTTCGGCTGCCGCGCGCAGACGGTCGACATCAATGCCGGCAAATGTCTCTTCAATATTGCGGATGGCTGCGCCGATCATGTCGGCATAAAGGCCCCCCATCTCACCGGATTTGCCGATTTCCTGTAACCAGCGGGCGCGGTCGGGAAATGAAACCGAGCCTTTGCGAATAGCCTCACGGAAGGGCGCGCGGAAATCTTCGTAGCCTTCGAACCCGACCTGGCGCGCCATGCGGACAAAGGTGTTGGGTTTGACATTGGCCGCCTCGGCAATCTCGCGCACGGTGGATACGCCCACATCCGTGGGGTTTTCCAGCACATACCGCGCGGCCTTTTGGGCTTCGGGCGTTAGTGCGTCCCATTCCTCGGACAGGCGATCCAGAACGATTGATGATACATTTGTGTCATTCATGATTGACGATGGTACAGTTGTGAAATTAGCCTGTCGAGCAGAATCGCAGGCCATGAAACGCGCATCGATCTGTGGCCCATCAGGAGACTAGAGCATGACCCTGCACAATACAATGAAGGCCATGGTGACCATGGGGCACGGCGGCCTTGAGCAAATGGTGCTGCACAACAACTGGCCGCGTCCCGATCCTGCGCCGGGTGAGGTGTTGATCCGCGTCGCCGCCTGCGGGCTGAACAATACGGATGTGAACACGCGATCTGGCTGGTATTCGAAGACCGTGACTGACGCCACGACCGGCGGCGCGTTCGAGGAAGTGGGCGAGGATGATCCCACCTGGGGCGGTGCCCCCATCACTTTTCCTCGCATTCAAGGCGCTGATATCTGTGGCCATATCGTTGCGGTTGGCGATGGGGTCGATCCAATACGCGTCGGAGAGCGGGTGATCACCGACGGCTGGCTGCGCGATCCTAACGATCCTGAGAATATGGATAAGACGGGCTACTATGGGTCCGAACGGGATGGCGGCTTTGCTGAATACGCAACGACATTGGCGGTGAATGCCGTGCCGATTACATCGGAGCTGACGGATGCGGAGCTTGCGACCTTCTCCTGTTCCTACTCGACTGCCGAAGGGATGCTGACCCGCGCCAATGTGACCGACGCGGATACCGTTCTGGTGCCGGGCGCATCGGGTGGTGTTGGCGGTGCTTTGGTGCAGCTGGCCAAACGCAGGGGTGCCCGTGTGATCGCTATGGCTTCCGAGGCAAAGCACGAAGACGTGGCCAAGCTTGGCCCGGACAGAATCTTGCCGCGTGCGCCTGAAAATATGCGCGCATCGCTTGGGGCTGAGAAAATCACAGTTGTGGCCGATGTGGTGGGTGGCCCCTACTGGCCGCACCTGATTGACGTGTTGGAACGCGGCGGGCGGTATACATGCTCGGGTGCCATTGCCGGGCCGATGGTCGAGTTCGACCTGCGCACATTCTATCTTCGTGATCTGACTTTCACCGGTTCCACCGTGATTGACCCTCAGGTCATGCAGAACCTCGTCAAATACATCGAAGCGGGTGAGATCAAACCGGCCCTTGCCGCAACCTACCCGCTTGAGGAATTGCGAGAGGCCCAGGCCGCGTTCATCGCAAAACAGCATACCGGCAACATCGTGGTGATCCCATGACTCTGGATGATGTCCTAGAAGCTGCTCGGCAGGTGCATCAGGCACATCCCGAGCTGTCCGCGTTTGGCGCGTGGCCTTCGGACCTGTCATTTATGCACGCCCACCCCAGTCTCATTGCAGCGGCAGACCAAGTGCGGGATTTTGAGATCGAAGGCAGCAAACTGACCCAAAACTTGGTTGCTGCAGTACGAAACACCACGCATCTGGCCCATTGGAAACAGACCTATGCCGAAGACGAGGTCGGCGCGGATTTTCTTGCCCGCTATGGATATTATGAGCTGTTTGGTCCAACTGGGCATTTCTACTCGACCCAGTTGCGCGGCTATATCGGGTATTGGGGCGCCGGGTTGAACTATGACTGGCACAGCCATCAGGCTGAGGAGCTTTATTTGACCTTGGCGGGCGGCGCTGTATTCAAGACCGCCGAGGATGCGGCATTCGTTGGGCCAGATCAAACCCGAATGCACTCCAGTTGGGAAAGCCATGCCATGGTAACAACAGATCAGCCAATCCTGACCTTTGTTCTGTGGCGCGGCGCGGGCATGGGTGATCTGCCAAGAATGGATGCGGCATGAAGATGACACCCACCCGCATCTATCAGCTCTGGCTGCCCTATGTCGGCGGACCGGACTCGCGGGAAGGTAATTTTAAGACCTTAGATTCTGAAAGCCTCGGCGCAGCATTGGCGGAGTATGCCCTATGAAACCACAAGCCATTGCAACCCAGATGATCGACGATGCGCGCGTGCGTGTCACACGCTTTGACTTTGCCCCTGGCGCAGAAACCGGGTGGCACCGGCACCAGATGGATTACGTCATCGCGGCCATCACTGATTGCCACATGCGTCTTGAGCTGCCGGATGGGTCCGTCAGCGAGATCACAGTGCCAGCCGGAACGGCCTACCGCCGTGACGAAGGGGTTGAGCACAATGTGATCAACGCGGGCGATGAACCGATGTCCTTTGTCGAGGTGGAACTGAAATGAAGATCACGCGCCTTTCGGTCTATCACGTCGATCTTCCGCTTGAGCACGCTTACTGGCTGTCCGGCGGGCGGCTGAAATTCGAAGTCTTGGACGCGACGCTGGTTAAGGTGGAAACCGATGCCGGGCTGATCGGTTGGGGTGAAGGCACGCCTTGGGGTCACACCTATGTGCCCGCACATGGGCCGGGTATTCCGGCTGGGATCGAAACCTTGGCACCGTTCATTCAGGGCCTCGACCCGCGCAAGCTGCTGGACGTGGAACGGGCGATGGATCTGGCCTTGCCCGGCCATCTCTACGCCAAAAGCCCGATTGATATGGCCTGCTGGGATATTGCCGGACAGGCGGCGGGGCTGCCGATTGCCGATCTGATGGGTGGCGGGTCCCGAACACCGCGCCCGATTGCCTCGTCCGTTGGGGCGAAGACAGTCGAAGAAACCCGCGAGGTGATCGAACGCTATCGCAGCCGGGGCTATGTGGCCCATTCGGTGAAGATCGGTGGCGATGTGGAACGTGACATCGCCCGTGTCCGCGATGTTGAGAGCATACGGCGACCGGGTGAGATTGTCCTTTATGACGTCAACCGGGGCTGGACGCGGCAACAGGCCCTACGGGTGATGAGCGCCTGTGAAGACCTGAACGTGATGTTTGAACAGCCCGGCGGGTCACTCGACGATATCGCCGCCCTCTCTGGCCGTCATGCCTCACCCGTGTCAGTCGATGAAAGTCTGGTGACGTTGCAGGATGCCGCCCGCATCGCCCGCGAAGGGATCGCCGAGGTCTTTGGGATCAAGTTGAACCGGGTCGGTGGTTTGACCAAGGCCGCGCGGCTACGGGATATCGCGCTGGCCCACGGGATCGACATGTTCGTCATGGCGACTGGCGGAACGGTTCTGGCCGATACCGAGGCCCTGCATCTGGCTGCGACCATCCCGGATCACAACTGTCACGCCGTCTGGGCCTGTCAGGATATGATCACCGTCGATATTGCCGGTGGTCGCGGCCCCCGCAATATCAACGGCCACTTGCATTTGCCCGAGGCTCCGGGCCTTGGCGTGCACCCCGACGAAGACGCGCTGGGCGATCCGGTCGCGGTTTATCAATAGTCACTGAGTTTATTACGATGGAGATCGCGTGACATGCTGAAGATCAACACTCAAGCCGAATGGATCGACCGCGCGAATGCTGTTTTGCCAGCGGGCGGGTTTGGCAATTTCGATCCGGGGATCATTATCTCTCGTGGTGAGGGCAGCCGTGTCTGGGATGAGGATGGCAACGAATACATCGACTATCTGATCGGATCAGGGCCGATGTTGCTGGGCCACGGTCATCCCGAGGTGATGGAGGCCGTGCTGGAGCAACTGCCCAAGGGTATGACCTTTTTCGCCAACAACGCCAAGGGCATCGAACTGGCCGAAGCGATCATTGAGGCGGTGCCCTGTTGCGAACAGGTCCGTTTTGTTGCTTCGGGGGGTGAGGCGGATATGTATGCCATCCGTCTGGCGCGGGCCTATACCGGGCGCGATAAAATCCTAAAATTCGAAGGTGGCTATCACGGGATGAGCGCCGAGGCACAGATGAGCCTAGCCCCTAGCCGACAGGTTAATTTCCCACAGGCGGTGCCCGACAGCGCCGGTATCCCACAGGGGGTCGCGGATCAGATGCTGATTGCACCTTTTAATGATCTCGACGCGGTTGAGGCCCTGCTGAACGAACATGGCGACATCGCCGCGATCATGGTCGAACCTCTGCAGCGGATCATCCCGCCCATGCCCGGCTACCTGCAGGGCCTGCGCGATCTGTGTGACAAGCATAATGTCTTGCTGATCTTTGATGAAATCGTCACTGGTTTCCGCTTGGCCTATGGCGGTGCGCAGGAACGCTATGGCGTGACACCCGACATCTGTACGATGGGCAAGATCACCGGTGGTGGCTTCCCGCTGGCTGCTCTGGGCGCACGTGCCGATATCATGAAGCATTTCGACAAATCGCAAGTGGGCGAGGGCGGATGGCTGATGCAGCTTGGCACCTTGTCAGGTAACCCCGTCGCTTCAGTCGCCGGGCTGAAGACGATGGAGATTCTGCGCCGCGACGGCACTTATGATCGCCTGCGCGACATTGGTGCGCGGCTGCAAAATATGCTGGCCGATACGTTGAATGAGGCCGGGATCGCGCACCAGATTTGCGGTGACGTGACCCTGTTTGACGTCTACTTCACCAGTAGTGACTGTCGGGACTATCGCAGCGCCAAGCATGACGATCCGAAGCGCAACGTTCTGTTCAATGACGTGTTGCGCGCGCATGGTATCTTCAAATCGCCAGGTAAGCTCTATCCGTCCTTGGCGATCACCAAGGCGGATCTGGAACAAACACAATATGCCATTCAGCAAGCTGTCAGCGCCATAAGCTGAAGATACGCCATGATCCAAAAAAGTCGGGCCGCTGTTGACCCCCAACAGCGACCCTGGACCTTTTGAATTTCGGGGTCAGCCTCGCCCCCTCGAACACTGATTAAAACACTAACAACTTGAAACTTTTCGATACTTTCGAGACTGTCCCGATTTTTCAACCGGTATGAACACACTATCAGCTTAATTCCGGAGCCGCGCTGTGAAAAAGTTCACATTGGTTAAAATTTTTCGATTTTTTTCCAATCAAAGAATCCCGGACCTGCATTTTTTAGCAGGATGTCAGCCACGGCGCGGCCCATTTCGACGCCATCTTCGATAGTGCCGGTGGCGTTTTCGGCAATCGCTTCGGACCCATCGGGGCGCAGAACTTCGCCACGCAGTCGCAGTTGGCCATTTTTGATCTCGGCCAACCCAGCGATCGGGGTTTCACACGAGCCGTCCAGCGCTGCCAGCAAGGATCGCTCGGCTGCCAAACGTGTGCTGGTCTCCACATGGTGGATCGCCTCAAGCAGCTCGGCGGCGCGGTTGTCATCACCACGGCGTTCGATCCCGATGGCACCTTGTGCGATGGCAGGCAGCATCTCATCGGGCGAGATCGGGCTGGCTGGTACATCCGCCATGTCCAGACGACGGATGCCCGCCATGGCCAGAAACGTGCATTCGGCCACGCCATCTGCCAGTTTCTTAAGACGTGTCTGAACATTGCCCCGGAATTCAACGACATTCAGATCGGGACGGCGATTGAGCAGTTGTGCCTTGCGCCGCAGAGAAGAGGTGCCAACCACCGCACCTTGGGGCAGGTCCTGGATTGCCTGAAACTGTGGAGAGATGAAGGCATCCCGCACATCTTCGCGCGGCAGGAACGTGTCCAGAACCAGACCTGCGGGCTGTGCAACCGGCATGTCTTTGGTCGAATGAACCGCGATGTCGATGTCACCGCGCAGCATCGCCTCTTCGATCTCCTTGGTGAACAGGCCCTTGTTGCCAATTTCTTTCAGCGGTCGGTCCGCATCGATCATGGCGCGGTTGTCGCCGGTGGTTTTGATCACCACGATGTTAAACGCGTTCTCGGGCAAATCGAACGCATCACGTAGCCGCTGGCGCGTTTCATAGGCTTGCGCCAGAGCAAGCGGCGAGCCTCGGGTGCCAATCTTCAGCGGCGATGCGGGGGTGGGCAGGGTCAGTGTCATGGGCACAGCTTTAGTCGCGTCACATTGCCCTGACAATGGGGGCTGCGCTTGACAAATTGCCGCCAAAGGATGACCCCGTGGACCAAATAGAACACTTGGGGGCAAAGATGGCCGAGACGAAAAAGCTGTTGCGGACGCTGGCGGGTGAAGTCCAGGACGTGCCGCCGATCTGGATGATGCGTCAGGCTGGCCGGTATCTGCCCGAATATCGCGCAACGCGGTCACAGGCCGGAGATTTCCTGTCGCTATGCTATAATCCGGAGTTGGCTGCCGAGGTTACGTTGCAGCCGATCCGCCGATACGGGTTCGATGCGGCGATCCTGTTTGCCGATATTCTATTGGTGCCGCAGGCGCTGGGTGCTGATCTGTGGTTCGTGACCGGTGAGGGCCCGCGTTTGTCGACGGTCACGCAGCAATCGGACTTTGATGTTCTGAAGCCGGTTGCGGATATTCATGAAACACTGTCTCCGGTCTATGAAACTGTGCGGATTCTGTCGCGCGAGTTGCCATCCGAGACTACATTGATCGGCTTTGCCGGCGCGCCCTGGACGGTGGCGACCTATATGATCGCCGGGCGCGGCACACCAGATCAGGGTCCTGCGCATGCGCTGCGCGAGGGGAACACTGCGCTGTTTGAAGCTTTGCTGGATCGGATCACGCTGGCGACGATCGAATATCTCTCGGCTCAGATCGAAGCGGGTGCGGAAGTGGTCAAAATCTTCGACAGCTGGGCTGGTTCTTTGAAGGGTGAAGCGTTCCGGAAGTACGCGGTCGAGCCTTGCCGAGTGATCACCCAAGCCATCAAGGCGCGCCATCCCGGTATCCCGGTCATTGGTTTTCCGCGAGAAGCGGGCGATGGCTATATTGGCTTTGCCAAAGAAACCGGCGTGGATTGCGTCGCTTTGGACAATTCGGTCGCGCCCGATTGGGCGGCGGCCCATGTGCAGGTAGACGGCTGTGTTCAGGGCAATCTTGCGTCATCGCACATGATCACAGGCGGTCAGGCGCTGGTGGATGAAACCCGGCGCATTGTCGAGGCGTTTTCGAAAGGCCCCCATATCTTCAATCTGGGGCATGGGATCACGCCGGATGCCGACCCCGAGAATGTGCAGTTGATGATCGACACTGTGCGTGGGCGGTAAAGGGGGAAAAGGGGGCCAGCCCCCTTCTAGGCCTGCGGCCAATTCATCCCCCGGGATATTTTTAGCCAGATGAAGGGTTAGATCGGCGCAAGCGGTCGAGTTCGGCTTTGATCTCGGCACCGTGTTCGCCTCGGGCTGGGCTGGGCTGCGGGGTCCAGCGGCGGTTTGAGAAGCGCGGCGCGGCTGCTGCCTGAAGGGTGCCGTCGACACTCCGCCATGTTTGACGCATATCGTTCATGGGATGGGTGAGGGCTTCGTCCGGGCTGAGAACTGGAGCGACACAGGCGTCTGAGCCTTGGAACAAGGTCGCCCAGTGGTCCCGCGGATGTTTGCAGAATAGCTGCGCCAAGCGACGGGTCTGCTCGGGCCAGAGCGTCGGCTTGTATTGAGGTTCGAAGGTGGCGTCGTCAGACAACCCCATGATCTTCAGGAACTCGGCGTAAAATTTGGGTTCGAGACATTGAACAGTGATGTAACGCCCGTCCGAACAGGTGTACGTGCGGCTCCAATGCGGGCCGTCCAGCAGGCTTTGACCGCGTGCCTCTTGCAGGTTGCCAGTTTGGCGCATGGTCATCAGCAGGTTCATCATATGGGCCGAGCCGTCATAGATGGCGGCGTCAACCACCGTGCCTTCTCCAGTGCTTTGGGCGTTGATGATGCCTGCGAGCAGCCCTGCTACCAGATACATCGCACCGCCGCCGATATCGCCCACCAGTGTGGCTGGGGTTTGTGGAACCGCATCGGATGCTGATGCGTACCAAAGCGCACCGGAAAGAGAGATGTAGTTCAGATCATGGCCTGCGGTCAGGGCCAGAGGGCTGTTCTGCCCCCAACCGGTCATGCGTCCATAGACGAGTTTTGGATTGCGCCGTAGGCATTCATCGGGTCCGAGACCCAGCTTTTCCATCACGCCGGGGCGGAACCCTTCGATCAGCGCATCGGCGGTGTCGATCAGCTGTTTTGCGGTTTTCAGGTCGTCCAGGTCTTTGAGGTCCAGCGCGATGGATCGTTTGCCCCGGTCCAGGATCGAGCGATCCGGCATTCCCGGTGGTGGAGTGCCTGTTTTGCGATGGATGGTGATCACATCCGCGCCGAGATCGGCCAGCAGCATGGCGGCAAAGGGCGCAGGGCCAAGCCCTTCAACCTCGATGATGCGTAGTCCGTTCAGCATGTGGCGCCTCCTGTTTTGGCCAAGGTTTCCGGCGGATTGGTAAGATTGCAAGGGCGGCGATTGATCTTTCCGCAATAAATGCGGAGAACACTGTGCGGAACTGACCTGTCGCATGCTGGCAAGGCGCGATATGGTTCCGACCAGAAACGAGGGCCAGCCATGACTGCAATTTTGTCCATCAAGGATTTGCGCAAATCCTATGCCGACGGGTTTGAGGCGCTGAAAGGCGTGTCGCTGGACATTGAAGAAGGGGAAATTCTGGCGCTGCTCGGGCCGAACGGGGCGGGAAAGACCACCCTGATCTCGACGGTCTGTGGGATCACCACGCCCAGTTCCGGGTCAGTTACCGTTGGCGGCCACGACATACAGGCCGAGTTTCGCGCCGCACGCAGGATGATCGGTCTGGTGCCGCAGGAAATTGCGCTGGAGCCTTTTGAGAAAGTGTACAATACCGTCCGGTTTTCGCGCGGCCTGTTCGGATATGGGCGCGACGATAGCCGGATCGAGGAAATACTGCGGAAGCTGTCGCTGTGGGACAAGCGCAGCAATGCGATCAAAGAGCTATCGGGGGGCATGAAGCGGCGGGTCCTGATAGCCAAGGCACTGGCGCATGAGCCCCGTATTCTGTTTCTGGATGAGCCCACGGCCGGGGTCGATGTCGAACTGCGCAAGGACATGTGGGAGATCGTGGCCGAGTTGAAACAGGCCGGTGTTACCATCATCCTGACGACCCATTACATCGAAGAGGCCGAGGCGATTGCGGATCGGGTCGGGGTGATCGACAAGGGTGAGTTGCTGCTGGTGCAGGACAAGGACACTCTGATGGCGCAGATGGGCAAGAAGCAGATCGAAGTGATGCTGGCGGCTTCGATATCAGAGATACCGGATAGTCTGGCTGCTCATAATCTGGCCTTGAACGGAAACGGCGATGCGCTGGTTTATACATATGACACCAATGCCGATCGAACCGGGATTACGACGCTGTTGAATGATGTGGCTCAGGCCGGATTGGTCTTGCGGGACGTTCAGACCCGGCAATCCAGCCTAGAAGAGATATTCGTCAATCTGGTATCGGGAGAGCCCGCATGAACTGGTCTGCTGTCGCTGCGATCTACCGATTTGAAATGACCCGTTTCTTCAGGACTTTGGCGCAAAGCTTTCTGTCACCTGTTCTGTCGACCTCGCTGTACTTCGTGGTCTTTGGCACCGCCATCGGCAGCCGCATTCAAGAGGTCGAGGGCGTGTCTTATGGTGCCTTCATCGTGCCCGGGCTGATCATGTTGTCGATTGTGACGCTGTCGATTTCAAACGCGTCTTTCGGCATCTATTTCCCTAAGTTTCTAGGCACAATTTACGAGCTGCTCTCGGCCCCGGTGAACTTTATTGAGATTGTTATCGGTTATGTTGGTGCGGCCGCGACCAAGGCTTTGTTCGTTGGTCTGGTGATCCTGATCACGGCGACATTCTTTGTGGATATCCGAATAGAGCACCCATTTGCGATGGCGGCGTTCTTGATCCTGTCCTGCCTCAGCTTCTCGCTGCTGGGGTTCATCATCGGTATCTGGGCCAGCAACTTTGAACAGATGTCGCTGGTGCCGCAGCTTGTTGTGACGCCGCTGATCTTTCTGGGGGGCACATTCTATTCCATTTCGATGCTGCCCCCTTTGTGGCAGACCATCACCTTGTTCAATCCGGTCGTGTACCTGATATCGGGTTTCCGCTGGTCGTTCTACGGGCTGGCGGACGTGCCAGTTGTGTTCAGCTTGCTGGCCATTGTGGCGTTCACGCTGATCTGCCTTGCGGTGATCGGTTGGATATTCAAAACCGGATGGCGTATCCGCAGCTAGGCGTTGCATTTTTGCCCGTCGACTGTGTGAATTTGGTTCACGTCGCATTTAAGGCCGGATGAGTCCCTTGTTTACGGGTTGGGGGCACTCTACATCGGCACCCATGAAACTCAGCCTGCCATTTGTCAAAAAACATCCCGTCGTCGCTGTTATACGCTTGTCCGGGGCCATCGGAATGGCCGGGCGCGGGGCGTTGAACGATACCTCGCTCGCCCCGGTTCTGGAAAAGGCGTTTCGCAAGGGAAAGCCGGTTGCCGTTGCGCTGGAGGTCAACTCTCCGGGTGGCTCACCGGTTCAAAGCTCGCTGATTGGATCACGTATTCGGCGACTGTCTGATGAGCTCGACATCCCGGTGGTTGCCTTTGTCGAGGATGTGGCCGCCTCGGGTGGCTATTGGCTGGCGGCGGCGGCGGATGAGATTTGGGCCGATGAAAGCTCGGTCTTGGGTTCGATCGGAGTGATTTCTGCCAGCTTTGGAGCGCATGAATTTCTGGCAAAGCAGGGGTTCGAGCGGCGCGTGCATACGGCTGGCAAGTCGAAATCGATGCTCGACCCGTTCCGGCCGGAAAAGAAGGAAGACGTCAAGCGTCTGCAGGGCCTGTTGGGCGACATCCATGAAAACTTCATTGCGCATGTCAAAGCCCGCCGTGGGGACAAGCTGGACGAAAGTGCCGATCTTTTTACGGGCGAAGTCTGGCTTGGAAAACGCGCTCAGGAGCTGGGGTTGATCGAAGGCATCGCCCATCTCAAACCCAAGATGCAAGAGCGGTTCGGCGAGAAGGTCAAGTTTCGTCGTTACGGCGTGCGCAAACCGATTTGGTCGCGCTTCGGGGCTTCACTGGCGCAAGACGCCATTGCCGGGCTAGAGGAGCGGGCGGCCTACGCGCGTTTCGGTTTGTGACGTGATCATCAAAATTGTCACCTTGTTTCTGGTTGCCATGGGTGTTTTGGCGATGTTCGGCAAGCTGCGGTTTCCTGGGCAAAAACGTTTGAGCTCGGTCAAATGTCCGCGTTGTGGCAGATTCCAGATCGGCAAGGGGCCTTGTGCCTGTGAAAAAGGAGGCCGGACATGACGGCATGGCTGCTCTCCGGCCTGGGTTTGGTGATCCTGCTATTGGCAGGCGATGCGCTGGTACGCGGCGCAGTGAACCTGAGCCTGAGGTTGGGGGTGCCTGCCCTGATCGTCAGCCTGACCATCGTGGCCTTTGGAACCTCGGCGCCTGAATTGTTGATCGCCATCAGCGCGATTGACGAAGGTGCGCCTGGTCTTGCGCTCGGCAATGTCGTTGGATCCAATACGGCCAACATCCTGTTGGTACTGGGTGTGCCCGCATTGCTGGCGACCCTGCACACAAGCGAGTGCGACAGCCGCAAAAGCTATGTCTTTATGTTGCTGGCGAGTGTTCTGTTCATTGGCCTGGCCTTTTGTGGTGTCTTCAACCTGTTCAGCGGCGCAATCCTGTTGGCCGCACTTGGGCTGGTTCTGTGGAACGCGTTTCGGGATGCAAAAGCACATCGCAAAGCCTGCGCGGCTGATGATGAGTTGGATGGTCTGGAAGAGGCTGATCCAGACATGCCGTATTGGAAGATTTCGATCTACCTGATCCTGGGCCTGATTGGTTTGCCGATGGGCGCGCACCTTCTGGTGGACAACGCCACAATTATCGCACGTATGTATGGCATCAGCGAAACCGTGATCGGCCTCACGCTGGTCGCGATTGGGACGTCTTTGCCCGAGTTGGCGACAACGGTTATGGCCGCGCTGCGGCGGCAGGCAGATGTGGCGCTAGGCAATGTGATCGGGTCGAACATGTTCAACCTTCTGGCCATTGTCGGCATTGCCACTTGGTTCGGCAACATCCCCGTCGACCCGGAATTCCTGCGCTTTGACCTGTGGGTGATGCTGGGGGCCTCGCTGCTGCTGATCCCGTTTGTGTTTTTCAAACAGGATATCTCGCGCATCTGGGGTCTGGTCTTGACGTTTCTTTATGCGCTTTATCTCACTGCATTGCTGATGTGATCTGACAAAGAGAGGTAGCCCATGTCCCGAGCCTTAGTGACCGGAGCAGGTATCCGTTTGGGACGAGCCATGGCGCTGTATCTGGCCGGGCGCGGGTATGATGTGGCCGTTCATTATGCGACCTCGGAACAGCCTGCATCAGAGACGGTTGCACAGATCGAAGCCCTGGGCCGCAAGGCGGTTCCGCTGCAGGCGGATCTGTTGGACGAGACTCAGGTTGCGGCGCTGCTTCCACGCGCGGCTGAGGCGCTGGGCGGACCCATGACCTGTCTGGTGAACAATGCCTCGATCTTTGAGTATGACAACATCCACACGGCCACGCGACAAAGCTGGGACCGGCACATCGATAGCAACCTGCGGGCACCCTTCGTGCTGACGCAGGCCATGGCAGAACAGGGCCTGCAGCCCGAAACCGATGCGCAGGGTGAACCGGTGGCGACCGGGCTGATCGTCAACATGGTGGACATGCGGGTACGCAAACTGACGCCGGAATTCATGACCTACACCATTGCCAAGATGGGGCTTTGGGCACTGACTCGTACCGCGGCGCAGGCACTGACACCTGCGATCCGGGTCAACGCCATTGGGCCCGGCCCGACCATGCAAGGCCATCGACAGTCTGAGGAGCACTTTCAGGCCCAACGCGCGAGCACGGTGCTGGAACGTGGTGCGAATCCCTCGGATATCACGGCGGCACTTGGCTATTTTCTCGATGCTCATGCGGTCACAGGGCAGCTTTTATGCGTTGATGGCGGGCAGCATCTGGGGTGGCAAACCCCCGATGTTCTGGGCGTAGAATAGGTAAATCCGCTGCAAGTTTTGCACCGCTCGCTTTTCTGTTACATGCGCGTTACAAAAATGTCTTTTTTTTCATGCACTTGTCAGCGTCTCAAAAAAATAACATTATAAAACAAAGCATTAGGAGAGCGCCTAATTTTTGTGCAAATCGGCGAACTGGCAATGAATCAAGGAAGATTCCCAGATCAGGGAAACTTATCTGCATACTTATCCACAGAAACCGTGGATTTGTTTTCTCTTGAACTGCGGTCCACAAGATTGCAGCCAATGTCAGAGAATCATATCTCAGAGTTATGACCGGCCCAAGCGAATCGACCTCGGACACTCAGCCAAGCGGCTACGCCTGCATTCAGCGCTATCTGAAGACGCTGGACAGTTCGCCTGGCGTCTATCGGATGTTGGATGCCGATAGTCGGGTTTTGTACGTGGGCAAAGCGCGAAACCTGAAAGCACGGGTGTCGAACTATACGCGCCCGGGGCATTCGGGGCGGATCGAGAAGATGATCGCCGCAACCGCATCGATGATGTTCCTGACCACTCGGACCGAGACCGAAGCGCTGCTGCTGGAGCAGAACCTGATCAAGCAGCTCAAGCCCAAGTACAACGTGCTGCTGCGCGACGATAAGAGTTTCCCGAACATACTGGTTGCCAAGGATCATGCCTTTCCGCAGATCAAAAAGCATCGTGGGGCGAAGAAGGAAAAAGGCACGTATTTCGGCCCCTTCGCCAGTGCGGGTGCGGTGAACCGGACGCTGAACCAGTTGCAAAAGGCATTCCTGCTGCGCAATTGCTCGGATTCCATGTTCGACAGCCGTACGCGACCCTGTCTGCTCTATCAGATCAAACGATGTTCGGGACCGTGTGTTGGTCTGATTTCCGAGGGTGACTATCGCGAAAGCGTTAAGGATGCAGAACGGTTTCTGTCGGGTCGATCCACCAAGGTGCAGGAAGATCTGGCCGGCCAGATGATGGCCGCGTCTGAAGCGATGGAGTTCGAACGCGCCGCTGGCCTGCGGGATCGTATCCGGGCGTTGACCCAGGTTCAGACCTCTCAGGGCATCAACCCGCGCGGCGTGACCGAGGCGGATGTGATTGGCCTTTATATGGACAGCGGACAGGCTTGCGTGCAGGTGTTTTTCATCCGCGCCAACCAGAACTGGGGGAACAAGGATTTCTATCCTCGGGTCGGGGCGGATGTGTCCCCGGCTGAAGTGATGGAGGCCTTCCTCGGCCAGTTCTACGACAATAAGGAACCGCCGCGTCAGTTGATCCTGTCCGATGGGATCGAAAACGCCGACCTGATGCAAGAGGCGCTGACCGTGAAGGCAGGTCGCAAGGTTGAAATCCTTGTGCCTCAACGCGGTGAAAAGCAGGAGCTGGTCGCCGGAGCCCTGCGCAACGCGCGTGAGTCGCTGGCGCGCCGCATGTCGGAAAGTGCCACACAGGCCAAGCTGCTGCGCGGTGTGGCCGAAGCGTTTGATCTGGATGCGCCTCCGGCACGAATCGAGGTTTACGACAACTCTCATATCCAGGGCACCAATGCGGTGGGTGGCATGATCGTGGCAGGGCCCGAAGGGTACATGAAAAACGCCTATCGCAAGTTCAACATACGTGGCGATGACCTGACACCCGGCGATGACTTTGGCATGATGAAAGAGGTTCTGACCCGTCGCTTTACGCGCTTGCAAAAGGAAGACCCCGACCGCGACAAAGGCATGTGGCCGGACCTGTTGCTGATCGACGGTGGGGCCGGGCAGGTGAGCGCAGTGCAAGAGATCATGGAGCAGTATGGCGTTGAAGACATCCCGATGGTTGGTGTCGCCAAGGGCGTCGACAGGGACCACGGTAAGGAAGAATTCCACCGCATCGGTCAGCGCCCCTTTGCCCTGAAACGCAACGACCCCGTATTGTATTTCATTCAACGTCTCAGGGATGAGGCACACCGCTTTGCTATCGGCACCCATCGCGCGAAACGCGCCAAGGCCGTTGGGGCGACGCCACTGGATGAAATTCCCGGCGTGGGTGCGGCGCGCAAACGTGCTTTGCTGACCCATTTCGGCAGCGCCAAGGCGGTCAGCCGCGCCAATCTGGCGGATCTGAAAGCGGTCGAGGGGATCTCAGCCGGGTTGGCGCAAAAAGTCTACGATTTCTTCCATGACAAGGGCTAGGTCCGCCGCCCGCGCCACAGTATGTAAAGCCCAGATGCCACGATCAGCGCGCTGCCGATCCACATGGTCTGATCCAGATGCTCGCCAAAGAAGATCACGCCCAACGCAACCCCGAACAGCAGGCGCGAGTAGCGGAAGGGCGTCACGGCCGACACTTCTCCGGTCCGCATGGCCTTCATCAGCGACGCGTAGGCAATGGTTCCAAGGATCACGGCGCCGGTCATATGCAGGCTTGTGTCGAGGGGTAGCGATACAATGGGTGCTTGCTCCCAAAAGCTATAGGCAAACCCCGCGATGATCACACAGACGAAGCCATAAAACCCTAGTACTTCGGTGCCCAGACTGGCCGGCGCCGCGCGGCTGGCCAGATCACGCCCCGCAAACCCCAGCATCCCGAACACGGCAAGCAAAGATAGGACGCTGAAGCTGTCGCCTGTTGGTTGGATGATGATGACAACACCGATCAGACCCACAAGAATGGCGCTCCACCGCCGCCAGCCAACGGTTTCGCCGAACAGCAGCGCCGCACAGGCGACAACAACAAGCGGTGTGGCTTGCAGAATTACTGTGGCCGAGGACAATGGGGTCAGCGTGAAGGCCAGAATGTAGAACAGGCGCCCCAGAATTTCAAAAACTGCACGGATTTTCATTGCAGGCGACAGGACATCTGGCTGCCACAGGCGTGTGCCACGCGCCATGGCGACGCTGGCAAAGATCAACGACCCGCCCAGCCCGAACAGGACCAGTGTTTGCCAGATGGGCAAGGCCAGGGCGGTGGCTTTCAGCAGCGCATCCTCCAGCGCGAAACACGCCATCGCGCCGATCATCCAGGCGCTGCCGATCAAATTTGCGCGCGCGTCCGTTTCGATATGTGCGGTCATTCTGTGCCCTTGGCAAATTCATCCGCAATCTGACGTCATTCCGGCCCTGGGCCAAGGGCGAAAAAGCGTGCATCTGGTCGGCTGTGCCACTTTGACCAAGCCTCTGGGATTGGTGCGGATTTTTAACCCTTTGTCTTTTCTGTCCTGACCCGGCGATGTAGGGTCTGCCCATGAAGTGGAACTTGCCGAATATTCTGACCCTGCTGCGCCTGCTGGCGGCCCCCGGTCTGGCCGTAATGTTTCTGTATTTCACCCGCCCTTACGCGGATTGGTTTGCGCTGATCCTGTTCATGACTGCGGCGATTACCGATTGGTTCGATGGCTATCTGGCGCGGGCGTGGAAGCAGGAAACCAAGATCGGGGCGATGCTGGACCCGATTGCAGATAAAGCCATGGTGGTCATCGCGCTGATGATCCTTGTTGGCTATTCTGGTGCACATTGGACCCCGTGGCTGGTTCTGCCCGCCACCGTGATCTTGTTTCGTGAAGTCTTCGTTTCCGGACTCCGGGAGTATCTGGGTGATGTCGCAGGAACGCTCAAGGTCACCAAATTGGCCAAGTGGAAGACCACTGCGCAAATGATCGCAATTGCGACTTTGTTCTCGCAAGGTATTTTCGAACACTACTTCTATATGTCTCAGTACGGCATGGACGATTTTCTTGTCCAAGAGATACTCTCAGGTAGGGAAGAAGACCTACAAGGCCTAGTCTGGAAAGATGCTGGAAGGGAATGGTCAGGCCAGATCGGCCTATGGCTGCTGTGGATCGCTGCGACCCTGACATTGATCACCGGCTATGACTACCTACGTAAAGCCATGCCTCATCTGAAGGAGAGCTAACCGATGAACGTGCTGTATTTTGCCTGGGTGCGCGAGCGGATCGGTCTGCCGAAAGAGAAGGTCGAGACAGACGCAGCGACCGTGTCGGAACTGGTTGCGGAACTCAGCGCGCGTGAAGAGCGCTATGCTGCTGCATTTGCCGATATCTCTGCCCTGCGGGTGGCGTTGGATCAGGAACTGTCGGATTTCGATGCGCCCTTGGACGGTGTACGCGAAGTGGCGTTTTTCCCGCCCATGACCGGCGGCTGACATGCGTATCGTCGTTCAGGAACAGCCGTTCGATCTGGGGGCCGAGGCCAATGCTTTTGCAACTGGAGACGACGTCAATGGCGCCATCGTGACCTTTACCGGCGTGGTGCGTGATCTGGCCTCGGGCGATCTGGACGTGATGGAGATTGAACACTATCCGGGCATGACCGAGCGTGCCCTGACCAAGATCGCCGAAGAGGCGCAGGCGCGTTGGTCATTGGGGGACGTGCTGGTAATTCATCGCTATGGGCGGTTGTCGCCAGGGGACCGGATCATGATGGTGGCCACTGCCGCGCCACATCGCAAGGATGCGTTCGAGGCGGCCGAGTACCTTATGGACTACCTCAAATCCCGCGCGCCGTTTTGGAAGAAAGAGATCACGCGCTCTGGCGCGGAATGGGTTGCCGCCAAGGATGAGGACGAAGACGCGCTGGGGCGGTGGTAAGGAAAACTCTCAAAGCCACGAACGCCGCTGCTACAGGCATTATTTTGGTATTTACAGCTCGGATGTAACCGAACCTTGCATTTAGGTACTTTCGTTGATTGACAATCTGAGGGCTTGCTTCAAACGAGCCACGCTGATTCCCGCTTTGCGCAGATCGACACAAATATAGAACAGAATTCCGTCTTGCGCAGTGCTCCAGGGAACGTCGCCAGTCAGAAATTGCATCCCCATCAATACGTCGTTCAGGTCTTCGGACGATCCGAGAAGAGAGCGACGATAAAGGTTAATCGCCTTAAGAGATACCTGACGATCGCCTCTCACCCAATATTCGTGATATTGTTCAACGAGATCATGAATCTGAGCGTCAAGGTCGGGTTTGAGTTCAAAGAATAGTGCCGCAATCAGGTGAATTGGGTACCCACCTTTCGAACTTTTTTGGCATACCTGAGAGCTTGTGGCCCAAAGAACGTTTTCGCAATCATCGATGACCAACTCCAATCCTTCTAGCAATGCCCAAGTCATTTCGTCTGCGCCGCTCATAATATCTTACTTTCTCAATCGCGAATTGCAGCTGAGGCTGCTTGGACTGACACAGAGGTGAGACCGTTTCCAATTTCCACTAGATTTGCGGGCGTTCAGAACTATCTTTAATCCGCGTTGTTGATCCGACCGCGCAGTTCTTCGGCCTCTTGCCTTGCGGCGCGCAGCCCGTCCATCGCGGCGGCCAGCTCGGCCTCGGTCTGCGTAAGCTGGTTGGTCAACTCGGCCTCGCGCTGTTGCAGGTAGGTGATCGCCTGATCGCGGGTTTCTTCGGCTTCGTGCAATTCCTGGCTCATCCGGTCCAGATCGGCCACGTCGCTTTGACGGACCCGTGACAGGCGGTGCGCCAGCCAGTTGGCGAACCAGCCCATGCAGAACGCCGCGAACAGGATGATGGCTGTGGCGATGATGAATTCGATTCTGTTCAACTTACTGGTCCTCTGCATCCGCATCGGGTGCCGATGCGGTCGTGTCGGTCTGTTCTGCCGCGCCTGTCTCGGACTCAAGCGCTTCCAGCCCTGTCTCGGTGTTCTCAGTGGGCGCGGGGCGGATCAGACGAAACTCGATCCGACGGTTTTCTTCTCGGCCCTCTTCGCTGTCATTGTCGGCGATGGGCTGAGTTTCACCATAGCCAACGGCCGTGTAGCTCGAGGTCGGAATTCGCCGTCCGCGCAACTCGTTTAAGATGGATTGCGCGCGCGCCTGGCTGAGTTGCTGGTTCATCTCTTCACGGCCTTGACTGTCGGTATGACCCTGAATCTCCATCCGGATAGGACCACAATCGCGCAGGATGTCAGCGATCTGATTAACTGTATCGCGCGAGTCGCTTGCAATCGTGGCAGAACCGGGCTCAAACGCGATTTTGCTGGCGGACTGTATCTGGGCGATCTGTTCTTCGCATTGCTCTGGGTCGGGCAGGGCGTCCTCGGGCTCGGGCGGCTCCACGTAGGTGATCGACAGGCTGAATTCTTGCGCGTCGCCCAGTTTCTCGGACAACAGGCGAGCGATCCGGGCCTTTGCCTCTTCGTCATGGCTGATGCCGTGCAGGTCGACCGTCTCCGTCGTGACGGTCAGCGCACCGTTGTGAAGCTGGGACAGTGCCTCAAGCCCGGCCAGCACGCGCACGGGCCAGTCCCCCGGAAGGTCGGGAACAACGCGGGTGGCTGTGTGCACCTGTTCCGAGCCAAAGGTTGCGCGGGCATAACTGTCGACCATGTCGCGCAGTGTTTCGTCACCGACCCGGCCGCGCAGTTGCACAAGGCCCTCGGGGCTGCGGGTAGCCGAGAATTCGGTGGGTTCGTTTGCCCCCTCCGCCTCTGGTTCCGGCAGAACGGCGTGCAGGGCGAAGACCTCGGGCAGGGCGTTTTCCAACTCGCCCACCACACGATCAAACACGTTCGGATTTGTGCCCTGCGCAGCGATCAGGGTCATATCTGCGTCTGATATGGTCAATGACCCCTGGCCGATTTCAGCCAGAGCCTTGATCCCCAGCGAAGCCGCCTCGGGCCAGCGCGGCGTAGGGACGCCCAGGCCAATCGTACAGCTGAACGGGGCGGTCAAACCTGCGGACTGAGCCGCCGCCATGATCTGGTCGCGGGCTTTTTCATCCTGGGCCGAACACGCATCGAACTGCCCGCCATCAGCCCCGATGAGATATCGCAGCGTGAAGGGTGTGATCACCGGACGCGGGGCCGAGATCGACAGGCCGATCTGCAAGCTGGGTGGGGCAGAGCGGGTCAGCGCCTGCTCCAGCCGTTCTTTCTCGGCCTGACTGTCGGCAATCGCAGTCACTCGGACCAGCCCTGGGCTGGCCGATATTTTGGCACGGGGAAGCCGTGACAGCGCGCTGATGGCATAGGTGATGGCATCGTCCCAGCCATCTGGCTTGGGATAGTCCGCGGTTTCCATCAGATCCGACACCGCCACGGTCGGGTCCAGATCGTTTAACCTGTCTACAAGTTCCTCCCGATCCTCACTGGCCGGGATCAAGCCAATGATCGAGATACCGCTGTCATTGCGCAGAATCTCAGTCGAAAAGCGGGGCGCGGCCAGAGCGGTGGTTAGGGTGACATCCATCTCGTCGATGACCCGCGAGGTATCGACCTCGGTGCCTGCGGCGGTCAGAGCGTTAAAGCGTTTGGCTTCATCCGGTGCGGTCCCGGTCAGAACAACGCGCAACCCGTCGGATTGCACTTCGGCCCAATCGTGGCCGTTCAGGTCCAGCGCGCGGCGCACCGCAAATTCCGACGTTTCCTCGATCTTTGTGACGGCAAAACTGGCCGCCAACAGTGAAAGCCCCGCAGACACAACAAAGATCAGGGAAACAGACAGAACATAGGGCAGACGCATGTGCGGGCTTTGAACTCCTCGGGCGTTTGGCGAACTCTTACAGACCCCGGCCAGCAGGTGCAATCAGAGCAGCAATGCGACGCAGAGGAAGATCAGCGGAATAAGGCCGGTGTCCCGGTTGGAATGGAACAGTTGCAGCAGCTTTCTATTGTCTTCGATATCCAGCCCGCGCAACTGCCACATCATGTGCCAACCCATGGCCCAGGGACCGCCAAGGGCGATGACCAGTGCCAGAATAGATGCGTGGGGCACCATGGCATCCACAATCGCCAACCCCATCAGCGCAACTGTGGCCACCAGAAAATATTTGAGCCAATTTGCGGTATCGGTACCAAACAGGCGTGCTGTGGATTTGATGCCTACAAGCTCGTCATCTTCCGCATCCTGATGCGCGTAGATGGTGTCATAAAACAACGTCCACGCAATCCCCGCCAGATAGAGCGTGATTGCGGGCCATCCCAAACTGCCCGTGTGGGCCGCCCAAGCCAGCAAAGCGCCCCAGTTGAATGCAAGGCCCAGAAACACCTGTGGCCACCATGTGAACCGTTTGGCAAAGGGATAGATCGTCACGGGCAACAGCGACAGGACGCCCATCGCAATTGCTGCTTGGTTGAAGCTGAGCAGGATGCCCAGAGCGAGCACACATTGCAGGATCATCCAGATCACAGCTTGCCGAACGGTGACCTGCCCGGATGGCAGAGGGCGCGACCGCGTGCGTTCCACTTGCGCGTCAAACTCGCGATCCGTGATGTCATTCCATGTGCAGCCCGCCCCGCGCATCAGGAAGGCACCCAGTGCACAACCAATGGCGATCCACAAATCTTCGAGCCTTGGTTGCCCGTCATGCAAAATTGCGAGCGCCAAACCCCACCAACAGGGAATCAGCAGTAGCCATGTGCCGATAGGTCGGTCCGCGCGGCTGAGGCGCAGATACGGGCGGGTGAAGTCCGGGGCATATGTGTCTACCCAGTTGCCGCTTACGGCATCAGCGACCTGACCATCTGGTGTTGGGGCATTGCCTTGCATATGTAAGGCCTCATGAGTGCGAAGATCAGACTGTATGTAGATCAGCCTTTGGGTCAGGGGCAATCCGTTGAATTGACGCGTGAGCAGGCCCGTTACCTGTTCGGTGTCATGCGCCTGTCGGTGGGTGGGACTGTGGCGCTGTTCAATGGCGAGGATGGCGAGTGGCTGGCCGAGGTGGCCGAGGCCGGAAAACGCGGCGGCGTTCTCAGCTGTATGGAACAGATCAAACCACTGCAACTGCCCCCTGATTTGTGGCTTCTTTTTGCACCGATCAAAAAGGCGCGCACGGATTTCATCGTGGAAAAAGCAACCGAGATGGGGGCCGCTCGGATTCTGCCTGTTCAGACCGAATTCACCAATTCCGAACGTATCCGGCAAGATCGCCTTCAAGCCCATGCTGTTGAGGCAGCCGAGCAATGCGGTGGAACCTACGTGCCCGAAGTCGCTGATTTGCAGCGTCTGGAGCGGGTGCTGGACACATGGCCCGAGGGGCGGAACCTGATGTTTTGTGATGAGGCCGAGGTCGGCTCGGCCCTTCGATTGGCCGCCAATGAGAAAGGCCAGCCCTGGGCCATTCTGATCGGTCCCGAGGGCGGGTTTTCTAACAAAGAGCGCGCGCGTTTGAATTCATTGCCCTATGCGCATGTGGCCAGCCTCGGGCCGCGTATCCTACGCGCCGATACCGCGGCAGTGGCGGCGCTGACCATGTGGCAACAGGCATTGGGGGATTGGTCGTGATCCGGGAAGCCAACCAATCTGATGCCCCGGCGATTGAGGTGTTTCTGGCCGACTATCCGGATACATCCATGTTCCTGCGCAGTAATCTAGCAGCGCATGGCGTGGGGTTCACAGAGTCTGAGCATTCGACTCGATTCTTTGTCTGGGGAAAAAACCAGATCGAAGGCCTGTTTGGCCTGACCCAAAAGGGGTATCTGATGGCGCAGCTGCCAGACGCCACGCCAGAGGCTGCGCACGGTTTCGCAGACATGATCAAGGGTCAGACAGTATTGGGTATGACGGGCGTTGCCCCGCAGGTTCAGGTTATTCTGAACGCGCTGGGCCTTGGGGAGGCAGCGTATCGCCTGCACCGTGATGAGCCGCTTTATCGCCTTGATCTGCAGAAGCTCCCGACAGCTCCGATGCCATATCGCGTCCCTACCGACGCGGACCGCCCGATCCTGCTAAATTGGTTTGCAGACTACTTCGAGGACACTGGTCAGGCCAGCGGTCAGGAAGCGCGCGATATGGCTGACGGTCGCGTCACGATGGATGTCCAATCCGGCCGCTCCGTTCTTCTGCTGGATGAAGGTATCCCGGTTGCCATGGCAGCGATCAACGCGACGGTGGCAGGCCACATCCAGGTTGGCGGTGTTTTTGTGCCACGCGAGACCAGAAACCGAGGGTTTGGCCGCAAGGTCACCACCGCTCTGCTACAAAAGGCAAAAGCGCAGGGAGCGGATACCGCCGTTCTGTTCGCCAATAATCCACCTGCCGCACGGGCTTACGAGGCGCTCGGGTTCCAGCAAGTTGGCTGGTATCGCATCGCGCTTCTACAAAACCCACAAAAGGTAATCGCATGAGCTTTATCCGACCCGAAGCAAAACTTGCCCTCTGGCGCTGGCGCGAAGTGCTGATCGCTGTGTTTGTTCTGATCCTTGGCCTTAGCTGGATTGGTGGGCCGGGTGGTTTGCTGGGATGGCTTGGATGGGTGCTGGTCGTGGTCTCTAGCGCCTTGGCCGTGATCGGGGTTCAGCGTGCCCGGTTCCGCACGGGATCGGGCGGGCAGGGCATTGTGACGGTGGACGAGGGCCAGATTACCTATTTCGGCCCGTTGGACGGTGGCATGGTCGCCACGCGTGAGATTGAGAGGCTGGCGCTTGATCCCACCTCAGCCCCGGCACATTGGGTTTTGGATCAACCCGGACAACCAGCGCTTCACATTCCTGTGAATGCGGAAGGGGCTGAGGCGCTATTCGATGTCTTCTCGGCGCTGCCCGGGTTGAAAACCGAACAAATGCTGATGGAATTGAACGGCCGCTCGGCCCATCCGGTGGTCATCTGGGAACGCACACCATCCCGCCCCGCCCACCTTCGGCTGCATTGACACTGGCGCCAATTGCGCCCACGACTGACCGTCAAGACAGACACAGCAGGATCGGAGCACAGGTCTCATGTCCATCCCTCAGTCCGGCGGCGGTCCGATCGAGCGCCACGCGCAATTGGCCGAATATCTGGAGTCGGGCTGCAAGCCCAAGGAAGATTGGCGCATCGGAACCGAGCACGAGAAGTTCGGCTATTGCAAAGACACCCTTAAGCCGCTGCCGTTTGAAGGCAAACGCTCGATCGTGGCGGTGCTGGAAGGACTGCGGGATCGCCATGGCTGGGGCGAGGTGCGTGAAGGCGACAAGCTGATCGGTCTGGAAAAGGACGGGGCCAATGTCAGCCTTGAGCCCGGTGGCGCGCTGGAGCTGTCGGGTGCCCCGCTCGAAACAATCCACGAGACTTGCGATGAGGTGAACACTCACCTGCGTGAGGTGAAGGACATCGCCGACGAGATCGGCGTGGGCTTCATCGGACTGGGTGCCGCTCCGATCTGGACCCATGATGAGATGCCGCTGATGCCCAAGGGCCGCTATCGGTTAATGAACGACTACATGGAAAAGGTCGGCACCATGGGCCGCGCCATGATGCGGCGGACCTGCACGGTTCAGGTCAATATCGATTTTGGCTCCGAGGCCGACATGGTGCAGAAGCTGCGCGTGGCGCTGGCGCTGCAACCGGTGGCAACGGCGCTGTTTGCCAATTCTCCGTTCTTCGAGGGCAAGCCCAACGGCCAGAAAAGCTGGCGTAGCCATATCTGGCGGCATCTGGATGATGCGCGTACCGGTATGTTGCCCTTTGTGTTCGAAGAGGGGTTCGGTTTTGAACGCTACGTGCAATACGCGCTGGATGTTCCGATGTACTTTGTCTACCGCAACGGTGAATACATCAACGCCTTGGGGCAATCCTTCCGGGATTTCCTGAAAGGCGAGTTGCCCGCTTTGCCCGGTGAAACACCAACCTTGTCGGATTGGGCCGATCATCTGACCACCGCCTTCCCTGAGGCAAGGATCAAGAAATTCATGGAGATGCGCGGCGCTGATGGTGGCCCGTGGCGCAGGCTGTGTGCGTTGCCCGCGTTTTGGGTTGGCCTGACCTACGACCAAGGCGCACTGGACGCCGCCTGGGATCTGGTCAAGCGCTGGGATGCCGAAACGCGCGAGGAATTGCGGGTGCAAGCCGCCGTCAAAGGCCTTCAAGCACAGGTTGGCGACATCAACATGCACGATCTGGCGCGCGAGGTTGTGGCGATCTCAGAAGCGGGCTTGAAATCCCGCGCCCGTCCGGGTGCCGGGGGCCTTGTGCCAGATGAGACGCATTTCCTGAACGCGCTGAAGGAAAGCATCGAAACCGGCAAGGTGCCTGCTGATGAGTTGCTGGAACACTACAATGGTGACTGGAACGGCGATCTGACCCGGATTTATCCCGCATACAGCTATTGACCCACCGCGTCCCGCTTGCATTCACGGGGCTGGCCCGATAGCAGGTTGGCGACCAAATTCAGAGGGCGTCATGGACGATCTTAAGGCAAAATATCTGGGGCAGATTTCTGAGGCGGGCGACGAAAACGCGCTTGAGGCGATCCGCGTCGCTGCCGTGGGCAAAAAGGGCGAGGTCGCGTTGAAGATGCGCGAGCTGGGCAAGATGACACCCGAAGAACGTCAGGTTGCAGGTCCGGCGCTAAACGCCTTGAAGGATGAGATCAACTCAGCTCTGGCTGCCAAAAAGGCCGCTCTGGCCGATGCCGCGCTGGATGAGCGTCTGCGCACCGAATGGCTGGATGTCACCCTGCCGACTCGCGCGCGCCGTCAGGGCTCGATCCACCCGGTCAGCCAGGCAACCGAGGAACTGACCGCGATCTTCGCCGAACTGGGCTTCTCGGTGGCCGAAGGGCCGCGGATCGAAACCGACTGGCACAACTTTGATGCGCTGAACATCCCCGGTCACCACCCCGCGCGGGCCGAGATGGACACGTTTTACATGCACCGTGCTGAGGGCGACAATCGCCCGCCGCATGTGCTGCGGACGCATACGTCTCCGGTGCAAATCCGTTCGATGGAGAAACAGGGCGCGCCGATCCGCGTGATCTGTCCGGGCGGCGTCTACCGCGCCGATTACGACCAGACCCACACGCCGATGTTCCATCAGGTCGAGGGGCTGGCCATCGACAAGGACATCTCGATGGCCAACCTGAAATGGGTTTTGGAAGAGTTCGTGAAAGCGTTCTTTGAGGTCGACGATGTCGAACTGCGCTTCCGCGCCTCGCACTTCCCTTTCACCGAACCCTCGGCCGAGGTCGATATCCGCTGTTCCTGGGACAACGGCCAGCTGAAGATTGGCGAGGGCGACGACTGGATGGAGATTCTGGGCTCGGGCATGGTCCACCCCAAGGTGATCGCCGCCGGAGGGATCGATCCCGAGGTCTATCAGGGCTTTGCATTCGGCATCGGTATCGACCGTCTGGCGATGCTGAAATACGGCGTTCCCGATCTGCGGGCGTTCTTTGATTCCGACCTGCGCTGGCTGCGCCACTATGGGTTTGCGGCGCTGGATATGCCGAACCTGCATGGTGGTTTGTCGCGTTGAGCGGCGAAACCACCATAATTGATTGGCTACAATTGGCGGCTCCATTTGTTGCTGCTGGGCTGGGTTTGCTCGCCTATGGACGTCAAAAGAAAGTCGACCGAAAAGAACAAGTTCTTTCAGAGTGTCGCGTGATCTACACGAAGTACTTGGCGGAGGCAGAGAACCTTCTTCGAGTTATGTGTACGGAAAGTGATGAAGGAGAAGTCGACGCGCAGACAGTAAAGTACCGCGAAGCCTTTTTGGCTTTGAAAGTTTATGGTTCAAAGAAGGTCATTGACCAAGCGAAGCCATTGCTAATGGCAATAGTGAACTTTGCGAGACTGGAAGAAAATGCGTCCAATTTTGATGAGTGCCGGGACGACATAAGAGTTAAGCTCGACGGTATTGCTGATGCCATGCGGGAAGATTGTGTCCAGGAACACTGGAGAGCAACTTGAAAGCTGCGCGGAGCAAAGGCCGATAGGCCGCCGCGCCATCGCCAGACCGCCCGCATGGGCTGGCGATTTGTCTCCGCCAGCGCACCGCTCGAACAGTGCACGGATTTGGCTGGAATAAAGTGCCCACCACAAACTAAGGATCGCCACCCCACGGTCTGGCGATGGCGCGGCTTGTTACATTGCCCCACGGGCTTGTGACGTGACTCGGCGCTCAGGCTGGGTAGGGTCAGGCCCATGATCTATCGACTGCTTCTCCTTCTGATGACAGCCACACCGGCCTTTGCCATAGGGCCTTGGAATACCGAATGCCACGGCGATACCGCTTGTCAGGTTGGCGACCGTTCGTACCACGTGCTGGAGCCGGACGGGTGGGATGGCGAAACGCCTCTGCCGGTTCTGCTGCATTTCCACGGCTGGGCGCGGCAGGGGACTGTGGTGGTGAACCACGAACGCATTGCGGGCGCGACCAAGCTGCGGGGCGTGCTGCTGGTGGCCCCCAACGGGTTGGGCAAAACCTGGAACTTCTGGTCGGCGGATACGCGGGATGTGCCCTTTGCCGACCGTGTGTTGGAGGATGTGGCCAAACACTATCCGATTGACCGCGACCGCATCTATGTTTCGGGCTATTCCTATGGCGGCGCGATGGCGTGGCGCTATGTTTGCCAGTCAGGCGACGACATCGCCGCCTTGCTGGCCGTGGCCGGTTCAATCCAGCAGACCGAAACCTGCCCAGAGGCCCCGGCCGAGGCGCGCCATGTGCATGGCCTGCGCGACAAAGTGATGGATTTTCCCTATGGCGCAAACGGCGACGCGACCTATCCGGTGGCCCTGTGGCGCGGGGCTTATGACTGCCATGATGCAACCCCGCGCGGGGATTGGAGTGTCGAGCCGTTCCTGACGCTTAGCCGCATGGAATGGACCGATTGCGCGCAGGGGCAGGTGGTGCTGGATACCCATCCGGGCGGGCATTTCATCCCCCATGGCTGGATCGGGCGGCAATTGGACGAGCTTTTGGGCCGCACCCCCACCTATCCGTGACGCGCAGCGCTTGCACCCCGGCCCATTCTTTGCCATTGCCTGTGCCAAACGGATGTTTGCCCAAGAAGGCCGCTTGCAATGAAATTCACTCTGTCCTGGTTGAAAGACCACCTTGATACGGATGCGTCGGTTGATGAGATCACCGAGGCGCTGACCGATCTTGGCCTTGAGGTCGAAGAGATCGTGAATCCGGCGGACCGGTTGAAGGGCTTTACGCTGGGCCATGTGAAACATGCCGAAAAACACCCTGACGCCGACAAGCTGCGCGTCTGCACGGTGGCGACCGATGAGGGCGATTTGCAGATCATCTGTGGTGCCCCCAACGCGCGTGAAGGCATCACGGTCGTGGTCTGCAAACCGGGCATGTATATCCCCGGTCTGGATATCACCATCAATGTCGGCAAGATCCGCGGTGTCGAAAGCTTTGGCATGATGGCCTCGGAACGCGAGCTGGAGCTGTCGGATGAACATGACGGTATCATCGAGCTGCCCTCGGGTGAGGTTGGTGATCAGTTCGTCGACTGGCTGGCCGAGAATGACCCGTCAAAGATCGACCCGATGATCGAGATTGCGATCACCCCCAACCGTCCTGATGCGCTGGGCGTTGCGGGTATTGCGCGTGATCTGGCGGCGCGCGGTCTGGGGACGTTGAAGATACGCGACTACGTTCCGGTGCCGGGTGATTTTGAAAGCCCGATCAAGGTGACCATTGATGAGGATACTCTGGACGGTGCGCCGCATTTCACGGGACGACTGATCAAAGGTGTGAAGAACGGCCCAAGCCCGCAATGGCTGCAGGATCAACTGAAGGCGATTGGTCTGCGTCCGATCTCAGCCCTGGTGGACATCACCAACTACATGACCTTCGATCACAACCGCCCGCTGCACGTGTTTGATGCCGACAAGGTGCAGGGCAACCTGCGTGTTCATCGCGCCAAGGGTGACGAAACGCTGGTCGCGCTGGATGAGAAGGAATACACGCTGCAACCCGGCATGATGGTAATCTCGGACGACAATGGCCCGGAATCGATTGCTGGTATCATGGGCGGAGAAGAGACAGGCTGTACCGAAGACACGGTGAACGTCTTTCTCGAAAGCGCGTTCTGGGATCACGTGCAGATCGCCCTGACGGGCCGCGCGCTCAAGATCAACTCGGACGCGCGCTATCGGTTCGAACGCGGGGTTGATCCGGAATACACACTGGAAGGGCTGGAACATGCGACCCAGATGATCCTGGATATCTGTGGTGGTGAAGCGTCCAAGGTGGTTGAAGCGGGCAAAGCGCCGAACCATGCGCGTGCCTACAAGCTGGATGCGGAACGTGTGCAGTCTCTGGTTGGCATGGACATTCCAGAAAGCGATCAGCGCCAGACCCTGACGCGTCTGGGCTTCCGCCTCGAAGGTGAAATGGCCCATGTGCCCAGCTGGCGCCCTGATGTCATGGGTGAGGCCGACCTGGTGGAAGAGGTCGCGCGGATTGCTTCACTGACCAAGTTGCAGGGCAAGCCATTGCCACGCGTGACCGATGGCATCCCGAAGCCGGTGATGACCCCGACACAGCGCCGCCAATCGATGGCCCGGCGCACGTGTGCTGCGCTGGGTTACAATGAATGTGTTACCTACACTTTCATTGATCAGGATGCAGCGGCTTTGTTCGGAGGCGGGGACGCGGCGACTCAGTTGGAAAACCCGATCTCGTCCGAGATGAGCCACATGCGCCCCGATCTACTACCCGGATTGCTTCAGGCCGCAGCGCGCAATCAGGCGCGTGGTTATGCGGATGTGGCCCTGTTTGAGGTTGGTCCGGTGTTCCATGACGGAGAGCCGGGGGAACAGCAAACGCAGATCACTGGCCTTCTGGTTGGCCGTTCGGCCCCAAAGGACGTACATGGCGCGTCCCGCCCGGTTGATCTGTTTGATGTCAAAGCGGATGCAGAGGCTGTTCTGGCAGCCATCGGCGCGCCCGCTAAGGTTCAGATCCTGCGCGATGGGGACGCCTGGTGGCATCCGGGCCGTCACGGAAAGATTTGCCTGGGCCCGAAAAAGGTTCTGGGCGTGTTTGGTGAGCTGCACCCGCGCATCCTGCAGGCGATGGACATCAAAGGCCCGGCGATGGCCTTTACCATCTGGCCGGATCAGGTGCCTATGCCGCGCAAATCCGGCGCGACTCGCGCGGCGTTGGAACTGCGCGATCTGCAGGCCGTCGAGCGTGACTTTGCCTTTGTCGTTGATGCGGATGTTGAAGCTCTGACACTGGTCAACGCCGCTGCGGGTGCTGACAAAGCGCTGATCGAGGATGTGCGCGTCTTTGATGAATTTATCGGGGGTAGCTTGGGAGAGGGCAAGAAATCCCTGGCCATCACCGTGCGCCTGCAACCCACCGACGCGACGCTGAAAGAAAAAGATATCGAGGCGGTGGCCGAGAAGATCATCGCCAAGGTTTCCAAAGCGACGGGCGGTGTCCTACGCGGGTAATCGCAGCAATATACACTTTGCAGAACGCGCCTTTTGGCGCGCTTTTCAGTTCGAGAAGAACTTGGTCAGCACATCAAAGACCAACCGGATGCGCCGACTGGTGTGCAGCTCGCGATGCGCGACCAACCAGATCGGAAATTCAAATGGGTCCATATCTGGCAGCACCCGCTCCATTTCTGAGGCCACATCCCCCACATTTTGCGACATGGGCGCGATGCCGAAGCCATGCTTGGCATATTCCCAGGCAACAACGCCATTTTGTGAGCCGAGCCTGAAATTATCTTCCGTCAGGTGAATGCCAAGTGGCTCCAGATAAGCGATCATCTGATGGGTATCGCCGAAGCTAATGAAGTCGTGGTTGGGCAAATCGCTTTTCGATTCAGGGTGCCCCATGCGGTTCAAATACGCTGAAGATGCATAAAAGTGGCCGGGCGCTTCCTGCACCAGTTTGGCGATAAGATCAGGTTGTTCAGGTCGCACATGGCGAATTGCGATATCGGCTTCACGCCGCATCAGGTCACTCACATCGTTCGAAGCGATCACTTCTATCCGCAGACGTGGAGCTTGTGCCTGAACCTCGCGTAGCAAATCCGGCAGAATGTGCGCTGACATGACATCACTGGCAGTTATCCGAACACGCCCTTCGATCGATTGTGCCTGACCAGATGCCGTCAAGGCGATCCGATTGGCAGCTTCGCCCATGGCGCGCGCGTGTTCCAGGATCTCCAAACCAGCTTGCGTGATTTCTAACGAGCGGCCCACACGCTCGAACAGCAAAACGCCCAAATCGGCCTCAAGCGCAGCGATCTGGCGGCTAAGTGTTGGTTGACTCTGTCCCAACTGCCGCGCCGCTGCTGAAAGCGATCCGGTATCCGCGGTCGCCAGAAAGGCGCGCATGTGGTTCCAATCAAATTCATCGATTCCAGTCATGCAAATATGTATAAGTGTTCTGCAGTATTCCGCAATTCATATTCAATATCCGCATGAGTAGATAGGCCGCAAAGGAGATTTACCATGAAGACTGGCGCAAAGTTTTGGGATGGCATTGCCGCGAAATACGCGCGTAGCCCAATCCGTGACATGGAGTCGTATGAATACACTCTGGGACGGACCCGGTCCTATCTGACCCAACAGCACAACGTTCTTGAGCTTGGCTGCGGAACAGGCTCAACCGCGCTGCTGCTTGCATCGTCAGTCGCGCATATCACGGCCAGCGATTTTTCTGACGCGATGCTGGATATTGGCCGGGATAAGGCGAAAAAAGAAGGGGTCGACAACATCTTATTCACGCCCATAGACATCACCGCGCCAGATGGTGAACAGTCCTTTGATGTCATTCTTGGCTTCAACGTGTTTCATCTTGTGCCGGATATTGAAAAGGCCTTTGCGGACATCTATGCGCGTTTGCCCTCGGGCGGATTGTTCATATCCAAAACGCCTTGTCTTACCGAGGGAAGTTTGGGTTTCAAATTCGGACTGATGAAACTCATGCTGCCTGTGATGCAGCTGTTTGGCAAAGCGCCTTATGTGAACCTGTTCGACGTAAAAACGCTTGAAGCTGCGATCGCAGATGCCGGCTTCGAAATCATCGAAAGCGGGAACTATCCGGCAAAGCCCCCGTCTCGGTATTTGGTGGCGCAAAAGAAATAGCAATCTTGGGCGGTTTCTTCGGCTTACGCATTGGGCTTTGGGTGATTGCCGCTTAAGTAGGGTCCAAACTGTTTTGGAGGAAACCATGGGCCTGAACGTCTATCTATCTGGGGAAATTCACACCGATTGGCGCGAACAAATCATCGATGGTGCACAGGGACTGGATGTTTCTTTCAACAGCCCGGTCACCGATCATGCTGCCAGTGACGATTGCGGCGTAGCCATACTGGGCGCTGAGCCTAACAAGTATTGGCATGACCATAAGGGTGCGATGGTCAACGCGATCCGCACACGCAAGGGTATCGCGGACGCCGATGTGGTCGTTGTGCGATTTGGCGACAAATACAAACAATGGAATGCAGCGTTTGACGCCGGATACGCAGCAGCCTTGGGTAAATCACTGATCGTGTTGCATGGCCCTGATCATCAGCACGCGCTAAAAGAGGTCGACGCCGCCGCACTCGCCGTGGCTGAGGAACCCGCTCAGGTGGTCGAAGTTCTGCGCTATGTGCTGACCGGTAAGCTGCCGGGCTAAGAATATGGGCTTGCGACCGGTTCTGGCCGCAAGCCCGATATCGGCAACGGGGCGAGGGGGGCCTTAGTCTCGCGCGGGTGTCACCAAGCCTTTTTGAACCGCAGGCCGTTCAAGGAAACGATCCAGATAGGCCACGACATTGGCGTGTTCGTCCCAACCGACTAAATCCTTTGCTTCATAGAAGTCCAATCCGCGCAGCCAGGGGGCAATGGCCATGTCAGCGATCGAGTAGTCTCCGGCAACCCAATCCTGACCTTCAAGCTGCGTGTTCAGCACGTTCAGCAGGCGCTTGGCCTCGGCCACATAGCGTTCACGGGGGCGGGGGTCTTCGATCTCGCGGCCTGCGAATTTGTGGAAAAATCCAAGCTGGCCAAGCATCGGCCCAATACCACCCATCTGAAACATCAGCCATTGCGTAATATGGTGTTTGTCGGATGCATTTTGACCGATGAACTTGCCGGTCTTTTCGGCCAGATACAGCAAAATCGCGCCGCTTTCGAACAGGCCGATAGGTTCACCATCCGGACCGTTGGGATCAATGATTGCCGGGATCTTGTTGTTGGGGTTCAGTGACAGAAACTCGGGGCTTTTGACGTCGGCATCGGCCAGTGTGACCTTATGCGCCTCATAAGGCAGACCGGTTTCTTCCAGCATGATCGATGCTTTGACCCCGTTTGGGGTTGGGAAGGAATAGAGCTGAATGACCGACGGATCTTTGGCGGGCCATTTTTGGGTCACGGCGAAGGGGGCTAAAGCGGACATGGGCTCTCCTGAATGATCTGATTGGGGAAAAATAGGCATGCTTTCCCATAAAAAAATATGTTTTAGGGTGCAATTAGCGCACAATTAATCTGCGCCTATGCGCGAACAGAGGCGAAAAACGCTAACAACAGGAAAGAGGGAACACATGATCCAGGAATTCAAAACATTCATTGCCAAGGGCAATGTCATGGACATGGCTGTGGGTATCATTATCGGTGCTGCATTCACCGCAATCGTGACATCGCTGGTCGGGGACCTGATCAATCCATTGATTGGTCTGTTCACAGGCGGGATTGATTTCACCAATAACTACGCCGTGCTGGCAGGCGATGTTGCCGAAGGGGCGAGCCTGGAAGCTGCGCGTGAAACCGGCGCCTCGGTGTTTGCCTATGGTGCGTTCATCATGGCGGTCATCAACTTCCTGATCATCGCATGGGTTGTATTCATGCTGGTGAAGTCTGTGAACCGCGTTAAGGATGCCGCCGCCAAAGAAGAGGAAGCAGCCGAAGAAGCCCCCGCTGGCCCAAGCGAGCTGGATATCCTCATGGAAATCCGGGACGCTTTGAAGAAGTAAATCCGGAAGTTGGCAAGAAAACGGGGCTCCGCATCGTTACCGGTGCCCCTTCTAATTTGATCGAGAAGGAAATCTGACATGGATCAGACAGTCGATATGGCAAACCAAGCTGTGGATTTAGCGAGTGGCTATATGCCGATCCTGCTAAGTGCGGGTAAGGCGTTGATTGTTCTGATCATCGGTTGGATCGTGGCCGGGATGGTATCGGGCGTTGTGCGGCGTCGTATCAACAAAACGCCTCAGATCGATCCCACGCTTGGGAATTTTGCTGCCAGCCTTGTCAAATGGGCGATCTTGGCGATCGTCCTTGTGGCCGTTCTGGGGATCTTCGGGATCGAGGCCACAAGTATCGTTGCCATTCTGGGTGCTGCCTCTCTGGCGATTGGTCTTGCGCTGCAAGGGACGCTCAGCGATCTGGCAGCGGGCGTGATGCTAGTAGTATTCCGACCCTACAAGCTGGGTCAGTATGTGGATATCGGGGGAACGGCGGGAACAGTCAAAGACCTGAACCTGTTCACCACTGAGCTGGTAACGCCAGACAACGTCCAGATCATTGTCCCGAACGGGCAGGCTTGGGGATCGGTGATCACCAACTATTCCGCACATGAAACGCGGCGTGTCGATCTGGTGTTCGGCATCGATTATGGTGACAGCGCGGATGAAGCCATGAAGATCATTTTGGATGCCGCCAACGCGGATGCGCGCATCCACAAGGATCCAGAGCCTTGGGTGAGGGTCACAAATCTTGGCGACAGTTCGGTCGATCTAACTGCGCGCCTGTGGTGTGCTGCGGCGGACTACTGGGATGTGAAATTCGAGCTGACCAAGACCATCAAGGAAGCCTTCGACGCCAAGGGTGTCTCGATCCCTTATCCGCATTCGGTGGAAATTCAGAAACAGGGCTAAGGGCTCCCGCCCGTCGAACGGGCATTCAAAATGCCCTCCTCCGGTTGGGCCCGGCGCCGCACTGTCGTGCTGCGCTGTTTCGTTTTGCGACGGTCGATTTATAGAGTACCCGCGCCGCGCCAAGGGCGCGGTGCTACGCCCAACGCTGTAAAGCGCCTTTTTCAGAAGGCGCTTTCAGGGGCGGGAGGGTTACGCCTTGATCACCACGTTGGGCGAGACGACGTCGATGCCAAGCGCCTTGCCAACTGCATAGTACGTCAGCTGTCCGGCATGGACGTTCAGACCGGCCAGCAGATGCGGATCATCCTGACAGGCCTGTTTCCAGCCTTTATCTGCCAATGACAACATGAACGGCATCGTCGCGTTGCCCAGCGCAATGGTCGAGGTGCGTGCCACAGCGCCCGGCATGTTGGCCACGCAGTAATGCATCACCCCATCGACCTCATAGATCGGGTCCGCATGGGTGGTCGCGCGAGAGGTTTCGAAGCAGCCGCCCTGATCGATGGCCACATCCACCAGTACCGCACCGGGTTTCATTGTCGACAGCTGCGCGCGCGAGACCAGTTTGGGCGCTGCTGCGCCGGGGATCAGAACCGCACCGATGACCATATCGGCTTCACGGATCAGTTCGGCGGTTGCGCCGGCGGTCGAGTACTGGTTCTTGAATTGGCCTCCGAACACGTCGTCCAAATAGCGCAGGCGAGGCAGGGACCGGTCCAGGACGGTTACATCTGCGCCCATGCCAGCGGCGATCTTTGCCGCATGGGTGCCAACCACACCGCCGCCGATCACGACGACCTTGGCCGGGCCAACCCCAGGCACGCCACCCATCAGCACACCGCGCCCGCCATTGGCCTTTTGCAAGGTCCATGACCCGACCTGAGGGGCCAGACGCCCGGCCACCTCGGACATCGGGGCCAGCAGCGGCAGGCCGCCATTGGTATCGGTTACGGTTTCGTAGGCAATGGCCGTACAGCCCGATTCCAGCAGGTCATGGGTCTGATCCGGGTCGGGGGCCAGATGCAGGTAGGTGAACAGCAACTGACCTTCGCGCAGCATCTTGCGCTCGCCGGCTTGGGGTTCCTTGACCTTCACGATCATGTCGGCTGTGGCGAACACCTCTTCCGCCGTGTCCAGAATGCGCGCGCCTGCGGCGACATAGGCGTCGTTGTCAAACCCCGCACCGATTCCTGCGCCGGTTTCGATGAGCACTTCATGCCCTCGCGACACCGCTTCCTGAGCTGCGTTTGGCGTCATGCCAACGCGGAATTCCTGGGGTTTGATTTCCTTTGGGCACCCGATTTTCATGTGACCCTCCTCCGTTCATAAACTGCCTAAATTATGTGCATTACGTGGCGCAATTTCTGTGAAACAATACCTGCCATTGGGCTTTCTTTTGAAAGAATCCAGCGAGAATACTAAAATCAACGCAATGGATGTGCGCGAATGAGCTTAGATACGACTGATCGTAAGATTCTGTCCGCCCTGCAAAAGAATGGTCGGGTTTCGAATGCGGACCTGTCCGAAAAGGTGAACCTTTCACCCTCGGCCTGCCATCGCCGGGTCCAACGGCTGGAGCTGGAGGGCTATATTAGAAACTACGTGGCCTTGCTGGACGCAAGGAAGATGAATGTTCCCACAACCGTGTTTGTTGAGATCACCTTGCAAGGTCAAGCCGAAGAGGGTCTGGATGCATTCGAAAAGGCGGTGGCCCGCATTCCGGATGTGTTGGAATGCCACCTGATGGCGGGAACGGCAGATTACCTTCTGAAAGTCGTTGCCGAAAACACCGAAGATTTCGCCCGCATTCACCGCCAATATCTGTCGCGCCTGCCGGGCGTGGCGCAGATGCAAAGCTCGTTTGCCTTGCGGACGGTGTTCAAGACCACGGCCTTGCCGGTCTGATCAGGCCGACACGGGATAGGTGAAATAGGCGAGGTGGACAAAGTTAAAGGCAAAGTGCATCGCAATCGGTACCCAAAGCCGCCCGGTCGCGGCATAGGCCAACCCCAGACCCAAGCCCAGCACCGTGGCAAAGATCATCAGGGCTGGACCACCGCCGAAATGCGCCAAACCGAACAACAGGCTGGCTGCGACAACGCCACCAATAGGGCCAAGTTTCGAACTGAACAGAGATTGCAGGTAGCCGCGAAAAAATGCCTCTTCCGTGAAACAGGTTAGAAACAGGTTTGAAACTGCAAAGACCAGCCACCACGGGGGCAGTTTAACCTCTGGCCGCAGCGCCCCGATTGAAACAGCGGCAAGAAAGATCAGCGGCAGTAGGGCAAGCCCGACGACGAGCCACGTGGCATTGGTTTTCTGACGCGCAAACAGCATGCTGGGCCAAACCAAGAGGACCGCAAAGAATACCATTGGTTTGTCGAGGTTCAGATACATTGTAAACGTGGCGCTCTTTTCACCGGCATAGACCTGATCCAAGATAAGCAGATTGTTGAACCCAGGAACCAGATGCGCGCCCAGGGCGAAACACCACAGGATCAGAAGTGTATGTCCGGCAACTGCCATCGCGCCGCTCAGGCGTGGCAGGGTCGCGGCCCCTAGCAACCCGATCGCAATCACTGCAATCGCCCATGGCGTGATCAGATTGGCAACCGATCCAAAGCTGATGAACAGCGCCAACAGCGCCAATGCCACGCCCATCCGTCCGCTCAGCGCGGTAATCTGGGCCGCGATCAGGATCAGCCAGGGCCAGATCATCGGAAGAAGGGTCAGGACATGCGCCACGGTGGCCTCGACAGTTCGACTGGCTTAGTCATGGCGCGCAGCTTTCCCCGGTGCAAGCCTTTCCAGTTGCGGCAATTCTTACGGTTGTATCCCCTGCGCGAGCGGTCCAGAATTGCACGTAATGTCTTTACATGGCGGCGGCCACCTCATCGGCGCCTGCAATAAGATCAACTTATCCGATGACATCAGGCGGTTACACAGGCGCACTACTGTCCGCACCCGGTGAATGAAGAAGGAACAGACTTTGGCGTATGAAAACAACGACTCTCCCAAAGACTGGCTAGAGGCCGAGTTGGAAGACACGCTGGACGAAGATTTTGAGATCGAGTTCAGCGAACCCATGCTGTCAATGGAAGTGCGCAAGATCTACAAGGATCAGCATCCCGATATGTTGGATCGCAAGGTCTATTTCCGCAACCTGCTGCGCCTGCAAGCCGAGCTGATCAAGGTTCAGGATTGGGTGCAGCATACCGGGGCCAAAGTGTGCATCCTGTTCGAAGGTCGCGACAGTGCGGGCAAGGGTGGGGTGATCAAGCGGATCACCCAGCGTCTGAATCCTAGGGTCGCGCGCGTGGTGGCGCTGCCTGCGCCCAGCCGACGGGAACAAAGCCAGTGGTATTTCCAGCGCTACGTCCCGCATTTGCCTGCGGCGGGCGAGATCGTGTTCTTTGATCGGTCCTGGTACAACCGCGCCGGGGTTGAACGCGTCATGGGCTTTGCGACCGAGGATCAGGTCGAACAGTTCTTTCAGGACGTTCCCGAATTTGAACGGATGTTGGTTCGGTCCGGGATCATCTTGCTGAAATACTGGTTCTCGATCACCGATGAAGAACAACAGCTGCGATTCCTCATGCGGATTCATGATCCGATGAAACAGTGGAAACTGTCTCCGATGGATCTGGAATCCCGCATTCGTTGGGAATCCTACACCAAGGCGAAAGAGGATATGTTATTCCGCACGAACATCTCTGAGGCGCCGTGGTACATTGTCGAGGGCAATGACAAAAAGCGCGAACGCCTGAACTGTATCGAGCACCTGTTGACCAAGATCCCCTATACGGACGTGCCGCAGGAGCGGGTCGATCTACCTGATCGTAGGTACAACCCTGACTACGAACGTCGCATTCTGCCCGACGAATTGTACGTCCCGAAAATCTACTAGGCGAAACGGGTCTCTGACCCAAGAAAAGCAGGGCGCGATGTCTCGCGCCCTGCCCAAGTGCCAGCCGTTAAGCGACGTCCATCATGCATTCGCCACCCATTGGAGTGAAGATCAGCATGTCATCATCGTCGGTGAAGCCCGCGACGGGTTCTTCTGTCGGCGGCGTTGCGTCATCGCCCGCTTCCGGGATCAGGATCAGACCGTCATCCATTGGTACGTCACCACCGGGTTGCGCGGCGGGTAGTTCGATATCGATCCAGTCGAAATCATCGACTAGTGCCAGCACTTCGTTCAGGAATTCTTCCAGCGCCGCAACGAAGGCTTCGATATCGAAACCGTTCTCAGCCGTTGGTTCAGGCGTTTCTGGCTCTTCAGGGACCTCTGGTTCTTCCGGAGTCTCTGGTTCCACAGGTTCTTCGGGCTCCTCTGGCGTTTCGGGTTCCACGGGAGTCTCTGGTTCCTCCGGCGTTTCCGGCTCCGCAGGCGTTTCCGGTTCTTCTGGCGTTTCAGGCTCTTCGGGTGTTTCCGGTTCTTCCGGAGTTTCAGGTTCAGTTGGTGTCTCTGGTTCTTCTGGAACTTCCGGCGTCTGAGGTTCCTCGGGTGTCTGAGGCTCTTCCGGTGTTTCGGGCTCTTCGGGCACCTCTGGTTCTTCGGGCATCGGCGTAGGGGTTGGGGTCGTGCCTGTATCCAGGTCCACCGTACCCGCTGTTGCGCCAAAGTTTTGCGTGACCATCACGGCGTCAAAACCCTGCATATCGCCCGTTTCGATCCCAATCCCGATATATTCGAAGTTCGGATTCAGGATATTGGCACGGTGGCCCGGGCTGTTCATCAGGTTCTGATGCAGCTGTGCGACATCGTCGCTGATCCCCGGCGCGCCGCGTTCAGATTGCCAGGCGATGTTCTCACCTGTGCGCCAGCTGCCCGACAGATCGAACCCCGCGGCCTGCATCCTTTGGGTCGCGCTGGACCCGCCCGCGCCTGTATGGCTGAAGATATCGCGGTCCAGCATCCAGGTGCTGTGATCCTCGGATGACTCGTTCAGATTGGTTTCCAGCTGCAGCGGGTTCAGCCCGCGGGATGTTCGCTCTTCATTGATAAGCGCGAGCATTTCTCGCTCGATTGTGCTTGCAGTCGACATAGTAGCCTCCGTTTTTGATTTGGTGTCTGAGTAGACGAGAGGCTGATACAAAGACCTTTCCTGCGGCGGATAGGTGGGCTGATCTGGCAGGTGAATTTGGGCATCGCCATGCTACCGATGCGGTATTCGCTGCGCTGCAAAATGCCGGGCAAAATCCTGCCGGGGCTGAAATGGCAGCTTGTCGCACAGCATCACGCACGAGTCGGCAAGATCAAACCGGTCTTAGAAACGACAAACCCCCGGGCGGGGCCTCGGGGGTCGTCAAATAGTGTCATCCAAAGCTGGACGAGACGGGTCGCTGCTTAGAGCATACCTTCGCGCTGGGCTTTCTTGCGTGCCAGTTTACGGGCACGGCGGATCGCTTCAGCTTTCTCGCGCGCTTTTTTCTCGGACGGTTTCTCGAAATGTTGCTTCAGCTTCATTTCACGGAACACGCCTTCGCGCTGCAGCTTTTTCTTCAGGGCACGAAGCGCCTGATCGACGTTATTGTCGCGAACACTAACCTGCATGTGGTTGTCACCACCTTTCTAGATAGAGTTGCAAGGAAATTGCAGGAGTTGGCCGTATAGCAAAGCCGTTCTATCTTGTCTAGTACTGGCCCCGAACACCGGAGAACCGCCATGACAGTGACCTATGAAGACGCAAAACAGCAGATGCTGGACGCGATGCTTGCCCATGTTCCATTTGACGGATGGTCCGAAACCTGCTTTCGCGCCGCCATTTCAGAGTGCGATCTGGATGACGGTCTAGCCCGGGCGATTTGCCCGCGCGGCGCGGTTGATCTGGCGCTGGCCTATCATGCGCGTGGGGACCAGATGATGCTGGATCGGATCAAGTCTGAAGACCTGAGCGCGCTCAAGTTCCGCGAAAAGATCGCCGCCGCCGTTCGGTTCCGGCTTGAAGCGGTTGAAGACAAGGAACTGGTCCGCCGGGGCATGACTTTGTTTGCCCTGCCAATGCATGCAGGTGACGGGGCCAAGGCGGTTTGGGGCACCTGCGATCTGATCTGGGATGCGCTGGGTGACACGTCGGATGATGTGAACTGGTACACCAAGCGGGCGACGCTGTCGGGGGTCTATTCCTCGACCCTGCTGTTCTGGCTGGGAGACGATTCGCCTGATCACCAGAAGACGTGGGAGTTTCTGGACAGGCGCATTGGCGACGTGATGCAGTTTGAAAAGCTGAAGGCGCAGGTCAACAGCAACCCGTTGTTCAAACCGTTTCTGGCCGTGCCGAACTGGCTGGCTGGTCAGGTCAAAGCACCGATGAAGATGCGAGCAGATTTGCCGGGTCTGCTGAATCCGCGCAAGTAGTCAAAGCTTGGACTTTGCCCAGATGACAGCTAGGCATTGGGCAAAGGAGATTTGCCCATGAACCAGATGATGCGCGCTGTCGAAATCACTCAGCCCGGTGGTCCCGATGTTCTTAAGCTGATCGAACGCCCGATCCCGACAGCCGAGGCCGGGCAGGTTGTTCTCAAGGTCGCCTATGCCGGGGTGAATCGCCCGGACGCTTTGCAACGTGCCGGGGCCTATGATCCCCCGCCGGGAGCCAGCGATCTGCCGGGGCTGGAAGCATCGGGCGAGGTAGTTGCCGTGGGCGCCGGGGTCGAGGGTTTGGCGCTGGGCGATAAGGTCTGCGCCTTGTTGCCCGGTGGCGGTTACGCCGAATACGTCGCCTCACCCGCTGCGCATTGCCTGCCAGTGCCGGACGGGATGGACATGAAGCAAGCGGCTTGCCTGCCAGAGACGTTCTTTACCGTCTGGTCCAACGTGTTCACGCGAGGCGGTCTGAAACCAGGCGAGCGCTTCCTTGTTCATGGTGGGTCCAGCGGCATCGGAACCACTGCGATCCAGCTTGCCAATGCCTTTGGTGCGCGGGTCTTTGCAACTGCTGGCTCGGATGAGAAATGCGCCGCCTGCGTGAAATTGGGGGCAGAGAAGGCCATCAACTACCGCGACGAAGATTTCGTGGGTGTTATGCGTGCTGAAGGCGGTGCGAACCTGATCCTCGATATGGTGGGCGGCGACTACATCCCGCGCAACGTGAAGGCATTGGCCGAGGATGGACGTCTGGTTCAGATCGCGTTTCTGCAGGGTCCTGTGGCTGAGTTGAATTTTGCTCTGATGATGGTCAAGCGTCTGACGCTGACCGGCAGTACCTTGCGCCCGCAAAGTGATCTGGCCAAGGCCCGGATTGCACTGGACCTGCGTGAGGCCGTCTGGCCTTTGCTGGCCGCCGGTAAGGTTGCCCCGGTTATGGACAGCGAATTCCCCCTGGCCGATGCTGCGGCAGCGCATACCCATATGGAAAGCTCGACTCATATTGGCAAGATCGTTTTGAGCGTTGCAGGCTAGTGGCGATGCGCGGGGGTTGATCCGCGCGCAAACTCGCCACAGCACAAGCTCCTGATTGCCCTGTCACGCAAGCATGCTAGCTTGGGATCAGGCAAGAGGAGGTTCAGAATGCAGAATACTGCGCGCACAGTCGTTATCCACGAATTCGGCGGCCCCGAGGTCTTGCAGATCGAAGATCGGCCCTTGGGTGATCCCGGTCCGGGTGAGGTTCTTATCCGCCATCATGCCTGCGGCCTGAACTTCATCGATGTTTATCAGCGCACCGGCCTTTATCCGCTGGAGTTGCCACATGCGCTTGGGATGGAAGCATCGGGTGTGATCGAAGCGGTTGGCGACGGGGTCACCCATCTGACACCGGGTCAGCGCGCAGCCTATGCTGCCGCACCGTCGGGCGCCTATTGCGAAGCGCGGGTGATGCCGGCGGCTCAGGTCTGTCCGTTGCCAGACGGCATTTCATTCGAAGCGGCGGCGGCGATGATGCTGAAGGGCATGACCGTTGAATATCTGTTCCACCGCACCACGCCTTTGCGTCGCGGGGATACAGTGTTGTTCCACGCTGCGGCCGGGGGTGTGGGCCTGATCGCCTGCCAATGGGCGAAATCCGAAGGCATCACTCTGATCGGCACCGCTGGCACGGATGAGAAATGCGCGCTGGCCCAGTTCAACGGCGCATCGCATTGCATCAACTACCGCGCCGAGAACTTCGTCGAACGCGTGGCCGAGATCACCAATGGGAAAGGCGTTGACGTGGTGATGGACTCGGTCGGCGCCGACACGTTCGAAGGGTCGCTGGACTGTCTGAAACCGCTCGGGATGATGATCTCATTCGGCAATGCTTCGGGGCCGGTTCCGCCTGTGAATATCGGGATCTTGGGGCAGAAAGGATCGCTCAAGATCACCCGCCCGACCTTGTTTACGCATATCGGCGATCATACGATCTGTCAGGCGATGGCGCGGCGGTTGTTTGGTAAGGTCGAAGGCGGCGAGGTCAAGATTCACATCGACCAGCGCTTCCCACTAGATCAGATCGCCGACGCGCACCGTGCGCTTGAGGCGCGTCAAACCACGGGCAGCACAATCTTGGATGTCTGAACAACAAAACCCGGCGACACGCGCCGGGTTTTGATCAATCTGGCGGGTTACAAAGCGTATTCCGTTCAGAGTGGGATTTGAGCGCGGCAGGAACATCTCTGTTCCCACCGCAAAAGTTGCCGAATACGGGTTATTGCTGCAGTTCGGCCGGAGCTTTGTCCGCAATGTTCTCCCAGTTTGCGCTGGCCTGTTCGATGAAGCCCGGAATGTCGCCTTCCCAGCGTTCCTGGATGTCCTGCGACAGGTTCAGGTACAGTGTGTTGTCTACGATTTTCCAGTGGTTCGGGTCACCATCAAACTTGAAGCCCATGGCTGCACCGAAAGCGCAGTAGCCGCCGTAAGCAGGCAGATACGCTTCGGGGTTCGCTTCAAACGCGGCTTTGTTTTCCTCGGATGAGAAGCGGTACATTGCGTCATCATGCAGCGTGGTGATCCGGTAGTCGCCCTTGGTGGCTTCACCTTCGGTAAAATACGCAACCGGGTCATAGCCCTGCATCGCGAGCCCGGTCGAGCTGGCATTGATTTCTACGCCAGCTGCAAGGGTTGAAGTTGCCAGAGCAACAGACAGCGCAACGCCACCGATCAGAGATTTAAACGTGTTCATAGCTTCACCTTTCGTGAAAGAGGATGCGCGCGGTCGCCGTAATTGCGATTTGCGATCCCGGATTTTGTCCTGTGCGACCGGTAATTGGCCGTCACAGAAACTCAGGTGGGAAGCCGGATGTTCACGTTCAAAGCAATCAATTGTGATTGTGCAGAGGCGCAGAGATGCTGTTCAGAAATGTGGCTGGGTCAGCCTTCGGGTGTCAGCGCAAGAACAAAGGCGACGACCTTTTGGGTAGGCATTTCGCAAGGTCGTAGCAACGCACCGCTGTTGCGGGTTTGGTAAAGGTTCAGGCTGATATAGTCCCCGCCACCGAGTTCATACGCCACAAGCTTATGGGACTTGTTTTCTGCCATGGCCTGACGTGAGACGACATAGCGCCGATCATCGGCGCGGCCAGTGAATGTGCCCAAGGGCAATGCGAAAAAAGCGCGGGTAAACGCGTCGGTCGCAGTCACGGTTTTCCGATTTTGGGCTCAGTCCCCGCCTTGATGCGGGCTACATTGGCGTTGTGGCGCCAATAGACCAGCAAGGTAAGCGCAATACCCAAAACGAAGGTGGACCCATCCGTCAATACCACGATCCAGGTGGTCGACAACGCAGCCGCCGCCAGTGAGCCGATCGAGGATATCCGCCAGATCGCCGCCGCAACCAACCACGTTAGACAGCAGGCAACACCGACCCGCCAATCCAGCGCCAGCCAAAGGCCCAGGAAGGTGGCCACGCCCTTACCACCCTTGAAGCTTAGCCAAACGGGATAGCAATGGCCCAGAAACGCCATGAGCGCGGCAATCTGGGCTGCGTCCTCACCGGCAAAGGCGCGCGCCAGCAGAACCGCAACAGCGCCTTTTGCGGCGTCAAACAGCAGGGTCAGGGCGGCGGCGGCCTTGTTGCCGGTTCGAAGCACATTGGTGGCCCCGATGTTGCCCGACCCGATCTGGCGCAGATTGCCCAGCCCCATAATCTTGGCCAGGATCAGGCCAAAGGGAATTGACCCCAACAGGTAGCCCATGGCCGCCCACAGCAGCAATTCGGGTTGTGTACTGTCAATCAGGGGCATCAAATTCTCCGGTAGACTTCTTTGCCGGCCACATAGGTCGCAATGACCTTACCTTGCATCCGCTGCCCGTCAAATGGCGTGTTTTGCGATTTGGATCGGAGTGTAAACCGGTCCAGCACAAACGGAATATCAGGATCAAACAAAACTAGGTCGGCTGGCGCATCTTTGGACAAACGACCACTGTTCAAACCCAGACGTTTGGCCGGGTTCAGGGTCATGGCACGGAACAGGGTCGGAAGGTCCAGCTGACCCGAATGATACAGACGCAGTGCAGCAGGCAATAGCGTTTCTAGCGCGACCGCGCCTGAAGCAGCCTCTTCAAACGGCAATCGTTTGCTTTCCTCGTCCTGCGGGGTGTGCATTGAGCTGATCGTGTCGATCAGGCCCGATCGTACCGCCTCAATCACCGCCTGCCGGTCGTCTTCCGACCGCAGCGGCGGTTTGACCTTGAAGAAAGTGCGATAGTCGGCCACGTCCAGCTCGTTCAGCGTCAGATGGTGGATCGAAGTTCCGGCGGTGATGTCCAGCCCGTTGCGCTTAGCGCGCTCCAGCGCGGGCAGGGCGCGAGCTGTTGTGATCTGATCAGCGTGATAGGCTGCGCCGGTCATCTCTAGCAGGGCGATGTCACGGTCCAGTCCCATCCGTTCTGCCCGGGCTGAAACTGCGGGCAGGCCGCGCAACGCTGCGAACTTGCCGCTGGTCGCAGCAGCCCCGGCGCTGAGCCCCGGTTCCTGCGGATGCGCAATCACCAACGCCCCGCACGACCGTGCATAGGTCAACGCGCGAGAGAACACCTTGGTGTTTGTCACCACATGATCGCAATCCGTAAAGGCCACCGCACCGGCATCCATCAGAAACCCGATCTCGGTCATCTCGCGCCCTTCGCGTCCCTTCGTCAGGGCAGCCATTGGAAGTACGTTCACAGGCGTATCAGCCTGGGCGCGGCGTGTAGCAAATTCCAGCGTTTCCGGCGTGTCGATGGCAGGTGTGGTGTCAGGGCGCGTAACCATCGTGGTCACCCCACCCGCCGCTGCCGCGAGACCTGCGGATTTATAGCTTTCCTTGTGCCGCTCGCCCGGCTCACAAACTTTAACGCCGATATCGACAATGCCGGGGGCCAGGTATTTGCCATTGCAGTCCACGACCTGCCCGTCCACTGCGGGGGCATCGCCGTTGCCGTTCGCCACGATCCGCCCGTCCGCGACATGCAGCCATCCAGTCGCATCCGTCCCGTTCTCGGGGTCGATCAGGCGCGCGTTGGTAAACAGTAAGTTTGTCATGCTGAGGCCTCTCGGGCTTTGTTCAACGCCGCCAAAGCGGCATTGGGGTCAGACAGGTGGTCGAATCTGAAAAACGGATGGCGACTGAACACCACAGCTGAGGGTACAGTGCGAAAGTTCAGGAACTGGTTGATTTCCAAAGTCTTGGACTTCAGGTCCTTGTTGATTTGCCAGGCATTCTGGGAGGTCACGACATAAACGCGTTGCAATCGAACGTAGCGATCCGCCCACATCACGAAGGCCAATAGGATCGTGCAACTGATCAGCTTCCAAGACTCTCTCACCGAGTCCACTATCCACGGACTGACCAGCCAGGCCAAAACTAAACAGAAAATTAGAATTCTGTAGGACCATCCCAGATGGGGCGGGAAATACCCGCCATGCGGTTGTCCGAGCCACAGAACTTCTTCGCTCTCAGGTATTTCCTCGCGCCACCATTCTGCGTTCATGCAATTGCCCTTTCGATAGCGGCTTTGGTGGCGGCTGGGTCCGCTTGGTATTTGATCAGATGCTTGTCGCCGCTTTTGGTCACAAGCTGGACGAAGCTGCCCATGGTGTTCACGGCCTCAATCTGTGTCAGCGCAACCTTGCGCGGGCCGGGGCCTGTCAGCAGCGTATCGGTCATCTCCCATTTGGCGGTCAGCTCTTCCGAAGCCAGATACCATGCGCGCAGGCCGATGGCAGCAAGTCCAGCAGGCGCACCGGTCCAGACATAGGGGTTCCCGATCAACCAGAGCACAGCCATCGCCCCGGCCATTGCAACGGCGGCCAGCCAGGCGTTGGTGCGAATATACGCACCCTTGTCGGGGGTGAAGATCACAGGATCAGCCACAGGGCACCTCCGATCACCAGCAACAAGAACACGGCTAGCGCGGCCGAGCCTATTCGGCGCGGCCTGTTGTCTTGCGCCGGTGTCTGCGGTGCCGAAAACGGCTTGGCGCTTTCGGTTTCGATCCTGTCGCCACTCCAGTTTGTGGCCTCTTCCGTGAACAGACCAATCAGCTGCACGCGGGAATCGGGGGCAAGCACCGCAGGCTGTCCTTTGAACGCAGCGCTGCGCAGAGCCATGATCCAGCCTTCGACCGCGCCCAGCGCCGCACGATCCAATTGGTCTTCGGACACGCCGCCCCCTTCGTTCAGATAGCCCCAAAGGCCCAGGTCTTCGAGGTCGGACACAGGAAAGATGTCGATCTGTTCAGGGTCCAAATCCGCAACCCCCAAAACCTGATCCGCAGCACCCGGTTCACGCAGGAACTTGGCCTCTTCCGGGCGCATGTACAGTGCAAACAGGCGGATGACGCCGCGTTCGTGGGGAAGGACGGTTAGGTCACTCATGCGGCCTCGCGCAGGTTGCGGGCCAGCAGTTCCATAGCGGCCATGCGGACGGCGACGCCCATCTCGACCTGTTCCTGAATGACCGATCGGTTGATGTCATCCGCCAGCGTACCGTCGATCTCGACCCCTCGGTTCATTGGACCCGGGTGCATGACGATGGCGTCAGGTTTGGCTTGCGCAAGCTTGACCGCGTCAAGGCCATAGCGGTGATAGTACTCGCGCTCCGACGGGATGAACCCGCCATCCATCCGCTCTTTCTGAAGGCGCAGCATCATGACGACATCAACATCCCGCAGGCCTTCGGTCATATCGTCATAAATCTCGGCCCCGAACTCGGCGAATTGCGCAGGCACCAGCGTGGGTGGCCCGATCAGACGGATCCGGTTCTCCATCTTGCCCAGCAGGATCAAGTTCGAACGTGCCACGCGGGAATGGGCCACATCGCCGCAAATGGCGATGTTCAGGCGGTGCAAGCGACCCTTGGCGCGGCGGATGGTCAACGCATCCAGCAGCGCCTGTGTCGGATGTTCATGCCGCCCGTCGCCTGCATTCAGCACAGCGCAATTCACCTTTTGCGCCAGCAGATCGACTGCGCCAGATTGTGGATGCCGCACCACCAGCAGGTCGGGATGCATCGCATTTAATGTCATCGCTGTATCAATCAGGGTTTCGCCCTTTTTGATCGAACTGGCCTGCATCGCCATATTCATCACATCTGCACCCAGACGCTTACCCGCGATCTCAAAGCTCGCTTGCGTGCGGGTCGAGTTTTCAAAGAACATATTGATCTGGGTCAGCCCGGACAGCACATCCGAGTGCTTGGTCGACTGGCGGTTCAGATCGACATAGGTCTCAGCAAGGTCGAGAATGGCGGTGATATCAGATTGCGACAGATGCTCGATGCCAAGAAGGTGACGATGGGCGAAACGCATGGGCGGGCTCCTGTCTGACAATCGGACCGCTTATAGAAAGCTGCGCCGGGCAAGGCAACCTAAGGTTCTGTGCTGTCGGGCAGTTTCTGGCATCCACCTTCGGGCAGGCATTGTTCACCCGGTTTGCACCATTTGCCGTACCCGCAATCGATGGCTTTGACAGGGACACAGCCTTGATTTCTGGAGCATTTGAAACCTTGGCGACATTGCGACCCAGTTTTTTCGCATAGGTACCATCCAGGACGCGAGCATCCGCCTTGCGGCATGCAGTATGATCCGCGTGCGCAAATCCGGCCATCGGCGCAGGGCTGCGGCAGGTTCAGATCAATATCTGGGCGGATCAGTTCGCATTTGCCACGGCCATTGCAGCGGCTCCCACTGGGGCAATCGAGGCTGGAATTGCAGGCATTTGCACCTTGTGGTGCACATCGCGTTCCGCCCGCGGCACAACGCTCGAAAGGGCCACAGCTGCGCCCACCACCGCAATAGGTACCGCCCAGTGGGATGCAGTGGCCATCAAAGCTGCACCTCTGCCCGCCCGAGCAGCAGCGGCTGCCACAGGCGAATTGACCCCCGCGGCATTGGTCATTGCCGATGGAAAGCTGTGCCTGTAGCGCGCCTGCCGGGGTGCTGAGAAGCAGCGCAATCAGAAGGAATCGCAAGATTGATAGCATAACAGGATCATGGTCGGTGCGACCCAGCGCCGTGGCAAGGTCTATTCGCTTTCCATCGGTCAAAAGCCGGTTAGATTGTGGGATATGGAATCGGGCATGGATTATCACACCGCACGGGCGCTGTTGGACTGGCAGATTGAACTGGGCGTGACCGAGGCGATTGGAGACGCGCCAATCGACCGGTATGCGCTGCCCGATACTGCGCCCAAGTCAAAAAAACCGGCCAGCCCCGCTGCTGCGCCGGAGAAACCCAAGCAGGTTGACCCGGTTGCCATCGCAAAGTCCGCAGCACAAAGCGCCGGATCACTGGATGAATTGCGCGCGGCGATGGACGCATTTGAGCATTGTGAGCTAAAGCGCGGTGCGCGGCAGTTGGTGTTTGCCGATGGTACGGCTGGTGCGCGTGTGATGATCATCGGAGAGGCTCCGGGCCGGGATGAAGACCGCGAAGGTAAGCCCTTTGTCGGGCGTGCGGGTCAGTTGTTGGATCGGATGTTGGCGGGGATTGATCTGGATCGCACGCAGAATGCCTATATCACCAACGTGTTGCCTTGGCGCCCCCCACAAAACCGCGATCCGAAGCCGGAAGAGATCGGCATGATGAAACCGTTTCTGGAACGCCATGTGGCGCTGGCCAAGCCCGAGGTTCTGGTGGTGATGGGCAATATCAGTTGTCAGGCTGTTCTGGGCAAGCGTGGTATCACGCGGTTGCGCGGCACTTGGGAACACGCGCTGGATTTGCCGGTGATCCCGATGTTCCACCCCGCTTACTTACTGCGCCAGCCGCAGATGAAACGAGAGGCTTGGGCCGATCTGTTGGAGTTGAAAGCACGGCTGGGGGCAGGATGATGCGCATTCTGGCTTTCTCAGACCTTCATATGGCGCGCAACCGGGCGGCTGATCTGGTGGAGGCCAGCGCGCAGGCCGATCTGGTGATTGGGGCCGGGGATTACTGCAATATGCGCCAGGGACTGGCCGAGGCGATGCAGATGCTGTCGGGTATCTCGGCCCCGCTGGTGCTGGTGCCGGGAAATGCGGAAAGCGCGGATGAGCTGACCGATGCTGCGCCAGATAGCGCCCATGTTCTGCATGGCACCGGAATGACGGTCGATGGAATACACCTGTTCGGGCTGGGCTACGGAGTACCCGCCACGCCGTTTGGCGATTGGTCCTGCGATCTGTCCGAGTCAGAGGCTTCGGAACTGCTGGATCGCTGTGACACTGCCGATGTTCTGATCGTGCATTCTCCGCCCAAAGGACACGGGGACGTGACATCGCAAGGTATCTCCGTCGGCTCGGTGGCCGTGCGCGATGCCGTGGAACGGCTTCAGCCCAAACTGGTTTTCTGCGGTCATATCCACGACAGCTGGGGATATCGTGGTACGCTGGGGCAGACGCAGATCGCCAATCTGGGACCCAAAGTGAACTGGTTCGAGGTGTCGTGATGATCGAAACCGTCACGCTGCTGACGTTCATACCGGCGGCGCTGCTTCTGAATCTCACACCAGGGGCGGACATGATGTTCTGCTTCGGGCAAGGCCTGCGATCTGGTGCAAAACCTGCCTTGGCGGCCAGTGCCGGGATATCGGCGGGCTCTTTTGTCCATGTTTTGCTGGCAGGTTTGGGGTTGGGTGCAGTGGTATCGACCATCCCATGGGTATTCGATGTTATCCGTTGGGTGGGCGTTGCTTACCTACTATATCTCGCTTGGGACGCGTTCCGAAACGGCAACTTGCCGATTGAGAACGATGTCAAACCAACGCGAATGGCCTTTCGCGACGGTATGGTGGTGAACCTGACCAATCCCAAGGTCATCTTGTTTGTGCTGGCCTTCATCCCGCAATTTGTGGATCCCGCTTCGGGCTCGATCCTGGTGCAGTTCCTGATCTTCGGCATGATCATCGCGCTGGGTGGCTTTGTTGTGAATGGTCTGGTCGGGGTTTTCGCCGGGGGTGCGGGAAAGGTGCTGGTTTCAAACCCCCGCGCTTCGCGGATTATGGGCTGGGTCACCGGAGGCATCTTCACGGCACTTGCCGTCCGACTGGCAATCATGGAAAGGACCTGACCCCGTATGTCGCGCATTGATGAAACCAAAGATTTTATCCCTGTCCGAATTGCTGTCCTGACAGTCTCAGACACGCGATCAATCGAAGAGGACCGGTCTGGCCAAACATTGGTCGATCGGATCGAAGCGGCGGGTCACGCCGTTGCAGATCGGCAGATCTTACCCGACGAGCGCGCGCAGATCGCGGATCAGTTGCGTATATGGATCGCGGACCCTCAGATCGATGTTGTGATCTCGACCGGCGGCACGGGCCTGACCGGGCGCGATGTGACTGTCGAGGCGCATCGCGATGTCTATGAGAAAGAGATCGATGCTTTTGGAACCGTCTTCACCATTCTGTCGATGGAGAAGATTGGAACCTCGACCGTGCAGTCCCGCGCCACAGGCGGTGTTGCTGGCGGCACCTATCTGTTTGCCCTGCCGGGCAGCCCGGGTGCGTGCAAGGATGCATGGGACGGTATTCTGGAAAAACAATTCGACTACCGCCATCGCCCCTGCAACTTTGTGGAAATAATGCCGCGATTGGACGAACATCTGCGACGGAAGTAGACTGCTCGTACGTTTAACACCTTATAACCGCATTGTGGCTTGGCATATTTCACGGTCCAGCTACATTTTGCGCAAGGCAGCCCATTGCAACCGGGGTAAGTGAGAATGCGTTTTCTAAGGCAGAGTCTTGTCGGTGTCTTTCTGGCGTCGCTGACGTTGGCTTTGCTGTTTGTCGCTGTCCAGATGATCACAGGTGCAATTCAGGACGTGATTGCGCGTGACACTGCAAAACCCCCGGCGCGCGAGCGTGTGTTTACAGTGTCGGTCAGAACAGCCGAGCTACAGACCGTAACGCCCTATCTGGAGGCCTTTGGTGAGGTGCAAAGTCGCCGCCGGCTTGAACTGCGCGCGGCGCTGGGGGGGCGTGTGATCTCACTCGCCGATGACTTCGAGGATGGCGGGACGGTCACGGCGGGTGAAATTCTGGTCGAGCTGGACCCTGCGGATACGCAATCCGCCCTGGACCGGGCCAAATCCGATCTGCTGGATGCCCAGTTCGAGGAACGCGATGCGGAACGATCCCTGCTGCTGGCGCAGGATGAGTTGAAATCGGCAGAAGCGCAGGCTGAGCTGCGTGAACGTGCCCTTCAACGGCAACGCGACCTGGAATCCCGAGGTGTGGGCGCGACTGCGAGCGTGGAAGAGGCCGAATTGTCGGCCACCTCGGCCCAGCAATCTGTTCTGGCACGTCGGATCGCCCTGGCTCAGGCTGAATCACGTGTGGATCAGGCCACAACGCTACTAGCGCGTGCGCGGATTGCCCTTGAAGCGGCAGAACGCGATCTGGATGATATGACCATTCGGGCCGGGTTCGGCGGTACACTGACCGATGTCACATTGGTCGAAGGACGACTGGTTGCCGCCAACGAAAAACTGGCCGAGCTGGTAGACCCTGACGCCTTGGAAGTCGCCTTCCGGGTTTCGACGGCCCAATTTGTCCGATTGCTGGATGAAGATGGCACGCTACTAAACGCTCCGGTAACGGTGTCGCTTGAGGTGACGGGGGCCGACCTGACCGCAACAGGACGGATCAGCCGCGACAGCGGATCAGCGGGTGAGGGGCAGACAGGTCGTCTGATCTTTGCACGATTGGATAGCGCCTCGGGCTTCAAACCAGGGGATTTTGTGACGGTCACCGTTCAGGAACAGGCGGTCGACGCCGTTGTGCGTTTGCCCTCATCCGTTCTAGACGCGGCGGGCACGGTTTTGGTGCTGGGCGCGGATGACCGTCTGGAAACCTTACCGGTGCAATTGATACGACGGCAGGGTGATGAGGTTTTGCTGCGCGGCGCCGGCCTGGAAGGCCGCGAGGTTGTGATTGGCCGCACGCCGCTGCTGGGTTCCGGCGTGCGCGTGCGCCCCCTGCGGGTTGAGGAAAGCGCCGACGCGGATATGGTCGAGTTGACGGATACGCAGCGCGCGCAGCTTGTTGCACAGGTTGAGGCCAGCGAAGGTATGCCTCAGGATGTCAAAACCCGAATGTTGGGTCAGTTGGAAGCGGCGCAAGTGCCTGCCTCGCTGGTCCGTCGTATTGAAAACCGGGCCGGGGGATAAGCGCTATGATGCGCGAAATCCCAAGCGCGGCGGGCGGCATTCTCAGTTATTTCACCCGGCACCGGACGGTCGCCAATTTGCTGCTGCTGGTCATGCTGGTTTTGGGGGCCGCGGCGATCCCGAACATGCGCGCGCAGTTCTTTCCGGATGTCATTCTGGAACGGGTCGATGTCGACGTCGAGTGGGAGGGCGCGGGTCCTGAGGATGTTGATAACGGGATCGTTCAGCTGCTGGAGCCCGAGCTGCTGGCGGTCGAGGGCGTAGCCAGTACCACAGCCACTTCACGAGAAGGGTCGGCGAACATCCGGCTTGAGTTCGAAGCCAACTGGGATATGTCCCGCGCCGTCGAAGATGTTCGGACCGCTGTTGATAGTGTCACTAGCCTGCCCGAAGACGCCGAAGAACCCTCGATCCGGCGGGGGGCGTGGCGTGATCGTGTGACCGATGTTGTGATCACCGGCCCAGTAGCGCCTGACCAATTGGCGAAGTTTACCGATGAACTGATCAACAGGCTGTTCGCTGCGGGTGTTACGCGCACCACGATCCGCGGCTTGGCCGCGCCGCGTGTGGTAGTGGAAGTTCCGACGGCGCAGTTGATCGCAAACGACATTGCCTTGTCTGACATCTCCTCGGCCATTGCGGCTGAGGTTAACGCCAGCCCAGCCGGGGATGTCACGGGCGCCAATGCCCGTATCCGAACAGGTTCGGAGAAGCGCACCCCGGAAGAGATCGAAGGCATCGCACTGCGCAATTTTGCAGACGGATCCAAACTGTTCGTGGGCGATGTCGCACAGATCCGGGTTGAAGGGGTTGATCGCAATCGAAGCTATTTCGTGGGCGAAGATCCGGCCATGTCCATCCGGGTGGATCGTTCTAATCTGGGCGATGCCATCGGCATTCAACATCAGGTCGAAGACGTGGTGGCCGAGATGCAGGCCAGCCTGCCCGAAGGCGTCACGGTCGAGTTGATCCGAACGCGGGCGCAGTCGATCACAGACCGGCTGGACATTCTGATCGACAACGGCCTTGTCGGGCTTGGGCTGGTTGTGTGCCTGCTTTTTCTGTTCCTCAACGCGCGGATTGCTTTCTGGGTGGCCGCAGGCATTCCCGTCGCAATGTCAGCCGCCATTGCGCTGATGTACCTAGGCGGACTGTCGATCAACATGGTCTCTTTGTTCGGCCTGATCATCACCCTAGGTATTGTGGTGGACGACGCGATCGTCGTGGGCGAACACGCTGATTTTCGTGCCCGTCGTCTGGGCGAACCGCCTATGGTTGCGGCTGAACGCGCCGCCCGGCGGATGGCCATGCCGGTCTTCGCGGCGACTTTGACAACCGTGATCGCGTTCTTCGGCCTGACCCTTGTCGGTGGTCGGTTCGGAGAGTTGATCCGGGACATCCCATTCACTGTGATCGCTGTACTCGCGGCCTCTCTGATCGAGTGTTTCCTGATCCTGCCCAACCACATGGCCCATGCCATCGCCCATTCGGCGAAGGAGCATTGGTACGACCTGCCCAACCGGGTGGTCAACCGCGGGTTCCGCTGGGTGCGGGATCGCCTGTTCCGGCCCTTCATCGCCTGGGTGGTCTGGGCACGCTATGTGGTCGTTGCCTTGATGGTTGTCATTCTGGCCAGCCAGATTGCCCTGTTCATCCGGGGCGATGTGAATTGGCGGTTCTTTAACGCGCCCGAGCGTGGTTCGGTCACCGGCAGCTTTATCATGGCCGAAGGGGCGACCCGTTCCGATACGTTCGAGATGATGCGCCAGTTGCAGCAAGCGGCCGAAGAACTGGGCGCAATTTATGAAGAACGCCATGGCCGCAACCCCATTGACTATGTTCTGGCTGAAGTTGGCGGCAGTGCCGGGTTTGGCCTATCGGCCGCTGAAGGCAAGGATGATGACCTGCTGGGCGGTATCTCGATTGAATTGATTGATGCCGACCTTCGCCCCTATTCCAGCTTTGAATTTGTGGGCGAGCTGCAGGATTTCGTGCCCCGCCATCCCAAGGTCGAGCTGATCAGCTTCCGTGGTTGGCGGTCCGGCCCAGGTGGCGATGCCATCGACGTGCAGTTCTACGGTTCCGATGTGAACACGCTCAAGGCCGCATCAGAGGACCTTCAGACTGAATTGTCTAAATACCCCGAGGTTTCGGCGCTTGAGGACAATCTTGCTTATGACAAGGAAGAGTACATTCTGGACCTGACCGCGCAGGGGCAGGCTTTGGGCTTTCGCATCGAAACCCTGGGACGTGTGCTGCGCAACCGATTGAACGGGATCGAGGCTGCGACCTTCCCGGATGGGCCACGCAGCGCCGAGATCCGGGTGGAACTGCCCGAGGGCGAGTTAACGGCTGACTTCCTAGAACGCACTCTGATGCGCACACCCGATGGGGTGTATGTGCCGCTAGCCGATATTGTCTCGGTCGAGCGGAAATCCGGCTTCTCAACTGTACGGCGCGAGAATGGGCTGCGGGTGATCTCGGTGAATGGCGACATTTCCGAGGATGATCCGACCCGCGCGGCCGAGATTGAACGCGCGCTGAACGAAGAGATTCTGCCCAATATCGCTGCCGAACGACAGGTCGAATGGCGCATGGCAGGGCTGAGCGAGCAGGAAAACGAGTTCCTCTCCGAGGCGCGCACGGGTCTGATCCTGTGTTTGACCGGGATTTATCTGGTGCTGGCCTGGGTCTTTGCCAGTTGGTCCAGACCTCTGGTGGTGATGGCCATTATCCCGTTTGGCTTGGTGGGTGCGATCTGGGGGCATTATATCTGGGATGTGCCGCTGAGCATGTTCACGGTTGTTGGCCTGCTGGGCATGACCGGCATCATAATAAACGATTCGATTGTGCTGGTGACAACTATAGATGGCTATCAGCAGGAACGTGGACTGGTGCCGTCGATTGTCGAAGGCACGGCTGACCGGTTGCGCCCGGTGATGCTGACGACGCTGACGACAGTGCTGGGCCTGACGCCGTTGCTGTATGAAGGTTCTCAGCAAGCACAATTTTTGAAGCCAACCGTAATCACTCTGGTTTACGGCTTGGGTTTTGGCATGTTGCTGGTTTTGGTTCTGGTTCCTGCTTTACTGGCTATTCTGAATGACGTCTCCCGTCCGATGACAGCCATGCGGCGAGCCATGCGCGCGCCGGATCGGGTGATGCAGGGCGCTGTTGCGGCCACCGGGGTCGTGCTGATGCTGTGGTTTGCAGTGACGATGGTGTGGCCTGCGCTTGTTGGTAAACCGATCGGCATGCTCTCTGCGCTCTACCCGGGTGAGAGTGGCGCAGGTGTCTTGGATATGGGGCTGGGTGCGTTTTTGGCCGGAGCTCTCCCGATACTGGCGCTCAGCTTTGCAGCGTCCGGATTGCTTTATGTGCGGCTGAAAGGCCGGGTTGGCACTTAGCCCACGCGCAGGGCTCGTTCCAAAAGCTGGGGCACGCGCGCGCTCATCTGTAAATCGCCCTGACTTATCCGTTCAATCGGAAACCAGCGCGCGTCCAGCGCGTCATCTCCGGCTATGGGTTCGCCCGACTGATAGCGGCAGGCCACGCCGACGAGCAGGTAATGTGAGATGACTTCTCCTGCCTCATCCCGTCGCAGCAGATCCAGATTGTCCAGATAGTGCAGCGGTTCCGCGGTGACCGAGGTTTCTTCGAACAGCTCCCGCTGCGCCGCCTCAAGAACGGTTTCGCCCCATTCCACATGGCCGCCCGGAAAGCCCCAAAGCCCACGGTCGGGCTGTTTGCTGCGTTGCACCAGCAGGACCTGACCCTGATGCAGAACAACGGCCAATGCTCCGATCTTTGGGGTTTGGCTCATGCGATTAGCCTGCGCTGCAGCCCTGAATATCTACGGCGTGGTTTGCGCCCAGAACCGTGATCCGAATCTCGGACCGATCCAGCGCGAAGGGCTCGCCCGACGCATTGATGACCTCTGCCTTAGCGATGAGCGTGCCGCCCTGGCGCACTGTTTCGGGCTGCGAGGCCCAAAGCACCGGATTGCCCGGTTCGATCACTGCTATTTCCTGCCCGCCAGCCGAGGGCATGGTCACGCGCGCTTCGATCTGCATGCCGTCTGCCGTAGGTGTCAGGCTGCATCGTGCAGCTGAAACATTGGCCTCTCGCGCAGAAAACGGGCGTTGGGCCAGTGCTGCGGCGATGGCCGGGTTGCGCTCGGCCTCGGCATCCAGCGTATGGTCGAAATCCAGTCTCTCGGGGATGCAGACATCCTTGCAGACGCCCAAATCCATCTCGCCGCGCAGGCGAACAGGCTTGGCAGGGTTTTTCGGCGTGATCTCAACCGGCAAAACCAATTGATCCTCGTACCCGATGGATTGCAGCCCATTCTGGTCAAACACATCCGGGGCAGGCCATGTGATCGACACATCGCCAACATTGCGCGACCCGGTCCAGTCAAATTGCGGCGGAATCCCCGCATCCCCCGGCGCGCGCCAATAGGTTTTCCAGCCGTCCTGCAGGGTCAGGCGCAATGCTCCCAGATAGGTGCCATTGGTGGTCCGACCCCCATCCAGAACGTCCAGTTGGACGACACCATCCAATTGTTGCGCCGGGGCAGGCGAGACGGCGCATAGGCAAGTCGCAACAGCGGCGGCTATGGGTTTCTTGAACGCGATCATGCCCTATACATGCGTGGTATGCGGATGAAATCCAAGTCACGTTCGGGTCACCGGACTGAAATCTGCCAAAAACCTCAGTGCCATCTTGCCAATCCCTGCGCTGCGAGGTCATTGTTGAGGTGCCATTTGAAAGAGACCCCGCCCCATGGACCTGACCGGAAAACTGTTGATTGCGATGCCCGGCATGGGTGATCCGCGCTTCGACCATTCGGTTGTTTATATGTGCAGTCATGGTGATGACGGCGCGATGGGCTTGATCGTGAACAAACCCTCAGACCTGCGGATCAAAGCTTTGTTAGGGCAACTGAACATAGCCTGTCGTATTCCGGTGGTGGGGGAGCGGTTGGTGCATTTTGGTGGCCCGGTCGAGATGTCGCGCGGCTTTGTCCTGCACAGCGCCGACTACGATGCCAATCTGCACTCGCTGCAAATCTCGGATGATTTCAGCATGACCGCAACGCTTGACGTGCTCGAAGATCTGGCATCGGGCCGGGGTCCGCTGAATTCAATGGTCACGCTGGGATACGCAGGTTGGGGTCCTGGACAGCTGGAGGATGAGATCGCCATGAACGGCTGGCTGACAGCCGAGGCGAGCCCGCAACTGGTGTTCGATGTCCCCGATGATGATAAGTGGGAGGCCGCGCTGGCCACGCTGGGCGTTGATCCACTGACCCTGTCGGCCAGCGCCGGGCGTGCGTAATCAGCTATCGCGCGGCGCCGCAGCACGGCGCAGGCGGTCATTGATAGCAGCCCCAAGCTCGTGATCGGGTATCGGGGATACAGCAATCGGTCGGCCCGTTTCATTCAAGCTGTGCAATGCGGCGAACAAATTGGCGGCGGCTTCGATCAGGTTGCCGCTCTCCGACAGGTTCAAGTCGCAGTCGACCGGACCAAAGCCCAGCAAAACTTCCTCCCCCTGCTTCAACACAGCGTTCAGGCGGACGGGCGCGTCCGGGGCGTAGTGTGATTGCAGTTGTCCCGGTGCGGTCAGGTGGTCCCCTACCTGATGCAAGTGCAGGCGTGTGTTGAGGGCGGTTTCGATATCCTCAAGCGCGATACCGCCCGGGCGCAATAAAGTGGGCTCCCCGGCCAAACCAACAATGGTCGATTCCAGCCCGACACCACAGGGCCCGTCATCCAGAATGGCAGAAATCCGGCCGCCAAGCCCTGCGCGCACATGATCGGCGGTGGTCGGGCTGATCTGGCCGGAAGGATTGGCGGATGGGGCTGCCACTGGGCCGTCAAAGGCGGCCAGCAGGTCCCGGGCGGTTTGGTGGACGGGTACGCGGACAGCCAGTGTTTCCAACCCTGCAGTGACCAGCGGAGAGATACCGTGACCATCGCGCAAGGGCAGAACCAGTGTCAGCGGTCCGGGCCAGAACGCATTGGCAAGCGTTTCTGCATGGTCTGACCAGTCGACAAATCGTCGGGCTGCCTCGACCGAGGCGACATGGGCGATCAGCGGGTTAAAGCTGGGTCGTCCCTTGGCCTCGTAGATCTCAGCGACCGCCTCGCCGTTCCGGGCGTCGCCACCTAGGCCATAGACGGTTTCGGTTGCAAAGGCGACCAGCAAGCCCTGCCGCAAAAGGTCTGCGGCCCGTGCGATGCCGTCTGGGTCCGCTGTCAGATCGAGAGTCGTTGGGATCATGTCTGGTGACGCCGCGTTTCGGTTGCTCGGAACATAGGGAACGTTAGGTAATGCTTCCAAGCCTTGATGCATACCGGTGCAGTGTCGGAAATCCAAGCCCGCCTGCAAACAGCCGATCAGACAGCCCCTGAGGGAAACAATGCCATACCGCGCGCCGCTTTCAGATTATCAGTTCCTGTTCCAAAACGTTGTGGGCTTCGATCAGATCGCCGCGACAGATCGCTTTGCGGATGCCAGCCCCGATGTGGTCAGCGCGATCCTGTCTGAGGCGGGCAAGATGTGCGAAGAGGTTCTGGCCCCGCTTCAACGACCCGGTGATCTGACGCCCGCTCGTTTGGAAAACGGTGTTCTGCGCAGCTCGCCCGGTTATGCCGAGGGCTGGAACGCGATTGCTGAAGGCGGTTGGATTGGCATCAGTGGCGATCCGGAATATGGCGGCATGGGCCTGCCAATGACCATCACCACTGCCGTGAACGAGATGATGAGTGCGGCCTGCCTGTCGCTGCAACTGGCGCCGCTGATGACACAAGGCCAGATCGAGGCGTTGGAACATCATGCCAGTGATGACCTCAAGGCACTGTACCTGCCCAAGATGATGGCGGGTGAATGGTCTGGCACAATGAACCTGACGGAGCCGCAGGCCGGGTCCGATGTTGGCGCGCTGACCTCGAAAGCTGAATCCAAAGGGGACGGCACCTACGCAATCACGGGGCAGAAAATTTATATCTCATGGGGTGACAACGACTTTGCGGGGAATGTCTGCCATTTGGTTTTGGCGCGCCTGCCTGATGGGGTTCCCGGCACCAAAGGGATATCGCTGTTTCTGGTGCCCAAGTTCATTCCGGATGCCCAGGGCAATCCGGGCGTTGCCAATGATCTGAAGGTCGTCTCGCTTGAACACAAGCTTGGCCTACACGGCTCACCAACCTGTGTGATGCAGTATGACGGCGCGACCGGCTGGCTTGTGGGCAAAGAGCATGGCGGTATGGCGGCCATGTTCACCATGATGAACAACGCGCGTTTGGGCGTAGGCGGTCAGGGCGTGGGCGTGGCCGAGGCTGCATATCAACACGCGCTGGCCTATGCGATGGATCGCAAACAGGGCAAAACGCCCTCGGGCACCATCATTGACCATGCTGATGTACGCCGGATGCTGGCCGAGATGCGTGCCGACACCTTCGCCGCGCGTGCGATCATGCTGGCCAATGCGGTGGCCATTGATATGGCGCAGGCCACGGGGGATGCCGATTGGGCTGCGCGTGCAGCTCTGTTGACCCCTATTTGCAAAGCCTTTGGATCACAGACCGGGATGCGCGTCTCTGAAACAGGTGTTCAGGTGCATGGTGGCATGGGTGTGATCGAAGAAACCGGCGCGGCTCAATACTATCGCGATGTCCGCGTGGCGGCGATTTATGAGGGTACAAATGGCATTCAGGCCATGGACCTTGTCGCCCGCAAGATGATGGATGGGGGCGAAGCCGCATCGCGCCTGTTGGATGAGATCGAAGACCATGCCGAACAGGCCCGTGCCACGCTGCCCGATCTTGCCGGTCCCGTCTGGGAAGCAACCGAGTCCTTGCGTGAAGCAACCGAATGGATTGTCAGCCAACGGGATATGAACAACCGGTTTGCGGGGGCGCATGCCTATCTGCATGCCTTTGCCCGTGTTCTGGGTGGGCATTACCACCTCAAGGCGGCATTGGCCGATCCGCAAGGCGCGCGGGGCAAGCTGGCGCGGTTCTACATTAATGGGTTGCTGCCGCAGTATTCCGGTCTGTTGGCGCAGGCGCAAAACGGGGCCGAGGACCTGTTCGCGCTCAGTGCAGATGATCTGGCGGCTTAAGAGCTGAATGGCGGTGTCGATGATCGAATATCCCTGGTCCGACCCGCCCGCACCGGGTGAGGCGATTGAGATTGCCGAAGGTGTCTTGTGGATGCGCCTGCCGCTGCCCATGGCGCTGGATCACGTCAATGTCTATGCGCTGGACGATGGGGATGGCTGGACCCTTGTGGATACCGGGATTTCATCCGGGAAAACACGCGTGATCTGGCAGAAGCTAACGTCTGGTCCGCTTGCGGGCAAACCTGTGCGCCGTGTGCTGGCCACCCATCATCATCCCGATCATGTCGGCAATGTGGGTTGGTTTCAGTCTGAACATGGCGCTGAACTTCTGACCAGTCGCACCGCTTGGTTGTTTGCGCGTATGCTAACATTGGATGTTCAGGAAAGCTGGCCCCAGGAAACGCTGGACTTCTACCAAAGCGCGGGCATGGCTGCCGAGGTTCTGAACAAACGCAAGGCTGACCGGCCCTTCAACTTTGCCGACACGGTGTACCCCATGCCATTGGGGTTCACGCGGGTGAAACAGGGCGATGTGCTGCGCGCAGGTGGGCGCGATTGGGATGTGCACATGGGCAACGGCCACGCGCCGGAACATGTCACACTCTGGAGCCGAGATGACAATCTGGTTCTAAGCGGCGATCAGATTCTAAGCTCGATCAGCCCCAATCTTGGAGTCTATGCAACCGAACCCATGGCCGATCCGGTCTCAGGCTGGTTAGAGGCGTGCCAACGGCTGGAAGGGCTCGCGCAGGCCGATCATCTGGTTCTGGGGGGGCATAAGCTGCCCTTTACCGGTTTGCCCCTGCGCATGCGTCAACTGATCGACAACCATCATGGTGCGCTAAAGCGCCTGCTGGATGATCTGGACACACCCAAAGCTGCGGCGGATTGCTTTGCACCGCTGTTCAAACGGACCATTCGTGAGGGGGAATATGGCCTGGCGCTGGTCGAAGCGGTTGCACATATGAACCATCTTTACCACATTGGGTCCGTCACCCGTACGCGCCGCGCAGACGGAGCCTGGGTCTACAAACGCAAAGGGTAAAGAATGCAGGACGAGATCGAGACCTCAGCCGAGGCAGCCGAAGCAGCGGCACTGCCGCGCTGCTATGAAGTGCACGCCAATTCCGAAGCTGAATCCGGGTCGAAGCCCCTGCCGGAACCTTTGCAGAAACCGGTTGAAACCAAAAGCCCGGCGCAATGGGCTTATGAACGTCTGATCCTGTACATCCAGAACTTCGAAAAGACCCTAGATGGCGATCACGAGGTCGCAATGGGCTTCACTGGTGGAGACGCGGGTGTGCTACGGATCGAAGGGATGGGCTATTTTGACCCTGATATCATCACCTTCTACGGCTCGGACGGGGCCGGGGGCCGTACCCAGTTGGTGCAGCATGTCAGCCAACTGAATGTGATGTTGCGCGCCTTGCCGAAATCGGTCGAAGACAAACCAGCCAATCGCATCGGGTTCCGGCTGGCCGCCGATCTGGAAGAAAGCTGACTTGCAATTCACGGCTACGCGGCCTTGAATGATCCCATCATTCAGGAGGCCACGACGTGTCTTATGTCTCAGCCATAGTTCGGGCCTATTCTGGGGCCTGGGCCCGGCGGCAGACCTTTGTTCCCATCTACATAGGAGTCCGCCTGCTGCTGATCGCACTTATTGCGCCGGCTATGGCCGCAGCAATCAATTTGGCGGTTTCTCTGTCTGATCAGTCGGCGCTGACGGATCAGGATATCGCCACCTTCATCCTATCGCCCGCAGGGTTCATGGCGGCCCTAGTCGTGCTGAGCCTGTTTCTGATGGCCGAGGTTTTTGTCTTCGCTGTTATGGCAGGCTCGCTACGCATGGATGAGCCCAACCCGTGGCGGGCGGGCAGTTCTGCCATCCGGCTGGTGGTGTCGCGCCTGCCAGCCCTGTTTGGGTTTGCATGGCGCTTTATTCTGCGCGTTCTGATTCTGGCGCTGCCCTTTCTGGCCATCTCGGGCTTGATCGCATGGTGGGCGCTGACGGAATACGACATCAACTACTACCTGACCTTCCACCCGCCCGCCTTTTGGATTGCCGTTCTGCTGATCGGCGCGGTTGCAATGGTGATGGCTTGGGTTCTGATCCGCAGATTGTCGGCATGGGCGCTGTCGCTGCATCTTGTGCTGTTTGAAAATGTCCACCCTGCGCATGTGTTTGGGGTCAGCGCGATACGGATGGAGGGGCGGCAAGGACGGTTGAAGTTGTCTTTGGTCGCATGGCTTGGCCTGCGCCTGGTGATCGCAGCGGCGATTGCGGCGTTTGCCGGGTTACTGTTTGCGCTGGTTCCATTGCAAGGCAGCGGTCACCTTCGGATGGCACTGATCTATAGCCTTGTGATCGCGGGCCTTTGGTCACTATCGGGGTTGGTTCTGGCGGCAACGGCACTGGGCGCGCTTGCGTTGCTGTTGGATGGGTTCTTTGAACCTCAGGTCGTGGATATCCCGCATCCTGAACCGCGTCGTCTGCGCCTGTCGCTGATCGGCGCCGTGGGCCTTTCGGTGATTGCGCTGCTGGTCGGCAGTTGGTTTGGCCATCGCCTGCTGGAACGGGTACAGGCTCCGGATCGGGCCGAGGTGATCGGCCATCGGGGTGCGGCGGCGTTGCGGCCCGAAAACACCATGGCCTCGGTTCTGAAAGCCATCGAGGATGGCGCGGATTGGGTCGAGATCGATGTGCAGGAAACCGCAGATGATGAGGTCATCGTGGCCCATGACAGTGACTTCATGAAGCTGGCGCAGGTCGATCTGAAGGTTTGGGATGCCACGATGGAGGACGTGGCAGAGATCGATATCGGCAGTTGGTTTGGCGCCGAATTCGCGGACCAGCGCACCCCCACGCCGCGCCAGGTTCTGGAGGCCGCCAAGGGCAAAACCAAGGTTATCATCGAATTGAAATACTATGGCCACGATATCGATCTGGAAAACCGGGTAATCACTCTGGTCGAAGAGTTCGGGATGCAGGATCAGATCGCAACGATGTCTTTGAAATACCCTGCGGTGCAAAAGATGAAGACCCTGCGCCCGGATTGGCGCGCGGGCGTTCTGGCCGCGACCGCCGTGGGAGATTTATCGGGGCTTGAGGGTGATTTTGTCGCGGTGAATGCCGCGTCAGTCTCTCCGGGACTGATCCGCTCGGTGCACGACGTGGGTAAGGATATCTATGTCTGGACGGTGAACGATCCGCTGCAAATGTCTGCCATGGCCTCAATGGGCGTTGACGGTTTGATCACCGACCGACCGGCAATAGCACGCGAGGTTCTACGGATCCGGGCCGAGATGGGCCCAGCTGAACGCCTTCTGCTGTGGCTCGCCACCACCTTTGGTATGCAGGTCGACACGCAGGCGATGCGCGATGCAAGCCCGTAAGTTAGCGGTGCTGCTGGTCTGCCTATCCGGTGCTGCGGCGGCTCAGGATTTGATGCGCAGCGTCGAGATGCCTGCACATCGCGCTTTGATTGCGCAACGGGGCACTGTGCCTTTGACACCGTTTGAAACAGATGGCTGTTCAGGCGGCCTGTCGACCAGTTGGCGCTGGGTGGCCGATACATTTCCGCAGATCGGAGACTTACACGAGGCCAACCCCCCGTGGGAGGAATGCTGCGTGATCCACGACCGGGCCTATCACAATGCGGGCGCAGCCTTGCTGCCCGAGGACAGCTACGACGCACGCCTGTCTGCAGATCAGACCCTGCGCGCCTGCGTCAAGGATCATGGGGACACACATGCCGAGGATTATGCCCAGCGTTATGACATGACGCCGGATCAAGTGCGCAACGTTCATGCGCTGACGGCAGATGCAATGTATGGTGCCGTTCGGTTCGGCGGCGGACCTTGCAGCGGGCTGCCGTGGCGCTGGGGGTTTGGGTATCCGGGGTGTTCTGTTTTTGGAGATCGCACCCCTGCGCGCGAATGACGTCGTGACAGCCCCTGCCTTTTCGATTATCCAACATGAAAACACGCGAATTGGGATTCTGAGACTCATGGCTGACCACAAGCACGGCGAAATGGACATCACCGTTCAAACCAAAACCTTCAACGGCTTTATTAAAGCCACAACCTGGTGTGTGATTGCTATCGCCTTCCTCTGCCTATTCTTGGCGGTTTTCGCAGCGTAACGCGTAGCGAGGGCTGCCCCGTGTTCCGGATTTTGATTGCCTGCCTACTGGCAGCAACCGTTGCAGGCTGTGCAGGCTCGCAGCGCCCTCAAGCTGATCCGTCAGAGATCGTATCCCGGTCTTACCGTGACCGCGGACCGTCAACGCTGACGCTCTATACAATGATCAACACGCGCACCGGGTCCGGGGCGCATACGTCGCTGATGATCGGTGGCAGTGAACGGGTGATTTTTGATCCCGCGGGGTCTTTCCGGGCCGATGTCGTGCCGGTCAAGGACGATGTTCTCTACGGCATTACCCCGGCGGTCGAGCAGGCCTATCGCAGCTCACATGCCCGCGAGTCGCATTATGCGCGTGTTCAGACGATCCAAGTCTCACCCCAACAGGCGGAAATTGCCTTGCAACTGGCCAAACAAAGCGGTCCGGTAGCGGGTGCGTTCTGTGCGAACTCAACAGCGCGATTGCTGCAACAGGTGCCCGGATTCGAGCAGATCGACGTGACCTTTTATCCTGTGAAACTCTCGGATCAGTTTGGCCAATTGCCCGGTGTAGTGACTGAAGACTATCGCGAAAACGATGATGCCGATCTGCAAAAAGGTCTGGCGGCGAATAACGCGCGTCTCAATCAGTTGGACGCGGCACTAGCCGAGTAAATAGAGCAAACCATAAAGCGTCGCGGCCCCTGAAAAGATCGCGGCGAGCACGTTTTTTGTAATCACCCCGATGCCCAGTGCCATTGCCGCCGCTGCCATACGTGCAATATCGGGCTGCCCTTCGGTGGCCGATGGCCAGACAACCAGAGGCGCGATCAGGGCAGGCAGGATCGCCACGGCGGTGTAACGCAGATGGCGCAGCAGCCATGGCGGCATCGGGCGGTCTCCAACCAGACCGATAAAGGTAAATCGAAGGGCAAAACTGCCAATCGCCAGCCCGATGATGACAGTCCACATGGTGACAGGATCAATCTGGGTCATGTCTTCCTCCGCTCCAGCATCACTTCGGACTGTGCACCTGCGATCATTCCTGCCGTTCCTGCGATCAAAAGGCCCAGGTTGAACGGGACAGAAACGGTCAGGAGGGCGACGATGATTGCGACAAAGGCTGCGATCACATGGGGAAGCGTGCGCATCATCGGCCCGATCATGGCCAGAAAGGTGATCGGAAGCGCAAAATCCAGCGCCCAGCTTTCTGGAATGCGCGCACCTAGCACGGCGCCCAGATATGTGGCCAATATCCAAAGCGGCGTGATCGGTGTGACCGAACCGAAGAAATACGCCATCCTCTGCGGCAGCGTCATTTTGGGTTCTTTTTCGAACTGCACGATGCTGCAGGCATAGGATTGGTCGACCGTCAGATAGGCCGCGAAAGCCCTCTGCCACATCGGGGCCGCGCCCAGAAACGGTGTCAGAGACGCCGAATACATCGCCACCCGCAGGTTCACCGCCAAGGCCGAGGCCAGCACGATCACCGTTGGTGCGTTTTCCTGCATCAGCTGCAAGGCGGTGAACTGCGCTGCGCCGGCGAAGACCGTGGCGGAAAAGGCAACCACCTGTACGATGCTCAACCCGGCTTCCGTCGCAAAGACGCCGAACAGGGTGCCAAACGGAATGGCGACAAATATGAACGGCGTCCCGTCGCGAAAACCCTTCCAGAAGTATGACTTGGATGTGGCGTCTGCCATGGCGAAATCCTATGGTGATCGCAGCAGCAGTAGCTGTCTTGAGAGAGGGTTGCAATTGGCCACGAAACCGAATGCCTCGGACTACATCATCGCGCCTGATCCGGAAGCGCCACGGTTGACCCGTGCCGTCGAAGGTGTGGACCAGAATGGTGAGGTCAGCCAGATCTCGGTGGTCGAGGAACGCCCGCTGACGATTTTTCTGAATTCACAGGAAATCGTGACGGCGATGACGATTGGTGACTATCCAGAATACCTGGCGCTGGGCTTTCTGCGCAATCAGGGGATGTTGCTGGTCGATGACCAGATCACACGTGTCGAATATGATGATGATCTGGAAACGGTAGTGGTTCGGACGCAGCGCGAAACCTCGTATGAGGAGAAGCTTAAGAAAAAGACCCGCACCAGCGGCTGCGCTGTGGGCACCGTCTTTGGCGACATGATGGAGGGGCTGGAGGATGTGCGCCTGCCTCAGGTCTCGGTGCGCACCTCGTGGCTCTATGATCTGGCCGCCAAGATCAATCGCACACCGTCTTTGTATCTTGAGGCGGGAGCAATCCATGGCACGGTCTTGTGCCGCCAGAACCGGCCGCTTGTGTATATGGAGGACGTGGGCCGCCACAACGCGGTCGACAAGATCGCAGGCTGGATGCTGTCCGAGGGTGAGACAGCCGACGACAAGATCCTATACACCACAGGCCGCCTGACGTCCGAGATGGTGATCAAAACGGCGATGATGGGCATCCCGGTTTTGGCCTCGCGATCCGGTTTCACCGCCTGGGGCGTCGAAATCGCGCGCGAGGTTGGGTTGACCCTGATTGGCCGGATGCGAGGTCAGCGGTTTGTTTGTTTGTCGGGCGAGGATCGGTTGCTGCGGGACGTTGATCCGGCGAGTGTCGCCGTTGAGGATAAGAAGCATAGACGGAAGAGTGCGGGATGATTGAAATGCTCGCAGGGATCAAAGAGATTCTGGTCCTACCGGTTCTCTGTGTTACAGCGCTCTATTCCATGAGATTCCAATATGCGGATGAACTCGCGATGGATATGGCGCTGGCGACCTATCCCGACGAAGTACTGGATCAGCTTGGATGGAGCGCTCTGACCGATTTGATCGCAGCCTCTCGTGCGGCCGTTAGCTCGTCACGGCGAAAGTCGACGCGTCGGCGTATTATGTTTTGGGGACTTCCTGCATTGAAAGGTCTCAATAGACCGGCCTTAGCTGCGACGCGGCGATACCGGTTAAACACTGTGGCCATGTTCATCTCGGTGATTCTGATCGCAAGCGCTTGGTCTGTCTGGTTGGCTGGCCTTCTGATTTTGCTTGCTGTCGTTCTATTTGTACGAACACCAAAATGGCCGACGCTGGAAGGGTTGCCGGCATGACAAAACCCCTCGGCATCATCCTCGCAGGCGGTCTTGCGACCCGAATGGGCGGCGGTGACAAGGGCCTCTTGCAGATTGGCGGGCAGAGCCTTTTGAACCACGTGATCGACCGTCTGTCCCCACAGGTGAGCGGTCTGGCTCTGAACGCCAATGGCGATCCAGAACGGTTCGCTGAAATTACCCTGCCCGTCATACCGGATACAATTGAGGGGTTCGCCGGACCTTTGGCGGGTGTTTTGGCGGGGCTCGATTGGGCGGCAGAGCAAGGGGCGGACAGTATCGTTACGGCTGCAGCGGATACGCCGTTCCTGCCACGTGATCTGGTCGAGCGCCTGACCGCCGCAGCCGAAGGTCAGACCCATCCGCTGGTTCTGGCGACCACTCCGCGCACCGGGGATGAGGCGTTGAAATCAGGCGGCAGCAAACGGGTCAATCGGCATCCGACGTTTGGCCTCTGGCCCGTTGCGCTGCGCAATGATCTGCGGGCTGCGCTGAACGACGGGCTGCGCAAGGTGGTGTTGTGGACCGATCAGCATGACGGTCGTGAGGCGCTATTCCCGGCTGAGCCGTTTGATCCTTTTTTTAACGTCAACACGCCGGATGATCTGGCGTTGGCCGAAAAGCTGTTGGAACAGGCATGAAGGTCTACGGCGTCACTGGCTGGAAAAACGCGGGCAAAACCGGGTTGATGGAGCGGTTGGTGGCCGAGATCACAGGACGGGGCTTCTCGGTCTCGACCGTCAAACACGCGCATCACTCTTTCGATGTCGATCAGCCAGGGCGGGACAGCCATCGCCACCGAATGGCGGGCGCCCGTGAGGTTTTGCTGGCCTCGGGGCAGCGGGTGGCGTTGATGCAGGAATTGCGGGGTGCCCCGGAACCCGCGCTCAAGGATTTGCTGGCCCGCCTGTCACCGGTCGATCTGGTGCTGATCGAAGGGTATAAGCGCGAACCTCACCCCAAAATCGAAGCGTTTCGGGCCGAGCCCGGCAATCATTTGATTGCTGACGGCGACCCCACGATCCGTGCAATTGCCAGTGATACGCCGCTGACGCTGGATCGTCCCGTTTTCGATCTGAATGACACAGGCGCGATTGCGGATTTCATTCTGGCCGAGGTCGGTTTGTGAGCCTGTTTGACAGCTTTGCGATGGTGGATTGGTCAGGTGGTAACGATACCGGGCCGACCCCGCGCAAAGATGCCATCTGGGCCTGCGTTGTGCGTGATGGCAAAGTGCGGGCGCTTGACTATCTGCGCAATCGTGTGGTGGCTGAAACCTGGCTGCGGGACCTGATCGAGACCGAACTGGCGGCGGGTCGACGCCTGTTTCTGGGGTTCGATTTCCCGTTTGGCTACTCTCAAGGCTTTACCGAAGCCATAACAGGCCACGATGATCCGTTGGCATTGTGGGATTGGTTGGAGACGCAAGTCGAGGATTCACCGAACGCCAATAACCGGTTCGATCTGGCGGGGCTGATCAATAGCCGGTTTGGTGGAAAGGGCCCATTCTGGATGAATGCGCTGCGCCGCGATATCGATGGGTTGCCGCGCACGAAACAGGACTATCACAACCCGTTCCCCGACCGCCGCGCAGTCGAAACACGGGCGAAGGGCAGTTTTACCTGCTGGCAAATGGCCGGCGCAGGGTCTGTAGGCGGGCAGGTTATGATGGGCCTTCCGGTGCTCAGCCGACTACGGCATGCTTTCGATGGCAAGGTCGCCGTCTGGCCCTTTCAACCGCTGGACAAACCGGTTGCGTTTGTCGAGATCTGGCCCTCGCTCAATCTGGGGTCCGCCCCGCCGGACCAGATCAAAGATGCCTGGCAGGTGGAACAGGTCGCCTTGACTTTGTCCCGACTTAGCGATCAGGAATTGACAGAACAGTTGGATGTTTCAGCCCCCGAGGAGGGGTGGATTTTGGGTGTGCCACAAGACAGACCGAACATAGCGCCGCCGCCATTGCGAAACGATTGTTTTGCCTTGCCTGCGGGTGTGAACTGGACGCCGGTGGATGAGGCCTTGGCGCTGCTGCAGAGCAGGTTGCATCCAGTGACCGGGATTGAAACCGTTCCGCTGCTGCAGTCTGTGGGCCTGGTTTTGGCCGAAGACGTGGTGGCAAAACGCTCGAACCCGCCGCAACCTAACACGGCGGTTGATGGCTATGGCTTTGCAGGCCCTGCCGCAGATGGTGCACAGGTGATGCCTTTGACTGAAGGTCGCGCAGCGGCGGGCATTCCATTTGATGGCCAGGTCCCGCCCGGCCATGCGCTGCGCATCCTGACCGGGGCGACCCTGCCCAAGGGCGTGGATACGGTGATCCTTGAAGAGGATGTGACGCTGAAGGATGGTCACATCGCGTTCCGAGGGCCGTTGAAAAAAGGTGCGAACACGCGCCGCGCGGGTGAGGATGTGGTGGAGGGTGACACAGCCCTTTCAGCCAGGCGAAAGCTGACCCCCGCGGATATGGCTTTGTTATCGGCTGTCGGTATCGCTGAGGTGCCGGTTCACCAAGCCCTGCGCGTGGCGGTTCTGTCTACCGGGGATGAACTGGTCGAGCTGGGCGATGCTGCAGGCGCGGGGCAAATCTTCGATGCCAATCGTCCGATGTTAATGTCTTTGATTGGGCGGATGGGATTTGTGCCCGTTGATATGGGCCGAGTCGAAGACAACCGGGACGCGCTTCGCCAACGACTGGATGAGGCCGCCGCGCAGGCGGATGTTATCCTGACCAGCGGCGGGGCCTCGGCAGGGGATGAGGATCATGTCTCAGCCCTTTTGCGTGACGCGGGTGCGATGCAGGAGTGGCGGATTGCGCTGAAACCCGGGCGGCCTTTGGCGCTGGGCATGTGGTCGGACACGCCTGTCCTTGGCCTGCCCGGCAATCCTGTGGCCGCCATGGTGTGTACCCTGATCTTTGCACGGCCTGCCCTGAGCCTGATGTCAGGCGAAGGATGGGTTGAACCACAAGGGTTTGAAGTGCCTGCCGCCTTTGAGAAGCGCAAGAAACCTGGTCGCCGCGAATATCTGCGTGCGCGTCTGCGCGATGGTAGGGTCGAAGTGTTTCACTCGGAAGGGTCAGGCCGGATCAGCGGGCTGAGTTGGGCCGAAGGGTTGGTCGAAATCGAAGATGGTGCCCGGCATATTCAACCGGGCGATCCGGTGCGGTTCATTCCTTACGGCAGTTTCGGGCTATGAGTGTCACCGTCTCGAAGGGGTTTAGCCCAGATGAGCGGCCGATGGCTGCTGCACTGTTCTGGCAGGCCTTCGCGGCGAAATTGCACAAGGTGATGGGCCCGGAAGAACGGGGTGTGGCCTTTTTTGAGCAGGCTCTTAATCCAGACTTTGCATTGGTTGCGCGCGACTCGTCCGGACAAATACTGGGGCTTGCCGGTTTCAAGACCAACGAGGGTGGTCTGGCCGCAGGCAGCCTGTCTGGCCTTGCGCGTGTCTATGGATGGTTCGGGGCACTGTGGCGCGGCACGGTGCTGAGCGTGTTGGAGCGAGACCTGAAACCCGGTGTGTTCCAAATGGATGGTATCTTTGTCTCAGCTGAAGCGCGTGGCAAAGGCGTTGGAACCACATTGCTGAGCGCGATCAAGGATGAGGCGCGCAGCCGTGGTATGACCGAAGTGCAATTGGATGTCATCGACACCAATCCGCGCGCGCAGGCTTTGTATGAACGCGAAGGATTCAAGCCGGTGGGCCATGAAGAGACTGGACCGTTTCGGTACCTGTTCGGCTTCAGCAGCGCCACCAAGATGAGTTGGGCCGTTACGCCCGTCTAATCGAACGTCCCGGCAACACGTCCCACCAGCATAAAGGCGCGCGCCGTTCTGGTGTCACCCAGCGCAGTCAGCTCGGCATCGCTGGCGTCAGGTTCAAATTCAACAATCATGTTGTCGAACCGTCGCAGGAAATGATGCGCCGCATCCCGGAAAATTGGGTCTTGCTTCATTCGCGCCGCCGTCAGCGCCAGTGACGATCGATCCCGAATTCCACCCAAAGCCGCCACGGCACGCCCGCGAGCACCTTGAGCGAATTGCCGCCAGATCTCAGGCCGTGCCATGTCGGGGCGTAGATCATCCATATAGATGCCTTCCTGGCTGAGCAGGGTCAGCACATCCTGCGAGGCTTGAACCAGCTTGGCGACCTTTCGGTCCTTCAATGCCATCCGCAGCGCATTGAAGCCTTCGGTATCTTTATCTGTTTCGGGAAAATTCAGGGCGCGGATGAAGATATCGGTTGTCAGTGGTGGCGTGATCTCTTCGGCTGTTGTGCCCAGTGCCAGCGAGGTTTGATCTCCGGCAACCGGGGCTGACTGAAGGGTCTGAACAGGCTCGCGGCGTTTGGTCGAGAATGTGGCCAAGGCATCCTCGGCCTTTTTGGTTGCTGCGGCGATCTCGTCCAGCTTTTTGCTCACCGTCGGTTCGTAAGAGCTGGCAGCACGCTGCTGTTGCACCACATAGGCCTGGCGGATCGCATCTATGGCAGTCTGCAATCGGGCGCTTTCCTCGCGCATGACACGGCTGGCACGCATGGCCGTGGCCGCGACCCAGATCATCGCCACCGGCATGAACACTGCAAGAAAGGTCACGATGATACCACTACCCTCGGCCTGATCGGGCAGCACAAGAAACACGACCGATATCACCAGCCAAACGACACTCAGCACAGCGGCGGCGATTTCGATCGAGGTTACAGGCGTCCGGTCCGGGCGATCATAGATCCCCAGCGAGGTAGGCCGTTCGGTTTCCTGGTCAGGTTCGTTCCCCGACATGTCAGATGCTCCGGTCAGGCGTATTCGATGCTCAGAACTTCATAGGATCGCACACCGCCGGGTGTACGCACTTCGACGCTGTCGCCTTCATCCTTGCCGATCAAGGCACGGGCCATGGGCGATTTGATGTTCAGCAGGCCGTTTTCGATATTGGCCTCATACTCTCCGACGATCTGCCAGGTCTTTTCTTCGTCGGTATCCTCATCGACCAATGTGACCTTTGCGCCGAATTTGATCGCGCCAGACAGCTTAGCGGGATCGATCACATCGGCCAGAGACAGGATGCCTTCCAGTTCCTTGATGCGGCCTTCGATAAAGCCCTGCTTTTCGCGGGCCGAGTGGTATTCGGCGTTTTCCTTCAAATCACCCAGTTCCCGCGCCGAAGCGATGGCTTCGATGATCGCCGGGCGCTCGACGGATTTGAGGTTTTTCAGCTCCGCTGCCAGCGCGGCATTGCCCGCAGGCGTCATTGGAATCTTTTCCATAGTCTTGTTGTCCACGCATAAATTGAGCCGCCCCGCCGCAGGGAAAGCGTCGGGGCGAATGATGGGTCGTTCAGTACCTGACCTAAATGGGGCGTGAATTGCAAGAGGCCAAGGGGCAGCCTGCGTTCAATTCGCGGCTTAGCGCCGTTGGGGTGGGCCGGGCGCGCGCCTGTGGCGGTGATCCGGGGGCTTGTCCCGGCGCCAGCGGCGCGAATGGGTGCAGAGCCATAGCATCTCAATCATATTGGACCACTTCGAATTCTATGCCGTTGTCATCGTCGAAATAGAATCTTTTGCCCGGTTCGTAATCCGCATGGTTATGGGGTGTGAAACCGGCGTCGCGAACTTTGGCTTCGGTGGCGTCGATATCTTCGACCAGAACGCCAACATGGTTCAGGCCCCCGACGATGTCGTAGCTGCTTTCTTTTGATGACTTCGGATCATCGGGCTTGTAGAGCGCAAGATAGGTGTGCTTGGTGCCCACGTGCACGGTGTAGCCGCCCGCCATCGCGGGACCTTCCCAGCGGGTTTTCCAACCAAAGACCTTTTGCATCCATGCTGCTGAGGCCAGCGGGTCGCGGACGGTGAAATTGGTGTGTTCAAGCGTCGCCATCATGGGATCTCCTTTGCGAATTGAGGCTTGTCACGACTCACCGTAATTTCTAAACCTAACTTTAGGTCAAGGTATTTTTTGCGAGGATCTAGTGGCTGCATCTGAAGGACTGGCAATCGGCGCACTGGCCCGGCGCACTGGTTTGGCGGTGTCGGCTATCCGGTACTATGAAGCGCAGGGTCTGATTTCGCCGTGGCGCAACGCGGGCGGGCAAAGACGCTATCAACGGGCCGATATCCGACGGCTGAGCTTTGTGATGATCGCACAGCAGTTCGGCTTGACCCTGCCGGAAATCCGCGAGGTCCTGTCGGGCCTTCCGGGCAACCGCACCCCGACACCGCAAGATTGGAAGGATATCAGTGTAACGCTGCGGGCGCATTTAGATCAGCGAATCGATACATTGGTACGGCTACGCGACAATCTGGATGGCTGCATCGGCTGCGGGTGCTTAAGCCTGCCGAAATGTGCTCTGTACAATCCAGATGATCGCGCCAAATCAAATGGGAGCGGTCCCAGATACCTGATGGGCGACTCGCCGGAGGCTTAACTGCCGCATTGCAGTAATGTTACGCCGTGTTTTGATTGACCAAGGTCTTTCCGACCATGTAATCAGCCGTGAAACAAAATTGCGCCGACTGCACGAGAAAAGCGCCAATTCGGAAAGTTAGCTAAGGAGCCCGCGATGGCCGATATTGAACGCGAAGCGATGGAATATGACGTGGTGATCGTGGGTGCAGGCCCTGCGGGCCTGTCGGCGGCCATTCGTCTGAAACAGCTTGATGCTGACCTGAACGTCGTGGTTCTGGAGAAGGGCTCGGAAGTGGGCGCGCATATCTTGTCGGGTGCTGTTCTGGACCCGTGTGGCCTGGATGCGCTGATCCCGGATTGGAAGGAAAAAGGCGCGCCGCTGAACACACCGGTCAACGAAGACAACTTCTATATGCTGGGAGAGGCGGGTCAGATCCGTATCCCCAACTTCCCGATGCCGCCGCTGATGAACAACCATGGCAACTACATTGTCTCGATGGGCAATGTTTGCCGCTGGATGGCGGAACAGGCCGAAGAACTGGGCGTGGAAATCTTCCCGGGCATGGCCTGTTCCGAAATGGTCTATGGTGAGAACGGCGAAGTCAAAGGCGTTGTTGCCGGTGTCTTTGGTCTGGAGGCGGAT
>NZ_JBDZYF010000014.1:0-87404 GCF_040329495.1 Ruegeria sp. SCP10
CAACCTGCCGTAACTTCGAGACAATCTCTTCGGGCTTCGGTCGCTTGTTTGCCATTCGTGGTCCTCCGTTTCCTAAACATAGCGGTGGAACAGCTCAGTTGGGGAGGCTCAATAGCGTCCTTGGGAAGTTCGCAAACACATTTCTAACACTATGTTCTCTTGCTGACTTTTCCGCTGACGCGCAGGCTGCGTCGATCAAATCAGAACCCAGCAATGATCAATTGAATGAAACTATTGAAACAACGCCTGGAACCAAACCAGTTCAAGGTGGCAATTCAATTGGGTTGGGCGGCATACACTACAATATACAAATTGTATTGCCTGCGTCACGTGATCCAAAGGTTTTTGATGCGCTGTTTCGCAGCTTGAAGGAACATCTCATTGACTAGTCTTTCCGAACTCTATTCCGGCGTTTTTAAAGCGCTACTAACGGAGGAAGCGCTAGACCAAGCTGGGAGAATAAACAGGTCAAGAGTTGGCTTGGAGTACGACGAGATTTCCACTCTAACGTCGGTTAACTCTCTGGATGATAGCTTTGTGTCCGATGCTCTTCTAATGTCTGCTGTCTATGTTGTCGTCGCGGCATTCGAAAACTCTGTACGAGAATTTGTGGAGGCAACTCTGTTAGAGGAAGCGGGGGCAAATTGGTGGGACGACTGCGTTCCGAGTTCGATCCGAAAGGGTGCAGAAAAGAGACGTTACGAAGAGCAAAAGGTCAGGTGGCACACGCAGCGCGGCGAGAGCTTAATTCACTTCACAATGCTGCCAAATCTGTTCGCGATTATCAGGAATAACTTCGACAAATTCGAAGCTTCCGTGCACGACATCGACTGGGCAACTAGCATTTTCGAGACAATCGATAGATCGCGAAATGTAATTATGCACAGTGGAACGCTAGAAAGGAAAGACATCGCGCGTTTAGGTTCGTCTGTTCGAGACTGGACCCAGCAAGTTTCGACTTGAGAACTCGAAACACTGTTATGTGTTAGAAAAAGGACAGCCTTAGCCGTCCATCTTCAGCGCTGAAATAAACGCCTCCTGTGGAATATCCACCTTCCCGAACTGGCGCATCTTCTTCTTACCCGCCTTCTGCTTGTCCAGCAGTTTGCGTTTCCGCGTGGCGTCGCCTCCGTAGCATTTCGCGGTCACGTCCTTGCGCAGGGCCGAGAGGGTCTCGCGGGCGATAACCTTGCCGCCGATGGCGGCCTGGATCGGGATTTTGAACATGTGGCGCGGGATCAGGTCCTTGAGCTTTTCGCACATCGCCCGGCCCCGCATCTCAGCCCGGTCGCGGTGAACCATGGTTGACAGCGCGTCGACGGGCTCGTCATTCACCAGCACCGACATCTTGACCAGATTATCCTGCGTGTAGCCGGTCATCTGGTAGTCGAAGCTGGCATAGCCCTTGGTCACCGATTTCAGGCGGTCGTAGAAGTCGAAGACGACCTCGTTCAGCGGCAGGTCATAGACGACCATGGCGCGGGTGCCCGCATAGGTCAGGTCCAGCTGGATGCCGCGGCGGTCCTGGCAGAGTTTCAGCACGTCGCCTAGGTATTCGTCGGGCACCAGAATGGTCGCCTTAATGCGCGGTTCCTCGATATGGTCGACCTTGGAGGGGTCGGGCATGTCGGCGGGGTTGTGCAGCTCGATCATCTCGCCGTCTTTCATGTAGACGTGATAGATCACCGAGGGCGCGGTGGTGATGAGTTCGATATCGTATTCGCGTTCGATGCGGTCGCGGATAACCTCTAGGTGCAGCAGGCCCAGGAAGCCGCAGCGGAAGCCAAAGCCCAGCGCGGCCGAGGTTTCCATTTCAAAGCTGAAGCTGGCGTCGTTAAGCGCCAGTTTGTCGATCGCATCGCGCAAGTCTTCGAATTCGGAACTGTCGACCGGGAAGAGGCCACAGAACACCACCGGCTGCGCGGGTTTGAAGCCGTCCAGCGCGTCTTCGGTGCCGTTGCGGTCATTGGTGATCGTGTCACCGACGCGGGTGTCGCGGACCTGTTTGATCGAGGCGGTCAAAAAGCCGATCTCACCAGGGCCGAGGCTGTCGACCATCTCCATCTCAGGCCGGAAGACGCCGACGCGGTCGACATGGTGCAGGGTGCCGTTCGACATGAACTTGACCCGCATCCCCTTTTTCAGCGTGCCGTCCATGATGCGGACCAGAACGATGACGCCCAGATAGGCGTCGTACCACGAATCCACCAGCATCGCCTTGAGCGGCGCGTCCAGATTGCCCTGCGGCGCGGGCAGTTGCTGCACGATGGCCTCGAGCGTCTCGTGGATACCCTGCCCCGTCTTGGCGCTGACCTGAATGGCGTCGGTCGCATCGATGCCGATGACATCCTCGATCTGTTCGGCCACGCGGTCACAGTCGGACGCGGGCAGGTCGATCTTGTTCAGCACCGGCACGATTTCGTGGTCGGCGTCGATGGCTTGATAGACGTTGGCCAGCGTCTGCGCCTCAACCCCTTGGGTCGAGTCCACAACCAGAAGAGAGCCCTCGACCGCGCGCATGGACCGGCTGACCTCATAGGCAAAGTCCACGTGGCCGGGAGTGTCGATCAGGTTCAGCACATATTTCTCGCCATTGTCGGCGGTATAGTCGATGCGAACCGTGTTGGCCTTGATGGTGATGCCCCGCTCGCGCTCGATATCCATGCTGTCGAGCAGCTGTTCCTTCATGTCGCGATCCTTGACGGTTCCGGTCTCTTGGATGAGCCGGTCAGCAAGGGTGGATTTGCCATGGTCGATATGCGCGACGATGGAGAAATTGCGGATATGAGCGAGGTCTGTCATGGGTTGGGGATATGTAGAGGAATCGTGGGTTGGTCAAGGTGCTATACAATGACTGAGTTTGACGGAGGTGATCAAGTTCCAGAGCTTAGATTCAATATGCTTTTCGGCAATCAGGCAGCCAAGGAAACCATCCCCTATTTCATAGGTGAAAAACAATCTGTCTTGATGGCCCTAAACGTTCGAATTCTTCTTCGCTCGCTTCCTCGGATGTTCATTGCTTTGGTCGATAGAGACCCTCCAGATATCGATGCCATAATCCTTAGTGCATTTCGTGCCGCCATCTCGACAGCCGTCGGGTGCAAATATCCGAACTTCCTGTCGGACCGAGATGCAGTTTCGGAAGAATTATTGCAAATCAATTTGCACCAGCTTGATAGTGTCGTGCATATTGCAAATAGCTGTGCTCAGTTCTTTGGCGCGAACAGCGAAAGACGCGGCGCAGAGCTCGTTGCCGGCAGCATTGACGCTTCTCTATTGGCCTTTCCGGAAAACGAAGTTGTCAATCAGGTATTGGCAGATCAGGAGCATCAGGGACAAGGAACGACGGGTGAGCAAGTGTTTTATTCACCGCTTTTTTCCGTCTACGATCCCCCAGATAACTACAAAAGTGCGATGTGGTATTTCGACCAAGTACCTAACAATGGTCCATGGATATTTTGGCGAAGCTGGTATCAAGGTTACTTTGATGGGCAACCTTTGGATTGGGAACTCCAAAAACAGATTGCATTGATTCACAATAGTATCTGGAACGCTGGGCCGAATGCAGTAGCCGATGAAATCCGGCGAGTTCGAGCGCGTTTAAAGGTCGAATCTTCATTGGCTGAACTCGAGGTCAGCTTGGAGGTTAAGCGACTCGCACGCCACAGCATCGGTGGGAACAACCCTCCTGAGAGCATTCACGATGAGCGTTTGTCTGGCGCAATAACTTTGATCTGGGAAGCCACCGAAGAACTCTCAACTGCTTTGGAAGAGGAAAATCCTGCTCGCGAGTGGATTGAGGCAATCTTAAGCAAGCTCAAGTCAGGACTAACCAGCCTTCTCAAATGGTGTGCTGGCAAGGTCAATTTAGCTGTCGGCACCGTAATCGTTGTCGGCGCGACCAAGGGCACGACCGTCGTTGTGGATGCTTACATCTCCAAGCACCCAGAGAAGATTGAAGCTTTGATTGAAGCCTTGGAGCGTTGGCTGCCATTTCTCTCGTGACCGGTGCCGGGCTGAAGCCCGGCCTACAGGGTGCGGTGTTTCTGGCTCGTGTATTCACTTTTTCGCAACGTGTGATTGATCCCGATTCCACTTTGATTCATACTCTGCCGCAGACCGAGAGGGGCATAAGACCCCTCCGGGCAGGCAAAGAACGAGGCTCTAGCATGAAACAGTTCCTCCTCATCGCATTTTGTGCGGCATCGCTGACGGCGGTGGCTCCGGCAGCGGATGCGACACAGATCAAACGGGCGTGTTTGGCGTCGGACCGAGAGGCGGCGACGCGGGCGCGGTGCTCTTGCATCCAGCGCGTGGCGGATCAGGCGTTGACGCGTGGCGACCAGAAGACGGTTGCCAAGTGGTTCGAAGACCCCCATCAGGCGCAGGAATTGAAGATGTCGCAGACCGCGCGCGATGATGCGCTGTGGGATCGGTATCAGAACTTTGGCCAGATGGCGCAAGCGATCTGCAGCTAACCCCTGTCAGTCCTTGACCTGCCCCGCCCTGCGCCCCAGAAAAGGCGCAGCGAAAGGTATGTGCGATGGTGATGAAAGGGCTGACCCTGCGGGGCCTTGAGGTGTTTGAGGCTCTGGCACGGACCGGATCGGTGGCGCAGGCGGCCGAGATCACGGGGCTCAGCCAGCCCTCGGTTTCCCAGCAATTGCGCAATCTGGAAAAGGCTTTGGGCACTGATCTGGTCGATCACGGAAGGCGGCCAATGCGGCTGACGCAAGCCGGGCGCAGCTTTCTGACGCGCGCGCAGGCGGTTCTGGCCGAGCTGCAAATGGCCCAAAGCGAATTGACCGTGATGGATCTTGGGCATCTCACCACTTTGTCCATCGGCCTGATCGACGATTTCGACAATGACCTGACGCCTCGGCTAGCCACACTGCTGGCTGACAGCCTGACCCGATCCAAATTCAAGCTCATCACCCTGCCCAGTCTGGACCTGTTTGCCGAGTTAGAAGCCCAGCGCCTGCATCTGGCCGTTTCCGCCCATAGCGGCGAAGTGCTGGAAGGTGTCATTGAATACCCGTTGGTACAGGACCCGTTCATACTGGTCGCTCCGGCTGGCGCGGGTGATGCGCAGACCGTCGTGCAGGACCTGCCTTTTCTGCGCTACGCGCGTGAGCAACTGATCAGCCGCCAAATCGAAGGCCATCTGGCCCGTCAGCAGATTGACTATGAAGAACGGTTCGAGATCGGCTCGCACCTGGCGCTGATGGCCATGGTCGCACGCGGTCTGGGCTGGGCCATTACAACGCCTCTGGGCTATATGCGTGCGGCGCGTTTTCACGACGACATGCAGGCCCATCCCTGCCCGTTTGGCGCATTTGCCCGCACCATTTCATTGTTCACCCGAACGGACTGGTCCGATCAGGTGCCGCAGGAGGTGGCAGGCATGATGCGGCGCTTGATGCAAAGCCAGATCATTGACCCAGCGACGGCAAAACTGCCCTGGCTCAGTGATCAATTGAAGGTGCTAGACGACCCATCCAAGTGATCGACCAACCCGGCGACAGCAATCTCGATCAAATCCAACACCCCGTCAAAATCCCGCGTATAGTAAGGGTCAGGGACATGATCGGCACCGGCTTGGGGCGCGAACTCTGTCAACAGCCGAACGGGCGTGTCGTTTCCATCCGGCCTAAGGGCCTCGATGTTCGCGATGTTGTCGGCATCCATTCCTATGATCAGATCGAACTGATCAAAATCCTCAGCCACAAACTGCCTGGCGCGCAGACCGCCCAGTTCGACGTCACGGGCACTTGCAGAAGATTGCATAGGGCCATAAGGCGGGTTGCCAATATGCCAACCCGCAGTTCCAGCACTGTCGGCTGTGTGATGCGGGGCTTGGGCGCGAAACACACCCTCGGCCGCAGGTGACCGACAGATATTGCCCAAACAGACAAAGAGGATACGCTGTGTCATAAGCAATCTTCTATCGCGCAGAGGGCAAATGGAAAAGATCGTCATTCTCACCGGAGCAGGTATTTCCGCTGAAAGCGGGCTCAGCACTTTTCGGGATGAAGGCGGGCTATGGGCGCAACACAGGATCGAAGACGTCGCGACGCCCGAGGCGTTTGCCCGCAATCCGGCATTGGTTCAGGGCTTCTACAATGCCCGCAGGGTTCAGGCCGCCCAGGTACAACCCAATGCTGCGCATCAGGCCCTTGCCCAGCTACAACGAGACTGGCCGGGAGAGGTGGTGATCGTCACCCAAAACGTGGACAGTCTGCACGAGGCTGGCGGCGCTTCAGGAGTGATCCATATGCATGGTATCCTGTCTGGTGCATTATGTGCAGCTTGTGGCCATCGATGGACAGCACCTCCAGAAATGGCCCCTGACGAGCCCTGCCCGGCCTGCAACGCCCCGTCCGGGCGGCCTGATATCGTCTGGTTCGGCGAGATGCCCTATCATATGGAAGACATTTTCGATCATCTCACCACTGCTTCGATCTTTGCTGCAATCGGCACGTCTGGTGAGGTCTACCCCGCCGCTGCCTTTGTGCACGAAGCGCAGGCAGCCGGGGCCCACACGATTGAAATCAATCTTGAGCCGACAGGCGGTGGTTTCGATGAACGGTTGCTGGGCAAAGCAACCGAAACTGTACCAAGATGGGTTGATCGGTTGCTGATGGCAAAGACTTAAGACAACATGGGTGGCAAATTGCACGACCAAATGCATCACCTCCTTCAGAGGAAACCGCACCATGACAGATCAAGACCCAAAAACCGGTGAAATTCTCGAAGACGGCAGCATGGCCGACCGCGACCAGCTTAGCGCTCAGTTGTCCAGTCTTTGGTGGACCTTCTTAATTCGCGGCGTTTTGGCCGGGGCTGTTGGAATTGCCGCACTGTTCTGGCCCTCTGGCAGCATTGCCTTGCTGCTGCGTCTGGTTGGGGGCCTGCTGATCATTGATGGCGGGTTAACGCTGCTGGGCGTCGGACGCCGGGGCCTGTTGGGCGGCGCGGCCATTTGCGCAGTGCTGATCGGCCTAGTTTTGCTGATCTGGCCCGAGGGCACCGTGAAGCTGGCCTTCTTCCTGTTGGGGGCCTGGGCGCTGATTATTGGTATCGGCTCGCTGGCTGCGTCGCAGCAGATGAATGAGCGTGATCCGCAACGCGGTTCGATGCGCGGTTCGGGGATTGCGGCACTGATCGTGGGTCTGGTGTTGATAATCTGGCCCGCCATTGCGCTGGTCGCGCTGGGATGGGCGATTGCCTTTTCGGCGCTTGCTATTGCGGTTGTCATGTTCTGGCTGGCAAACCGTCTGCGCAGCGCCAACGACCGGATCGGCATGAAGACCATTCATCGCTAGGGACTAACACCTGCCACTATGCAAACAGGCCGGGCATTGCCCAGCCTGACGCATGGATGACGGCCGCGAAGCGGCCCGAAGACAGGCGTTGCTGCTAGTTCGAATGGGATCCGTGATCGTGACCATGCTTGTCCTGGCGCTCCAGATCCACTGGAACGTCAAGCACGACCTCTCCGGCCTGCTCGAACACCAGTGTGACGGGAACCGTGGCACCATGCTCGAATGGGGCTTTCAACCCCATCAGCATCACATGTGCACCACCGCGTTTGAGCATGTAGGTCTCGCCTGCCGGGATGATAAAGCCTTCCTCGACATGGACCATCTGAGCCACGCCGTCATCGTTGATCTTATGCGTATGCAACTCTACCCGGGCTGCGGCATCTGATGTTGCACTGATCAGGCGGTCATCCGTCTCGCCCTGGTTCTGGATCATCATGAACGCGGCGCCCGCTTTGGCGGCTTTGCCGGATGAACGGGCGTAGGCGTCGTCAACAACGATCTGGCTGTCAGCAAAGGCCGGAACGGCCAGAAGAACGGTTGCAAAAGTGGCGAACAGGTTAGATTTGAGGGACATTGTGCCTCTCCTTAAGTGTCTAGCGGTCTGAAAATCTGTGGTTGGGGTTAGACCGAGACAGGAGGTGCACGCGCGGGTGTGTCCGGGACAGGCGATGCGACAAGGTTGCCTTTACCGCGCAATGGCGTGGGAAGCCGATGCGCCGGGGCCTCAGGCTGCGCGGGTTGTGCATCCGCAACCGCCCCCAACAGGGTCAGCGCATAGTCGGGGCAATAATGTGGTGGGGCTGTAGGCTGTCCATTTGCGTCAACATAGACAACAACAGGGCCGTTTCCGGTACATAGGACCATCTGGCCCGTCGCCATATCCACGCCACGCGACGCCGCAATGCTCTGCCCGGTCAGAACCAGCAGCAGAGACAATATTACCGGCAAAAACTTATGAAACGCAGAGCTCATCCTGACCTGCATATAGGCCAGACAGATGAAACGCTTCAAGCGCCAAACGGTCGCGCTTGAAGCGTCTCTTAGTAATCCAGCCCAGGCCGTTTGACGACCCCCTTAGTCAGACTGGTATGGGAGCGATTCACCTGACGCTGAATACGCGTGCAGGCCAAAATTGCTTTTTTGAGAACGGTCGAAAGCAACAGGAAAATATAGAAACTCTTTAACGACATCACTCGGCCCCCACCCAAAGAATATAGTCAACATACGCCCTACATCTGCGCGCGTATGTGAACTGTTTCACGGTCGTTACAATTTATTTGAACTTTTTTGGGGCCCGAGCTGAATCGCAAAACGAAAAACCCCGCGCCAATCCGGTACGGGGTCATTCAAGCGGAATGTCTAAGAAGGTTACGCCGACGCTTGTGCCTTGGCGATTTCCTTTTTCACTTTCAATGCATTCGCAGACAGCTCTTCGTCCTTGGCTTTCGCCAGGAACGCATCCAGACCACCGCGGTGGTCGACAGAACGCAGCGCAGCCGCCGAGATACGCAGCTTAACGCCACGGCCCAGGGTTTCGGACTGCAGGGTGACATCGTTCAGATTCGGCAGAAAACGACGACGAGTTCTGTTTTTGGCGTGGCTGACATTGTTGCCAGTCATCGGGCCTTTTCCGGTCAGTTCGCAACGGCGCGACATGGTCTCTTCCTTTGTTTCTGGAGGCCGGGCAAAACGCCTGCGGCCAAATCACAAGGGGCGCAACCCGAAGTCGCGCCCGAAAACTGGTTGGATGCGTGTAGTGGGAATCGCAGGTAGGGTCAAGACAGGTAACGCGGAATATTTGCGCCCCCTATGCCTTCACCACATGCGAGTGTGTTCGGCGCATGCAACAGAGGTTTATCGTTCTTTATATGGCGCGAGATCAGTTGGGCCTGCTGTTTGCCCCGTGGGATCAGGCGCGCCGGGTCAGGGCTGTGATCGTGATCCGCCAGCTCCGGGAATATCTTGAATATCTCACGCCGCGCGGCGGCGCTGAGCGATTTCAACGCCTCGGGCCCGGTATACAAGCTCTCGGTTGGGGCGCCTTCGGCATAGATCACCTCATGCCGGTCAAACAGCAAGTGGAAATACTCGACCGATTGCACTTCATGATCCACATAGATACCCGGCACTGAGGTCAGCTTGATCGCCTGAATAAGAACGTCGGGCGCTCCGAACATGCGTTGCGCGACTTTGGATTGAACCAGCATCCGGTGCTGGCGCGAGACCAGCAAATCGCGGTTAGGCATCCCCTGTCCTAAGGCGCCTGCCACGATGCGCACCGGGCGCAGTTTGGGGTCCTGTTCAAGGTCTCGGGTTGTGAACGCCCGCCGCCCTGCCCAACGCACCGTTTGGGGTCCCAAGCCAACCGTCTGGACCCTGTCCCCGGCCGTGATCTTCTGGATCGGGCAATACCCACAATCCGTCGCGATCAGAGTATCGCGGGTAAAGCACGGAAACCCGGCACCATTTTCGAACCCTGTATACGTGACAATTGTTCCCGACGGCAGGGTAAACGACCCGCTGGACAGCGAATAGCTCGTGCCAGCCACAACCGTGATTGTGCCGAACGTACTGTCAGTGATCACGGTACCTTCGGGTAGGTTCAGCGTATCGGTACCACCGCCGCCTTCGACCGTACCTGACACACTGGTGCTTTGGAAATCCAGCGTATCGTTGCCATTCCCCAATGCGATGCTGCTGATGTCGGACCCACGGACAACGACGGTATCCGCGCCCCCTCCGGCATTCAGTGTTCCGACTGTGCTGCCGGTGATGGTAATGTCGTCACCACCCCCGTTGCCCCGTACAACTCCGATAACTGTGCTGTTCGTAACCGTGATCTGGTCGCTGCCACCACGGCCGCGAATGTTGTCAATCGGAGTACCCTGAGGCGTACCGTTCAACGTACCGTTGTCATCGGTAACGTCGATTATGTCATTGCCATTGGTACCCCTTATATTGGGCATTGTCCTCTATTCCCAAGCAACAGGCAGGTCTAAGATAGCAACCATTTACACGACCAGATCGGCATGATCCGATAAAATACGCAACCATAGTGCGATGAGACGCCGCGCGCATCAAGGCCCGGGCCAAAACACCCGAAGACTGATCAACTGGCGGCGAGTTTTGCCAACATATGCCGCGCTGCGGTCGTGGGGCTGAGCGTACCTTGACCCACCTCAGTGCTCAGCTCATCCATTTCCCGGCGCGCCTCGGGTGTGTCTAGACGGGCCAGCAGAGCATGCCGAACCTCTTGATCAAACCAGTAGCGGGCCTGCGCAGCTCGGTTTGTCTTCCAAAACCCGCTATCCCGCCGCCATTGGCTGAGCGACTGTATCTCTGCCCAGGCTTGGTCGAGGCCATGTTCTCCGATGGCTGAGACTGTCATCGCTTTGGGAAACCCCTCTGGGTCCTGCGGGCGCTTGCGTAACAGGCGCAGGGCACCGGCATAATCCGCGCAGGTGCGTGTCGCCGTCGCCTTCAGGTCACCATCGGCCTTATTGATAAGGATGATATCTGCCATCTCCATTATTCCGCGTTTGACGCCCTGCAACTCATCCCCGCCCGCCGGAGCAAGCAGCAGCAGGAACAGATCGGAGAGCTCGGACACCACGGTTTCCGACTGGCCGACGCCCACGGTTTCGATCAGCACGACATCATTTCCTGCCGCCTCACACAGCGCGATGGCTTCGCGCGTGCGACGGGCAACACCACCTAACTGGCTTTGGCTGGGTGAAGGTCGGATAAAGGCGTTTGGGTCACGGCTCAGACGTTCCATTCGGGTCTTGTCACCCAGGATTGATCCGCCCGACCGGGCCGAGCTTGGATCAACCGCAAGAACAGCAACGCGCAGGCCTTGCCCGGTCAACATCATGCCAAAGCTTTCTATGAAGGTGGATTTCCCAACGCCGGGTGTACCCGACAAACCAATCCGCAGAGATTGTCTGCCTGATTGCGCCAGATAACTCAGAAGCTCCGAGGCCTGCTCCCGATGATCTGCACGGATGCTTTCGACCAGCGTGATTGCGCGCGCCAGAGCTCGGCGTTCACCTTGCATGATCCTTTCACCCAATTCAGCTATGTCCATCCGCCCGGCCTCTTTTGGAGATTTGCCCTAAATGACGGTGCCGCGCCGTAATTGTCCAGAGCGCATCCAGTGTTTTGGCTGGGCCTTCTGGACGTTGACCGGTGCTTTGGCGATAAGGCGGTATGACACGACTGCCGATAGACGACGCGCTGCCCGACCTGATTTCAGCCCTTCGGGACCATGGGCGCGCCGTTCTCCAAGCCCCGCCCGGCGCGGGTAAAACAACCCGCGTTCCTCTGGCAATGCTAAAGGCCGGGCTGTGCACCGGCAAGATCGTAATGCTGGAACCCCGCCGTCTGGCCGCACGCGCTGCGGCTGAACGCATGGCCGAAACACTGGGTGAGCGCGCGGGTCAAACCGTCGGCTACAGGGTCCGTGGTGAGGCCAAAACCTCAAACGCCACACGGATTGAGGTCGTGACCGAAGGCATCCTGACCCGAATGATGCAATCTGACCCTGATCTTCCTGGTGTCGGGGCCGTGATCTTTGATGAGTTTCACGAACGATCCCTGAACGCGGATCTGGGTCTAGCGCTGTGCCTTGAGGTCGCCGGGGCGCTGCGCGATGACCTTATCCTGGTGGCGATGTCGGCCACGCTGGACGCTGAGCCGGTCGGGCGGTTGATGGAAGCCCCTCTCGTGACCTCGGAAGGGCGCAGCTATCCGGTTGAGACCCGCTGGCTGAACCGTCCGCTGGGCCCCAAGGCCAGACGGTTGGATGCGCTGATTGATCTGGTTGAAACAGCGGTGTTCGAAACGGAGCAGATCGGCGGCGGCATTCTGGTTTTCCTGCCCGGCGAAGGTGAAATCCGGCGGGCCGAAGCAGCGCTCAGCCAGCGCTTGCCAAAGACCTGCACATTGCGCCCCTTGTTTGGCGCCCTGCCCTTTGCCGCACAACGCGCAGCCATCGCACCGGTTGAGGCCGGACGCAAAATCGTGCTGGCAACGTCAATCGCAGAAACCTCGCTGACCATCCCCGACATCCGTGTGGTCGTGGATATGGGCCAAGCAAGGCGGGCGCGGTTCGATCCGGGCTCGGGCATGTCGCGGCTGGTGACCGAGCGTGTCACGCGGGCCGAAGCCACCCAGCGAACTGGCCGCGCGGGCCGCGTGGCCGAAGGGGTCTGCTATCGGTTGTGGTCAAAGGGCGAGGAAGGTGCCTTGCACTTCTATCCTCCCGCAGAAATCGAGGCGGCTGACCTGACCGTACTGGCGTTAGAGCTTGCCTTATGGGGTGCAGAAGCTGGTGATCTTGCGTTTCTGACCCCTCCACCTGATGGCACATTGGCCGAGGCGCGATCCCTGTTACGAATGCTTGGCGCGCTGGATGGCAAAGGGCGGATCACAGATCACGGGCGGCGTTTGGCATCCCTGCCCTTGCACCCACGTTTGGGCCATATGCTGGTTCGCGCCGGAACACAGTCAGCCCCGCTGGCCGCGTTACTGGCAGAACGAGATCCCCTTAAGGGCGCTCCGGTCGATCTGACCCTCAGGATGGCTGCGATACGCGATACACGCGCTTTTCAAAGGGAAAAGCCCTGGCAGGTCAATCCAAGCGTTGTGGATCGGATCAAGGGCGAAACGAAACGTCTGCGCGCGATGGTCCAACCTCAGGACGAAACCCTCAGCGCCGCAGCGATGGTGGCGCTCGCCTATCCCGACCGGATCGGGCAACGGCGCAAAGGGGATACACCACGCCATGTCCTGTCGGGCGGCAAAGGCGTGGTGCTGGGAAACGACGATACCCTGGCCAATGCGCCCTATCTTGTCGTGCTCGACACCGATGGGAACCCACGCGAAGCCCGCGTGCGGATGGCGGTTCAGATTTCCGAACGCGATATCCGCGATCAGTTCGCCGACCAACTGTGTTGGGTTGATACCTGCGCCTGGTCCAAGCGCGAACGGCGGGTGATCGCACGACAGCAGGAACGGCTTGGCGCGATCACCCTGAGCGACCGCCTGTGGAAAGACGTACCCGATGACACCGTGGCACAGGCTATGCTGGGCGGTGTGCGCGATCTGGGGCTGCGTCTGGAAGGCGCCGCCGCGCGTTTTGCCGCGCGGGTCGAACTGGTACGCGCCGATGGGATTGATCTGCCGGATTTTTCAATCGAAGGGCTGATGTCTTCTCTTGAAGACTGGCTATTGCCCATGCTGTCTGGCGTGCGCAGCGCCGAAGACTTGAAACGCTTTGACCTTCTACCCGCGCTCCGGGCGCGGCTGGATTGGGAACAGATGCAAGAGTTGGGCAAGCGCGCGCCTGGGTCTTTCATCACGCCATTGGGGCGCAAAGTGCCAATTGACTATGGCACCGACGTACCCGAAATCGCGGTTCGCCTGCAGGAGCTTTTCGGGGTTGCGCATCATCCCGTTGTCGCAGGCGCGCCGCTTAAGATCACCCTGCTGTCCCCTGCACAGCGCCCAATTCAGATCACGCGGGATTTGCCCGGGTTCTGGTCCGGGTCCTATGCGGATGTCCGCAAAGATATGCGGGCGCAGTATCCCAAACACCCCTGGCCCGAAGATCCAACGCAAGCAGACCCAACCTTGCGCGCCAAACGTCGCAAAAGCTGAGGCAGATCGGGGGCATCAACCACCAAATCCCACAAAAAGACACATATTTCCTTAAAAATGGGTAAAATATTAATCTTTTGGTCACGGATTTGTTGAAATATCCTGGCTCAATGGTTAACTGAACGGCCGAAGAATCGAGAAAAGCACCTGATATTTTGACTATGTCACATTGGTTTCGCAACATATGGGAAGAGGTCGCAAAACCCCTGTTTCTGCGCCCGCGCCGGGTGCAATTTGCAGCCCTGTGCACGCGACAAACCGATGCGGGCCCCGAGGTTCTGCTGATTACCAGCCGCGATACCGGGCGTTGGATAATTCCAAAAGGTTGGCCGATTGACGGGCTGGATGGCGCAGAAACCGCCGCGCAAGAAGCCTGGGAAGAGGCCGGTGTTGAAGCTGACATGGTTGAAAAGAACCCGTTCGGCCACTTCACCTACGACAAAATACTAAAAGACGGTTCTGCACAGCCGGTTCTGACAAGCGTCTATCGTGTTGCGGTGCGCGCGCTGGCCGATGAATTCCCCGAAATTGGCCAAAGAAAGCGCAACTGGGTTACCCCCAAAACGGCGGCGACTTTGGTCAGAGAGCCAGAATTGCAGGCATTGCTACTGAAGATCGAGTAGCACGTGTCGAAACCGGTAAGCACTCGCTGCCCTGTTATTGGGGAACCACTGGCACGTTAACACCGCGAGCTCTCGTATCGCGCGGCCGCGCATGGTGCTCAGTTGAAGGTCTTTATGGGGCTGATTAGTTTGGTCGCTTCGGAAATCCGGAGGGAGCATCGATCGTTCATGCTGCTGCGGAGACAATCCGGCAAAATAGATCGACGTTGGAAAACGCCCGCTGTTAGCGCCCGGGCAAATCCGCCAAGAACATCAAAGCACAGTCTTGTCCGGCCTGATCTATCTGCCTCCGATCACCTTTGCATCGGGCCGTATCTCCTGTGGGCGCATGGGTGGGGTGGGTCGCTGTTGGATCAAATCAGAGACTCGAGCACAAATTGGTGTATTCATGCCTGTTTGCTCTGCGAGGCGTTTAATCTCACCTTGAAGGCTATCGACTTCCGTTTTGCGACCCTGCATCAAATCATAGGCCATAGAAGTACGCGCGGTTGGGTCAATCGTCAGCATCTTCGACGCAACACGCATAAAGATCGGCGTTGGTAGACGCAGAATGAAAGGTGTCAGGCTGGCGGGTAACGGCGTAGTCGACGCGACCGGCTTGCTCGCAGCTTTCAGCACATTCAATGCCTCGGCCATCTGGTCGGCCATCAGGCAGCGCCATTGTCGATCCATCAACTGATCGACAAGTGTTAGTCCGGACAAGGCGTTTAGCGCATTGTTCAGATTGATGACCAGTTTGCCCCACTGGACCGCTTCGATCTGATCGCTTGCTGAGATTGGCAGATTAGGGCTGTTTAGGCGTTCAGCAAGGTTCCCAGGGCCGGTCTGAACTACGATGTCACCGGATGTGGCACAGTGGTAGGTTGCGGGTTCAATCGGGACCACATTAAACGGCACCATGCCCGCGCGCACGTCGTAGCCGGGCAATGCTTCGCGCAGGGTTTGGGCATTCTGCATCCCATTTTGCCAAGAAAGAACGGGCACCCCTTGTGCCGCATGAATGGCAATCAGACCTGCCATTTCAGGCGTGGCCCCTGATTTTACCGTCACGATGATCGCATCGGCACCACCGAGGCACTCGGGATCATCGCCTAGAGTCAGCTTCTGCGCGGGCAGATGGCGATGCAGCCCCGCGTAGTTGGTAACCGTCAAGCCCTGCTCTCGGATCGGTTCCAATACCCGAGACCGCCCAAGCAATGTGACCTCGTGACCGGCATCAGCCAGCAGCGCGCCGCAATAGCATCCGATACTGCCGGCCCCAGCAATGACAATCTTCATGGCGATCCCTCCGCTTTGGAAAGGATCACCGGGTTCTCAGCCCGGGACAAGCCCATCGCCCAATGACGTTGCGTTCACCGTGCAAGGCGGGGTTTGGTGCGTTCCAATTCCTCTGAAATCGGAATGAACTCCTGATCATCCCCGGGCGGCAGATGGAAGGCGCCATTGGCCCAATCTGCGGTTTTCCACTCGCGCGTTGCGGTTTCGATCTTTTCTTTAGACGAGGATACAAAGTTCCACCAGATGTACCGGTCCTCGTTCAATGTCGCGCCGCCCAACAGCATGAGCCGCGCGCCAACAGGCCCCGCAGTAACCGAAAGTTTGTCTCCCGGACGGAAAACCATCATACGCCCTGCGTCGAACCTGTCTCCGGCGATCTCAACCTGACCTTCGGTGACATATACGCCCCGATCTTCATGATCGTCAGGCAGCGGGAAGCCTGCGCCAGGATCGAGTTGCACATCCAGATAGAAGGTTTCAGACAGCATGGTCACCGGGCTTGTTTCGCCATAGGCTGAACCCAAGATCAGCCGCGCGCTGACCCCCGCATCCTGAATATGCGGTAACGCGCCCTGTTTGTGATGCTCGAAATCAGGGGCCATGTCTTCATGTTGTTCTGGCAGTGCGATCCAGGTCTGAATACCGAACAAACTGTTTCGCTTGCCTCGGGTCTCATCGCTCGTACGTTCTGAATGGGTTACGCCACGTCCGGCAACCATCCAGTTGACCTCACCCGGATAGATCATCTGGTGGGATCCCAGGCTGTCGCGGTGCTCGAACTCACCCTGATAAAGATAAGTCACGGTACCCAGCCCGATATGAGGGTGAGGGCGCACGTCAATCCCGCCTTCAGTAATAAATTCTGCGGGCCCCATTTGATCGAAGAAAATGAAAGGCCCAACAAGCTGCCGCTGAACCGAAGGGAGTGCGCGGCGCACTTCGAACCCGCCGAGGTCGCGTGCACGCGGGATGATCAAAGTGTCCAATGCCGGGTTTTCGGAAAGGCATTCGGGATTGTGGGTCGGATTCCAACTCATTCCTGTTCTCCCAGTCGGGCGGCCCGAGGGGCCATGTTGCGTTCGCGAATGTGAATATAGAGCGAAAAGTGCGCAGAAAAAGCGCATCAACGCACAGTTTGCGTGCAGGGAGATATCAGTATTCGCAACAGGCACCGAACCTCACAGAGGCGTGAGGGCAAAACCTTGCGATTCCCTTCGACGCGACCTCGGAATCGTCCTCGCATGTGCTATCTTTGGATATAGAGGCATTGAGCCAAGGGCTGCATTAGGTTCGACAGGAGAGTATCCATGACCCGCCTACTAATCACGCGCCGGAACCTGATCGCGACCGGAACCGCCGCATTAGCAGGCGGATTTACACCGGCACTGGCGGCTGGCGTTGCTCCTACACCATCGATGCGAGGTGGGTCGAACAATTATCACCCGGGCGCTCCGATCGTTGAGCGGATCGGTGGCGGAGGCTTTTGGATGACAGGCACGGTGCGTCGCGCAGGCGATGGGGCTCCCTTGCCCGGTCAACGCATCCAGATCTGGGCACATACCACCGAAGGGCACGAGCGCGATCCGCAAAGCCACGGTGCGACACTAACGGATGCAAATGGTGAGTTCCGGCTAGAAATGCCACAAATCGTTCCAGCCTTTGGTCAACCGCATGGTCACCTGGCCTATGACAGTGGCGCCTTTGAGACTGTGTTCCTGCGCCCCGTGATGTCCAGCTCTAAGGATAAAACGCTGGCTGCGCATTTCGTGTTGCAACCGATCTGACCCACGTGATCCTTAAAGTCGTACTCTGGGCGAGCCTGTTGGCCGCACTGGCCATTCCTTTGATGGTCGCTGGCTTCAGCCCTTTGCTGGCATGGCGCGACCCTGTCTACATTGCGGCTGGTTTTTCGGGGATCATCGGCCTAGGTCTTCTGTTGGTTCAGCCCCTGCTCGCCGCCAGAGACCTGCCTGGCCTGACCCCAATGACCAGCAGAAACCTGCATCGCTTGTTGGGCGTCACGCTGATCATCGCAATTCTGTTGCATGTCGGAGGTTTGTGGATCACCAGCCCGCCTGACGTTATTGATGCCCTGTTATTTGTATCACCGACGCCATTTTCAGCCTGGGGTGTTGTCGCGATGTGGGCCGCCTTTGGCGCCGCTGTGCTGGGCCTTTACCGAACGCGTCTACACCTTAGGTTTCGCATTTGGCGGCTTGGTCATGCGGGTCTCACAACCATCACTATTCTCGGCAGCGTGATCCATGCGATGCTGATCGAAGGCACCATGGGTATTATGAGCAAGGCCGCACTCTGCGTTCTGGTGGTTTTGGCGACCGCGCGGGCGCTCGCCAAATTGCGGGTATGGGATGTGAAGCGAAGGGCTTAGACGCCTAGACACCAGCGCATCACCGCCTTTTGCGCATGCAGGCGGTTTTCGGCCTCATCAAAGATGACCGAGTTTGGGCCGTCCATAACCTCGGATGTTGCTTCTTCTTCACGGTGTGCGGGCAGGCAATGCATGAACAGCGCATCCTGTTTCGCATGGGACATCAGTTCAGCGTTGACCTGATAAGGGCGAAGCAGGTTGTGGCGACGCTCTTTCGCGGACTGAGAATCATGCATGGACACCCAGGTATCCGCCACAATCAGGTCAGCCCCTTCAACAGCTTTATGTGGGTCGCGTTCGACGACGACCTTTGAGCCCCGCTGACGCGCAAAGCCCATGAACTCTTCCTCGGGGTCGAACTGGGCCGGGCCGGTGAAGGTGAAGTCAAATCCGAACTGTCCGGCAGCATGCAGGAACGAGGCGCAAACATTGTTGCCGTCCCCTGTCCAGACGACCTTTTTGCCTTTGATCGGTCCGCGATGTTCTTCGAAGGTCAGGACATCGGCCATGATCTGGCAGGGGTGGGTCCGGTCGGTAAGCCCGTTGATCACGGGCACGTCCGAATACTCGGCCATTTCGGTCAGAATGGTTTCGTCAAAGGTCCGGATCATGATCATATCCACATAGCGCGACAGAACGCGGGCGGTGTCGGCGATGGTTTCGCCATGGCCCAGCTGCATGTCCTTCCCTGACAGAACCATAGTCTGCCCGCCCATCTGGCGGACGCCTACATCAAAGGAAACACGCGTCCGGGTTGATGGTTTTTCAAAGATCAGCGCAACCATGCAGCCCTTGAGGGGCTGTTCATCATCCGGCGCGGCTTTGCGGCGACCCAAACGGGCCTGTTTCATTGCGCTGGCCTGATCGATCATCGCTCTAAGGGACGCGGTATCGGTTTTGTGGATATCAAGGAAATGGTTCATGACGTATCGCTTTTGGTTGTCGACGGACGGGGGCTCTGCCCCCGAACCCCCGAGGTATTTTTGAACAGAAGAAGGGTCAGGCGGTGGCAAGTTGGCCTTCGACCTGTGCGGCGGCCTTGTCGAGGCGGATCAGGGCTTCGGCGATGTCATCCTCGCTGAGGGTCAGGGGCGGTAGCAAGCGGATCACGTTGTCGGCGGCGGGCACAGTAATGACCCCGTTGTCATAACCTGCGTTGACGACGTCGATATTGGTCGCACTACATTTCAGGCCGAGCATCAGGCCGGATCCGCGCACCTCTTCAAAGACATCTGGATGTGCGGCAACCAGACCTTCGAGCTTCTGACGCATCAAGCCCGCTTTGCGGTTAACGCTTTCAAGAAATGCGGGCGTGGCAACCTGATCAATCACGGCGCAGCCAACGGCGCAACCCAGCGGGTTACCTCCGTAGGTGGAGCCATGAGTGCCTGCGGTCATGCCGCTGGCGGCCTCTTCTGTGGCCAGCACTGCGCCCAAAGGGAAGCCTCCGCCAATGCCTTTGGCGACCATCATGATATCCGGGGTGATGCCCGCCCATTCATGCGCGAAGAGTTTGCCAGTGCGGCCCACACCGCATTGCACCTCATCCAGAATCAGAAGCAGGCCATGGTCGTCGCAAATCTGGCGAAGGGCTTTGAGTTCAGCGTCGGGAACGGGACGGATGCCTCCTTCACCCTGAACTGGCTCGATCATGATTGCCGCTGTTTTTTCGGTGATGGCGTTGGTGACGCCGTCGAGGTCTCCGAACGTGAGATGCACAAAGCCGGGCAACAGAGGACCGAAGCCCTTGGTCATCTTCTCGGACCCGGCAGCGGCGATACCAGCCGAGGAGCGGCCATGGAACGAGCCATCAAAGGTGATGATCTCGACCTTCTCGGGCTGGCCTTTGTCATAGAAATACTTGCGGGCCATTTTTACGGCCAGTTCGCAGGACTCGGTGCCCGAGTTGGTGAAGAACACAGTGTGGGCGAAGGTATGTTCGACCAGCTTATCGGCCAGCGCCTGCTGCTGCGGGATTTGATAAAGGTTCGAGACATGCCAGAGCGCATGCGCCTGTTCTGTCAGCGCATTGACTAGCGCCGGATGCGCATGGCCCAGCGCGTTCACCGCGATCCCGGCACCGAGGTCCAGAAAACGTCGGCCATCCGCCTCAGTCAGCCAGGCGCCTTCGCCCTTCACAAACGTCAGGGGCGCACGGTTATAGGTCGGCAGAACGGACGGGATCATCGGATCATCCTTTTCAAGTAGCTTAAGCCCTGTGAGTGATACACGAGAGCCATGGTCGTCAACTGATTTGGTGGGGTTTGCGGCGCTTTGCACGGCGCAAAGAGATCAAACTGAGCGGTTACGCAGAAAAGCGTCGGCGTCGAAGGCGCAGGATATGTGCGGTTTTGATCATGCGGGCCGTATAGCGGCCCGTAGCGGTTCTGGAAACCCATAATTTGCGTCGCGCAAGAAATATTGCTCAGCATCGCTGCGCCTTGCAGTTACGTCTTGCCATTCTTGGCTCGCTGCCCCACCGGTAGACCATGTTCAAACCCAAGGATCAGAATCCGCCGCTGGCCGCCCTGCTGATTTTCGCCGCCAGTGCTTTTATTGCTGCAACGACCTTGTTGGCCAAGGCGTTGGGAACAGAAACGCTCGGCCCGCCGCTTCACCCAATGCAAATCAGCCATGGGCGATTTCTGTTTGCGTTTGTGGTGATAGTCAGCGCAGTAGGGATTCTGCGACCGCAGTTGCGGCGCCCCCATTGGGGGCTTCATATTGGTCGAACAAGCTTTGGCTGGCTTGGCATCACGCTGATGTTTGCCTCGGTCGCGTTCATTCCAATCGCTGATGCAACGGCAATTTCCTTTTTGAACCCCGTCTTTGCGATGGTGCTTGCAATTCCTTTGCTGAAAGAAGGTGTTGGACCATGGCGCTGGCTGGCTGCTGCTGTATCGCTGACAGGTGCGTTGATCCTGCTACGTCCAACCCCTGAGAGCTTTCAGCCCGCCGCATTGTTGGCCTTGGCGGCTGCCGCCGTAATAGGGATGGAACTGATTTTCATCAAAAAACTCTCAGGCAAGGAAATTCCCATCCAAATCCTACTGGTGAACAACGCGATGGGATTGGCCATTGCATCCTCTGCTGTCGTCTTCGTCTGGCAAATGCCTAACCCAGCACAATGGGCTGCGCTAATTGGAATCGGTGTGTTGATGGCCTGTGCCCAAGCCTGTTTCGTGAATGGTATGGCGCGTGCGGATGCCTCATTCGTGGCGCCGATCAGCTATGCAACACTGATCTTTGCAGCGATCTATGATTTTGCCGTGTTTCGCGTCGTGCCAGATCCGGTCAGCATCATCGGCTCGTCCATCATCATTGCCGGAGCGTTGATACTGGTCTGGCGCGAAGCGCGGCAGCGTCAGGCCTTGAGCCGGTAACCCTTGCGCAACATCCGCCATGTCATCGTACAGACCAGCAGAATTGCCAGGCTGCACACAATGCCCCCCAAAACGGGAGAACTGTCCGACACACCGATCATGCCATATCGCAACCCGTCGATCAGATAGAAAACCGGGTTTACATGGCTGATCGCGTTCAGAACCGGAGGTAGGGCATCGACGGAATAGAATGTGCCCGACAAAAACGCCAAAGGTGTAACAATGAAATTGGTTATCGCAGCCATCTGATCAAACTTGTTGGCAAAGATACCGGCAAACAGACCCAACGCACCCATGAAAGCGCCTCCGAGAAGCACAAAGACCAGTGTGACCAAGGGATTCTGCGGAGTGATCGACAGGAACACCCAAAAGGCCAGGGCCACAACGCAGGCGATCAACGCGCCCCGCGCGATCCCACCTGCCAGGTAACCCAGCAAAATCTCAAGCGGTGATAGGGGCGGCATCAACGTATCAACGATGTTGCCTTGCACTTTGGCGATCACCATCGAAGAAGACGTATTGGCAAAGGCGTTTTGAATCACTGTCATCATCATGATGCCCGGTGCAAGGAAGGTCAGGAATGGCACACCCATCACATCCGGCCTGCTGGGACCGATGGCGATTGTAAAAATCAGCAGAAACAAACCAGCCGTTACCAAAGGGGCTAGCAGAGTTTGCGTCCAGACCGCCAGAAAGCGCAGAGTTTCGCGCTGCGCCAGCGTATAAAGACCCATCCAATTCACCGCACCGAACCGGCGCGTGCCCTGATCCACAAGATTCTGCATGTCTGCCCCATAGCTGATTCGATGACCGCTTGTAACTCGGCCCGCAGTGATTAGAATAGGGCGCTGAAACGAATTCCCAAGGCGGCCCGAATCCGGGGCCGCTTTCCGCTTTTGAAAGGCAAATGATGTCCTGGACTGACGAGCGTGTAGAGCTGCTGAAGAAGATGTGGGGCGAGGGCCAGTCGGCCAGCCAGATCGCAAAAGAATTGGGCGGCGTAACCCGCAACGCCGTGATCGGCAAGGTACACCGTTTGGGCCTGTCAAACCGCGCAACTGGCGCGGCTCCGGCGAAATCCGAGCCTAAGGAAAAGCCTGCCCCCTCACCCAAGGTCGAGGCGAAGCCCAAACCTGCACCAAAGACTGAACCCGCTCGCCCAGCGCCAGCGCCTGCAGCCGAGTCAAAACCTGCGGTTCCCGCCCGCCGGCAGATCATCCCGGCCGGCCAACCGTTGCCGCCGCAGCCTTCGGCCAATGAAATCAGCCCCGAGGCATTGGCCAAGGTCAACGAGGTTGAGAAGAAGGCCAAGAAGCTGACGCTGATGGAACTGACCGAAAAAACCTGCAAATGGCCCGTGGGAGACCCGGCAACCGATGATTTCTGGTTCTGCGGTCTGCCGGTTGAGCCCGGAAAACCCTATTGCGAGGCACATGTAGGCGTGGCGTTCCAGCCCATGAGCTCACGCCGCGACCGGCGGCGTTAGAGCCAATGCGCCAGGGCTCTACAACGTTAGAGGATACCTGGCTCACCCGTGCAAAGCGCCTGCTGGCTCTGGCCGAAACAGGCCAGCATTTCACAAAAGACCCGTTCGATCGCGAACGCTATGACGAGATCGCAGCCATGGCCCGGTCCATGCTGGCTGATCTTGGCCGTACGCCAATATCAAAGATTGAAGCACTGACCGTCCATCATACAGGCGGTTATGCCACCCCCAGCATCGACATTCGCGGCGCCGTTATCCGCAATGGGCACATCCTGTTGGTGCGCGAGCGCAGCGATGGAAAATGGGCCCTGCCCGGCGGATTTGCAGACATCGGCAGTTCACCGGCTGAGAATATCGAGCGTGAGGTCTGGGAAGAGGCGAGCCTGCGCGTTCAGGCCCGCCATTTATACGCATTACGCCACAAGGCGCGGCACCCCTATCCGCCAGACGTTCGGGATTTCTACAAACTGTTCTTCCTGTGCGACGAGTTACAAGCCCAGTCTCCGGAACCCGGCCCGGAAACCAGTGAGGCGCGGTTCTTTCCGGCTGCGGCGCTGCCCGAGCTTTCTTTGACACGCAACATCACAAGCGACATCAATGCTGCCTTTGAAGCCGCCAAAGCCGACAGTCCGAGTGTGCAATTCGATTAATCGCGGTGTCACCGCTGAAGCAGAACCGTGTGTCTGGATTTATCGCGCCGGATAGGACGCTTCGTCTGACATCGGCACCCAACCCGGCAGATCCTGAGGCGATACCGAGACGTGCAGTTGCTCGGACCGATCCCGCCCGACCTTGCGATGCTTGCGCAACAGGAAAATCTTGCCCCAACCCCGCCACGTGCCCACCGAAGGCGCGCCGGCATCTGTCGGGAACCGGTCCCTCCACCCGTCTGGGAGAGGCAGCCCATGTCGCTCGGCCTTATCCAGCATCCAGATCATCGAGATATTGCTAAGCGGTCTGGCCTGCTCGAACCCGTTTAGCTGACCACCTACATCTCCATGGCTACCGCGGAACCAAACCTGTTCAACATGACCTTTGAAATCGGGTTTGCACTGCCAGAGCACCGGCTCATACACCTCTCGCGTCTCATCCAGGGCCATGGCGTGATAGCCATGGCGCGTGGCTTGCCCCAGATGATGGTTGTGGAACGCGTGCCTGTCTTCCGCCCAGCGCCACAACAATGGCAGACGCAGCCCAAGCGCCTTTACCGTATCCCAGACGCCAATCATCTCGATGGCAAGGTCGTCATGGCAAAACTTGCCCCGGAAATCCCGCGCCGCCGCCCCCGAAGGGTTGCACTCATAGTGCCGGTAAGCCTGTTTGATATTGCGCTCGGTTGCGTGCTCGGCCTTAAGCAGGCCGATCATATCGATCACCCCGGCCAGGCTGCGCACACCATAGGCACCGCGTGAGTAACCCATGAAATAGATACGATCCCCCGGTTTGTAGCGCGATGCCAAATATCCATAAGCGCGCCTGATTTGCCGGTTGATACCACGCCCCATCATCACATCCAGCGAGGATTTCCAGCTATCCCATTGCACGCCAGATTCATAAAAAACGGATACTTGGCTGCCCATCTCCTTACACAGTCGGTAAGTCTGACCCGCGTGGGTTTCGAATCCCGGTTCGAGTGTCGACATGGTCCCGTCCAGAATGATAACATGGCTGATCGGTTCGCGATGCCGCACTTCGGCAGAATGCTCGGACCGCAATGGCCGCCCAAGCCATCCCAGTACCTTTCTGCTTAGCCGCGACAAAACCATATCTCAGCCACTCCTGTACTCTGTAAGGTTGCGCGCGCTCCTCAGCATCGCACCTCCTCTGACCCCGGTCGCATGCGCACCAATAGCCTCTGCATCTGCATCTCACCCCCGCAATACAAACGAGCGTCCAGCTTAAGGCGCGCTAATAAATGCGGCATGGAGATACACTTAAGGATGGGCATCCTGCCCCTGCCGGGCAAGGCACCCAACGAAACCGTGAGCCTCTGCGCCATCATCACGATCCTAGTCGTCCATTTGGGCAGCATCATGGCCAAGTCCGTCACCTGCTTCAGCGTCTTCAATAGAACCACCATATGTCTGAATATATTACGAAAGTTCAAAACCTGTGCAAATCTCCAGAAAGCGTCTGTTATCTGGTCACGAAACTGACAGCAAAGCTACACCTTGCCCCGCCGCGCGGCCCTGTGACCACACCGTAAGAGTGTGATCGACCCGACCATCCGTTGTCTGTGGCGTGGTTCACGGTCGCGATGAACTTCGCCGCTGAGGGGAATTGGCGGCAAAGCCTTCCACTTTCCCAAACCTTTCGCTATTGCAGGCGCTGACCCTCAATTCGATGACGCAGGACGCACCCCATGGCGATGGAAAAGACATTCAACGCGGCCGAGGCCGAGGCCCGCATCTATGAAGCCTGGGAACAGGCCGGAGCCTTCAAGGCAGGCGCGAACAAATCGCGTGACGAAAGCTTTACCATCATGATCCCGCCGCCCAATGTGACCGGTGCTTTGCATGTGGGCCACGCGTTCAACAACACGCTGCAGGACATCCTGATCCGCTGGCACCGGATGCGCGGCTTCGACACGCTGTGGCAGCCCGGTCAGGACCACGCGGGCATCGCCACGCAGATGCAGGTGGAAAAGATGCTGGCCGCCACGCAGCAGCCCAGCCGCACTGAACTGGGGCGTGAGAAATTCCTTGAGAAAGTTTGGGAGTGGAAAGGCGAATACGGCGGCACGATCATCGAGCAGTTGAAGCGTCTGGGCTCCTCCTGCGACTGGTCGCGTAACGCCTTCACTATGGCAGGCGCTGCGGGCGATCCGCGCACGGGGCACGAGAATTCGGCCAATTTCCACGATGCAGTGATCAAGGTTTTCGTCGACATGTACGAAAAGGGCCTGATCTATCGCGGCAAGCGTCTGGTCAACTGGGACCCGCATTTTGAGACCGCGATCTCGGACCTTGAGGTCGAGAATATCGAAGTCGCAGGCCACATGTGGCACTTCAAGTACCCGCTGGCCGGTGGCGAGACCTACACCTATGTCGAGAAGGACGAGGATGGGAACATCGTGCTTGAGGAAGAGCGCGACTATATCTCGATCGCCACGACCCGCCCTGAAACCATGCTGGGTGACGGCGCGGTTGCGGTTCATCCATCGGACGAGCGTTACGCGCCAATTGTCGGCAAACTCTGCGAAATCCCGGTTGGTCCGAAAGAGCATCGCCGTCAGATTCCGATCATCACCGATGACTACCCCGATCCCGATTTCGGCTCAGGCGCGGTGAAGATCACCGGTGCACATGACTTCAACGACAACATGGTCGCCAAGCGCGGCGGCATTCCGATGTACCGCCTGATGGACACCAAAGGCGCAATGCGGGCCGATGGTGCGCCTTACGCCGAAGAGGCAGGCAAGGCGCAGGAATACGCGCGTGGACGTGATTTCACCGAGAACGAGATCGACGCGATCAACCTGATCCCCGATCACCTGCGCGGCCTCGACCGGTTCGAAGCGCGCGCGAAGGTCGTCGAGGAAATCACCGCTGACGGTCTGGCCGTCATGACCCGCGCGGATGATCCCCGCTTGGGTTCGACCGCCTTGAAACCTGATCATGAAGGTGCAGACAAGCTGGTTCCGCTGGTCGAGAGCAAACCGATCATGCAGCCCTTCGGTGACCGCTCGAAAGTGGTCATCGAGCCGATGTTTACCGACCAGTGGTTCGTGGATGCCGAAAAGGTCGTCGGCCCCGCGCTGGATGCGGTCAAGGACGGCACGGTCAAGATCATCCCCGAGTCGGGCGAGAAGACCTATTACCACTGGCTGGAAAACATCGAGCCCTGGTGCATCTCGCGTCAGTTGTGGTGGGGGCATCAGATTCCGGTTTGGTATGGACCGAATGGCCTGACAGTCTGCGCGGAAGATCGAATGGAAGCACTAAGCGCTGCCGCAGACATACTGAAAAAGAAGCATGGGCTCGCAGATGGGAAGATCATAGTTGCTGATGTAACTGATCTTGAAAAATACCCAGCAGAGCTTGATGCGAAGGCCTATGATCTAGAATTGGAGCCCCAGTTAATATTGGCTTCCAGCGATACGCCACAAAAGTTGACCGACGGTGCAATGTTGTTTGGTTTGCGCCGTGACCCCGACGTCCTCGACACCTGGTTCTCCTCCGGTCTCTGGCCCATCGGCACCCTGGGCTGGCCCGAGCAGACGGATGAGCTGAACCGCTACTTCCCCACGGACGTCCTGATCACCGGCTTCGACATCCTGTTCTTCTGGGTCGCCCGGATGATGATGATGCAGCTGGCCGTGGTCGATCAGATCCCGTTCCACACCGTCTACCTGCACCAGCTTGTCCGCGACGAGAAGGGCAAGAAGATGTCCAAGACCACCGGCAACGTCATCGACCCGCTGGAGATCGTGGACGAATTCGGCGCCGACGCGCTGCGGTTCACCAATGCCTCGATGGCGGCCATTGGTGGCGTGCTGAAACTGTCCCGCGAGCGCATCACCGGTTACCGGAACTTCGGCACCAAGCTTTGGAACGCCGTCCGCTTTGCCGAGATGAACGAGGTCTTCACCGACGCCGTCCCCCAACTGGACGTCGCCGACCTGAAACCCAAAGCCGCCGTGAACCGCTGGATCATCGGCGAAACCGCCCGCGTGCGGGAAGAGGTCGACGCGGCACTGGAAAGCTATCGCTTCAACGACGCGGCCAACGGGCTTTACGCCTTTGTCTGGGGCAAGGTCTGCGATTGGTATGTGGAACTGTCAAAACCGCTGCTGCAGGGCGACGACGTCGAAGCACAGGCCGAGACCCGCGCCACCATGCGCTGGGTTCTGGATCAGTGCATGGTCCTGCTGCATCCGATCATGCCCTTCATCACCGAAGAACTGTGGGGCCTGACCGGCGCGCGCGCCAAGATGGTCGTCCACGCCGACTGGCCGACCTATGCGGCCGCCGACCTGATCGACGCCGACGCGGATCGCGAAATGAACTGGGTGATCTCGGTGATCGAAAACACCCGCTCGGCCCGCGCGCAGATGCGGGTTCCGGCGGGCCTCTATGTGCCCATGCTGGTGACCGAGATCGACGCGAACGGCCAAGCCGCATGGGATCGCAACGAAGCGCTGATCAAACGTCTGGCGCGGATCGACAGCCTGACCAAAGCCGACGAGCTGCCCAAAGGCACGATCTCGATCGCTGCGCCCGGTGCGTCCTTCGGCTTGCCGTTGGCAGACATCATCGACATCGGCGCGGAAAAGGAACGGCTGGAGAAGGCCAAGGGCAAACTGGCCAAGGAACTCGGCGGCCTGCGCGGCCGTCTGAACAACCCCAAATTCGTGGCCTCCGCCCCGGAGGAAGTGGTTGTAGAGGCCAAAGCCAACCTTGCCGCCCGCGAGGAAGAAGAGGCGAAACTGAACGAGGCCCTCGCCCGTCTGGCCGAAATCGCCTGATCTTCATCTTTCCACAATCGCACAACTCGAAAACCCCGCCACACGTTATGGCGGGGTTTTCCTTTTCTCTGACGCTTTTGACCTTGTTCCCGGCAGGCTGCGGTTGTTAGCAAATGCAAGTGGCAACCCCTGAGGACGCAATGACACAGCGCTTTCCCCCGACGCAGACCGTTTCAACCGGGTTGGTGGTCGCTATCGTTGGGTTCTTTAGCTCATTCCCGATTGTCTTGCAGGGCTTGGCCGCCATGGGTGCCTCGCCCGCTCAGGCCGCGTCCGGCCTGATGAGCGCGGCCATCGCAATGGGGTTGGCCGCCATCATTCTAAGCACAGTCTACAAGCTGCCAATCAGCGTCGCGTGGTCCACGCCGGGGGCTGCGCTGCTGGCTGTTTCGGCCACGCCGGTGGAAGGCTATTCGGGTGCTATCGGAGCGTTCTTATGTGCCGGCGCTCTGACGGTTCTGGCCGGGCTCTGGAAACCGTTGGGGCGTTTGGCAGCGGCGATCCCGACTACGCTGGCTCAGGCGATGCTGGCTGGCGTGCTTTTGCCACTTTGTCTGGTGCCTTTCAAAGCAGCGGTAGAGATACCTTGGCAGGCCCTGCCGGTAATCCTGACCTGGTTCATCGCAGGTCGTTTCAATCGTCTATTCGCCGTTCCTGCCGCTGTGATCGCGGCGGCCATTGTGGTGACGTTGAATGCCGGGGACGCCCAGTTGCTGCCCGATCAACTGGTAGCCGCCCCGGTATGGACCACGCCTACGTTTTCAGCCGCGTCCGCAATAGGGATAGGCGTGCCGCTTTTCATCGTGACAATGGCAACGCAAAACATTCCCGGTGTCGCCGTGATCCGCAGCTTTGGCTACAAGCCAGACGCAGGTCGGTTGTTCTCAGCCGTTGGGGGCGCAAGTCTGCTCTCTGCCCCCTTTGGCGCACCGGCAACCTGCCTGGCCGCAATTACCGCTGCGATGTGTTCGAACGAAGACAGTCACCCCGACCCTGCCCTGCGCTATTGGTCCGCGATCATGGGGGGCGTGTTCTACTGCCTGTTCGGTATCTTTGCCGTCGCAATCACCAGCTTCGCCGCGAATGCCGACCCGCTGTTGATGGGCACTTTGGCAGGTGTGGCCCTCATCGGGGTGATGGCCAATGCCCTGCACGCGTCACTGGATGTGCCAGCCGAGCGCGAGGCGGCCATTCTGACTCTGGCCATCACGGCTTCGGGCGTCAGTGTCTTTGGTCTGGGCGCTGCGGTCTGGGGGTTATTGGCAGGTGGTATCGCCTATCTTGTGACAAACAAAATACGCTGATCCCTTTCGTGAAATCTTAGATATTGATACGATACGCGCATGTTCGGATCGCTTGGAAAACTGGTTGAACGCCAGATCAAAAAGGCTCAGGCCGAGGGCCAGTTGCAGGGCCTCGATGGCGAAGGTGCCCCGCTGCCTGACCGTTCGGGCGAGGCGCAGGGCGATCCTGCGATCGCAGCCGGTCACCGGATCATGGCACAGGCCGGGGTTCTGCCTGAAGAATTCGATGTCAAAAAACAGCTGGATGCGGCGCGAAAGGAATACGCAACCCTGTCCGACCCCGAGGCGCGCAAAGCGGCAATGGCCAGGATCGCAGATCTGGAGATGCGGTATCATATGGCCCGCGATGCGCGACGCGCCTTTATGCGTTGATCATTTGAATTCCGGCTTTCGACCTTGCATCTGAGCCATGACAACTTCCATCTGATCGGGCTTTCCGATCAGGTCCACTTGCTCTGAAGATTCGGCTAACAAAACATCCTGGCGGCCCCGGGTTTCGGCCACCTCGATCAGCCGTTTGGCGGCCCGGATTGCAGAGGGGCTTTGACCAGCGATGTTTTCGGCGATTGCCAGGGCTTCGGTCAGCGGATCATCAGACAGCTTTGTCACTAACCCCCAGTCCGCCGCCTGAGATGCGCCGATGGGACGGGCAGTATAGGTCAACAGCCGCAGAACATCCGAGCGAACCAGCCGAGGCAGCAGGACCATGCCGCCCATGTCCGGTATGATGCCCCATTTCATTTCCATCACGGCCAGTTTGGCCTCGGGATGCGCGATGCGGATATCTGCGCCCAAGGCGATCTGCAGCCCGCCACCATAGGCCACGCCCTGAATGGCACAGATCACTGGAACCGGAACACGGCGCCAGATCAAGGCAAGCTCCTGCATCTCATTGGCGTCTTCGTGGCTGCGGGTCATCAGCCATTCGGTCGGGTCTTTATGCGCCATGCTTGCAAAGCTGGCCATGTCGAGTCCGGCGCAGAAACTTTTGCCCTCGCCCGACAGGACAACAGCGCGTGCATCGGATGTGGCGACCTCTTGCCCGGCACCCAGAAGGGCTTTGATCATCGCGTCGTCCAGCGCGTTCATCTTGTCGCCCCGCGTCAGCGAGACATGTGCAATTTGATTGCGGTATTCGACGGATACCCGTGCCATGATGGCCTCCTAACACTGTTTGGTCGAACATGACCCAAAATGAGGGTTCAGTTCCACTGCGACGTCAGGGCAATGCACATGCTTGCCCCAACTGTGCGCATACGTTTATCTGCGCCTATGACTGGACCACGCTATACATCGCTTACCCAAACCCTTCCCGCAACCGTGCCGTTTGTTGGCCCTGAAACGCAGGAACGTCAGCGCGGTGCGCCATTTTCGGCGCGTCTGGGCGCAAATGAGAACGTGTTTGGCCCATCACCCCGAGCGATTGAGGCCATGCGTGAGGCGAATGCCGAGATTTGGATGTATGGTGATCCCGAAAACCACGATCTGCGTAACGCCCTGGCGGATCATCATGGGATCGCCCCCCAGAACATCGTTGTTGGCGAAGGGATCGACGGGTTGCTGGGATACCTGTCGCGCCTGATCGTTGAACCGGGCGACGCCGTTGTGACCTCGGATGGGGCCTATCCGACCTTTGACTACCACGTCGCGGGCTATGGCGGGGTTTTGCACAAGGTGCCCTATGCCGGGGATCACGAAGACCCACAGGCCCTGTTTGCAAAAGCGGCCGAGGTTGACGCGAAACTGGTCTATCTGGCCAACCCAGATAACCCGATGGGCAGTTGGCACAGTGGCGCAGACATCGTTGCCGCGATGGACGCTCTGCCCGAGGGATGTCTGCTGGTGTTGGACGAGGCCTATGTGGAATGCGCCCCGGAAGGCACCGCAGCCCCTGTGCGAGCCGATGATCCGCGCGTGATCCGGATGCGTACATTCTCAAAAGCCTATGGCATGGCGGGTGCGCGGGTTGGGTATGCGATTGGTACACCCGAATTGATCCTGGCCTTCAACAAGATACGCAACCACTTTGGAATGAACCGCGCAGCACAAGCGGGGGCACTGGCTGCGTTGGCAGATCAGGCTTGGCTGACCGAAGTGCAACACCGCATTGAAACCGCACGCCACCGCATTGGCGAGATCGCGCGTGAGAATGGGCTGATCGCTTTGCCTTCGGCCACAAATTTCGTCGCAATTGATTGCGGTGAAGATGGCGAGTTTGCCAAGGCGGTGTTGGCATCCCTCGTGGCGCAAGGCATTTTTGTTCGGATGCCATTTGTTGCCCCGCAAAACCGCTGCATCCGCATCAGTTGTGGTACCGAAGATGATCTAACGGCTTTGTCCAGGGCTCTGCCGATCGCGTTGCAGGCTGCGCGGTCGGGTGGATCGGCAGGTTGAGTTAGGGGGCCCTGCCCCCGCCGCGCTGCGCGCGCCTCCCCCGGGATATTTATGGCCAGATGAAGCGGATCAGGCCTGGTTGGCCAAAGTCGTCGCAGCAGCCTCGAGCGCGCCGTTGCCGCGTGGTATGTTCAAGGCCGCCATTGCAGTTTCCACGCCGCCTAGCATCGCCATAACCATCTGAGCGTTTACATGGCCCATATGGCCGAGGCGGAAACAGCCGTCCCAGTCCTCCATCCCCAATCCAATGCCGAGCGTAAGACCGAGGTGATTTTCGGTAAAGTTGCGCAGCGGTGTGCCACGCCCTTCGGTCAGGCGCAGGGCGGTGACCGCATGGCTGCGATAGACCGGATCGGCGACATTGAAATGGAGGGCACCGCCCTGCGCCCAGACCTCGCAGGCCGCCCAGATCGCTTTGGCAAGGTGCTGGTGACGGGCCCAGACGTTTTCGACACCCTCTGCATGAATCATGTCGAGCGCTGCACGTAGACCGTAAAGGTGATGTGTCGGCGCGGTGCCGTCAAAATATTGGTAGAACGATTCAGGATTGGCGCGCGGCTGCCAGTCCCAATAGAGCGAGACACGGGGCATTGCGGCCCGTTTTGCCTGCGCTTTGTCGTTAAAGAAAACAAAGCCCATGCCGGGCGGTGTCATCAGCCCTTTTTGGCAGGCGGTGACTGTCACATCGACGCCCCAGGCGTCCATTTCGAACTGGTCGCACCCGAGTGAGGCGATACAATCCGCCATGAGCAGCGCCGGATGGTTCAACTCGTCCAGCAGCGCGCGCAAGGCTGGGATATCATTGCGGATCGAGCTGGATGTATCCACATGGACGGCAAGAACTGCCTTGATCTCATGTGCTTGGTCGGCCCGCAGCACATCCGCAATTTGCTCGAAATCCCACGGGGAAGATGTGCCGAAATCAATCGTTTTGACCTTGGCGCCAATCCCTTCGGCCATCTCGGCCCAGCCATAGGTGAAACGACCAGAGGCCGGGGCCAGAACGGTTTCGCCGGGCGCGATCACGTTCGACAGCGCGGCCTCCCACGTGCCGTGGCCGTTGGCGATATAGATGGCGACATTCTGGTCGGTGCGGGCCACGCGCTTTAGATCCTGTGTCAGCGCGGGCATCATCTCGATCAGCGCGCCGTCGTAAATGTTGGGCGAAGGACGGTGCATGGCCTGTAGCACCGCGTCGGGCATCACCGAAGGGCCCGGAATGGCCAGATACTCGCGCCCATGCACGAGGGAGGTTTGGTTTGTCATGAGGGTAACCTGCTTAACTTGTGGCCTACCCTAGCGTTTCGCCTTGCGGCGTCAATCCGTCAGGTGGGTCGCCTCACGCGCAAGCGCTTCGATCCCGGACCAGTCGCCCTCTTGAACCATCTGCTTTGGCGCGACCCAGCTGCCACCGGCGCAGATCACGTTGGACAGCGAAAGATAGTCGCGGGCATTCGAGGGCGATACTCCGCCTGTAGGGCAGAAAGTGATCTGAGGCAGGGGCGCCCCTATGGCTTTCAGGGCCGGTGCGCCGCCCGAGGCCTCGGCAGGGAAGAATTTCAGCATGTCATAGCCCTTTTCCAGCAGGGCCATCGCCTCACTCGCGGTGGCCGCGCCGGGCAGAAGGGGCAGGCCTTCGGCTTCGCAGGCGGCGATCAGGGCATCGGTCGCGCCGGGCGAGACGCCAAACTGCGCGCCCGCCTCTTTGGCGGCGCGGACCTCTTCGGGGGTGACCAGCGTGCCTGCGCCCACGACGCCTCCGGGCACGTCCGCCATGGCGCGGATGGTGTCCAACGCGGCCGAGGTGCGCAAAGTGACTTCAAGCGCGGGCAGGCCGCCTGCAACCAGCGCCTCGGCCAAGGGGCGGGCGTGGGCAGCGTCATCCACGACCAGCACGGGAACGATGGGGGCCAGCGCGCAGATCTCGCGGGTGCGTTGGGTTTTGGACATAGGTTAAACTCCGAAAATGCTGGCACCTGTGTCGGCGGACCCGACATTCTGGCGGAACGCGCCGAAGAGGTCGCGGCCGACGCCGTGCTGGTTTGCAGACAGATCAGCAGTCGCTGGGCTGCGGTCGAGGACGCCGGGGGTGAGGATTTCAAGCTCACCCCTGACCGCATCGACGCGCAGCAGATCACCGTCTTGCAGATAGCCGATGGCACCACCGTCCAGCGCCTCAGGGCAGACATGGATGGCGGCGGGAACCTTGCCCGACGCACCGGACATACGGCCATCGGTGACCAGAGCGACCTTTTGCCCCCTACCCTGAAGGATCGAAAGTATCGGCGTCAGCGAATGCAGCTCTGGCATACCGTTGGCCTTCGGGCCCTGGAACCGAACAACGACGATGACATCGTCAGTGAACTCTCCGGCCTTGAAGGCGGCTTTGACGTCGTTCTGGTCGTGAAACACACGGACGGGCGCTTCGACCACTTGGTGTTCGGGTGCCACGGCCGAGACCTTCATCACGCCGGTGCCAAGATTGCCGGTCAGGCGCGACAGGCCACCGGTGGGCTGGAACGGGTCCTTAGCCGGGCGGACGATCTTTTCATTCAGGCTGTGGTCTGCGCCGTCTTCCCAGACCAACTCGCCATCTTTCAGCTTGGGTTCCTTGGTGTAGTTATGAAGTCCGTGCCCCGCAACAGTCAGCGTGTCGGGGTGCAACAGCCCATCGTCCAACAGCGTGCTGATGGTAAAGCCCAAGCCCCCGGCGGCGTGGAAGTGGTTCACATCGGCCAGACCGTTGGGGTAGACCCGCGCGACCAGAGGGACCACTGCGGAGATGTCGGAAAAATCCTCCCAATCCAGCACGATCCCGCCTGCGCGCGCCATGGCGATCAGGTGGATCAGCAGGTTGGTGGAGCCGCCCGTGGCCATCAGGCCAACGATACCATTGACGAAGGCGCGTTCATCGAGGATCTGACAAACCGGTGTGTAGTGATTGCCCAAGGCGCTGAGAGACAGGGCGCGGCGCGCGCCTTCCTCGGTCAGCGCATCGCGCAAAGGTGTATTGGGATTGACGAAGCTGGAACCCGGCAGGTGCAGGCCCATGAACTCCATCAGCATCTGATTGGTGTTGGCGGTGCCGTAGAAGGTACAGGTGCCGGGGCCGTGATAGGCGGCCATTTCCGCCTTCATCAGTTCGTCGCGGCCGACTTCTCCTGCAGCGAATTTCTGGCGGACCTTGGCCTTTTCGTCGTTCGGCAGGCCGCTGGTCATGGGGCCTGCGGGCAGGAAGACGGCCGGCAGATGGCCAAAGGCCTGCGCGCCGATGATCAGGCCGGGCACGATCTTGTCGCAGACCCCCAGAAACACCGCCGCGTCATAGGTGTTGTGGCTGAGAGCCACGCCCGTCGCCAGCGCGATCACATCGCGCGAGAACAGGGACAGCTCCATCCCCGCCTCGCCCTGCGTGACGCCGTCGCACATGGCGGGAACTCCGCCCGCCACCTGCGCTGTACCGCCTGCCGCGCGGATCGCCTGACGGATCAGTTCGGGATACCGCTCGAACGGTTGGTGGGCGGACAGCATGTCGTTATAGGCGGTGACGATGCCGAGATTTCCGGCGGTGCCGGTGGCCATCGAGTTCTGATCCTCGCCCGCACCGGCATAGGCGTGGGCCTGACCGCTGCAGGACAGATGCGCGCGGGCGGGGCCTTTGGATTTGGCCTGCTCCATCCGGTCCAGATGCGGGCCGCGCGAGGGAGCGCTGCGGTCGATGATGCGTTGAGTAACATCGGTGATGACATTGTTAACCATGGTTAACCTCCGATCTGGCGCCAGCGGCGACCATCGCGATGCATCAGCATCAGGGCTTCTTCGGGGCCGGAACTGCGCTGATCGTACTTCGCGGGCTTATCGCCCCGCTCTTCCCAGCCGTGGATGATGGGATCGACCCAAGCCCAGGCGGCCTCGGCCTCATCCCCGCGCATGAACAGGGTCTGATCGCCCCGGATCACGTCCATAATCAGTCGTTCATAAGCGTCAGGGGATTGACCATCATCGCCCAACGCGTCGGCAAAGCTCATGTCCAGCGCCACGTCGGACAGACGGAAACCGCCCTGCCCCGGTTCCTTGATGGTAGTGCGCAAGGTGATGCCCTCATCCGGTTGCAGGCGGATCACCAGCACGTTGCCGTGCAGCGGGCCAACATTCGGGAAAATCGTATGCGGCGGGTCGCGGAAGAACACGGCGATTTCGGATTCGCGCGCGCGCAGGCGTTTTCCAGTGCGCAGATAGAACGGCACCCCGGCCCAGCGCCAATTGCCGATATGGGCTTTGAGCGCGATGTAGCTCTCGGTTCGGCTGGCCGGGTTTTCGACGTGATCGAGATAGCCGTCCCCGCCCTTGTCAGAGCGATACTGGCCACGAGCGATGTCTTTGGGCTCCACCGGTTCCAGCGCCTCGATCACTTTGACCTTTTCGTCTCGCACCGCGTTGGGGGCGAATTTCGAGGGCGGCTCCATCGCCGTCAGACACAGCAATTGCACCAGGTGGTTCTGAATCATATCCCGCATCGCGCCGGATTGATCATAGTAAGCGCCGCGCCCCTCAACTCCCACCGTCTCAGCCACTGTGATCTGGACATGATCGACATGTGTGGCGTTCCAGAGCGGTTCGAACAAGGAATTGGCAAAACGCAGCGCCATCAGGTTCTGTACGGTTTCTTTGCCCAGATAATGGTCGATGCGGTAGATTTGATGCTCTTCGAAACAGGCGCGCAACCCCTTGTTCAAAGCCTTGGCCGAGGCCAGATCATGACCAAAGGGTTTTTCCACCACGATCCTGCTATCAGGCGTGGCCAACCCATGATCGTGCAGCCGTTGCGCGATGCCCGAAAACAGGCTGGGGCCCACGGACAGATAGAAAGCGCGCACCACATCAGGTCGCAGCGATTTCGCCAGATCAGGCCATCCTGAATCGCCCAGCGCATCCACCGGGACATAGTCGACGCGTGACAGGAACCGATCCAAAATGCCCTTGTCGTATTTCGGGGCAAACTCATCCATTGACGCGCGCAGTTGTTTGCGAAACCCTTCACTGTCCATGTCCGAGCGCGCCGTACCAATGATACGCGCATCTTCTGGCATCTGACCGACCTCAAAACGGTGATACAGCCCGGGCAGGATCTTGCGTTGCGCCAGATCGCCCGTCGCGCCAAACAGCACGAGGTCAAACGGGTCTACAGGAATTACACGTGAGACCATGGCCTGGTTCCTTTTGCATCCACCTGTGCCAGCCTATCATGCCCCATGATTTGAGAAGGTGACACTGCCGTCATAAGAATGTTATCGCTAACATTTGTGGTCGTAATAAGAAGATAGACCCAAGAAATCAAGCATGGATTTGCGCAAAGCCGCAGGTTTTCCGGTTAGCTTTGGCTGCGCAACCACTCCATCACTGAAGGTCGCACAGATTGCTCGCCCCGGTGGCGTGCATCGGCGATGATCTTGCGCACCTCCTGAAGGTTCGAACGCAACAACAGGCTTTTCACAGGACCAATCGAGGCCGGACGCATCGACAAAGTCCGAATTCCCATCGCCGCCAAGCATAGGGCCTCAACGGGCCGACCCGCATCCTCACCGCAGAAACTGAGCGGCGTATCCGAGATATCGCAGCGTTCAACCACGCGTTCGATAAAGCTGAGGAAGCTGACATTCAGGGTGTCATACCGCCTACGCACGAGCTCGTTTTCGCGATCGGCCGCAAAGAAAAACTGTTTTAGATCGTTGCCACCGATTGAAATGAAATCGACCTCATCAAAGAACTTCTGCGGTGCAAACCCCAAAGAAGGCGTCTCGAGCATCGCGCCGACTTCCAGCGTTTCGGGCAGCACATGACCCAGCCGCTTTTCCCGCTCAATGGTCTTGTTGACCTCCCATCGGGCTTCACGAAACTCATCGGCCTGTGCGACAAAGGGGAACATAACCGTTAAGGGCCGCCCATTCGCAGCGCGGATAAGCGCCTGCAGCTGCATCCGCATGACGCCACGCTTGTCCAGACCCACCCGGATCGCGCGCCAGCCAAGAGCCGGGTTTGGCTCGGCCACATGTTTCATATAGGGCAGCACTTTATCTGACCCGATATCCAGCGTGCGGAACACCACGCGCTTTTCGCCAGCTGCATCCAGTACGCGCTGATATTGCGTAACAAGTTCAGACCGCTTCGGCATCTGATTGCGGACCAGGAACTGAAGCTCGGTCCGGAACAAGCCAACCCCTTCGGCCCCCGAATTATCCAGCGAGGGCAGGTCTGCCATCAGGCCCGCGTTCATAACCAGGTTCATCCGTGCGCCATCCTGCGTCACGCATGGTGTTTCACGGATCGAGGCATAGCGTTCCTGCGCTTTGGCCTGCATGGCGATCTTGTCGCGGAAGGCGCTGACCACCGTATCCTCGGGGCGCAGGTGCACAACACCTTGGTCGCCATCGACCAGGATATGATCGCCATTGAGCGCCTCGGTCGTAATGCGCCCCACATGAACAACCAATGGGATCGCCAAGGCACGTGCCACGATGGTCGCATGGCTGCCCACAGACCCTTCCTCAAGCACAATCCCTTTCAGCGAGCGGCCATACTCCAGCAGATCGCCTGGGCCAATATTGCGCGCAATTAGAATCGGATCCGGTGGCAGGTCCGAACTATCAGTTTTACCCTGCCCCGTCAGGATCCGCAGCAGGCGGTTGGACAGATCATCTAGATCGGCCAGACGCTCTCGCAGATAGGGATCTGTAACCTGCCCCATACGGGCCCGCGCCTGCGATTGCTCTTTCTCAACCGCCGCTTCCGCGCTGAGGCCCAGCGCAATGTCTTCCTCCATGCGGCGCATCCAGCCTTTGGAATTCGCAAACATCCGGTAGGCTTCCAACACTTTCAGCTGGTCAGAATCCCCGCCCTGAGAAATCTCCAACATCTTGTCGACGCCAACGCGCAACTCTTCGACCGCCTCGACCAGCCGCTCACGCTCGCGATGTGGATCATCGGCAATCGGATTGGTGATTACAACGCGCGGCTCGTGCAGCCAGACATGCCCTTCGGCTGACCCTTCCTGCGCCGGTCCGCCCCGCAGCAGCACGGATTGCTGGTGCAATGGAGACAGCGCCGCACCTTCACCGACGAACGCGCCAAGCTCGGCCATTTCGGCCAACACCATGGCGACAACTTCCAGAGCGTAGACCTCATCAGCAGAATACTCGCGCGCCTCGCGCGACTGAACGACCAGTACGCCTAGGTTTTCGCCCAATCGCTGTATCGGAACACCCAGAAAAGACGAGAACCGTTCTTCACCGGTTTCCGGCATGTAGCGAAAACCTTTGGCCGATGGCGCGTCGGCGGTGTTCACGATCTTGCCAGACTTGGCCACCCGACCTACCAGCCCTTCACCCATCCGCATCCGCGTTTTATGTACCGCCTCGGGCGATAGGCCTTCGGTTGCGCAAAGTTCCAGCGTTTCCTCGTCTCGGAATAGATAGACCGAGCACACCTCGGCCCGGATGCTATCGGCGATCAGATGAGTGATCCGGTCAAGCCGTTCCTGACCGGCGGCCTCGCTCGCCATTTCTTCGCGCAGCCGTCCCAGCAGCTTGCGGGATTCAGTTTCGGTGCCGTCCGCCATGGCCCACCCAAATTAGTGCGTCAGGCAAGACCTTTGGCTGAAATGCTCAGGCCGCCTTGTCCAGTTCAAAGGCATCATGCAGTGCCTGAACAGCAAGTTCCATGTATTTCCGATCCACCAGAACGGAAATTTTTATCTCAGAGGTTGTAATGACCTTAATATTGATCCCCTCATCCGAGAGAATCTTGAACATCTTGGCCGCAACACCGGATTGCGAGCGCATACCGATTCCAACCACCGAGACCTTGCAGACGTCATTATCGGCAACCAGTTCAGCATAGTTCAGCTCGCCCGCATCCTTGATCGCCAGCAGCGCTTTTTCAGCGCGCGCGACCTGATCGGTCGGGCACGAGAAGGTCATGTCCGTGCGACCTTCGTCCGAGATATTCTGTACGATCATGTCGACATTGACGCCCTCATCGCTGAGCGCGGTAAAGATGATCGACGCGATCCCCGGGCGGTCAGCGACCGACACCACAGTCATCTTTGCTTCGTCGCGAGAATAGGCCACACCGGCCACAACATTGGATTCCATGATATCCTCCTCATCGCAGACCAGCGTACCTGCATTGTCGGATTGTTCTTCGAAACTGGACAGCACCCGCAGGCGCACCTTATAGCGCATCGCCAACTCGACCGAGCGGGTCTGTAGAACCTTTGCGCCCAGTGAGGCCAGTTCCAGCATTTCCTCGAACGAGATTTTCTCAAGCTTGCGCGCCTTCTCGCAGATGCGCGGGTCGGTCGTGTAAACCCCATCCACATCCGTGTATATGTCACAGCGCTCGGCCTCGAAAGCGGCAGCAAAGGCCACGGCCGTCGTGTCTGAACCACCCCGACCCAGCGTTGTGATACGCCCTTCTGGGCTCAGGCCTTGGAACCCTGCAACAACGGCCACTTTCATGCCTTCCCCGAACTTCTGGTTCAGGTTGTCGGTCGGGATTTCTTCGATCCGCGCCGAGGAATGGGCGCCATTGGTCAGCAACGGAACCTGCCAACCCTGCCAACTGCGCGCCGGGATATCCATTTCCTGTAGAGTCAACGCCATCAGACCTGCGGTCACATTCTCGCCCGAGGACACCACAGCGTCATACTCACGCGCATCGAACAGGGGTGATGTTTCATTGACCCAGCCCACCAGTTCGTTGGTCTTGCCGGACATGGCCGAGACGATGACGATCACGTCATATCCCTTGGCCACCTCAACGCCCACACGCTTTGCCGCGCGGCGGATACGGTCAAGATTGGCAACCGATGTGCCACCGAATTTCATCACGAGTACGGGCATGAGGCCAACTGTCTCCGTGCCTTGGGCTGTTAGTTCCGTGCCTCATATGCGAGGGGGGGATCAAGGGCAAGGGCGCAATCAGGCTTTGCCTGCGACCCAGGGCTGCTTTACAATCAGCGGGCACAGTGTCAGCCTGTCCTTCGCAATCATTCCAAGAGGTTATTTATGCTCCGCCTTGTCGCCGCCTTCGTCCTACTGTCCTCTCCCGCCGTTGCGCAGGTCGCAAGCGTGGCAGGAACCGATGGTCAGAACGCTTTGGGCACCGTCCCTTGCGCGGTCAATGCCGGTGACCCGCTGCAAAGCTGCAATGCCGAGTTGCGCCGTCGCGATGATGGCAGCGTCACCCTGGCGGTGGCCTTGGGCAATGGCGAGGTGCGCAACATCTATTTCACCGATGGCGTGCCGGAGTCCAGTAGTTCACCTTCGAAACTCAGCTACGAAACACGCGGTGATCTGCTGATCATATTCATCGAACCCGGAGAGGTTTATGAACTGCCCAAGGCGGCACTGAACACTCAGTAAGCATGCGGCTGGCCGTCATAGGTTTCAAAGCAACCGGTATTGTCCAATGAGAGCGCGTCAAAGCGCTTGATGAGGCCTGAAACGGCCTCATCCACGTGAATATCGGCTGACGATCCGCCCATATCCGTCTGTACCCAACCCGGATGGTAGATCCCGACTGAAATGCCATCTGCCCTTAGATCGGTCGCCAGATTACGTCCCAGATTCAACGCTGCCGCCTTGGACGCGCGGTAGATATAACTGCCCCCTGGCGCCCGCGAGTGTGATGCCATTTGTGATGAGAGAATAGCGATTTTGCCGCCAGCTGCCTGCAAATTCGGTAGCAAAGCCTGAATGGTTAGAAATACACCGGTAACATTCGTCGCAAAGCTCTGTGCCCACATGTCCGCCGGATAGCCTTCAAGGCCCTGACCCTTGTCAAGATAAACGCCCGCATTGCAGATCAGCAGATCAAGCGGTTGCCCTTCTAGTTGCCGCGCCATCGCCTGATGATGCACGTTGTCCGAGACATCCAACTGTATTTCAGCACTATTGTCGCGGGCCGTGCCGGTAACACTATGCCCGTCAGCGCGATATTGATCCGCCAGAGCCTTCCCGATTCCGCGATTGGCTCCGGTAATCAGTAAATGCATGGATCAATTCGTCTTTCTGCTGGGCACAAAGGGCAACGGGGCGACCGGCACGCCATCTTCGATCAGCGCTTTCGCCTCATCTGGCTTGGCCTCACCATAGATCGATCGTTCGGGCGCGTCGCCCAAATGCATCTTTCGGGCTTCGCTGGCAAAATCTTTACCAACATAGTCCGAGTTCTCCTCAACCTTGCGGCGCAGCTCGGCCAGCGCTTTCTCTATTTCAGGCGCTGGTGTCGCCACGCTGATCTCATTGGATCCGGCGGGGGCTGTTGCGTCGGGTTTGGGCGCGGCCTTACGTGCAGGACGTACCCGTGGTGTCATGATTGCTTTTTCCACCTGCGAACAGCCGCAGACCGCACAGGTCACAAGACCTGTTGCTGCCAGCTTGTCAAACGCTTCGGCTGACTGGAACCAACTGTCGAATGTGTGGCCTTCGACGCATTTCAACGCGTATTGAATCATTTTTCACCCAAAGAAGCGATGGCCGAATAGATACCGACCGGCAAGACAATATCAAGCCCTACCAAGGGATGATCAATGCAGGCCGGACTTAAAGCTACGTAAAATGACGGCAAGTTCGGGTGAGGCCACCTTGGACGCTGCTTTTTTCAGCGAGCACCATTGCCGCTTGCGCTGCCCTTTTTCCGGAAACTCCTGTGCCAGGGATTTCACGTGCAGCGGATACACGTCGACCATACACAAAACCGGCCCTTTTCTGGGTCGCATCTTCACAAAAGGGAACTGTCCCAGCGATTGGTCACTGCATTTTCCAACAACACCCGCCTCTTCCCAGGCTTCCTGCGTTGCAGTTTCGGCCGCCGTCAATCCGGGCATCAACCAGCCTTTGGGGATGATCCATCGCCGGGTTTGCCGTGTTGTGATCAAAAGAACCTCCGGCCGACCTTGCTCAACCCGATAACATAAGGCAGCTGCTTGTGGTAAAATCGCAAGATTTTCCACACTGTGCCATAGCTCGGATGAAAGCCGGGCGTTCATCGCGACAATCCCTTTCACAAGAGGTTCAAGCCTGTCTGCCAGGTCGCTGATTTTTGTCCTATTTTGCGAACCTGATAGTTTTTGATACCACATCATGCGGTTCAAGCCAAGGTTGCTGGCCTCAGGCTACATTCTGGAAGACAGCATACGAACCAGTTGATCGTGCGGAATATCGGCATCAATCGCCAATCGGCGCAGACCAAAATGAACATGCGCGATCTGCTGATAGTAGCGGGTATAGATATAGTTCGTTCCGCCACCTGCGAGTGCCCCCAGCACCGGCACCGACTGCGCGGCAAGTTTTTGTCCCAGAACGATTGATAGCCGCGGCGCAACCGCTGCGATCAGGCGCTGCATGGCTGGTCCGGTCAGCGTCAGGCGCACGGAAAAGAACCCCAGATCAGCCCCATCATCATATGACAATGGGCCCGCAGCTGACAAAACGCGAACGCAATCGAATTTGACGTTTTCCTCAGCCGGGTCAAAGCCTTCGCGCGCGGCCGCACCCTGAATTGAGCGCAGCAACATTGCAGTGGTTGCCGGTAGTTCAACCAATGACGTCGATAGGCCGCCAATACCACCTGCCGCGCCCATCGCGGTTGTGACCGCCGTATTCACCCATGGTTCCTGATCGGGAACCGCGCGCCTGGACCCTTGCGCCGCCTGAATGGCCAACCATAGAGCGCTCTCGGTCGCTCCGGTCAGGCCTTGACGTACGGGTTCAGGCAACTGGTCAATCAGGGATTCAGCCGACCCACCCAGTGCATTCAGTAGTCGAACCCCGGCACCGCCCGCAGTTCTATAGTGCTGCGCCAAGCGGTCCAGCTCTGCCTCGGCATCTATGTCTTCAACAAGAACCACGTCCTGCATCTGATCCCTCCGTTCGTTGAACAGATCGGGGTTTGCAGTCAGAGTTTCAATAGGTCAGCGTGTCCATCTTGTGACGAAACCCGCCACTTTAGCCCATCCTTCAGGGATTAAATCCAACCCGAGAATACGATCTGGGTTCGTTGGCGGTGGCATCTCGACACCTCTCAGCCGGGCAAAACCGAAACGAGAGTAATAAGGCTCGTCACCTACCAGCATGACGCGCTGCCATCCCAGATCGCGCCCGGCCTCGAGACCGGCGTGGATCAGATACCCGCCCAAACCTTCACCTTGGCGCGTGGGGTGTACTGCGACTGGCCCCAATAGCAGCGCATCTTCTGTGCCGACATGGACCGGCCAGAACCGGATCGCACCCGCTAGAATGCCCTGCCCATCGCGCGCGACCAAAGAGAGCCCGGAAACAGGCGGAACATCGTCGCGTAAGCGATAGGAAGACAGCGCTTCGCGCCCCGGTGCAAAGCACAGGTCATAAAGGGCTTCAACCTCCCACCAATCGTCCGGCTCTTCCGGCCTGATCCCGAATTGCAGCACGCCTGCCCTCTTTTCCTTGCTGGCATTCGCCCTAGCACTTCGATACGCCTTGGGCAAACGCTTGGAGACCATATGTTCTATCGCCCCGAAGACGGCCACGGACTGCCGCATAATCCATTCAACGCCATCGTCACCCCCCGCCCGATCGGGTGGATATCAACGCGCAGTGCTGATGGGATCAACAATCTGGCCCCTTATTCCTTCTTCAACGCTGTCGCCTATACCCCGCCGCAGGTCATGTTCGCCTCGACGGCGTCTAAGCCGGATCAGGATGGTACCAAAGACAGCGTTGCCAATATCGAAGCAACCGGCGTGTTCTGTGTAAACGTTGTGGCTCAGACCCATCAGGATGCGATGAACGCAAGCTCGGCCGCATTGCCGAAAGACACGGATGAATTTCACCATGCGGGACTGACGCCAGAAGAATGCGAAACCATCCCCTGCGCGCGGGTCGCCAACGCTCCGGCTGCGCTTGAGTGCAAACTGACCCAGATCATCACTTTGCCAGGCGAAGCAAACCGAGTTGTTTTTGGCGAGGTTATCGGCGTGCATTTGCGCGATGACTGTATGAAGGATGGCAAGTTCGACGTGACCTCATTTCAACCCCTGGCACGACTTGGATACCGCGACTATTCCGTGGTGTCCGAAGTGTTCAGCCTATCTAGGCCCGATGAATAATGCCCCTGCCCCACGCCTCACGCCAATACCCGGTGACCCTGCCCAATGGAACCGAACATCCGGGGACTGTGTTCCTGAACCAGGCCATTGATCATCCTTGCATTGAAGCAGGTGACTACAGCTATGCCTCGGATTTCGACGCGCCAACGGATTGGGCCGCTCGCCTGGCTCCGTTTCTATTTCCGTTTTCCCGCGAACGACTCGTGATTGGTAAGTTCTGTCAATTCGCCCACGGTGTTCGATTCATAACGTCATCTGCTAACCATGCGATGGATGGGGTGACGTGCTATCCCTTCCCGGTTTTTGATCCCAAGAAGCTGTTGGAGTATCAGCCAGACACGCGAGACACCGTAATCGGCAATGATGTCTGGATCGGCTACGGTGCCCTGATCCTGCCGGGTGCGAGGATCGGGGACGGGGCGATCATTGGTGCCGGATCGGTGGTGCGCGGTACGATTCCGCCATATGGCATCGCAACGGGTAACCCTGCCGAGGTTCGGAAGTTCAGGTTTCCGCCTGACGTCATCGAGCGGTTGCTTGCCTTGGAGTGGTGGAATTGGCCCGCCGAGCAGATTGAGCGCGCCGAAGATGCGCTGATTTCAGGCGATGTTGATACCTTGGAACGTATCGCGCACTAAGAAAAGGCGGCCACCATGGCCGCCTTTTGGGATTAGTGACCGCCCAGAATTCCGGTTCGCACAGAGTAGTCGACAGCCAGACCGTAATCCGGGTCATCGTCGCTATCGACCATCAGGTGACCGGCCTTGTTGAGCAGCCTGTGGCAGTCGCGGCTGAGATGACGCAACATGACGCGTTTGCCAGCAGCCTCGTATTTGCCAGCGATGTTTTCGATGGCCTGCAGGGCTGATTGATCCACCACCCGGCTTTCTGCGAAGTCCACAATCACGGTGTCAGGGTCGTTTGATACATCAAACAATTCAACGAAACCGTCAGACGATCCGAAAAATAGCGGGCCCTGGATTTCATAAACCTTAGCACCTTTTTCAGTCTCCGAGTCGCGCGTGACAGCATGGATGCGCTTGGCGTTGTTCCACGCATAGGCCAGCGCCGAGACGATTACACCGACAACCACTGCTACGGCGAGGTCTTCCATCACCGTCACAACCGTGACCAGCACGATGACGAAGGCGTCCGTCAACGGTACCTTCCGAATGATCTTGAAGGAGTTCCAGGCGAAGGTGCCGATCACCACCATGAACATCACGCCAACCAGTGCGGCCAGCGGGATTTGTTCGATCAAAGGCGAGGCAAATAGGATAAAGATCAGCAGGAACAAAGCCGCCGCGATCCCTGCAATCCGCGTGCGGCCGCCGGATTTTACGTTGATCATCGACTGCCCGATCATCGCGCAACCGCCCATGCCGCCAAAAAAACCAGTTACGATATTCGACGCACCCTGTGCGATACATTCCTGCGAGGCTCCACCGCGTTTGCCGGTGATCTCGCCCACCAGGTTCAGGGTCAGCAGGGATTCGATCAGGCCGATGGCCGCCAGAATGACCGCGTAGGGCAGGATGATCTCAAAGGTTTCCCAGTTCAGCGGTACCATCGGGATGTGGAACGCGGGCAGGCCACCCTCGATTGATGCCAGATCGCCAACGCGTGGAACATCCAGACCCAAACCGATCACAAGCGCCGCAACGACCAGAATACCTGCCAGAGGCGCAGGGATGATGCGCGTGATGCGCGGCATCACCCAGATCACCGCCATGGTCAGTGCTACAAGGCCCAGCATGGTATAGAGCTGCAGTCCCGACAGCCATTCACCACCGCTCATCCCATGGCCGGTGTTTTCCATAGTGCCGGGTACTTTGAACTGACCCATCTGGGCCAAAAAGATCACGATGGCCAGGCCGTTCACAAAGCCCAGCATCACCGGATGCGGCACAAGGCGAATGAAGCGGCCCCAATGCATCGCACCTGCGATGACCTGTAAGATGCCCATCAGGACAACGGTCGCAAAAAGATATTCGACCCCATGCTGCGCCACCAGCGCCACCATGACCACGGCCAAAGCGCCCGTTGCGCCCGAGATCATACCTGGGCGTCCACCAATCAAGGCGGTTATCAGACCGACCAGGAAGGCCGCGTAGAGGCCCACAAGCGGATGAACGCCCGCGACAAAGGCAAAAGCCACGGCTTCTGGAACCAACGCCAGCGCAACGGTCAGACCCGACAACAGCTCGATCCGCAGGCGCGAGACGGTCAACCCCTCATCCGGCACCCAACGCAGATCGGGTTTGGCTATACGGTTGGCAAAGCTTGCCAGCATGGCTCGGGGCATGGGACGGTCCTGTGGGTCGTTATGTTCGCGCGAAAGGGGCCTTCTACCGGGTAAGCCCTGGCTGAGATACCGCATTATCGGGAACCCGCTATGCGCTAGGCGCATGGCTTGGTAAGGTTTGCCCAGTGTTGCACACAAACAGTTGACTGCACTTGCCAATTCGCGCGCCGCCCCGCAGAAATCGGGTATCAGAATTTCGCAGCGGAGGCCGAACGTGACCCATACCAAAATCGCCGTCATCGGAGGATCGGGCATTTATGACATCGATGGGCTGGAAAATGCAGAATGGGTCACGGTTGATACCCCTTGGGGTGCCACCTCGGATCAGATCCTGACCGGATCGCTGAACGGCGCCGATATGGCCTTTCTTCCTCGTCACGGACGTGGGCACGTGCATTCGCCAACCGAGGTGCCCTATCGCGCGAATATCGACGCGCTGAAGCGTTTGGGCGTGACGGATGTCATCTCGGTTTCGGCCTGCGGGTCGTTTCGCGAGCACATGGCGCCGGGCGATTTCGTGATTGTCGATCAGTTCATCGACCGGACCTTTGCCCGCGAAAAAAGCTTCTTTGGCACTGGCTGCGTTGCCCATGTCAGCGTTGCCCACCCAACTTGCCCGCGGCTGAGCAATGCGTGTGAAACAGCTGGCAAGGCTGCAGACATCACCATCCATCGCGGCGGCACCTATCTGGCGATGGAGGGACCTCAGTTCTCGACCCTGGCCGAATCCAAGATGTACCGTGAGCACTGGGGGTGTGATGTGATTGGAATGACCAATATGCCGGAGGCGAAACTCGCCCGTGAGGCCGAGCTTTGCTACGCCTCGATAGCGATGGTCACCGATTACGACAGCTGGCACCCTGACCACGGTGAAGTTGATGTGACTGCGATCATCGCGACCCTGACCGGCAACGCCGAAAAAGGCCGCGCGTTGGTGAAGGGCCTGCCCGCCTTGCTGGGGGCTGAACGTGCGCCCTGCCCGCATGGCTGCGACAGGGCGCTGGAATATGCGATCCTGACAGCGCCGGAAAAGCGTGATCCTGCCTTGCTGTCTAAGCTGGATGCAGTGGCGGGACGGGTACTATAGTCCTTCGAGGCACTTCGGTTCGGGCCTGTGTGCCTATTCGATGCGCACCAGCTCCCACTCCGCCTTCTTGCGCGTCAGCCAGCCAATCTTAAGAACCTGATGCTTGGGCGCCCGGTTCAGGCAGTGATCACCGCAATCCTTCGGAATAATGCTGGAGCGCGACAGCTGTACGAGTGTGGGCTGGTCCGGGGTATCTCTATCGTAGTAGACCATGTCTACAATGAACACGGACTGGTCCGGCATTCGCACATACTCGATCACGCGATCCAGGCAATTGCGTTCCAACTTCGTATTCAGCTCATCACTTCGATGTATTTTGTCGAACTCCCAGACAACATCCGCGTCTTCCAAATTCATCCCAGCCAGAATCTTCTCACCGACAAATTGTCCAACTTGCGAAATCGCGTCGTGAAGGCCTTTTCCCCATTCGTTGATACCAGCAAATCTGACCCTCGCGATTGGGTACTCGTCCGCCATGTGCAGCGTGCAGAGTTTGATCGACGCAAATTCACCGGTCGAATGATCAAATGCGTAAGCATCGCCCGGTTTCGGGCTGCCCAGCCAATTTGCCGGAATGCTGTTGCGATTGTAGCGCAGGTCAGCCTCGTCAGCGTCCAGGATCAAGGGTGCGCAGAACGAAAAGACTGCAACTACGCCTGCGATCACCAGCAAATACGCTGCGCGCTTGTGTAAAGTTTCCAAAATCGATGTCAGTTTCATGGCTGCACCGTGGGACAACACAATTCCCCACCACAATCCGAATATCCTTCGGGGCAGCCATTGGCAGCAACGTATACTGGAACAAGCAAAGAAAGGAGCAAAAGCCCCGCTGCAAAACGTTTCATACTAAAATCTCCACCTTAAAAAACGGGGTTATTGTAGCACAAGCTCAGACAATAAGCGAATCTGAGCTAAATTACTCAACGCACGGGCGCAATTGGGATTGCCGCTTCTGGTTGACTTCGGCGCAGTCTGAGTTCTAGCTATGGCGATTGTTTTCAAGGAGAAGGGCGACTCATGTCCCTCGACCTCTGGCTGGCCTTCGTCGCCGCATCAACCGCCCTGCTTTTGATCCCGGGACCGACCGTGCTGCTTGTGCTCAGCTACGCATTGTCCAAAGGGCGCAGCGTGGCCGTGGCCTCGGCGACCGGAGTTGCATTGGGCGATTTGATCGCCATGACCGCATCACTGTTGGGCTTGGGCGCTTTGGTGCTGGCGTCGGCCACACTCTTTTCCATTCTGAAGTGGATCGGCGCAGCCTATCTGGTTTGGCTTGGGATCAAGCTGCTGCGCAGCGCGCCGTCCGGCGGGTTGGCCCCGGTGGAAACGGGCCGCGATGTCACTGCGCGCAGCGTTTTTGGACACGCCGCCGCTGTCACGGCCCTGAACCCGAAATCCATCGCGTTCTTCATCGCCTTTGTCCCACAATTCATACGCCCCACGGACCCGCTGGGCCCACAATTTGTCATCCTGATCGCCACATTCGTCGGTCTCGCCGGGCTGAATGCGCTCGCCTATGCATTGCTGGCAGATCGGTTGCGTATGATGGTCGGACGCGCGGGTGTGATCACCGCTCTGACACGGTTCGGAGGGGTCGCGTTGATCGGAATGGGGCTGGCGACCGCTGTCCTGCGCCGCCCAGCCTAGGCTAGTCTTCGGCGTTTTCTCTCATGAAACCGCGAATGAAGCGGCGAATTTCGCGTGCGGCCGAGGTGTCCAGCTCTTTGCACAGTTCAACAAACGCATCGCGTTCATCCTTATCCAGACGCAGCACTAACTGACTGTTTTTCTTAGTAGAACCTTTACCGTCTTTCTTCGCCACGCGTCTTATTCCCGTCAAAACCTTGATTCTCTACGCGATGCAATGTATATACACAGCATAGAGGTTGTAGATATCGTGCACCTAACAATAAAAAAAGGATTATGGCAATGAACCTTCATACCGCCCAAGCATTTCTTTTGCGAGATCAGCGCAATTGGCGCAAACCACACCTGTCGTGGCTGCCGGCAGCACTATACCGCTACTACGGTCTACCAAACGCCGTTTCCAAAAGCCGCAAATAGGCACAATCGCGCAGTCTTTTCTTGCATGGTTAGCCCCGATAGGCCAAACACCGCCGGGTGTTTTGTCGCCAAAGGGTTGCCTCATGTCCAGAACCAAAACGGTCAAAGACTACATCCGAACCATCGTCGATTTCCCGCATGAAGGGATCATGTTCCGAGATGTGACGACGCTGTTTGCCGACCCACGTGGCTTTCGCATGGCCATCGACCAAATGCTGCACCCTTACGCAGGTGAACGCATTGATAAAGTCGTCGGTCTTGAAGCACGCGGGTTCATTCTGGGCGGTGCGATTGCCCATCAGCTGAGCGTTGGATTTGTACCCATTCGCAAAAAGGGTAAGCTACCCGGCACCACCATCAGTCAGGACTACAAGCTGGAGTATGGCGAGGCTATCGTCGAGATTCACGATGACGCCATTCAACCGGGCGAGAAAATCCTTGTGGTCGACGACCTACTGGCAACCGGCGGCACCGCTGCTGCCGGGATCAAGTTGATCGAACGGTTGGGGGGCGAGATCGTCTCGTGCTCCTTCATTATCGACCTGCCCGAACTTGGCGGCCGAAAAGTGCTGGAAGAGATGGGCATGGATGTGCATGTTCTGTGTGAGTTCGAAGGGCTCTGACCCGAAAGAAGTCACTTATTTTTGAGTGGAAATTTGAAACGGCGCGAGCTTAGCCCTGGTAAGGCGGTTTTCAAGCCAATTCTTTGCGCGTTTGCTGTGATCTTTTTCCTTAGATGACCGTATCCCGTGTGATGCTACTGAGAGCATCCCAATTTAGGGAGACTATCTGATGTTCCGCAAATTCGCCGCCGCAAGTGTCGCAACAATCCTTTTCAGCACCTCGGCCATGGCCGATGGTCACGGCAAAGACATTGTGGACACGGCTGTCGCCGCTGGCAGCTTTGAAACACTCGTTGCTGCTGTGCAAGCCGCCGAACTGGTTGAAACGCTGAAAGGCGAAGGCCCGTTCACCGTGTTTGCCCCAACGGATGAGGCCTTTGCGGCCCTGCCCGAGGGCACGGTTGCTGATCTGTTGAAGCCGGAGAACAAAGATCAGCTTGTGGCAGTTCTGACCTATCACGTGGTTCCGGGTAAAGTGATGTCTGGCGATCTGTCCGACGACATGACCGCAGCCACCGTTCAGGGCGGCGACATCACCATCGATCTGGATTCGGGCGTTATGGTCAATGACGCAAATGTGGTCCAGGCCGACATTGAAACGTCAAACGGCGTCATCCACGTCATCGACAAGGTGATCTTGCCATCGTCGTAAGCGACTATGGATCACGGCCCGGTCATACCTGGGCCGTGATCATATCTTAAGAACCGCGCCTGGGTTCATGATCCCTTTAGGGTCCAATGCGGCCTTGATCGCACGCATGGCGGACAGTTTGGCCGGGTCGGAAAACCGTTCCAGATCATCCGTCTTCAACCGCCCGATGCCATGTTCTGCACTCACCGAGCCCTCAAACGCATGGACAAGCTCGTGCACGGCCTGTTTGACCACCAAGCGATCTTCTGCAAAGTCCGAACGGTTTTGTCCCTTGGGAGGAAACACGTTGTAATGCAGATTGCCATCCCCCAGATGACCAAAACAATTGATGCGGAATGGGCCCAATGCGTTGATGATCTCGGCTCCGTGCTGGATGAACTCAGGGATTGCCGAGATCGGCACGGAAATGTCGTGGCTGGACACTGACCCAATCAGGCGATTGGCTTCGGGAATACGTTCACGAACTGCCCAAAGTTCCTGGCGCTGTGTTTCGCTTTGCGCCACCACCCCGTCATCGACCAGCCCCATTGCGTTTGCGGTACTGAACAATGCCTCCAATGCCTCAATGGGATCCTGCCCCTTAGGCAGCCCCAATTCTATTAAAACCGACCAATCCGGCGCGGTTTCAAAGGGTTGGCGTACATCCGGCAAAACCTCTGCCAGAAAGTCAAACCCCTGCCGATGGATCAGTTCGAATGTGCTGACCACCTCGCCCACCTGATCCCGCGCAACAGCGAGCAGGTCAATCGCAGCCGCGGGGGAGGCCACCTGAAACATCGCCGTCCCAGTTGCAGCGGGTTGCGGATACAGCTTTAGTGACGCCGCCGTAATGATCCCCAACGTTCCTTCGGACCCAATCAGAAGATTGCGCAGATCGTAACCAGTATTGTCCTTCCGCAATCGGCTAAGACCATGCCAGATCTCCCCATTTGGCAAAACGGTCTCAAGACCAAGACAAAGATCGCGGGCGTTCCCATAGCGCAGCACATTGACGCCACCGGCGTTGGTCGCAAGGTTGCCACCAATCCGGCAAGAGCCCTGCGCGGCCAGCGATAAGGGAAACAACCGATCCACAGCCTCAGCCGCGGCCTGAACATCCGACAGAATGGCACCTGCTTCGACGATCATGACGTTTTCCGTGGGATAGACCTCTCGGATCGCGGTCATGCGTTCCAACGATATCAACAGCGGTGCTGGACCATCGCTTATCACCTGGCCACCAACCAAACCTGTGCCACCACCACAAGGCAGAACGGCAACCGCCTCGTCAGACGCCAAGCGGACAAGCGCAGATACCTCTTCTACCGTGCGCGGCAACGCCAGCAGCCCCGCCTGCCCGGCAAATCGACCGCGCGGTTCTTCCAGATAGCGCTCTGCGATCGGGCGCAGCACATCAATGCCTACAGAGGCCCGGATCAGGTCGGCAATTCGGTCATCGGCAGTGTTCAGGGTCATAGGTCTTACTTGCCCAAGGTGCGCAGCACCCACAAGCCTTATTCCAGATCAATCAGATATTCCGGCTCAAGTACCACGACGGTTGGCCGATCCGGCAGCGAGCGCAGCGAGACGGTGATCTCCGATACCCCCTCGCGCACAACCGGGAAATCATCCCGGATATCCACTAGGAACCGATCCAGTGAAAAACCGGAAAACCAATGCATCGGGATGATGACAGAGCTTTCCAGCCGCTTCAGAACCGCAATCATATCCGGCAAAGGCATGGTCGTGCCCCCATCCACGGCAGCCATGACCACATCCAGCCGCCCAAGGGCCGCAAATTGCGCGTCTGATGGTACATGGTGCAGATGCCCCAAATGGCCGATGCAAAGGCCCTCGACTTCGAATACAAAGATCGAATTCCCCCGCTCCTCAACCCCACCATAGGCAGACCGAATATCGGTAGAAACATTCCGCACAAGCAATTCACCCAGATCAAGGTGATGATCAATGCCCTGACCAAATTCCCCCCATCCCGGCAGGACATGCGGGATTGCAGGATCAGGGTTTGCGGTCCAATGTGTGCTATGCGCATGGTTCATTGTGACAACGTCCGGGATCAGATCGGCGCCACCGATGAACCCAGTAAAATCTGTGACAGCGTTCAAGCCGCCTCGCGTTTGGATCAAAAACGACGCATGCGCCACATAGCTGATCCGAACCGAATACTCCGGCACACGGTCCTGCCAGGCGGCCTTGTAGATATATTCAATTCCAGGTGCGGCATCAGCGATGGCGATGCAATGGCTTGGCCGCCGCTCCTGCGCAACCGCCCCACCTGAAGTTACCATCAATGCTGCAACAAACCAGCGCATGGCCCAACTGTAGCGCAGAACGCCACCAAGTCATGCCTTTTTGCTGCGGTCCCACCCTATCGAAACTCTACCGGCTTCGCGCAATCGATCCCCTGCTTCATCTGGCCAAAAATATCTCGGGGGAGTCGCGGCTTGACGCGACGGGGGCAGAGCCCCCTACCCCGCGTCGGTCTTGCCGCGCCGGTCTGATCGTAAGCTGGCATACAACACATGCGTCCGCCACCGGCCATTGATCTGCAAATACGATTGCGCAACGCCTTCATATTTGAACCCGGAACTTTCCAACAATCCCCGAGAGGCCGCATTCTCGGGCAGGCAAGCCGCTTCAATCCGGCTCAGATCCAGCCGCGTGAAAGCGTGGTGTACCATCGCGCCAATCGCTTCACGCATATACCCGTTGCGCGCAAAGGCCTGACCTGTCCAATAGCCCAACGTTCCCGCCTGCGCAGGGCCGCGCCGAATATTGTCCAGCGTGATCGCACCCACCAGCACATCATCTTCGCGTCGAAACAAAAACAGCGGGATTGCAGTGCCACTGGCCACAGACCGCTGGGCCCAATAGACCCGGTTGGTAAAGGACTTGCGGCTCAGGTGGTCCTTAGCCCAAATCGGCTCCCACGGCGTGAGATAATCTTTCGACGCCCGGCGCAGCGCAGTCCAGGTGCCAAAATCGGAATGCACGGGTGGTCGCAAGCTCAGCCGCTCGGTTTCGAGTTTCAGCTTGCGTCTGCCCAACAGCATCACGCCGCACGCCTCTCCTGCAGATCAGCCAGTGAAGGCGCACCAGAGACAGGACCATACAACGCCAAAGCGGCTGGCGCGCGTGCTGCCATCTGTTCAGCAAAGACCCGCACGTCCTCGGTGCTGACCGAATCGATCTTGGCCACGGTATCTTCAAGCGAAGGCACCCGCCCCCAGATCTGCACCAGACGCGCCAGACGCTCAGCCCGGTTCGAGGGGCTTTCCAGACCCATCAGCATCCCGGCTTTCATCTGCGCACGGGCACGAGCGACTTCTTCTTCGCTCATATCTTCGGCGGCGCGCTTCATCTCGTCTATCGTGATGGTTGCCAGCTCTGCAACCTGATCCGCAGAGGTCCCCGCGTAAATCGTGGTCGTGCCGGTGTCCGCGTAGGCCCCGGTCTGTGCAAAGATCGTGTAGCAGAGCCCGCGCGACTCACGCACTTCCTGGAACAGGCGCGAGGACATGCCGCCGCCCAACGCCGTCGAATAGATCTGAGCAGTATAGATCCCGTCATCGCGATAGCCGGGGCTTTCCAGCGCCAGTGCGAAATGCGCCTGCTCCAAATCCTTTTCTTGCCGGGCTTCACCACCGGTGAAGCGGGCGGCTTCAGGGATCAGACCTTTGTGCGGCTGCAGATGGCCAAACATCTCTTCGGCCATTTTCATCAGAGCCTCGTGATCGACAGCGCCTGCCGCAGACAGGATCATTTGTTCGGGGCCATAGTGCTCAGCCACGAAGCCGGAAAGATCCTCTCGGGAGAAGGAACTCACCCGTTCCGACGGACCGAGGATGGTACGGCCCAGCGGCTGATCGTGATAGCTTTGTTCCTGGAGCCAGTCGAAAATCACATCGTCGGGCGTGTCATAGGCCTGACCGATTTCCTGTAGGATCACGCCTCGTTCAACCTCGATCTCGCGCGGATCAAAAACTGGGTTCAGAACGATGTCACCAATCACGTCCATCGCCAGCGCCACGTCATCCTTCAGAACGCGTGCGTAATAGGCCGTCACCTCTCGCGAGGTATAAGCGTTGATATACCCACCTACATCCTCAATCGCCTCGGCGATCTGTAGCGCAGAACGGCGTTCGCTTCCCTTAAACGCCATATGTTCAAGGAAATGTGCGATGCCGTTCTGTTCGATCCGCTCATGCCGCCCGCCGGCGGTCACCCAGATGCCGATGGCCGCAGATTGCAGCCCCGGCATATGTTCACTGACGATACGAAAGCCGTTCTTCAGTTGGTCTTGTCTGACTGTCACTCAGCGATATGCCTTCTGATATGATCCTCAAGGGCACCCAGATCATTGGCAATCCGCGTCACCCGTTCCGGACGTTCATACAGATCAGACATGCGGGATGGAAGAGGCGGATGTTCCCCGCTCGCCTTCTCGACCGCCGCCGGGAATTTCGCGGGGTGCGCGGTGGCCAGAGTGATCATCGGCACATCCGCCGCGCGGTGATCCTCGGCCACTTTGATACCGATGGCCGAATGCGGACAGACCAGCTCGGCATTATGGGCCAGAGTGTGTTTGATCGTCTCAAGCGTCTCATCCTCGGACACGCGGCCCGAATCAAAGCTCTCACGCAGCGCCTCCATCGCGCCCTGGCTGACGTTGAAGCCGCCGGCTTTCAGCTCATCCATCAACTGAGCGACCGCGCTGCCATCCTCGCCATAGGCATAGTACAGAGCGCGTTCGAAGTTTGAGCTGACCTGAATGTCCATCGACGGGCTGATCGAGGGGATGGTGTCACCTTTGAAGTACCCCTCGCCCGAAAGACACCGATGCAAAATGTCGTTTTGGTTGGTCGCTACAACCAGCCGGTGGATGGGTAGGCCCATGCGTTTCGCCAGATAGCCTGCGAAGATGTCCCCGAAATTGCCGGTTGGCACGGTGAAGCTGACCTTGCGATGCGGCGCGCCAAGGCTGACAGCGGCCGAGAAGTAGTAAACGATCTGCGCCAGAACACGGGCGAAGTTGATCGAGTTCACTCCGGCCAGTTTGACCTCATCCCGGAAATCGAAATCGTTGAACATGTCCTTCAATGCGGCTTGACAGTCATCAAAATCGCCATCCACGGCGAGCGCGTGGACATTGCTATCCGCTGGCGTCGTCATCTGGCGACGCTGCACTTCGGACACACGGCCATGCGGGAACAGGATGAACACGTCCACCGCATCCAGCCCCCGGAATGCCTCAATCGCGGCCGAGCCGGTATCGCCACTGGTCGCGCCCACGATGGTCACGCGGTCGTTGCGGCGTTTCAGGGCCACCTGGAACAGCTGACCGATCAGCTGCATGGCAAAATCCTTGAAGGCCAACGTTGGCCCGTGGAACAGCTCCAACAGGAAGTGGTTTTCGTTCAGCTGCTTAAGCGGCGCTCGGGCGTCGTGGCCGAAGCCTTCGTAGGCGCGGGTGATGATCTCTTTGAACTCATCCTCGGCGAAGGAACCGCTGACATAGGGCCACATCACGCGAAACGCGATCTCCTCATATGACTGACCGGCCATGGCGGCGATCTCATCATGGCTGAGCGTCGGGATTTCAGCCGGCAGGTACAGGCCACCATCACGGGCCAGCCCGGTCAGCATCGCCTCTTCTAAGCTCAGTTCAGGCGCTTGGCCACGGGTCGAGATGTATTTCATTGCGGGTCACTCTCAGAAGGGGCGCGATTGCGCCACAGGAAGTATCCGGTCATCGCGGCCCAGACGAGGGCCAATCCAAACCATGTGATTGCATATTGCAGGTGATCATTGGGAATGCCGGCCGTGTCGACCGGCAGCGGAGTCACGCCCGGATCGGTCTGAGAACGGGCAATCAGCAGGATCGGCTCGGCCCCCAGAGCGGCTGCCAGATTGGGCAGGTCTCGGGCGAACCAGATGTTGCTGTCGATATCGGCCTCGGGCGTGTAGCTGTCGATCTCATCGGGCCAATGCAGGTTACCTGTCACCTCCATCGGGCCGGTCAAACGATCGGTCTGCTTGGCGGTGGTGGGCACAAAACCCCGGTCCACCAAAATGATGCGATCCTCAGTGCTGAACGACTGGATGATACGATATCCGGCACCGACCTGCTTGACCGAGACCAGAACATGGATCTCGCCGGGCTGCATTTCCCCGGAAACCGAAACGGGCAGATACTTGTGTTCGCTTTCGGAAATCTGCGACGGCAAGCCAATCGGAGCTGCGGAAATGCGCGCGTCGATTTCAGCCAGCACCTCCTGTTTCCAGGCCAAGCGCTGCACCTGCCAGATACCCAGCGACAACAGCGCGCCCAAACCAGCGAAACCGAAGATCAGCAGAAACAAAGTACGGCGCATATTAGATTATCGCTCGTTGCAGGAACCGGCGTCTTGTTAAGGGGCGTCTGCACTGAAATGCAACCACGCAATTGTATGGGGCGCAATCTTGCGCCCCGGATAGAGAAAAAGCCGCCCCAAAGGGCGGCTTTTGCAGCTAAACAGCCTCAACGGCGTTACATCAATGGGGCCTGACCCCAGATGTAGACAGCGAAGAACAGGAACAGCCAGACAACGTCAACGAAGTGCCAGTACCAGGCCGCAGCCTCGAATCCGACATGCTTTTCAGGTGTAAAATCACCCTTGAGCGCGCGGATCAGACAGACCGATAGGAAGATCGTGCCGATGATCACATGTGCGCCGTGGAAACCCGTCGCCATGAAGAAGTTCGAGTAGAACTGATCGCCGCCGAATACCCAGTCTTCGTGGGCCAGCAACTCATAATATTCAAACGCTTGCAGCGCGGTGAAGGCGATGCCCAGAACGATACCGATGGCCAGACCGTTGATCAGCGCCTTGCGATCATTGTCATGCACCAGCGCATGGTGCGCCCAGGTGATCGCACAGCCCGACAGCAACAGGACCAAAGTGTTGATCAGCGGCAGGTGAAACGGGTCAACCGCGTGAATATCCGGCTGGATGTATTCGGTACCCGCATAGTCATACATCGGATACATCCGATGCTTGAAGAACGACCAGAACCAGGCAAAGAAGAACATCACCTCGGACATCACAAACAGGATGAAGCCATAGCGCAGGCCGATGCGCACGACCGGCGTGTGATCGCCCTGGCGGCTTTCGACCACGACTTCGGACCACCAGGCAAACATGGTGTACAGAACAGCCACCAAACCGGCCCAGAACATCCATGGCGTAATGCCATGCATCCACAGGACGGCTCCGAACAGCATCACAAAGCCCCCAATCGCGCCGACAAGCGGCCAGATTGAGGGGTTCAGAATGTGGTAATCATGGTCTTTTGCGTGTGCCATCAGTGTCCCTCACCTAAAGGCGTTAGTTCGTATTTGTATCTGCCTGCACGTCCAGGGCTGCATAGCCCTCGGGCAGGTCAATTTCGTAGAATGTATACGACAGAGTGATCGTATGCACATACTTTGCTTCCAGATCCTCGACCATTTCAGGGTCGACGAAGAAGGTTACCGGCATCTCAACCCGTTCGCCGGGCTGCAGCACCTGTTCCTCAAAACAGAAACAAGCGATCTTCTGGAAATACCCGCCTGCGGAATAGGGCGCTACATTGTAGGATGCCTGCCCGGCAATCGGGCGATCGGTCGGATTGTAAGCCTCATAGAAAGCCAGCCCTGTCTCACCGATGCGCACTTCCATCTCACGTTCGATGGGCTTGAACTCCCAAGCCATACCCTTGGCTTTGGAGGCGTCAAAGCGCACTGTGATCGTGCGATCCAGAATGTCATCAGGGGCGGCCTCAGCCACACCCGTTGTGCCACCAAAACCGGTTACGCGGCAGAACCAATCGTAGAACGGCACCGCCGCCCATGCCAGGCTGCCCATAAGGATAACGACCCCGACGGTTTGCAAAACCGTTTTCTGTGGACCAGACATCGCCATCAGTTCTGTACCTCCTGCGTGGCCATACCGAAATCAGTACCGGAGACTTTCACAACCGTCAGGCCGAAGATGATCACGATAAACGCTGCCAGCGTCAGGCCGACGCCAAGATTGCGGCCAAAACGGCGCTGATGCAATTCGTGGCTTTTACGCAGGCTCATGACCATCCTCCTAAACCATAAGGCTTCAGAAGCGCCTCAAACAGAATGGCACCGAAGTGAAGGAACAGATAAAGCAGCGACAGCTTGAAGAAAGAGCGTTCAACCCTGAAGTTATCCGCCTCGGCATCATCTTCGGTGCGCCGCGAAATCTGCCAGGCACCGCGCAGGAACAACGCGTTGAGGATGATGGCAACCGTCAGGTAAATCGGCCCGCCGATGCCCGAAAACGCAGTGCCGAGGGCCAGCAGTGCTAGCAAAACGGTATAGGCCAGGATATGCCAACGAGTCGATTTGCGTCCATGGGTCACGGTTAGCATCGGCACGCCTGCATCGTCATAGTCCGAACGCATGAACAGCGCCAGCGCCCAGAAATGCGGAGGCGTCCACATGAAAGTCAGGGCGAACATCAGCCAGGGCTCAATCGACATCGTACCTGTCACCGCAACCCAGCCAATCACTGGCGGGAACGCGCCCGCAGCGCCGCCGATGACGATATTCTGCGGCGTCGTGCGCTTCAGCCACATCGTGTAAACGACGACATAGAAGAAGATGGTGAAGGCCAGAAACGCACCTGCAAACCAATTGGTTGCGAGCCCCAGCATGATCACCGACAGGCCCGACAGCGTCAGACCCAGCGCCAGCGCCTCACCCGCATCCACCTTTCCCGACGGGATCGGGCGGGATTTGGTGCGCTTCATAACGCGGTCGATATCTGCGTCCCACCACATGTTCAGCGCACCAGAAGCGCCGCCACCGATGGCGATGAACAGAATCGCACAAAAGCCCACAAAAGGATGTACCGGGGTTGGCGCTGCTAGCAGACCAACCAGAGCCGTGAAGACAACCAACGACATCACACGCGGCTTCAGCAGGGCGAAGTAGTCGCCAAAGCTGGCCTCGTCCGCCTTTGCGGCCGCAATGCTGGCATTGATGCTTGCGTCGGTCATTTCAGGTCCTTTAGGGCGAAGGCTGCACGATGGTTCGCGCAGCTTGCTCGTTCGTGGCAGATGGGCTTACCCCACCCAGATGGCTATCAGTTCGAGGCCACCTGATAAGCTTGCGGCAGCCCCGCATACTCATCAATGGCACCCTTAAGCCACTCTTCATATGCCTCTTCGCTGACCACCTTTACGGTGATCGGCATATAGGCGTGGTCCTTGCCGCACAGTTCCGAACACTGGCCAAAGTAGACGCCTTCTTTTTCGGCTTCGAACCACAGTTCAGCCAAACGTCCAGGCACACCGTCCTGCTTCACGCCGAAAGAGGGGATCGTCCAGGAATGGATCACGTCAGATGCGGTCACCTGCATGACAACGATCTTACCTACCGGTACGACTACGGCAGTGTCAGTTGCCAGCAGCCATTCGTCATCACTATATCCGGAATCGGCCAGCTTCGCGCGCATTGCATCATCCAGAACAAACGGCGTGACGTCCGCATCTGCGGGGCGGGCACCTTCGTCCAGGGTCGCTGGGTGACCCAGCAGATAGCTGTCAAAGGCAAAGTCGTGGTCGACATATTCGTAGGTCCAGTACCACTGGTTGCCCACAACCTTGATCACAACATCGCCTTCTGGAATTTCCTGCTGTTTGAACAGAACCGGCAGCGAAAACGCACCAATAAAGACAAGAATAATGATAGGGCCCAAGGTCCATGCAATCTCGACCGGGGTATAGTGCGAAAAGCGCGCCGGGGTTGGGTTGACGCGCGAATTGTAGCGCACGATGCAATAGACAAGCAGAGCAGCCACAAAGATACAGATTGCGGTGATGATCACCAGAATCATGTTGTCCAACCTATGAATGCCTTCCGCAAGGCTGGTCGCCGCGGGCTGGAACCCAAGGCCGCCATCGACCGGCTTACCAATGATCTCAAGGTCCTGAGCCATGGCGGGAAGGCTGGAGAGGGCTGTCATCAACCCTGAAAGCATCAAAGCATTCTTCATGTTCTGTCCTGATCGTTTGATCTTTGCGTCTCTCGCGAAAAGGTGTGAATCGGTCGCACCTCTCCCGTTGTCTTTGGCCGCGTTAAAAACCATATTCCGTCGGGTAGATAAAGCAAAATGCTTGCGTCAAACAGACGCTATTTTTGATCTGGATCAAACCGGAAAGGTTCCAACCCATGACTCAGGCCCCGTTTCGCCCCTTTGAAAGCGCACTTCCGCAGGACGAAGCGCTGGCAGTTTTGCAATCGGCAACCGCAGGGGCCGAGGACGGAGAGCTGTTTGTTGAACGCCGAAAATCGGAATCGCTTGTTTTTGATGACGGGCGGTTGCGCACCGCATCTTATGATGCATCTGAGGGGTTTGGTTTGCGCGCGGTCCAAGGCGAAGTGGCCGGCTACGCGCATTCTACAGATGTTTCGATCCCTGCTCTGAAGCGTGCCGCCGAAACCGCGCGCCTTGCGGTGGGCGATGGTGGCGGGGCGCTGGCCGAGGCCCCGCGCGCCACAAATACTCGGCTCTACACAGACGAGGATCCGATCGAATCCGCCACCTTTCCCGTGAAGATCGACACGCTCCGCGAGATTGATGCCTTTGCCCGGGGGTTGGACCCGCGCGTTGTACAAGTCAGCGCCACAATCGCAGCAACCGTGCAAGAGGTCGAGATTTTGCGCCCCGACGGCGTACAGGTGCGCGACGTGCGTCCGATGACTCGGGTGAACATCTCGGTCATCGTCGAGCAAAACGGTCGCCGCGAAAGCGGCTCAGCTGGCGGCGGCGGACGCGTTGGCCTAAGCGGGCTGATTGATCCCGCCGACTGGCAGAACAAGGCACGCGAGGCTTTGCGGATTGCGCTGGTCAATCTGGAAGCGGTACCCGCCCCCGCTGGTGTCATGGAGGTCGCTCTCGGACCCGGCTGGCCCGGCATCCTGCTGCACGAAGCCATCGGACACGGGCTTGAGGGCGATTTTAACCGCAAGGGCAGCTCGGCTTTTGCAGGGTTGATGGGCCAGCAGATTGCCTCGAAGGGTGTGACCGTTGTGGACGATGGTACTATTGCAGATCGACGCGGCTCGATCAGCGTGGATGACGAAGGCACTCCCAGTTCACGCACCGTGCTAATCGAAGACGGTATTTTGACCGGCTATATGCAGGATCGCCAGAACGCCCGCCTGATGGGGGTCGCGCCAACCGGCAACGGACGTCGCCAAAGCTATGCCCATAAACCGATGCCACGAATGACAAACACCATCATGCTTGGCGGCCAGGACGATCCGGCTGCTTTGGTCGCGGATATCAAAGATGGTATATGGGCCGTAGGCTTCGGCGGTGGTCAGGTGGACATCACCAATGGCAAATTCGTTTTTTCCTGCACCGAGGCCTACCGGGTTGAAAACGGCAAAATCGGCGCTCCGGTAAAAGGCGCCACCCTGATCGGAGACGGCCCCTCGGCCCTGAAACGTATCCGAGGATTGGGCAATGACATGGCGCTGGACCCGGGCATGGGCACCTGCGGAAAAGACGGTCAATGGGTTCCTGTGGGGGTCGGACAGCCAACCGTTTTGATGGATGGGCTGACCATTGGCGGCTCTGCCACCTGAGTCGGAATCGTCATTTCCGGGTATTCGAGGTTAATGCAGCCTGCCCGCTTGGCTGCGTATTTCTGGGCTGTCAGCTAAATGCGCCTAGAAAGCTTGCATGAATTTGTGCTTCGTTATCAGATGGATAGCGAAATATAGTGTTAGTAGACGCGACCGAAACGCAGCAAATTTTCATCGATTTACAGGCTGTTAACCCGCCCTGACGTAAACCAGTTTTGCAATCAGGCGGAGCATCGGATGACCGAAGAGCAGCTTTCTTCCAATCACCCCCCACTCCCACCCACCACGGAAGAGGACCGGTTTTCCTGGCTTCGTCTGTTGCGCTCACGCAAGGTTGGCCCTGCAACATTTCGTCGGCTGCTGCGTGAACATGGCTCGGTGCAGAATGCGCTGGCCGCGCTGCCTGAAATGGCACGCGCTGCCGGAATAGAAGGGTATGAAATCTGCCCCCCCGGCGTGATTGAGGCGGAGCTCAAGGCCGCAAAGGCCGCCAAAGCGCGGCTTTTGTGCCTTGGGACCGCCGATTTCCCTCAGGCATTGAACGATCTGAACGACGCCCCGCCGATGCTATGGGCAATTGGCGATGTTTCACTTTTGCATAAACCCGCAATTGCGATGGTTGGGGCCCGCAACTGTTCATCACTCGGCGCGCGGATGGCGCGCGGGTTGGCGAAGGAGCTCGGGCAAAAAGACCATGTTATCGTGTCGGGCCTAGCGCGCGGCATTGATACCGCAGCACATATGGCATCGCTTGAAACAGGGACAATCGCTGTCATGGCGGGTGGCGTTGATGTCATCTACCCGGCCGAGAATACAGAACTCGCCCACAGTATTGCAACCAAGGGCCTAAGGCTGTCTGAGCAACCCGTCGGCGTCACCCCACAGGCGCGGCATTTCCCGCGCCGCAACCGGATCATATCAGGGCTGGCTCAGGCTGTTGTTGTGGTCGAAGCTGCTGCAAAATCCGGCAGCCTGATCACGGCCCGGGACGCGTTGGACCAAGGGCGTGAGGTTCTTGCAGTGCCCGGGCACCCGTTCGATGCACGTGCCGCCGGATGTAATCTGCTGATCCGAGATGGGGCGACGCTGGTCAGATCCGCCGAAGATGTGATCGACGCGCTGCCGCCACAGCAACCCAAACTGTTCCCCCAAGACGAAGCAAGAGGCGAAACAATCCCCCCTTCCCCCGCCAACTCAGCGGCTCTGCATGATGAGGTGTTGCTGCGCTTGGGCCCGTCCCCCATAGCCGAAGACCAGCTGATTCGCGACATCGCCGCAAGCGCGGGAGAGATTGGCCCGGTCCTTGTTGATCTGGAGTTGGAGGGGCGGATTCAACGCCAGCCGGGCGGGCTGTTGTCATTGGCCAGTTAACCGACAAGCCTGCTGGCTCAGACCGTGTAGAACGATGAGAAACCGCGCATCAGCCTAGACGCCAAAGGAACGCATTGACAATTCGATCTTGTCGCACACATCTTGCACGGCCATAAAACGCGCAAAGTCTGTCGAGCAAGGATTCCTCTTAAATGCCCGTAGTTGTTGTAGAATCTCCGGCCAAAGCCAAAACGATCAATAAGTATCTTGGTCCGGACTACACGGTTTTGGCCTCGTACGGGCATGTTCGTGACCTGCCACCAAAGGATGGATCGGTTGATCCGGACCATGAATTTTCTATGACATGGGAAGTGGGCAATGACAGCCGCAAACATGTCAAAGCCATCGCCGATGCCTTGAAAGAAGACAATGCGCTGATCCTTGCCACTGACCCGGATCGTGAAGGCGAGGCGATCAGTTGGCACCTGCAAGAAGCACTGACCAAGCGCCGCTCGATCAAGAAAGATACGCCTGTCAGCCGGGTAACCTTTAACGCCATCACCAAAGAGGCCGTGACCGAGGCGATGCAGAACCCACGCCAGGTCGACATGCCGCTGGTCGAGGCCTATCTGGCGCGCCGCGCGCTGGACTATCTTGTGGGGTTCAATCTGTCCCCCGTTCTGTGGCGCAAACTGCCGGGTGCCCGGTCGGCAGGCCGCGTGCAATCTGTCTGCCTGCGCCTGATCGTCGAACGCGAGATGGAGATCGAAGCGTTCAAGCCAGTCGAATACTGGTCGGTCCGGGCGCTGTTCGAAACCCCACGGGGCCAGACCTACGAGGCGCGTCTGGTCACTCTGGCCGGAAAAAAGCTCGACAAACACGATCTGGCCAATGCCACGCAGGCGGAACTGGCGGTTCAGGCGATCACCAGCCGTGCACTCAGTGTGACCTCGGTCGAGGCGAAACCGGCAGCCCGCAACCCCAGTGCGCCCTTCATGACCTCGACCCTGCAACAAGAGGCCAGCCGCAAATTCGGCATGGGTGCACGTCACGCGATGCAAGTGGCGCAGCGGCTGTACGAGGCGGGCTACATTACCTATATGCGGACCGACGGTATCGATATGGCCCCCGAAGCCGTGGCTGCCACGCGCAACACCATAGCTGACAGGTATGGCAGCGAATACGTACCAGACAGCCCGCGTATGTATAAGAACAAGGCCAAGAACGCACAGGAAGCGCATGAATGTATCCGACCAACGGATATGACGCGCGATGCCAAGGCGCTGAAAGTCACCGATGAAGATCAGCGCAAACTGTATGATCTGATCTGGAAACGCACGATCGCCTGCCAAATGGCGGCGGCACGCCTTGAACGGACCACGGTTGAGATCGGCAGCGACGATGGGCAGGTCGGCCTGCGCGCGAACGGTCAGGTTGTTCTGTTTGACGGCTTCATGCGCGTTTATGAGGAAGGCCGTGACGACGTTGCCGATGATGACGAAAAGCGCCTGCCGCAGATTATGCAGGGAGATCCGGCGCCATTTGCCAAAACCTCGCTGAAAGATCAGGTCTCAAAGGCAGAAGACAAGGCCGCCATCCTATCCGATAACGAATCCGTTCTGGCCCTGCAGCACCACACCCAACCTCCACCACGCTATACCGAGGCCACGTTGGTCAAGCGGATGGAAGAATTGGGGATTGGGCGTCCCTCGACCTATGCTTCGATCGTGACCACGATTCAGGACCGCGAATATGTGCGCAAAGACAAGAACCGGCTGATCCCTGAGGAAAAGGGCAGGATCGTCACGATCTTCCTGCTGAATTTCTTCCGCCAATATGTTGGCTATGAATTCACGGCCAATCTGGAAGAGGAGCTGGACGACGTCAGCGCAGGCGGGCGCGATTACAAAGAGCTTCTGGGCAAGTTCTGGCGTGATTTCTCGGCTGCAATTGGCGAGACGTCGGAATTGCGGATTTCAGAAGTTCTGGACAAGCTGGACGAAGCGCTTGCGCCGCAGCTGTATCCACCGCGCGAAGACGGGTCAGACCCGCGCATCTGCCCCAAATGCGGCATAGGGCAGTTGCATCTGAAAACCTCGCGCACAGGTGGGTTCGTTGGATGTGGCAACTATCCCGAATGCACCTACACACGGCCCATCGCTGGTGAAGGCGCAGAAGGTGATGAACGTTTACTGGGTGAAGACGCAGGTGATGAGATCTGGCTGAAATCCGGACGGTTCGGCCCTTATGTTCAACGCGGCGAACCGACGCCTGAGAATAAGAAGCCCCCGCGCGCCTCTCTGCCGCGTGGATGGAGCAAGGATGACATGGACCTTGAGAAGGCCCTGACCCTGTTGTCCCTTCCCCGCCAGATTGGTGAGCACCCCGAGGGTGGCGTGATCAGTTCAAACTTCGGTCGATTCGGACCATATCTGATGCATCAGTTGGCGGATGAGGCCAAGCCGGTCTATGCCAATCTCAAAGACCCGAATGATGTGTTCGAAATCGGCATGAACCGTGCTGTCGAACTGTTGGCCGAAAAGCGCGCCAATCCGGGTCGCGGGCGCCGCGCCGCTGCAAAACCGCTGAAAGAGCTGGGCGAACACCCCGATGGCGGCGCGATGCAGGTGCTGGACGGGCGCTATGGTCCATATGTGAAGTGGGAAAAGGTCAATGCGACAATCCCCAAAGACATCAAGCCCGAAGATGTGACGCAAGAAATGGCCGTCGAACTGGTCAACGAGCGCGCAGCCAAGAAAGGCACCAAGAAAAAGGCGGCACCCAAAAAGAAGGCCGCCACCAAGAAAACCACCAAAAAGGCGGCCGGGTAGGTAGAAATACCACCACCCCCTTGGTTTCATTGACTTCCCAATGACGTGGCGGCACAACCTGCCCATCACCATGTCATTGGGGGAGTTTTCCATGAAGAAAGTCTATGCCAATGCCTCTGAGGCGCTCGACGGAGTGCTGTCGGATGGCATGCTGATTGCGGCGGGCGGATTCGGCCTGTGCGGCATTCCTGAACTGTTGCTTGAGGCAATCAAGGATTCGGGTGTCAAAGACCTGAGCTTTGCGTCGAACAACGCGGGTGTGGATGATTTCGGCATCGGCATTCTGCTGCAGACCAAGCAGGTCAAAAAAATGATCAGCTCTTATGTCGGTGAGAACGCCGAATTCATGCGCCAATATCTGAGCGGAGAGCTGGAGCTAGAGTTCAACCCCCAAGGTACGCTGGCCGAAAGGATGCGCGCGGGTGGTGCTGGAATCCCCGGCTTTTACACCAAAACCGGCGTCGGCACCGTGATTGCCGATGGGAAAGAGCACAAAGATTTCAATGGTGAGACCTACATCCTTGAAGAGGGTATCTTTGCAGATCTTGCCATCGTGAAGGCCTGGAAAGCCGATGACACTGGCAATCTGGTGTTTCGCAAGACCGCTCGCAATTTCAATGTGCCGGCTGCCACCTGTGGCAAGATTTGTGTGGCCGAAGTGGAAGAGATTGTTCCGCGTGGCTCACTGGACCCGGATTCTATCCATCTGCCCGGCATCTATGTGCATCGCATCATCCAAGGCAGCCATGAAAAGCGTATCGAACAGCGCACCACTCGCAAGAAGGAGGATGCATAATGCCCTGGGATCGGAACCAAATGGCCGCTCGCGCGGCAGAGGAGCTGGAAGACGGCATGTATGTGAACCTCGGTATCGGTATTCCGACGCTGGTGGCGAACTATGTGGGTGACAAGGACATCACCCTGCAATCCGAAAACGGTATGCTGGGCATGGGCCCTTTCCCATTTGAGGGTGAAGAAGACCCAGACCTGATCAACGCAGGCAAGCAGACAATCACCGAACTGTCCCGCACATCCTACTTCGACAGCGCCACATCCTTTGCCATGATCCGAGGCGGTAAAATCGCCGCGGCGATCCTGGGCGCGATGGAGGTGGACGAGAAAGGCGATCTGGCTAACTGGATGATCCCTGGCAAGCTGGTCAAAGGCATGGGCGGCGCGATGGACCTGGTGGCCGGTGTTGGGCGTGTCATCGTTGTGATGGATCACACCAACAAACACGGTGACTCGAAAGTTCTGAAAGAATGCACCCTTCCGCTGACCGGCAAAGGCGTGGTTGATCTCATCATCACCAACTTGGGCGTTCTGGACGTTGTCGAGGGTGGTTTGAAGATCGTCGAACTCGCGGATGGTGTCAGCGAAGACGACATGCGCGCTGCGACTCAGGCCAAAATCGTCGACTAAACAATCGTATTCAGCTAGGGGCCCGCTCGAAGTGGCGGGCCTTTTTAGTTGGCGGTTTGAAACACGCAACCGTCAGAGATCAGATCAGGTGGTGTCGAACAAAGCGCGCGCGCGATCTGAAACGCTGCCAGAACTTTGGGCACATAGTCCCGTGTTTCAGCATAGGGCGGCACACCGCTGTGTTTTCTAACGGCACCCTCGCCCGCATTGTATCCAGCAAGAACAAGAATCGGATCATTGCCGAACTCTTCCATCAGCCAATTCAGATACTTCACACCACCGGAGATGTTTTGATCCGGCTGGAAACTGTCATTCACGCCGAAACGCGCTGCAGTTGCAGGCATCAGCTGCATCAATCCCTGCGCCCCAGCGGAACTAACAGCATCCGCACGACCGGCCGATTCGACTGCAATCACAGAAAGCACCAAGGCGGGCGAGACATTTGTGCCCACTGTTGCACGCAAGATATCCACGCCCTGCTGTTGTGCGATGGTCTGCAAGGTCTGAAGCCGGGGGGATTTGATACTCGTCGCTGACAGGGCCTGGATCGCGTCTTCCAATCGGCCGGCCCGAGCCTGAGCCAATTCCGGCGATATCCGGTCCCAGAACGCTTTGTATGAACCTTTAGGGTTACTCTTCACACCTGCATCCGGCGTGATCGCTGGCGGAACTTTGGCTTTCTTGATGACTTCGGGCACGACCAGTTCGGCCCCTGTACTGGGCGCGGATGGTCTCGCGGCATGCTCTTGCGGAGATATCTGAACGGTCACGCGTGGGCGTTCACCGGGTTTCGGCGCCTTGATCCTTTTATATACACCGCGTGGTTCGCGTTCAGTTGCCCCTAAAGGCGCAACACTAACGGTTAGGAACACCAACACACCGGCGCATTTAAGTGCGTCCCGGAGATTCATTTGCCTGCCTCATGCTCTCTTTTTTCGAAAGTTGAACCGCAAAACGTCTCGCAAGGCCAGAAAAACAAAGCGAATTGGGGCAATTTCGCCTCATTTGGCGCTTTTTTGCACCGCCCGGCACGGTGAAAAGGGTGGCGCTAAATATTTTTTCTGTTTTTTATCAGTTGGTTAGATAATTCGTATCAAAAAAGTTAAATCAAACAGAAAAAAATATCCGTTTGGCCCAATTCCTGCCATGCGTACCCGTCAAACATAAGCCCATACCGAGACGGACTGGAGCGGACTGAGAGAGAAAGCTCTGAAAGACGCCAAGGTTCAACAGACTTTATTAGATCCTTTAGGAGGGACGTAACATGATCAAGTTCATCAAGAACTTCCGCAAAGACGAAGACGGCGCAGTAACAGTTGACTGGGTTGTTCTGACCGCAGCAGTCATCGGCCTGGCAGCCGTTGCATACCAGCAGATCTCGGCTGGTGCGACTGGCCTGGCGACCGACGTAAACACCGCGCTGACCACCGCAACCATCTCGACCGGCAGCAACACTGCCGCGGGTGGTGTGACCACAGCAGGCAGCAACTAAGCGAACGCTTAGCATTTGATTTAGAACCGCGCCTGCCCAGGCGCGGTTCTTTTTTGTTTTTGAGGTTCTTCCAGTGGATTCCGGTCGCGTAGCAAAAAGCCAGATGCTGATTGCCAGTAAATTGCATTCGCACCTTGCCACAACAACCATCCCGCCAATTTTAGCCTGCAGTGTTACTTTGGGCGGCAATCCACAAACTATGGCGCTATGCGCAATCTTTGGCCCTATTTCCGCCATTGATGTCACGCAAAAATGATCTTGGAACTGCAAAATATGCTGCCTTTACCTATGTTTGGGCTGCGTTAGACCACGGACTCGGAGAGGTGAGATGTTAAAGTTCATCAGACGGTTTTCACGTGACGAAGACGGCGCCGTTACAGTTGACTGGGTTGTATTGACGGCCCTGATAATTGGCATCGGCTCGGCCTTGTACTTGGCAATCGCCTCAGCGACGAACAGTTATGGCGGGAACGTGAATACTGCGCTTACTTCCTCAACCGTTAGCACCGGTGACAACAACAACGCTGGCGGACTCACGGTTGCTGGTACGGCTGGCGGCTCCTCTTCGGGCGGTGGGTCATCGTCCGGTGGAAGTTCGAGCGGCGGTTCGTCTTCCGGCGGAAGCTCGAGCGGGGGTTGAATCTAGTCCAACTGCGTCCAGCAGTACAAAAAGGCAAACGCCGTCGCAGATTGCGCGCGGCGTTTTTGCTTCAAAGAAGGATTGAATTTCTACGTCGAGCCTCAGAGAACCGCCGATGCAACAATGATAAGATTCCCGGGCGATTGGCCAATTTGTCCCATATTTCGACACAATTGCTCTGTAGAGATTATGCTGTTCAAAATTAGTGATACTGTCGCTAACCAGTCGACCGGCGAAAAAGTGAGGTATAAATATGCGAGCGGTATTCGGACTTGTTCTGATTGTCGGGGTGGCTCTGGCGGGGGGCGCTGTCTATATGGCGCGCAACTATATATCTGAGTACCAGAACGAGCTGGCCCGTCAGAAGCAGGCGGCAGCCGAGGCGCTGGCCAATGCTCAGGTTGATGTCATCCCCACTGTAACTGTTTACGTGTCGAATCGGCCGCTGAAGTACGGCGAAGCTCTGACACCAGAAGACGTTCGTGCCGTCGATTGGCCCGAAAACGCGATTCCCGAGGGCACTTTCACCGAGATGGCGGTCCTGTTTCCGGAAATTGGGCCGCAGGAGCGTTTTGTCCTTCGCACCATGGAAAAGGACGAAGCGATTCTGGCGGTCAAGGTCACAGAGCCGGGCGAAAAGGCTGGTCTGACATCACGTTTGGAAAAAGGCATGCGCGCCTTTGCGATCAGTGTTGACGTGGCATCCGGCGTGTCAGGTTTTCTGCGTCCAGGCGACAATGTTGATATCTATTGGACAGGTTCGAGCGGCACCGCCGAAGGATCAGCGGGTGGCATCACGCGTCTGATTCAGTCAAACATCCAATTGATTGCTGTCGACCAGACAGCGGGCTCTGACGTGTCTCAAACGACAATCGCACGAACCGTGACGGTGGCTGCGACACCCGAGCAAGTCGCAGCGCTTGCCCAGGCCCAGAACACTGGTCGTTTGTCCTTGGCACTTGTTGGTGTGCAGGATGAATCGGTCGCATCTGCAATCGAAGTTGACCAAAGAAAGCTATTGGGCATCGAAGAAATCGCGCCTGCGCCTGAAAAGGCGAAAGAGCAGGTCTGCACCACACGCATCCGAAGAGGCGGCGACACGTTCGAAACCCAAATACCCTGCACAAATTAATGTCAATTCAGAATGTTATCGGTTCAGGCCGCGCTTTAAGCGCGGCCTGTTTTTTTGCCATTGTTGCCTATTATCCACATAAACAAAATTCCGGAAACCATTGATTATTGCAATAAATTCGGTTTTCGCGCACTGTCTTACCCATAGGGCATCAGACCCAAAAAAACGAGGCGTGATCGGAGAGGCAGGTCACATGACAATACGTTCCTGGATCAGCACAACCCTGCTGGGGTTGTCGCTTGTTATGGGCCCGGTCGGCGATGCCGCCTGGGCTGAAACCCTTCGCGTGGTGAAAAAGGGCACAGTGGAAACACTGGATGTTCCGATGAATCGCGCAATCGTTGTGGAAAGCGAACAGCCGTTCGCCGAGCTCAGCATTGCCAATGCGGGCATTGCGGATATTTCGTCGCTTTCAGACCGGACCATCTATGTTCTGGGTAAGACACCGGGCATGACTACCCTGACGCTGTTTGATGGCGCGGGCATGCTGTTGGCAAATGTGCGCGTTCGTGTTGCGCCTGACGTTACAGAATTTAAAGAACGTCTGCGTCAGATTCTGCCGTCGGAGCCGATTGAAGTCCGCACCGCCAATGACGGCATTGTATTGTCGGGCACAGTTTCAAGCTCAGCCAAACTGGCACGCGCGCTTGAATTGGCAGAACGCTATGCACCTGAACGCGTATCGAACCTGATGTCGGTCGGTGGAGTTCAGCAGGTGATGCTGAAAGTCCGATTTGCCGAGATGAACCGCTCGGTTGCGAAACAGCTTTCCTCATCGCTTTCCTTTGCGAGCGGAGACGTTTCAGGTGGTTTCAACCCTCAAAACCTTGTTCCACCTGTCACAGTACAAGATGGCACACTGTTGTTTGGCTTTGGTGTCGGCTCAGCGCAGGTCAATGTGCTGCTCCAGGCGCTGGAAACCAAAGGTTTGGTACGAAATCTGGCCGAGCCTAACCTGTCGGCCCTTTCTGGACAGGAAGCAGCGTTCCTTGCGGGTGGCGAAGTTCCAATCCCGGTTCCCCAAGACGACGGCGTAGTCGCCATCGAATTCAAGCAGTTCGGTGTTGAGATGAAGTTCACCCCGCGCGTCGTGGACGGTGACCTGATTAACCTTGAGATGGGAACTTCCGTATCTGCGATAGATACCAGCTCGAACTTCACGATCAACGGCGACGTCGTGCCAAGCTTTATCACCCGTCTGGCGAAGACAACGATTGAACTGCGGGATGGCGAAAGCTTTGCAATCGCGGGTCTGCTTCAGGACAACTTTACCGATCAAAATAACCAGATCCCTTGGTTGGGTGATGTTCCGATCCTGGGTGCACTATTCCGCAGCGCCGACTATCAGCGTGAACAGAGTGAACTTGTTGTCATCGTGACTGCGCATCTGGTCAGCCCAACACGCGGCGAAGCCCTTGCGTTGCCAACTGATCGCGTCAAACCACCCAGCGACTTTGACCTGTTCGTCACGGGCCGTGTTGCACGTACGGAACGCCAAGGTGCGGGTGCTGCATCCGAGGTTGCCAAACAAGACTTTGGCAGCTCCTACGGCTACGTCCTGGATTGATGAGGAGGATAGACCAATGAACAAGTGGATTATCACCCTGGGTCTCACAGTCGCCATCTCGGCCTGTACACGCGAGGCGGGATATGAGCTCGACCAGGGCGCATACGGAAACGCAACGCTCAACAATATCCAGGTTATGAATGGCGAGTTGACCTTTGCACAGATCCTGAGCCGCCGATTCGCCTCGGACGTTCCAGTTCAGATCAACTTTGCATTCAACAGTTCTCAACTAGACGCCTCGGCGCAGAGCGTTCTGCAGCGTCAGGCAGATTGGATCAAACAGTTTCCTGAGGCGCGTTTCCGCGTTTATGGCCACACTGACGCTGTGGGATCGACCAGCTACAACCAAAGCCTCGGTTTGCGCCGCGCACAGGCAGCAGTCAACTACTTGGTTCAGCAAGGAATTTCGCGCTCTAGACTCGAAGCGGTGGTATCATTTGGCAAAACAAGGCCCCTGATTAACACACCCGATCGTGATCGACGAAACCGCCGCACGGTGACCGAAGTTTCTGGCTTTGCTGATGGTAGATCACAGCTGCTGGATGGCAAATATGCCGAAGTCATCTATCGCGAATATGTTGAGAGCGCGACAAGAGCGAGTTACATCCAAGAATCTTCGGATACATCCGGTGAAGGTGGATAATTTGCCCGAAATAGGCGGCATCGTCGCCTATTTCCCTACAATTGGTTCTTTTGCGCCAAATTCTTGCCCAACTTCACAGCGACATTGTCAACAATTGGGTGACCTGCGGCCTGAATTGACCGCTTAGGGGCGACAGCAAATCAATCGGCGTGATCTCGTCCGCAAGAGATGCTGGCCTCTCTCAACGAGGGTAGTTTGTATGACCAGCGCGACGCCGCAAGACGACAACACCGGTATCCTGGCCTGCACGATCAGCCGGGACGTCCAGAACTTCGATCTGCTGATCGAAGATATGGAAGCCGCTTTGGGTGAGCGTTGGGGCGATCTTGGTTTTGCAGAAGCTTTGGCGTTTTTTGGTCAGCCCGAAGCGGATTCGATGCAATTCGTGGCCTTGGCCATTGACGGCGAAGACGAAGATAACCTTTCGCTGATGGGTGAAATCATCACCCAGGCGAAGGAGAAGAAAATCAAAGTGGTGCTGATTGCCGAGGATGTGACACCCGCATCGCTCCATCAGCTTTTGCGCAAAGGCGCGGATGAGTTTGTACCCTACCCTCTGCCCGAGGGTGAATTGCAAGAAGCAATAGAGCGTATGAACCAGCCGGATCCGGTTGCTGCTGCACAAGCAGCGGCAGTTCCATTGGCGGGGGGCGACGCCAAAGAAGGCGCGATGTTCGTTGTCCATGGATTGGCCGGGGGTGTCGGCTCAACAACCATGGCCGTGAATCTGGCCTGGGAACTCGCTAACGTATCTGACAAGGACGCACCGACGGTTTGCCTGATCGATCTGGATCTGCAATTCGGCACGGTTTCAACCTATCTCGATCTGCCGCGCCGCGAAACTGTGTTCGAAATGCTGTCCGATACAGCCGCTATGGATGATGAAGTCTTCTCGCAAGCACTTCAAACATATGAAGAAAAACTGCAGGTTCTGACAGCACCGGCCGATATGGTACCTCTGGATTTGATCACACCGGACGACATTCAGCGTGTCATCGACATGGCACGCAAGCATTTCGACTATGTCATTGTGGACATGCCGAAAACGTTGGTTCACTGGTCGGAAACCGTGCTGCAGGCGTCCCATGTCTATTTTGCCATGATCGAGTTGGACATGCGGTCCGCTCAGAACGCGCTGCGCCTTAAACGGGCCCTGCAAGCCGAAGAACTGCCGTTCAACAAGCTGCGATTTGCATTGAACCGGGCTCCGAAATTCACTGATCTGAATGGCAAAGGTCGCGTAAAACGCATGGGCGAAAGTCTTGGAATTTCCATCGATTTGCAACTGCCGGATGGCGGGAAACCCGTGATGCAAAGTGGCGATCACGGTCTGCCACTTGCCAACGCTGCGGCCAAGAACCCGTTGCGCCGCGAAATCGCGAAGCTGGCAAAATCACTCCACAGCCTGGGCAGCAGCGACGCTGAGGCCGCGTAAAACCATCCCAAGGGGGGATCAGCCGTGTTTTCAAGATACAAGAAATCGTCCGAAGCGCAGCCGGTGCAAACACCGGCTAAAGCGCCTGCACCGGCAGCACCTGTAGATACCCCCGCACAAAACGCCATCGCTCGTAAGCCGGTTCAGAAGAAGGCCGCCGAAGCGACTGGTGTCGATCGCGATCGCAAGCGCAAGGAACGCCTGGGCGAAATCAAGATCGAGCTGCACCGTGAATTGCTTGAGAACCTGAACCTTGCTGCGCTGGAAAACGCTGATGAATCTGAACTACGCTCAGAGATCAGCGCGATTGCCAGCGAAGTTCTTGAAGCGCGTAACATTGTTCTGAACCGCGAAGACCGGACCCAGCTGAACAAAGAACTTTATGACGAAGTCACAGGCCTTGGCCCATTGGAAACGCTGCTTCAAGACGACACTGTCAACGATATTCTGGTGAACGGACCGCAACAGATCTTCGTGGAACGCGCCGGTAAGCTTGAAATCAGCGACATTACCTTCAAGGACGAAAAGCACCTGATGCGGATCATCGACAAGATCGTATCCGCTGTTGGTCGTCGAGTTGATGAATCCAACCCCTATGTTGACGCCCGTCTGGCCGATGGATCGCGTTTCAACGCTATGGTGCCACCAATTGCGGTGGACGGTTCGCTGGTTTCCATCCGTAAGTTCAAAAAGGACAAGTTGGGTATCGACGATCTGGTCAATTTCGGTGCGTTTACCGAAGAAATGGCCGCCTATTTGCAGGCCGCAGTGTCGACCCGACTGAACGTTATCGTGTCGGGCGGTACGGGTTCAGGTAAAACAACCACGTTGAACGCGCTATCCAGCTTCATCGACGATGCCGAGCGTATCCTGACCATCGAGGATACGGCGGAACTTCAGCTGCAACAGACCCATGTGGGCCGGATGGAAAGCCGCCCGCCCAACGTGGAAGGCAAGGGTGAGGTCAGCCCGCGCGACTGTCTGAAAAACGCACTGCGGATGCGCCCCGACCGTATCATCGTGGGTGAGACGCGTGGCGCCGAGGTCATCGACATGTTGCAGGCTATGAACACCGGTCACGATGGTTCGATGACCACGATCCACGCCAACTCAGCTCGTGATGGTATCTCGCGACTGGAGAACATGATCGCAATGGCCGGCATCGAGATGCCGATCAAAGCGGTCCGCAGCCAGATCTCATCCGCTGTGAACCTGATCGTTCAGGCCAGCCGTCTACAGGACGGCTCGCGTCGTATGACATCAATCACCGAGATCACCGGTATGGAAGGTGACGTTATTTCGATGCAGGAAATCTTTAGATTTCAACGTGTTGGATTGACACCTGACAACAAGATCATCGGTCACTTCACCGCCACAGGCGTGCGCAGCCACTATTCGGAACGGTTCCGTTTGTGGGGCTTTGATCTGCCTGCGTCCATCTACGACCCAACCACAGTGTAGGAGAGCTTAGTATGAATGTGCCTATGGAGGCGATCATCTATGTCGCCATCTTTGTGGGGGTCCTTGCCCTGGTTGAAGGCATCTATCTTGTCGCGTTCGGCAAATCCATCAGCCTGAACAGCCGGGTTAACCGCCGTCTGGATATGCTTGAAAAAGGCGCCGGGCGTGAACAGGTACTGGAACAGCTGCGCAAGGAAATGCAGCAGCATATGAAATCGCAGAGCATCCCTCTATATTCATTGCTTGCAGACAAAGCTCAAAAGGCCGCGATTGCGTTCTCGCCCCGGCAACTGATCATGATCATGTGCTTGGTCTCTGTTGTCGCATTCATGGGACTAAGCATTGGCACTGCGACAGAAATCACCCTGCGCATCGCCATCTCAATCGCGATCGGTATTGGCGGTGTCTACGCTTGGGTGAACCACAAAGCCAAGAAACGGATGAGCCTGATCGAAGAGCAATTGCCCGATGCAGTGGAACTGATGGTCCGATCCCTGCGTGTGGGCAACCCGTTTGTTTCGACAATTCAGGTGGTTTCTAACGAAGTACAGGACCCGCTGGGAACTGAATTCGGTGTAATCGCCGATGAATGCGCCTATGGCCGCGATGTTGGCGAGGCGCTGAAAGACATGGCAGAACGATTGGATATGCAGGATTTGCGCTTCCTCGCCGTTGCTGTCGGCATTCAACAGCAATCCGGTGGTAACCTCGCGGAAATTCTGGCCGGTCTCGCACAGGTTATCCGCGCACGGTTCCGCCTGTTCCGCCGGGTGAAAGCCATCACGGCCGAGGCGCAATGGTCTGGCAAGTTCCTGTCTGGTTTCCCAATCGCCTGTCTGGTGTTTATCCTGGTGAAAGACCCAGGCTATTACGACGAGGTTCTGGATCACCCTTGGTTCATTCCGGCGTGTTTCGTCGTTGGCATACTGCTGACGCTGAATCTGATCGTCATGAAGATCATCACCAACATTAAGGTCTGAGGGCGGTATCATGGAATTTCTGACCAGTATCAACGATATGCTCACCGAGAACCTTGGTGAGTTTGGCCCACTGATCGTTGTGGGCATTCTGGGCCTTGTGCTGATCGGCGTCGCCGTTTCGCTGATGATGAGTCAGCCCGAAGACCCGTTGAAAAAGCTTCAGCGCTCGACCGCTGCCCCAAAGGCCGCGAAGAAGGGTAAAAAAGACAAGCTGCGGCACGGCAGCCAGAACGAACAACTTGAAAAGTTTGCCACCTTTCTGGAACCCAAGGACCAGGAAGAATACTCCGCGGTCCAGCTAAAACTGCGGCAAGCGGGTTATCAATCAAAAGATGCTGTTCGCTTCTTTCACTTTGCGCAGTTCGCACTTGGAATCACTGGTATCGTTCTGGGCGTCATGCTGATCACTGTGTTGGCAGGGGATCAGGAATATACCAGCCAGCAGCAGATCATCCGCGTACTTTTGCCCGGTGGCATTGGCTACATGATCCCGAAATACTGGATTACGCGCCGGGTCGCAGAACGGCAAGAAGCGATAACATCGGGTTTCCCGGACACGCTTGACCTCATGCTGGTCTGTGTTGAGGCGGGGCAATCTCTGGATCAGGCGATTGTGCGTGTCGCAGGCGAGATGAAATCCTCCTACCCGGATATCGCTCAGGAATTCGAGGTTGTCGCCTACGAGATGAAGGCGGGTAAAGACAAAGATTCAGTTCTGCGTGACTTTGGTACCCGCTGTGGCGTTCAGGATGTCAGCTCTTTTGTTACCGTTATGATCCAATCGGCAACATTCGGTACTTCAATCGCTGAAGCCCTGCGGGTTTATGCCGGCGAGATGCGCGACAAACGGGTCATGCGCGCTGAAGAGGCTGCAAACAAGTTGCCTACGAAAATGACTCTGGTCACAATGATGTTGACGGTACCACCACTGCTGATCATTCTGGTTGGCCCCTCTGCAAATGTCATTTCGAGCTTTGGCCGCGGATAAAGCGCTAATGAATACAAAACCCAGGTGCGTCCGATCTGGACTTCGCCGACTGCTTCAAGCCACGGTGGTCATGGCCACCGTGGCTTCTTGTGATCAACTTGGTCAACCCAACGGGTTGGATGCGCCGGGCATCGACCCCGACGGTCAAACAAGCGACAACATCGCGACGGGCAACAGGTTGATGGCCGCAGGGGAATACGAACTTGCCCTGCAAAGTTTCAGCCGCGCCGCGCTTGAACAGGGTATGACGCCGCAAGTCCTAACATCGATGGGAACCGCCAATCTTGGATTGCGGCGTTTGGGTCAGGCAGAACCTTTGCTACGACGCGCGGTTGAAGATGATACTGAATGGCCCGTAGCCTGGAATAATCTGGGCGTATTGCTGATGGAGCAGCAGAAATACCCCGAAGCCGCTCAGGTATTCCAACGTGCCTTCGCCCTTGACAATGGCGAAAGTGACGCAATTCGGGACAATCTGCGCTTAGCACTCGCAAAAATGGAAAATCCTGTTAATACTACTCCACAAGAACAAGAATATACGCTGGAACAGCGCGGCGACGGGCAATTTACGCTGCGCAAAATCCAGTAAACGAGGCAAGAGCAGTAAAGGACGCAAAAATGCGCCAACAATTCTTGATTCCGTCACTCATTCTGAGCGGGCTTATTCTATCTGCATGCGAAAAAGAATCTGCCGAAGAGCGGGTTGAACGCACATTTCAGGAAGTGAACGTCATTGACGAAACCAACCTGAACGACGTTCTTCTGAACGCCTCAGATCCCAACGAAGCGGTGACCTATTTTCAGGGTGCCGCCGCCAAGAACCCCAACCGCATCGATCTTCAGCGTGGACTGGCCGTCTCGCTGGGTCGGGCAAAACGTACCACCGAAGCAAGCGCTGCCTGGAAACGGGTGACGACCATGAAGGGAACCAACAGCTCTGACAAGGTCGAATATGCGGACGCGCTGGTTCGAAATGGCGATTGGGCGCAGGCCAAATCTGTGTTGGATTCAGTTCCCCCAACCTACGAAACCTTCAAGCGCTATCGTCTTGAGGCAGTTGTGGCCGATTCCAGAAAAGAATGGAAACGCGCTGATCATTTCTATGAAACAGCCATGGGTCTGACGACCCGTCCTGGCAGCGTCATGAACAACTGGGGCTATTCTAAACTGACCCGCGGCCAGTATGCGGAAGCAGAGCGCCTGTTTTCCGACGCCGTTCGGCAGGACAGTTCGTTGTTTACGGCAAAGAATAATCTGGTTCTTGCCCGCTCGGCACAGGGGAACTACAGCCTGCCTGTTGTGCCGATGTCGCAGATCGAACGCGCGCAATTGTTGAACACGATGGGCATTTCAGCTGTCAAACAGGGCGACATCAATACCGCGAAGAACCTGTTCCGCGAGGCGATCTCGACTCATCCGCAGCATTTTGACGAAGCGGTCAGATCTCTGCGCGCGCTTGAGAGTTCCACCTAAATGGAAATTCCTGTTCGCGCGGCGATCTGGTTCTTGCCGTTCATCCTACCGATTTGCCTGTATGTCGCCTTTACCGACATGCGCGATATGAAAATCAAGAACCATGCGGTTGTGGCTCTGGCTTTTGTCTATGTGGTTGTCGGGTTGATTGCCCTGCCCCCTTGGTCTACCGGCACAATCAGTGGCTCGCTAGGCCCCTTCCCGGTCGCCTTTTCCCCATATATCTGGCAGTTGCTGCACCTGCCCATTGTGCTGGTTGCGGGCATTCTTTTGAACGCCATCGGTGCTTTCGGTGCGGGTGATGCTAAGTTTCTGGCCGCGGCAGCACCCTTCGTCTGGATACAAGACCTGGGCGTTCTGATCGCGATTTTGCTGGCAACAGTGCTGGGCGCCGTTGCCACTCATCGGCTGGCCCGCCACACCAGATTGCGCACCATCGCCCCTCATTGGGAAAGCTGGGATCGCGGCAAGAAGTTCCCGATGGGCCTTGCTCTGGCCGGGGCTTTGGTCATGTATCTGATTTTGGGCACTGTTTACGGTTCGTAAACTATCATCTGTGCGCCATGTCGCTGCCTTGGTCCCGCCACAAAGCTGAGCCAGATTTCCCACAAGTGGCCCCTTTGCGGGCATGTGTGTGATTTCAGGATAGACGAGCGCCGCGCATGAATATGCAAAACTCCGCCGTGATGGCCCCTCCTGCGCCTAAGGGATTGGGCGAAATGCAGCTCCCGCTGGTGATGATGCGGGACATTCTGCTGAAAACAGTCTTTCGCAAGAATGCCGGCACCGTATCCGAAGTGGCCGAGGCAATCTGCCTGCCCGGCGCTGTCACACAGGAACTGATTGACATCGCGCGCGAGCAGAAACTGCTGGAAGCCACGGGCACCCTGAACGCCAATAGCGGCAACGAGATGGGCTATCAACTGACCGACGCAGGCAAAGCGCGTGCGTTAGATGCGCTGAGCCAGTCGGAGTATTTCGGCGCGATGCCCGTACCGCTTGATGTGTACCGCGAACAGGTCAAACGCCAGTCGATCCGCAACATTCAGGTCACGCGTGAGCAATTGGTTGGCGCGATGGGCCATCTGGTACTGCCTGACAGCCTGTTGGACCATCTCGGCCCCGCGGTCAGCGCAGGCCGCTCGATCCTGATGTATGGCCCTCCAGGCAACGGGAAATCTTCGATCTCGAACGGTATTCGGGATGCGTTGGGCGATAATGTCTATGTCCCCTACGCTATCGAATATGCCGGTCAGGTGATCACCGTCTACGACCCGATCGTTCACACCGCGATCGAGCAGGAAGCCGACGACCCCAACAGCCTGCGCCGCCGCAAGCGGTTTGACTCGCGCTATGTGCAATGCGAGCGCCCAACTGTTGTGACGGGTGGTGAACTATCGCTCAGCATGCTGGATCTTGTCTACAACCCCACCGCGCGGACTTATCAGGCCCCGCTGCAGCTGAAATCGACCGGTGGCATCTTCATCGTGGACGACCTTGGCCGTCAGGCGGAACCGCCGCAGGCGCTGGTCAACCGCTGGATTGTTCCGCTGGAAGAGAACAAGGATATTCTGGGCCTGCAATCGGGTGAAAAGTTCGAGGTGCCGTTTGACACGCTGGTCATCTTCTCGACCAACTTCCACCCGAACGAGATCTTCGACCAAGCCGCCCTGCGCCGGATCTTCTTCAAGATCAAGATTGACGGCCCGAACCAGGAGAACTTCCTGAAAATCTTCGCGATGGTCGCCCGCAAACGCGGCATGCCGCTGGATGAGGCTGCGCTGGTCCACCTACTGAAGGTCAAATACCCGACCATCGACAACATCTACGCGAACTACCAACCCATCTTCCTGATCGATCAGATGATCTCGATCTGCGAATTCGAGGGCATTCCCTATCAGATGAGCCCTGATCTGATTGACCGCGCCTGGGCCAACATGTTCGTCAAGGACGAGAAAATCGTCAAATAACGCCGTGCCATTCCGGCACTAGGGCGGTTAATCTGCGCCTATGACGCAGATTCCCGCCCGGATCACCGATTGGTTTTCGGCCAAAGGCTGGTCCATCCATCCCCATCAGCAAGACATGTTCGACCGGGCGCGTGATCCGGCGACGCTGCTGATCGCGCCAACTGGGGGTGGCAAGACGATGGCCGGGTTTCTTCCGTCTTTGGCTGAACTGGCGGGCGGCGCACATAGCGGGCTGCATACGATCTATGTCTCGCCGCTAAAGGCTCTGGCGGCAGATATCAAACGCAACCTACGTTCCCCGGTGGACGAGATCGGCCTGCCCATCCGTATCCAGGATCGCACCGGCGACACCTCGGCCACGCAGAAGAAACGCCAGCGCGCGGACCCACCGCATATTCTGCTAACGACGCCCGAAAGCCTAGCCTTGCTAACCTCATATGAGGATGCGCCGCGCATGTTTGATGGGGCGCAGCGTGTGATCGTCGATGAAATCCACGCCCTCGCTGAAAGCAAGCGCGGAGATCAGTTGATGCTGGCACTGGCGCGGTTGCAAACCCTGTGCCCGGACCTACGTCGCGTGGGCCTATCTGCAACGGTCGAAGACCCGGAAGGGATCGCCCGCTTTCTGGCGCGTCACCCGGACCCCTGCCGGATCATACAGGCCGATCCCGGCCCCGACCCCGACATCGCGATGCTGGAAACAGACGAAATGCCCCCCTGGTCCGGTGGTGGGGCGGCCTATGCGATCCCGGCTGTTCTGGATCAAATCCGCCAACACAAAACAACTTTGATCTTTCACAATACCCGCGCGCAGGCGGAAATTTTCTTTCACAACCTGTGGCTTGCCAACGATGAGGGCCTGCCTATCGGCATCCATCACGGCAGTCTGGACCGTCAACAGCGGGAGCGTGTTGAGGCCGCCATGGTACGCGGTGATTTGCGCGCTATCGTGTGCACCGGCTCTCTGGATCTGGGGATAGATTGGGGCGATGTTGATCTGGTCATCCAGATCGGCGCACCCAAGAATGTCAAACGGTTGGTGCAGCGGATCGGGCGGGCGAACCATCGCTACAACGCGCCGTCCAAGGCGCTTCTGGTGCCCGCCAACCGGTTCGAAGTGGTGGAATGCATCGCCGCGCTAGAGGCTGCGAAGTCGCATGAACTGGACGGCGACCCGCGCGGCGCAGGGCCCCGCGACGTGCTGTGCCAACACATCCTGATTGCGGCCGCCGCGGGCCCATTCGATGCGGATACGCTGTTCAAGGAAATGACGTCCACCGGGCCGTTTGCCGAGCTGACCCGCCCGGAATTCGACGCCTGTCTGGATTTCTGTGCAACTGGAGGCTACGCCCTACGCGCCTATGACCGCTGGCAGAGACTACAACAGCGCTCTGATGGGCGGTGGCAGTTGCGCGACCCCCGCGCCGCTGCACGTATCCGCATGAACCTTGGCACCATCCAGGATACCGATACGCTCAAGGTTCGGCTGAGGCGTAACAGAGGCGGTAAACCCTTAGGCGAGGTTGAAGAGGCGTTTGCAGCCTCTCTCACCCCCGGCGATACCTTCCTGATCGGCGGTCAGATCGTGCGCTATGAGGGGCTGCGTGAGATGGTGGTCGAGGTCAGCCGTCGTGCTGATAAGCAACCCAAAATTGCCACCTTCGCAGGGACGAAATTTGCGACTTCCACCCAGTTGAGCGACCGCATCCTGCGCATGTTCGCGCAACCCGATTGGCCTCAGTTGCCCCGTCACACAGCAGACTGGTTGGCCTTGCAGAGGGACATATCCCGGCTGCCCCAACGTGATCGCCTGCTGATTGAGAGCTTTCCAAGCGACGGACGAGAGCACCTATGCGTTTACGGCTTCGCCGGACGCAATGCCCAGCAAACTTTGGGCTTGCTGCTCACCAAGCGCATGGAAGAAACCGGGTTTGCGCCCTTGGGTTTTGTCGCAACGGATTACGCGACCCTGATCTGGGGTTTGGATGCGGTTACCGATCCCAGCCCCCTGTTCCAACTCGACGCCCTACGAGAGGGGTTGGACACGTGGCTGGCCGGCAATGCCGTCATGAAACGAACCTTCCGCGCCTCGGCCACAATCGCGGGGTTGATCGAACGCAACACCGGCGGGCAACGCAAAAGCGGACGGCAGGCCACGTTTTCGTCAGATATCCTCTACGATACGCTGCTGAAGTATGACCCTGACCACCTGCTGATGCAGATCACCCGAGAGGAAGCCATGCGCGGGCTGGTTGATTTTGGGCGTATCGAGGCAATGGTCGCACGGATCGGAGATCGGATTGATCTGCTGCGGCTTGACCGTATCACACCGTTGGCCGCGCCTCTGTTTCTGGAGGTTGGAAAGATCCCGGTCAAAGGCGCGGCCGAGGAACGGTTGCTTGCGGAAGAAAGCGCGCGGCTGTTGGAAGCTGCCGGGCTGAACCAGCTGTAGGCCCTTGCACATGGAACAGAAACAGGCAAAGAACGTATCATGAACGGCTTGGATTTTCTGTTTTGCGGTCAGGCGCTGCGTGCCCTTCCCTCTGGCGCACTGTGGTGGGCTGATCATCGGATGCTGTGCGTCTCGGACCTGCATCTGGGCAAGTCCGAGCGACTGGCACGGCGCAGCGGATTGACCCTGCCCCCCTATGACAGCCGGAACACACTGGATCGGCTATCGGCTGATCTGGATGCGTCAGGTGCTGAAACAGTTTTGTGCCTGGGCGACAGCTTCGACGACCTTGATGCCTCAAACGCCTTGGCAGCGACCGAGAAACTGCAGATCACCAGGCTGCAGGCCGGTCGGGAATGGATCTGGATCGAAGGCAACCACGATCCCGGCCCTATCGAACTGGGCGGCACACATCTGGCGGAGTGGGCCAAAGGCCCTCTGGTTTTTCGCCATATAGCCGAGGCAAATGCCAAGGGCGAAGTCTCGGGGCATTTCCACCCAAAGGCGCGCTTATCGATCCGGGGTAGATCAATCTCTCGCCCGGCGTTCTTGGTGGATCAAAATCGGCTTATCCTGCCAGCCTATGGCACCTACACAGGCGGGTTATGCAGTTCCGACCACGTTCTGTCAGACCTGATGCAAAGCGGCGCTATGGCCGTATTAACCGGGCCAAACCCGCAGATGATCCCGATGCCGCGCAAGACCTAGATCAGCCCATCTTCTTCCAGCATCGGCTTGTATTTGCGGCTGACCGGCACCAGATCACCATTGACTAAGCGTAGGAAGGTTTTGCTGCCGGTCTTTTCAACGCCCGCAATGGATGCATCTGTGACCCAATGTGAGCGGTGAGAACAGTGGCCCGGAACAGGCTCCATCTCGGCAATCGCGTCCGTAAAACGTGATCTGATCGAAAACACGCCTTCTGAGGTAACAACATCCACGTTGTGATCCCGGACTGTCAGCCGGTAGATCTGACCCTCAAACCCTTCAGGCAAGCGTTTTGACAAGCGCGGCAATTCCGGCGGCTTAGGCCCCAAGCTATCGGCATGAAGATCGCCGCGACGCACAAGCACAAGGCCTGTGGCAAACAGCACGCCATATGCTGCAACCGACTTAACCTCGGGCACCACCTTTCCGGTATAGGTAAACAAACCCCAAGCCAGCAGCCACAACAGCGGTGTCAGAAACACCAGGATCACCGCCGCGAAAGCCAAATCGCGCAGCGGCAGTTTCAATAGTATCAGCTTGTCTCGCAAGAGCATCCGTGTCGCCCAGATCGCGCCCAATGCGATCGTCATAACTCCGACCCAAAACAACAGGCGCAATCCATAGGGAACATCAGCATCCATGAAGGGGGGGAAGGCATATGACAGCAACGGAAGAAAAATGAACGCGGCGCACATGCGCTGAGGGGTAAGGGCCGTTCTGAGTTCACTAACTTCGGTATTCATACTTATCTTCAGATGCACCGCGCCAAATCAACATCAGACATATCGGCGAAGATGCAGATTAACTTAGTAACCGTCTGGAAAATAATATTTATCACGATTTACTTCACAAGGAAAGCTTTTCAAAAAAATACCGCGCCCGTGGTCATGCGGGCGCGGTAAATCGTATCTTAAGCTAGCTGGTTCTGGTTGCAGTTCCAGAACGCAGAACTATGCCGTGAGGCCTTCTGGTTCTGGCAGGCTGTTTGCGCGGCATGCGGCGGTGAGGGTGTTTGCGAGTAGGCAGGCGATGGTCATGGGGCCGACGCCTCCGGGGACGGGGGTG
>NZ_JBDZYF010000015.1:0-83080 GCF_040329495.1 Ruegeria sp. SCP10
ACAGTGCACTGGGCTATCGCCCGCCAGCACCTGAAACCATCATCCCAATGGATTACAGGCCGATGATGCACTAACAATCAGGTTGGACCAGTCAGATGAGGCTGCTCAGGTTTTCTTTCGCTGTGAGAATGACCAAAGTTGATGAGTCGAGTGACGTCAACAATGACTCTCGTCGAAATCGACGCTAAGTATTTCAATCGGTTAGGAGAGGACAGTGATCAACATTGGTGACTCGTCACAATAATTTGTCCTTTCCCTTCTTGGGGTTGTCGTCAGATTTGACGAACCTCTTGGGAGGGTTCGCCCAATTGCGCTCGCCATTTGGGTGGGCAATCAGTTTCTCAATGGCGGATAGGAAGACCTTGGGACAGCGGTCATAGCGGGTTGCGACACGCCGCCAGTCCTTTAACCTGCCGAACATGATCTCGATCCGGTTGCGGCGCTTGTAACGGCGCTTGTCGTATCGGATGGCTGTCTTCCGTTGCTTTCGGCCAGGGATGCAGGCGCGTATGCCTTTGTCTTTCAACGCTTCTCTGAACCAATCAGCATCATAGCCGCGATCCCCGAGCAGCCAATCGACACCTGGCAGGCTACTCAGCAATGCCCGCGCACCAATGTAATCAGCTGACCTGACCGGCGGTGATGAACAGGTTGAACGGACGTCCCCGGCCGTCGCAGATGGCATGCAACTTGGTGTTCATGCCGCCCTTGGTGCGACCGATCAGGCGTCCACGCCCCCCTTTTTGACGCCCAAACTGGTCGCGGTACGGTGGGCCTTCAGGTCGGTGGCATCGATCATCACGGTCTTCTCTTCACCGTGTTCGGCAGCCAGACCGGCCATCATCCGGGCGAAAATGCCTTTATCACTCCACCGCTTCCAGCGGTTGTACAGTGTCTTGTGTAGCCCGTATTCCCGCGGTGCGTTCCGCCAGCGCAAGCCATTGCGATTGATGAATATAACCCCACTCAGGACACGCCTGTCATCTACGCGGGGCTTGCCGTGGGACTTGGGAAAGAAGGGTTCAAGGCGCGCCATCTGCGCCTCCGACAACCAAAAAAGATCAGACATGTTCACCGCTCGTTTTCGAACCGTGAATCACGCGGCAAAGCCGAAATCAATGGGTCCTGACCCTAGGACAGCTTGATGGGGGTGCGGGTGCTTCTGGGTCCAATTGCCGGCGCTTGTTTCAGCAAAGCCTGACAGCGATCCAGGAACTGGATGTTCTGCTGGTCCTCGTTGAACTCGCTCTCCACCTTTTCCCGTGCTGCCTTGGCAAGAGCTTTGGTCAGATCGGGGTTTTGAGCGAGACGGACGATGTTTCTATAGAAACCTTCTGCATCGCGCTCATCCGCCAGCAAACCGGTTTCACCGTGGGTCACTAGCTCGGGGATTCCGGAATGGTACGTGGTGCAAACCGGTGTCCCCAACGCCATTGCTTCCATCAATGTGACCGGGATGCCTTCCTGATCACCATCCCTTGCCGTCAGGCTCGGCACAAACAAAGCATCCGCACCTGCTATCCGATACAGCGCATCCTTGTGCGGCAACGAGCCCAAAAACTCTATGCGATCCCCAAGCTCTGTTTTTTCCACCTGATCGCGCAGCTGCTCCATTAGGGGACCATCGCCGCCTATGTCATAACGCCAATCCAACTCAGGGTGCCTCTGACGCAGCAGTGTCAGCGCCCTGATCGCTGTTTCTAGCCCCTTTTTCTCAACCAGCCGACACACGCTGAAAAACCGTAGTGTTGTTCCGAAAGATGGAGAGCAAAATTCGTAATCCGAGATGGGGATTCCGAGATGCCGGGTTTCAACATGGTCTGACGGGGCGCCGCATTCCACAAGTTGCCGGGCAAACTGCTCATTTACAGTGACGTGCAGATCTCCTTCGGTAAAGAGGTCACGATAACCCGCCAACGCGTCGCGCCGGTATTCAACGCTGACATCGCGCCCGTGGAAAACGGTCACAAGCGGGGGGCGATGTTTCCAGCCACGTTGTGCCCGGGCGACCGCCCGTCCCCGAAACCCGAAATGCGCAACAACAACATCGGCATCGATCTGACGTCGCCACGCAGCTCGGTCCAGCTGTGCGGCGATCCGGCGAGACCACGAACTCGGTAGAACCTTCAGGATACGTGGCTGTTCGCGTGGCCAGATGATCGTCTTCACATTGCCAAGCAAGCTTTCCTGTTCCTCTGAAAGAGCAACGTCCGTGCCGACCGTCTTGCACGCGACGATCGCCTCGTGCCCGTGCCGCAAGGCATGAAGCACCTGCGAGGTCACAAAGGTTTGCGACAGAACCGGAAAGCTAGAGACACAAAAGCAGATCTTCATAGCCCGCTTCCTTGGGTGATCGAGGTCCGCATATCAGGCTGGAACGCTGGCATCTTGCTTGGAAACTGCGCGCTTGAGCACCGAAATAAAAGTATCATGCTGGCGATGGAAGTTCAGCTCGGGCCGTTGAGCGTAGGCCAACGCTTTTTCGGACAGATCGGCATAAGCGGTGTCATCAAACCAGAGTCTGCGCAGCGCGGCGACCCAGTCTTCGGTCGGTGCATCATGGGGCAGGACAATACCGCCAGGTCCAATAGCCTGACCCAGCCCACCCCTGTCCGAGCCGACAACAGGGATACCACTACAATGGGCCTCGGACGCTACGCGGCCCCAGGCTTCTTCCCACTGGCTTGGGGCCAACAGGACCTTTGTGCGGCCGTAGACTCTCGACATATCCGAGGTCCGGCTCATGTAAGTTACATTCGGCAACTCGGCGATCTCGGCCATAATCTGTTTGAAAAGCCCGTCCCACAAGGTCCAGGCCTCGACAAACAAGAACGGAATGTCGGGACAGGCTCGCGCAACGTCGCGAGCCACCTCATATCCTTTTTTGGGGTGAATGTTGATCAGCGTCGCAAACTCTTGTGTCGAATCGCAGCTGTATTCTTCAAAGTTAATGGTCGGAGTTATAACTGTGCAGTCGATACCATAAGCATCGCGATAGGCACCGGCCGTAAAATTAGAATTAGCGATGAAGCTAGCGCCCGGAATAGCGCTGACATCGCCTTCATTCTCATTGAATTCGACGTTGCGCAAATAAAGCACAACGGGCAGGCCCAACTTTGCGAATTCATGCCCCAGTTGGGCTGAGTGGCGTGTCTGGATCACCACGGCATCGGGCCGGAAATGCTGGACAGCTGCGGCGATCCGATGCGGATCGGTCGGCTCCCACGTACGCATCACCTCATAACCTTGCCTTTGGTCGATACTGAACGGTCGGCCTGTCATCTTGCGTTGCACGCGCATTCGAAAGCCGAAAACCCCGCGCCCGGAAAAGCCGCAATAGACTGCACATTCGTGGCCCTGTGCGATACTCTGTCGGATCAGGTGATCGGTGCTGTTCTGGGTTCCACCGCTGGCTTCGGGCAACCAGCTATTCCCGCCAGCAAACAGAATTCGCATCGTCAAAACCTTTCAAATGCGCATGAAAACAGCGCGCGCAGTGACATCTGAGCAAAACTCATGTGCGGGTTTCTTGGCATGATTCCGCCTTCCACATTTGGCAGGTTTGTGTGAACAGGGCGGCGTCCTGCGCATAAATACTGCGCAGATGATCAGCCGCCGATTGCGGCAGCTCCGAGCGTCGCCCGTTTGTTTTATTGGCATGTTTAAGGGCACTGGGGGCCACACCAGCAAATTTCTCCAGCCCCTGCGCTATCCTGTGAAATGGGATCAAATGATCTACCTTGACGACATCGCCGTCACAGATGAATTCGCTTTGGGGGCGGAAGTGAAAATACCGCATGGAGGTAGCCCGAAACGATGGATTGTTGCAGAACCGGTCCAGGAACGCGTCAATTGAACGATCCCCGATCATACGCGCGCCGAATCGTCTGTCCTGCTCGTTCCGTCCGCCAGATTTGAGATAGTCGAATGCCGATAGGAATCGATCCACCGGATCACGTAGTATCGCGATCTTGGGAAGAGATTGCCAGGCGCGCGGACAAAGCGCCTGAACCTCGCGCCACGTTCGATGACGAACGTGATAGCCATAGATCGCATCCTCGACCGAGGTGCCTGCGTTCTTGGGAATATGAATCAGAATCAGCCCGCGTTTCATATAGACGTCATCAAGGTTTGGATCAGGTTTGGGATGAGACCGCGCAATCATCCGACCGGGCGCGACCTGCCAGCTGATCCGGGTTCCGATCTGTTCTAGATAAGTCAACGCAGTTCCCCCGCCATCCAACGGTGAGTGGCACGCTGTTCGACGAGATATGGAGTTCCTATTCGCATCAGGCGTGCTTTCCCGATCTGGGCCGACGGAGGGTTCTTGCCGCCTGGATGAGCAGCTGCTTCACCTCGACCAGAATCTCGCGCCCGTAGGAGCTGAACGTCAAAACAACCACAAAAACCAAATAGCTCAGCGTAGTCCCCATCAGCAGTTTCAGCGACGCAGTATCGGGCAGCCCCGAGTGGCTGCCCCAAACGACTGCATAGGCGGTAAGCCCGGCGCAAAAGACCGGCAGGATATGCTTGCCTAAGCTGTCTCGACCAATTGGTCCTTTTCGGCTGACAAGAGCCCAAAGTGGAAACAGCTTAAGCAGTGTGACCACGGCATAAGCTAGGGCCAATTCCCGCACTCCGTATTGCACTCCCCATAGAAAGGCTCCGCAGGTCACTACCGCAGATGCGAGGCCCCAAAATGCCATCTCGGTCGTGCGGCCCTGACTGACAAACAACCATCCCGTAGGGTTGGCAAGTGGTTGGGCCAAAGCGGCAATTCCCAAAGCTGCAAAAATCGGGGCGCTGTCGGCCCATTGAGCGCCCAACAGGAAGGGCACTGCGGTCTCGGCCATACCAGTCATCGCTGCGACACCGGGCAGGATCGCGAGCTGCATTAACCCAAAGACACGAAAAAATGCACGGGCATAGCGCTCGGGCTCATCCTGCACACGCGAAAGGACAGGCACCATGACTAGCGACAGAGGCTGAGCCACCCGGTTCAGCGGAAACAGGATCAGTTTGTAGGCGCGGTCATAAAACCCAAGCTGCGCGCTGCCCCAGACCCGACCGATCAGAATACTATCCAGATTGCGCGACAGAAAATTTGCCAGTTTGAAACCTGTGATCCCGGCACCAAACCCCAGCAAATCGGTTGTTCCCGGCGCTAAGCCGGGCCGCGAAGGGCGCCAGGCCACCCAGACCCAAACCATCACAGACCCAACAATTCCGCCCACTAACGTACCCGCAACCAAGGCCCAGGGTGAGGGCGAGACAAGCGCCCACAGGATCGATGTTGCAAGGGTGGCCAGCGCAACCATTCCGCTGTTTATCGCGATCCGTCCAAACATCATCCGGCGGTTCAGCAGCGCAAAATGCTGCGCCCCAAGGGCGGTCAGCATCATGCCAAGCGCCATCGCTCGGATCAGCCAGATCAGGTCTGGTTCATTGTAGAATTGTGCGATCAACGGTGCCATCAGGATCAGGAAAATCGTCAGGACAGCGCTCACGCCCATATTGATCCAGAACAGCGAATTGAGCTGACCGTATGTCAGCGACTTTTTCTGAATAACGGCTTGCAGCAGACCCATTTCCTTGAACATCGACAGGAACGCGATAACCGGACCAATCATCGCGATACGGCCAAAGTCGGCAGGCATCAGCAGACGCGACAGAATGAGGACAGAAGCGATCTGACAGCCGACTGTCACACCCTGGCTGAGCCCGGTGTAAAAGCTGCCCTGCAGCACGGTACCTTTGTAACTGTCATGAGCAACAGTTTCGACTGCCTCATGAAGTGCCCGTTGAGCCATTGCGAGGTTCTTTCCGACAATTCGACATCGTGCGTTGGGGCGACCTAAGCACAGCGGGATGTGACTCGCCCATCCTTTGCAGGTGCAGCATCCTTTTCAGCAAATTCCCGCCATACGGGTGCCCGACAAAGTGGCAAACCCGCTTACTTTCCACGCGCAAGACTGAAAGCGGACATCCGCGTATTAAGCCAGTACTGCATTCGATTGTTGCCGCAAGAATCCGCACATCGACGTTTTCCTGCTCATTCCAGCTCAGACATCGGCTCTGTTTCGCCCGCTGTTGGCTCCGGCTTTGACAATCACCGAAGCGCGAGTCTAGCTACAACCCATAGCTGCATCCGTGGTGGGATGATCGACCGATGACGACTCAGAGCTACAAGAATCATGATAATTTTTCTGCGGGTTGCAGGAACCCCGACGAGCAGAGACGTATCCTTTATCTGGCCCATGATCTGGATGACGCCGCGATCTGGCGTCGGGTTGACATGCTGCGTCTGGGCGGTGCTGAGGTCACGGTTGCCGGGTTTCGTCGCCGCAGCGGTCCTTTGCCCGAAAATGCCCTGGTTCTGGGACAGACCTACAACACAAGAATGATCCAACGCGTGCTGTCTGTGCTGCAACAACGCATGCGCTTGAAGGCATCGTTTTCGGACATCCCGCATCCCGACACTATTTTGTGCCGCAACCTCGAGATGTTGGCATTGGCCGTCCCGTTGCGTCGTAGCCTTTCGAAGGGTCGGCCCGTTGCGCTTATCTACGAGGTCCTCGATATTCACCGCCTGATGGTTGGCCCTTCGAAACCTGCGCGGGCGATGCGCTGGATCGAGCGACGCCTGTGCCGAGGAGTCGATGGCCTGATCGTATCGTCTCCGGCCTTCCTACGTGCCCATTTCGAGGCCTATGAGCAGTGCCAAGCACCGGTCTTTCTAGTTGAAAACAAAGTGGTCAATGCTGCTTCCCCAATACCCAAGCCCAGCGAGTACCAATGTAAGGACGCGCCGTTGCGCATCGGCTGGTTCGGGATACTCAGGTGTCCTTTCTCGCTGCACAGTCTCGATGCGCTGACACGGGCGCGGCCGGGCCGCTATCAGGTCATTTTGCGCGGACGCCCGGCCCTTGACGCTCTACCCGATTTTCACCGGATCGTGGAGGCCAACCCGGACTTGCAGTTCGAAGGATCCTATGTGTATCCGGACGATCTGGCGCGCATTTATAGCGGAGTCGATCTTGCATGGTTGATCGACCGATATGATACCGGAAGCAATTCCGACTGGCTTTTGCCAAACCGTTTGTATGAAAGCGGGATCAATCAAGTCCCGCCGATTGCCGTGGCCGGGACCGAAACTGCGCGACGTCTGAACGAACTGGAACTGGGGCTGATCCTGGATCAAGCAGATAACGACGCGGTCATCGATATGATGGATAAACTGTCGTCCGAAACTCTCGAACATCTGCGCCAAGCCCAACACACCGCACCCCTCAGTACTTGGAGGACAACCGATCAAGAGGCCCGCGACCTTGTAGACGCAATAGCAGGCAAAAAAGCCGAGCAACATGTTGGTACGTCACAGGACGCGGTTCTGATCGTTGTGCCGACACTGAACGAAGCCGCGCATATCGCAGCTGTCATCGATGGATTGGTCGGTTTTATGCAGCGCAGGCTGCGTTGCGGTGCGCTGGTGCGTCTTGTGATTGCCGATGGTGGATCAACAGATGGCACGCTGGACATCGTTCGGGATCGAATCGCCGCATTGCCGCAATTCGACATCCGCCTACTGAACAATCCTGCCCGCATCCAAAGCGCAGCGATCAACGCCGCCTGCGCCCGGTTTGGAGATGGAATGGATTGGTTGCTGCGTCTGGATGCGCATTCCAGCTATCCTGACGATTTTGCCGATGTGCTGCTTAAAGAGGCTGAGAAAACTGGCGTGGCAAGCGTCGTTGTTTCCATGAACGCGGTTGGCACGACCCCAATGCAGCGTATCATCGCACTCACGCAGAACACTCGGCTGGGCAATGGTGGATCGGCCCATCGCCTCGCCGGAACGGGACGATTTGTCGATCACGGGCATCACGCCCTGATGCGGCTGGATGCGTTCCGGTCAGTGGGTGGATATGATGAGAGCTTTTCGCATAACGAAGATGCAGAACTGGACTTGCGGCTGACGCAGGCAGGGCATCGCATCTGGCTGACATCCCGCACGAAGTTAACCTATTTTCCGCGCCAGTCTCTTGCGTCACTTTTTCGGCAATATCTCAATTTCGGCCGAGGACGAGCGCGCACAGTTCTAAAGCACAAGCTAAGGCCGCGCCCTCGTCAACTTCTCATGATATCGGTCGCTCCTGCGGTCGCAATGACGGCGCTGGCCTCGTTTGGAATGTTCTTTACAATTCCGGCTGCCCTATGGGGGCTTGCATGTCTGATCGGTGGAGCCGCTCTGGCGGTTAATCGTCGCGATCCTTTGGCGCTTGCGGCTGCGCCAATTGCTGCCACGATGCATCTGGGATGGTCTATCGGGTTCTGGCGGCAGGTTCTTCTGCGCCCACCAGCATCGCATTCTCGCCTCGCGCTGGCTCACCCCCCAGAGACCGCACCAGTCTTAATCGACCATGTCGCCGTCGGGGTCTGCACTCATCGGCGACCGGAACTGCTCGGGACTTTGCGTTCATTGGAAGGCCAGGTACTGCCATGCGGAACCCGCCTATCGATCATTGTCGTCGACAATGACGATACTCCCACAGCGCGTGACATGGTCGAGAGCTTCGCCTCTGGGTCGCAGCACAACGTAATCTATCGCTTCGCCCCCTCCGGTAACATCTCCATTGCCCGAAACGCAGCATTGGAAGAGGCCGAGCGACGCGAATTAAGCGTCTTCGCATTCATTGATGATGACGAGATCGCACCACCCGAGTGGCTCAACACGCTTATAACCCGGCTGACAGACGCGAATACGGATGTCGTTGTCGGACCGGTAAGGGCTATCTATCCGACTGATGCGCCGCGTTGGATGCAGGTTCTCAGTATTCATGACACGCGACCTGAAACAGACGCAGACGGACGACCCATCGCCGGACACAGTTGCAATGTGATTATGAATCTGGCGAGCGATGCGCTCACAGGACGCCGTTTCGATCTTGATCGTGGAATATCTGGCGGCGAGGATACGGCCTTTTTCAGGGCGGCGATGCAGGACGGCGCGCAAGTCGCGTTTGCGCCAACTGCGTGGTTGGATGAACCGGTGACCCCTGAGCGGGCAACAATTTCATGGCTGCTGAAGCGCCGGTTTCGGATGGGACAAACCCATGGGAACCTCCTGCGTCAAGACAACGGAACCCACGGGCGTTTTGCCATGCTGCCGCTCGCTTTTGCAAAAGTGGTCTATTGTATGGGGCTGGCGCTAGTAACCATCCCGGTCGCTGCTCGCCGCAACGCCAACCTCCTGCGGGGTGCGTTGCACATGGGCACAATTGCGTCACTGATCGGCTTTCGCGAAGTCGCAATATACGGATCATCCTCGAGCAAGCGTCGCGTAACTGGAATCTGACCTGGATTCCCGCCGAGAATCCCGTGGACAAGCATCTAGAAATTTCCTCGATTTTGCTCAATTGACGTCCAGAATAGAATGCTACGTCAGGCAACAAGCGACGATCCTGAGCAAAACACTGTAGCAGGGTCGCGGACTTTTGCTGTAGGCTTTGTCGAACAATGGGCGAATTGAACTTCGATCTGCGTCCGTTTTGCTGGTGAAAACGATGCGATTGCCGATCTTCTTAGCGGGTTTCTTTTTCTCTGTTGCTGTGGCGGCAGCAATTGGTATGGCCGCTGGCTTCAGCACCGGAAAGCTCATCCTATTTGTCATTGCCGTAGCGGTTGTTTTGCAGCTGGCATATGTCGCGGTTGTTGCTTTGCTGGCGGCAAACCAGAAGCGCAAACGTCAGGACGAAGAAGGCAAAACGCCAGCCACCCCAACGGCACAGGTGCCTCAAGAGACTGACGCGTGATGCCAAAATCGCTCTTTGTAGGTAAACGCTCAAAACTATAGCAATGCGAGCGGTCGACTGCCGAGACGCCAGCGCAGACTTCAAAGGCGCTTGGACGCAAACGGCAGATCGCATACGATTTTTACATCAAAGAACCCGTCGTCGGTGCCTTTCGGCTTTGCTCAAACCGGTCCAGTCTCGATGCGCCCCAGCGTTACCGTCCTAATCGCCGCCTACAACGCACAAGACACTCTGTCGCGGGCGATCCAATCTGCACTTGCCGAGCCGGAAACGGCAGAAGTAATTGTGGTGGATGATGCCTCTCAAGACGAAACCGTAGCCATCGCCGCTGCCGAAGCGCAACAAGACCCGCGTGTTCGGCTCATCTGTCAGGACAAAAACCAAGGACCTGCGGCCGCGCGCAATCGAGCCTTAGAGGTCGCCATTTCCGATTTCGTGGCTATTCTAGATTCGGACGACGAGTTCTTGCCGGGGCGGTTGAGACGCTTGTCGTCAGAAACAAACTGCGAGGTGATCGCTGACAACATAGCATTTGTCGCGCCCGCCCATCTGGACGCAGCAACAACTCAGGATTGGTCGGAAATCGCGCCCGAGTTTTCTTCGCTTGGAACCGTCGATTTCGTGCTCGGCAACTTACGCAGGCCCGGTGTATCGCGAGGAGAGCTGGGGTTTTTGAAACCCATTCTTTCGCGCGAATTTCTAGTCAAACATAACTTGCGCTATGATCCAGCGCTCAGGCTGGGCGAAGACTATGATCTTTATGTACGAATGTTGCTCGCCGGGGCACGAATGAAGCTGACGCACAGGCCGGGATATGCCGCAGTTGTTCGGTCAAATTCGTTGAGCGCACAGCATGGCGCTCAAGAGCTGGAACAATTCCAGAAAGCGCTTGAGGCGCATTTGCGTATGGGACCTCACGCACCCGACCTGACCAACGCGATGCGGGCCCATCTAAAAGATGTTCGTCAAAAACGTGATCATAGGGTTTTTCTCAACCTGCGCCGCACACAGGGTTCGGCCGCTGCAATCCAATATCTACTGGATGCGCGCGACAGGGCCTGGCCCGTCATACGCCAAATCGCACGAGATAAACTTGGGCTCAGCAAAATGGCAGATGAAGCTGCCCCCGAGATCGGTGCGCGGTTGCTATTGAACCCTGACAGAGCTGTTCCCATCCCGGGACTCTAAGATCTCCAGCATCGCGTTTGAGGGAATGCTAGCGGCCTTCGCTTCTTCTGCGGTAAGAATTATCCGCGCTGAGTTCCAGTCGGGCACGTAGCCCAACCCGTCCAAACCCTCCAAACCTATCGCGATAATGTGGACCGGGCCTTGTGCGGCCAGTTCTGTCAGGCGGCACGCCATTGCATATCGGTTTGACTCGTTAGATGGAGACCAAGCTTCGACCGGAACGCGTACCGCATCCTCAGGTACTTCAGCAGACGAAATCTGCTCGGACGAGGCAAGCACAACGGTTCTAGGTTCCGAGATGTGTCGATCCGACGCGGCGTGCCGGCGGCGGTTCCAACGGTCTGCCAGACTGGCCATCAGATCCATCACAAGCTTGGGGCGCCGCAGCAGTTGGCGGCACGCGCTTAGTGTATCGCGCGTAGTAATCGCAACCACCAGATGCTGATAGTGTAAGGTGCGTACAAGACGTGGTCGCCGAGTTGCAAGCGCTGCGTACAAGCCTTCATCGCCCACCGATTTCGACAGCGTCGCTGCCGAGTCGTGAGCTGCAATCAAGTTTTCTAGCGCAGGCACGGACAGACGGTGTGACACAGACCCCGAATGCCGTCGATAGAGATAGGTTGGCTCGGGTGTTACCCAGAACGTGGCCCCGCCGATCAGCAGGCGGCAATATAGATCAAAGTCCTCTCCGATCCGAAGCGTTTCGTCGTAGCGCAGCGCGCGCAAGGCATCGCGGTGGATCATTGGTTTAAGATAACCCAGCGATGCCAGCCCTAAACTGGCTGTGTCACTTTTGACCAAATCGACGGCGGTGATGCGTTTAGCGGCATCCGTCGCAGCTTTTCCAAGCAAGGTCTGACCTGCAACACTCGCCGATCCAAAGCTCAGCAAATCATCGGCGATCATATCGGCGTTTAGCTGCGAAGCGGCGCACAGCAGGCGAGCAATCCGCTTGGGATGGATCACATCATCCGCATCCATGATGGCAATCCAATCGCCATTTGCGGCCTCCAACGCACAGTTTCTGGCTCCCGCAGGCCCTAAATTGTTCGGTAACGCAATGATTGTAAGCCGACTGTCTGAGGCTGCCAGTATTTGCAATACCGCCACACTGTCGTCGCTTGAGGCATCATCGACAACAATCAGCTCCAGCGTGGAATAAGACTGATTCAGAACCGATAGCACCGCTGCAGCTAGATAGGCGGAACCGTTGTAATTCGACATGATTACCGAAACCAATGGCCCGGCCATCTCGGCCTCCGCAGGACCATCTGCAATCAGGGGTAAGGGTTCTGCTTTCATGTGCGCGTTGCCCAGGTGCATTCAAACAACGCACAGAACAGCGGCGCACCGGTACATAAACCTGCGAGGATTACGCCGTTTCATCCGACCGCAGCGCCGCTGGCAGTGTTTGCACAAGGATGGCAATGTCCGTCGCGGTGTTTACATTGGTGACATAAGCACGGTCATAGGCAACGCGGCGTTTGTAGGTCGTATTGTTGCGACCACTAACCTGCCACAAACCTGTAATGCCCGGGCGCGCTCGCAGATAGTGGCGGCTCGAAGGGCCATAGCGGCGCAGTTCATCAAACAAAACCGGGCGGGGACCAACAAGGCTCATCTCACCACGCAGAACGTTGATCAACTGCGGCAGCTCATCAAGACTGAGCTTCCGCAAAACATGACCGACCGACGTGACACGCGGGTCATCACGCAACTTCTGGGTCTGCTCCCATTCCAGCCGCGCCTCGGGGCTGTTCTCCAGATGTTGTTGAAGGATCTCGTCGCTATTCACCACCATTGTCCGAAACTTTAGGCAGCCAAATGACCGTTTGCGATACCCGACGCGACAATGATGATACAGGATAGGACCTGGCGAGGTTGTGAATACCAGCAAAGCCAGTCCAACCATCAGCGGCGAGAACATGACCAGCATGATCAATGCAACCGTGACGTCGAGTGCGCGTTTTGCCAACCCGCCAACAGGGGCGTTATGTGGCTTCGGACGGATCCATATTGCCTGTGCCGGGCCTAGCGCTGACACCATAATACTCTCAGCAGGAGCCGGTTCTGTCTCTAATGGTTTCATCACATCACATCCTCATTTCCCAGTTGCGTAACGCCGCAAATCAGCGCCGATGCCCCCTTAAATTGAAAAGACGATCGCCAACACACATCACCCGATGCAAGCGAAAGTGATCTCTACCAGGCTGTCCTCATTACAAAGCCCCTTCTCGCATCTGTAGATAAGAAGGGTATGACAATTGCTGCAATTGCAAACTCGATTATCCGTGCGAGCGAAGCATTGCCTATGGATAACGGGTCGTTAACGTGGAATCCGCACATATAGACACGGTTGCCGAGTATCTTTTGACTTCGGCTGTGCGAGCTGCCTGAATTCGAGGCAGCTACAGAACTTTTCGTGTTCCGATACAATCGGGATGCGCGAATCTGACTCACGCTATGCGAGAGTGCTCAAAGCAAGCAAAGAGCAGTAAATTCATGAAAGCTGGATCGAACCCATGCTCAGAACGAATCGTTCCCGAGCCGCATACTGACGAGGTGGCTCTGGTGTCTTGTGATCCAGTCGTTTCCGCCTTCCGAAATCATCGGGTCCGCTTCAACATCAGCGTGTCAGTGAAGTTCTTGTCAAGATATGCATCTGATCGACCCGTAACCACATGCCATAAGCTCCGCTGCTGAAGATTGAAAATGAGGTGAACCTGTCCATGCGCATTCTTTTTGGAAGTGCCCATCCCTATATGCCGCAGATGTATGGCGGGGCGCAGACAAGTACGCATGAGCTTGTCAAACGTCTGCGCGCACGCGGGCATACTGTTGGAGTTCTAGCGGGTCTGACAGGCGAAGGCTGGTTAGGTCTGCGCAGCCGAGCGCAGCTCAAGTTGCATCGGCGCGGTTATGTACGCGACACTGGGCTTGGTTATCCTGTATTCCGCGCGTGGTTTGCTCAAGAGGTCGTGCGCCGTGTTGTAGCTGATTTTAAGGCCGATGTGGCGATCTTCCAATCTCGCTTGCCGGTGCAACTCGCCCAGTCGATCAACCGGGACGCAACACGCACCTTTGTCTATCTGCGGAATGTCGAAGATGAGGATCTGGGCGGATCGCCGAGCGACCTAACCAAAACGGGATACATCGCGAACTCTAACTTCACCGCGCGGCGATTTGCCGAAACAGAAGGCATTCATGCCAATGTGATCTATCCGATGATCGAAGCCGAGAAATACCGCGTGACCTCTTCCCGCAGCAATGTGACCTTTATCAACCCGCACCCGAACAAAGGCGTCGATATCGCGCTGCAAGTGGCCGAGGTTTGCCCTGAAATTCCATTTGTCTTTGTGCGTGGCTGGGGTTTGACGCCCGAGCAAGAGGCGCACCTACAAACCAGCCTTGCCCGCCTGCCCAACGTCACGTTGCGACCATCAACAAACGACATGCGCACGATTTACAAAGATGCCCGCATAGTGCTTGCCCCCAGCCAATGGGAGGAGGCATTTGGCCGTATCGCCGCCGAGCCTCAGATCAGCGGCATCCCGGTCATAGCGTCCCGGATCGGGGGGCTGCCCGAGGCTGTCGGGCCAGGTGGACTGTTGCTGAGCCGTAATGCCCCGGTTGAGGAATGGGCGGAAGCGGTGCGTATGCTCTGGAACGACGAACAGATCTACGCGGCGGCGGCGCAGGCCGCGCTCGATCATGCCGCAAGGCCCGAGATGAGACCGGAGCGTCAAATTGATATATTGCTGGATATTCTGTCCCGCCCCATCCCGCTCGATGGGGCGCACCGCTGTCAGGAAGGAGGTACCTCGCCAGCCGCTTCACCCGGAATGATCTGAGAGGGGTCAGACGGCAATGTGGCACCGAACGCATCGGGAGACAGGCGGCGCACGGGTATCATGTCGTTTGGCGCAGATGTTGAGAGAACGACTTCCAGAACATCTCCACCTTCAATCTTGTCATCTCGATTTGCCGCAAAAGTGGTCGTCCCTTCGGGACCCGTTCTGGTGATCTGCAATCTGGGCGATACGAGGTCCGAAAGCTCGACCAGCCCGTTGCCCGTGCGTGCCGCTTCGGAAAACAACGCGGCTTCTGTCTCCATCTTTACACCCAATTCAGCAATGGCAGCGCGCTGATCCTGCAATCCCTGAACACGTTCGCGATCACGCGCGTTGGTCAGGTCCAGCCTGTCGCGCCGCGTCTCATTCAGCCGTTGTTCCGCGTTCAACCGCGCAGTTTCGACTTCAAGCAGCCGGACCTGTTGATCTGTAACCGCGCGTTGGAGATTGCTTCCTCGCACAACGGTGGACAAGCCGCGCTCGACGAGGCTGTTTGCGTTTTCAAGCTCTTCATTCAGTAGCAGCAATTGCCGCTCACGCAGATCGGCCTGTTGTTTCAGACTATTAATCCGGTCGAGCAGCAAGGCCTCTAGCTCGTCGATCTGGGCCAAACTAGACGCAAAGGCCGAGTTCTGCGACACCATGATCCGGCGCTCTTGCTCAAGCAGTTCGATCCCCAGCGGCGAGGACTGGAGCTCGGGTGGGGTCTGGATTTCGGTGCCGCTTTCCTCAGCCTCCAACCGGGCCAGCCGGGCCAGCCGCCGCATCTTTTCAAGCTCCATGACGCGGTAGGTGCCAAGGGCACTCAGCGCATTGCGTTCTCCGCGCACCAACGCAGCTGAGGGTGTGTTGACCCCGCCGGACAGGCTCAGTGCCTGTAGCACTGTCATGCCCGGCACATGCGGGTAAGCACCCGGTGTCCGCACATCGCCCAAAACATAGATCGGCGCAAATTCGGTGATCGTAACGATAGTCTGTACATCGCTACGCAAGCCCATCCGATCCTGTATTCGCCGCGAAACATCGGCGCCCAAATCATCGGGTGTCATGCCTGCTGCCTGAACGCTCCCGATCAGCGGTAGGGTCACCGCGCCGGTAGTGCTGACAGGATAAGAGCCACCAACCGCGTCCCAGGATGCAAAAACCTCGTTCACCGGGTCCCATCGCCCGATCCGGATTTCAAGCGTTTGCTGCGGACCAATCGTTTCTGCGCGCGCTGGAAGCTCGGATTGCGATTGAGCGTTAGCTCTGCTCCAGTGCATTACGTTCAGCACCAGCACATATGAAACGACCCAGGCAATCATCCGGAGATGGCGATTTCTAAGCATTGATCTGAAGCTCCTCATAGCTGCCGGGGCCGATATAGCGTCGGGCCTGCGCCAGGTTGGCCTCTTCCAGAACCGTTGTGATCAAGGCCTCCCTGAAGCGGGGATGATCCATCAACGCGTCAGAGATAAAGCTGGGCAACGCCTTACCCCACTGGATGCGAAGCAGCGTGGCATCGCATTCTTCCGCAAGAATATCGGCAGCAGTGGCCTGGCTCAGAGGCCTGAGCGCGAACAGAACAAAGCTGAATTTGCTGCGCAACTCACTGACCAACATCGTTAGGTCAGCACCTTGCGGTAGTGTCTGGTCGCTCCCTAAAACAGTCTCGAGCACTTGCTGCAAGCTGGCGATTTCAACAGCTGCTGATTTGCTTGCGGGTAGCGCTTGCGCAAGCGCATCCTGATAAATCACTAATACCTTCCGTGATCCATCGTGAGATAGCCGTTCAGCAAGGTCCCGCGGCAAATCGGCCTCGGCTTTCAGGCCAGATGAAAGCGGTGCGATTGCGATCAACGCGCCTGTTGATTTCTGCAGAATGGTTTCGCAAGCCCCGGCCAGACGTTCCATTGTAAGGGTCTGAGCCCGTTCAGCACCCGCGTCGTTGCGGCTTTTGGGGCCGGGCAACAAGCCTGCGCAGTTTACTCCGACCTCCTCTCGCAGGGTCGAAACGGTCCGCACGGGTTTCGGCATCAACTCGCGCGTGGCTCCGATCAAAGCCCCTAGAAGACCACCCAGAAATAGCCCGGCAAACAGCATTGCCTTTTTCTGCGGGCTGGACGGTGCCTGCGGAATTTCTGCCGGAGAGATGATTTTAACCGACGCGATAGGAAAGTCCTGCTGCTGCATTGTAACTTCAAGCCGCGCCAGATAGTCGCGATAGACCTGAGCATAGGTTTCCGAGATCGCCTCGAGCTGTTGCAACCGGCCCCGCAGCGCCACGTTCCAATCCGTTGTTCCGGTGATCGCGGCCAGATCGGACCGCAACGACTGCTCTCGGCCACGTGCAATATTGTAGGCAACGCGCGCGGCCTCAGTCGCCTGCTGCAACTCGATCTTCAGGGCATTCTCCAATACTTGAATACTGCCATTGAGTTGCTGCACCTGCGGATGATCCGCCCCAAATTGGCTGACAATTTCTTGTCGCCGCTGGCGAGCATTCAGAAAGTCACGCCGCAGTTCCTCGCTGATCCCGGCTGCGAGTCCTTCGACCAACGGAACTGCGATGATCTCATCACCATCAACCGCCCGGGCGCTCAGCGACTCCATGCTTTCAAGGTAAGCTTCTGCCTCTGCCGCCGCTGCCGCGGCTGTCATCAACTCGCTGGCAAGCTCAGATTGCTGCTGTTCGGTCAGCAGATCGCCGCGCACTTGCACCAAGTCGTTTTCGGTCCGGAACTCCTGCAAGGCCGATGCGGCATCGATGCTCTTTTGCTCGAGCTCTTCCAATCGTTCGCGCAACCATTCTTCTGCCTTGGCCGCCACCTCGTTTGTCGTCAAAAGCTGAAAGCTCTCGTAGGCTGAGCCATAGCCGCGCGCGATCTGCGCAGCCCGCGTCGGATCAAAATCAGCAAACGCAATTTCAATCACCAGGCTGCGTCCCGATCGTGAAACCGACAGCCGATCACGCAGAATCCGAACCGCACGATCCCGATCCGTCAATTCCAGATCAAAGTCGGGTATTGCGTTGTCATCCGGGCCAGCTTCGCCCGCTACCGAAGCATTCTCGTTCGCGCGGGCGGGCGGTTCCGGTGTCAGCAGTCGGGCCAATGGACGTGTCACGGAAGAAATCGCCTTACTGACTTTTTCCGTCAAGCCAACCGGCGGCGACAGAAAATCCGCATCTTTGTCCAGTTGCAACAAATCGACCACCTGATAGGCCAGAGCTCCGGATCTGATGATTTCCATCTCGCTTTGCACCGCCGTATCCGACCGGACGGCATTGGGCAGGGGCGACACCTCGTTTAGCAGCTCGGCACGTTCTTCATCCAGCAGCACTGTTTCTACGGCCGTGTATTTTGGAACCGATCCAAGGATCATCATCACGGCAATGGCGATACCAGTCATCGCAAAAGCCGCGACCAACAGCATTTGCCGCCGAACTGCGCGTATCATCGCTCCGAAATCGACACGCGGTTCGTCCCGATAGCCCGCAAGAAGATGTGCGTTGTCCTTGGTCCAATGAATGCGTCGTTCCTGTACCGGGCCGGTCATATCAGGATCTCCGTTGCGTTTCGGGGGCGTTGCGTTGGCATGGCAAGGCGTGTTGCGTGGCGGACGTCGCGATTGTGATCGAACAGCCGCACAAGCGCGAAGGCCACCAGAAAGGTTCCGACCGTGTGGGGCGTAACAAAATCAACCTCGGCGACCGACCGGACAACAAACAGCACTGACAGACCCGAGATCAGCATCAGAGATCCTACGCCGCCTCGGCCCAGAGCGGCGCGAAGCGGCATCAGGATCAGCAAAAGGCAAAGCCCAACCACAAGACCCAACCCTACCAACCCGGTGCCCACATAGGTTTCAATCAACAGGTTGTGGAAATGGAACCCCGTTCGACCAGAGATGTAGAACTCTTGCCAGAGCACCTCGGCCTCGGGGCGTCCACGCGTCCAGAAGGCATTATAACCAAGGCCCAGAACCGGCTGATCAGCGCCAAATTCAAATGCTTTGCTCCAAAGATATGTGCGACCCGTCAGGCTGGAATCCTTGCCAAAGGCTGCAAGCACGGCGTCGAATGCCCCCAAACGATAAGATGCCACCGCCATCGCAGCACCTCCGGTCACAGCCAGAAAAACTGCGGCCCGCCGCAGCCAGGGCGCAAGCAACAGGACAAAGCCAACAAACAGGATCGCGGAAAAAGCAGCAAAGGCGGATAGCAACGATGTTGCTGAATCTGACATCCACAGCATGACGACCCCCATCGCACCGGTGAGGGCCGAGATCGGTATCAATGCGCCACGCGTCCGAAAAACCCAGATCAACGAAAGCGAGAAAACTATGGCGAGCGTGGCGAAATACCCCAGTTGGTTTTTTGATGAAAAGGCGCCGTTAAAAGCATAACTCCCATCAATATAGTCATAGGAGTAGCCGCCATTCATCGCCGAATATGTCAGGATCAGCAGGCTACCGATGGTCCCCCCAAGCGCCAGATTGGCGACAGACGTGATGCGCGCAGCGACAAGGCCTGCAAAGAAGGTAATGCCGTATTGGATTGACGCACGCAGAGTGGTCGACGGCGCATCGCTCCAAAATACGGACAGGGCAAAGAAAAACGGAACCAAAAGCAGTAGAACCACCGGCCCCGGACGCGCCATCAAGATGCGCGGGGCAAGCGCGAAAGGCAGAATCCAGCACCCGTAAAATGCGAGGATCACCACAGGTCCGAAATTCACCGAGTACGCAAAGGTGACCATCGACACCACGACTGCCGGCACGACATAAGCTGTGTTCCGTTCGGGGTCGATGATTGAGGCCTGTCTGACGTTCATACGGTATTAGCCAATTCCCGTTGATCCCAGGATGTGAAAACGTAGGGTGCAATGTGCAACCAGAGGGTGTGGCGTAAGCTCAAGTGCCGCATCGTGGCGCTCAAAACAACAAAAGCCCGTGGCACCGGCCCCCGGGGACGCCGTAACTTGCCTAAAAAATGGACACGCTACCGAAGCTGAGTGCGCCTTGAGCTCACATTTAAGACAAACAAAGACGGGCTCAGGGCACATCGATCCCATCCCGGCACAACAGTGATTGTTCAAACGCGCAGCTCTGCCCAAGCTTGGTAAAAGCGGCCCATTCGACCTCCAGTTCCTGCGGCGCAGAGGCGGCGTCGAACTTTCCCATCCAGCTCACCAGCGTATCGGTCGACCACAGGCTGAGATACATCTTTTGCGGCTCATTCGGTAAAGCATCACCGCGAAGGTCTCGGATAAGTTCTCCGTCAATGAACCAACGAACGCGCCCAGGCTCCCAAACAAAAGCATAGTCATGGAATGCGTTATCATCCGGTCGTGCGATCAGCTCTGTGTTTTCGCTGTCGCCCCGAAAGTGGACATTCGTCTGGAGTACCGGATTATTCGGCGCAATAAACTCAAAGTCGATTTCATTATGTGGCCGGTCCTGCGGCGGGCCAATGAAGGTGAACATATTTGCGTTCATACCGCGTGCATATGGCACTTTCATGCGCGCCTCAAAGGTTCCGTATCCGAGGCGTGCATGTGTCTGGATTTCACCGCAACTAAACTGACGGTCTTTCTTTGCATGATCAGTTAAGGACAACAGCAGTTTCCCATCCTCAACCTTCACGCGGTCCTTGTGCCAAAGGCAGCTCTGATGATCGCCATTCGCCCAACCACTTGAGACAAACCAGCGGCTTTTCACCAGCTCGTCAAACGGATCAAAAAACGAGCCATCTTCCTCTGCCGCTACACCAGAGGTTATCAATAGCGAAATGCCAACGAGACTGGATCGTGCAAGATGCAACGTCATGCCCTGTACCAGATATTGTTCACAGATATGAATCGTCTCGCTCACAGATATCCGGCACGAGTAGACAGGCAAGCCACAACCAGAAGGACACGCGGCCTTCCGCCGAAAACGTGGTTTCATCTCTTGTCAGATACGCGGCAAACCGCTCATGCGCAGCAAATCGGTTCTGTCGCAGACTTTTAGAACGGCCAGCGCCAGCGACCTACCGGACACAGCTATCCTGCGATCTCAGCAAATAGCCGAAAGCCCGACGTGGTAGTGCTAGAGAATTGCTGCTTGCGGATCATGTTGGCGACCTCAATGCCGTCCAAAGTAGCCGAGGCGGATCGAACGACTTGAACCCGTACATGTGCCGCACGCGTCGTTTGATGAACCGATGATTCTGTTCGATCATGTTGTTCAGATATTTGGAGCTGATTATCTGAACATTGGCTGGGCATCCAACTCGCCTCGGAATTCTGTCCACTTCTCGAATGCCAGCTGCATTTGCCCCGCTTTTGTCGATGACGATCTTGCTCGGAATTCCATTTGACGACAGTGCTTTGACAAAGAAACTGGTGGCTGCATGACGATTTCGCCGCTCAGACAGCATGAAATCAAGCGTCTTGCCGTGTTTATCGACCGCTCGATAGAGATACATCCGCTTCCCGCGTACACGAATATAGGTTTCGTCCATGCGCCATGATCTCTTCCAAATCACGATAAGAAACCGTGTACCGCAGGTAGAAGTAAACGGCGTACAAAACCGCATCCTTGGGGAAATGGCAGCCTTTCAAGGAAATCATGCTGAAATCTGTTGGAGAACACTACGCGGACAACAAAAGTCGAAATCTATATACTCGTCAATCCAGGCCCAATGTTTGCAACACAGCGTTGTCGGTGCACTCCAGCGCGCAGCGGCGTGTGGTGAAACCGACCAGCGATTCGCTCGAATTTGAGCTTTGGAACCTCCGAAAACAGGAGTTGTGGACTTAGGTTTTGCCTGCAAAAGACTCAGGGCTACACAAAAATATCACGATGACACTGCTCCGCCTCAGAAAATTTCGGGTACCCCGTCGCTTTGGGTTTCTTTCTACCTTTGGTTGTTTAAATGACCGGCCAAGTCTTTATCACTTGCCCAAATAGTGTCACGTTCTGCAGCAGTGAAAGTCGACTTTCGCAACCACCTCACCGACTGCAATCAAGAAAGCTGCGACGCAGTGTTCCTTGCGAATTGGCAAAACCAAACTCGAATTGAACTGAGTCCCAGCGGACGTCGGACAAATCAGGCTGCCGGATGCCAACCCCTTTTCAGAGTGTAATTCTGGCGCCGACAAATGGGAGCAACAACATGAATAAATACATCCGAAACTCGCTGGCGGGGCTGCTGTCCTCGACCATGATCGCAGGTGCCGCCTTTGCTGCAGGCACCCATCCGGTAACCGGTGAACCGCTGGCCGACGACCAGACCTTTATCTACCGCGTTCTTGACGAGCACAGTTCGGTCGATCCGCAGGTTGTCGAAGATACCGATGGGGCTGATATCGTCCGCGACCTGTTCGAAGGTCTGATGAACCAGGACGAAAACGGCAACCTCGTTCCTGGGGTGGCGATAGACTTTACCGTCAACGATACCAAAGACGTCTACACCTTCACCCTGCGCGACAACGCCAAATGGTCAAATGGTGATCCGGTAACCGCAGGTGATTTTGTTTACGCATGGAAACGTGCGGTCGATCCCGCGCTGTCTTCTCCTTACGCGTGGTTCATGGAGCTGATGTCGATTGAAAATGCGGCAGCAATCATCGCCGGTGAAAAGCCGGTTGACGAGCTGGGCGTCAAAGCAATCGACGACCAAACGCTCGAAGTGAGACTGAGCGCGCCCCTGCCCTACTTCCCGCAGATGACCACACATTCGACCACGTTTCCGGCCCCGCGGAAGGTAATCGAGGAGTTCGGCGATGCCTGGACCAAACCCGGTAACATCGTGTCGAATGGTGCTTATGTTCTGACTGAGCACCTGCCGCAGGAGCGTTCGGTTCGTGAGCGCAACGAAATGTACTGGGATAACGAGAACACCATCCTCGACAAGGTCGTTGCCCTGGTCATCAATGATGAGAACGTTGCCCTGACCCGCTATCTTGCAGGTGAACTGGACCGTACCGATGTTCCCGCAGGTCAGTTCCCCCGTCTGAGCAAAGAATATCCTGACGAGGCGATCAGCTACCCGCGTCTGTGCAACTATTACTACACGTTCAACCTGTCCGAAGGCGGCCCTGAGGCGTTCAAGGACCCGAACGTCCGCCAGGCCCTTTCGCTGGCCGTTGACCGTAAGATCATCACCGAAAACATCATGGCTGGCGGTCAGCCGCAGGCCTACACTTTCGCACCCGAAGCGACAGCAGGCTTCGACGTTCCGGATGTGGAAATGGCGTCGATGTCGCAAGCCGAACGTGACGAACTGGCCAAGGAATTGCTGGTTGCGGCGGGCTACGGTCCTGACAACCCACTGACCTTCTCGATGGTCTACAACACCTCAGAGGCGCACAAGAAAGTCGCCGTGGCGCTGAGTCAGATGTGGAAACAGAAACTGGGTGCCAACGTTGAACTCGCCAACATGGAGTGGAAGATCTTCCTGGAAGAGCGCGGCAACCAGAACTTCGATCTGGCACGCGGCGCATGGTGCGGCGACTATAACGAAGCATCCACCTTCCTCGATCTGCTGCAATCGGATTCCGGCTACAACGATGGTAAGTACAACAACGCTCGCGTTGATGAGCTGCTGGCCGAAGCAAAGACAGCAGATGATGCAGCACCTCTGTACACCGAGGTCGAGCGCATCATCGCGCAAGAAACCCCCGTCATTCCGATCTATCACTATGCTGGCGTCTACATGATGGACAGCGACTTGGGGAACTGGCCGATCAATAACGTAGAGCAGAACTGGTATTCCAAGAACCTCTACAAGATCGCCGAATAATCATCTTAAATCGTGCTTTGCCCCGGAACCCTATCCGGGGCAAAGCCAATAATGGGGGCATGAAATGCTTGCCTATATCATCCGGCGATTGCTGATCGCCGTTCCAACAATCCTTTTGCTGATCGTTGCCAGTTTCTTTTTAATGCACTTCGCGCCAGGTGGACCCTTCACCTCGGAACGGCCGCTGCCGCCAGCGGTTCTGGCCAATATCGAGGCGCGGTACGGGTTGGACCAGCCGCTGTGGAAGCAGCTCTGGGATTACCTGTACAACATCGTCGTGCATTTTGATTTCGGCCCGTCCTTTAAGTTTAAGGACCGCGATGTGAATGACATCATCGCGCAGGGTTTCCCGATCTCGCTGACCTATGGTTCGCTGTCGTTTCTTGTTGCTACTTTTGTCGGTGTCAGCCTTGGGATTGCTGCTGCCATCAAGCACAATAGCTGGATCGACTATTTTGCCGTTGGTTTGGGCATCGCGGCGCAGGCACTACCGAACTTCATCATGGGTCCGATCCTGATCCTGACATTTACCCTGTGGCTGGGATGGCTGCCGGGCGGTGGCTGGAATGGCGGTCAATGGCCCTATCTGATCATGCCCGTGATTGCGCTAGCGACGTCATACATGGGATCGATTGCGCGGATCACGCGATCGTCGATGCTGGAAGTTCTGAACTCGAACTTCATCCGCACCGCCCGCGCAAAGGGTCTGCCGACAAGAACCGTAATCTGGCGCCATGCACTGAAGCCGACCCTGTTGCCAGTCGTATCCTATCTGGGTCCGGTCTTTGTCTACGTTCTGACCGGCTCAGTCTTTGTGGACATCTACTTCTCGACCGGCGGATTGGGGCAGGCCTATGTGGGATCTGCTCTGTCTCGCGACTATGCCGTGCTGTTGGGGGTTACGATCCTTTACGGCGTTCTGACCGTTTTCGTGAACCTTCTGACCGACCTGGCCTATGCCTGGTTCGATCCGAAAATCCGTTACTGAGGGGCTGGCAATGCTTGGAAAATCACAAAAAGCCGCCCACTTGGCCGAAGAAATCACCGATTACACGGTCATTCAAGGGCGATCACTCTGGCAGGACGCGCGCATGCGGTTTGTCCGCAACAAGGCCGCAATGGCAAGCGTTTTTATTCTGGGTTTGATCGTGTTGTTCACAATCATCGGGCCCTACTTTGCCGTGTGGAACAACGAGGAAATCGACTGGAACGTCATGGGTGACGTACGCGGCATGGGAATGCCGTCCATTGAAACAGGACACTACTTCGGTGTCGATGATCTTGGGCGTGACCTCTACAGCCGGGTCATTCAGGCGACGACCACATCGCTGTTGGTGGGCTTGATCGGCGCTGCGACAGCCCTGATCGTTGGAACCTGTTACGGGATCACTGCAGGATACATCGGGGGCCGCACCGACGGCGCCATGATGCGATTTGTCGACATCCTGCTGGCCATTCCGGCGACCTTGGTCATCATCCTATTACTGGTGGTCGCAGGGCGGTCATTCTTCATGCTGTTCATTGCACTTGGTGCGGTTGGCTGGCTGACCATGGCGCGGATCGTGAGGGGACAGACTCTGACCCTGAAAAACCGCGAGTTCATCGAAGCCGCCCGAGCCGCTGGTGTCAGCGAATTCACCATCATGTATCGCCACATTCTGCCCAACCTACTGGGGGTGGTAATTGTTTACGCGTCACTGCTGGTGCCCGAGATGATCCTGACCGAGAGTTTCATTTCGTTCCTCGGATTGGGGATTTCGGAACCTTACACATCGTTGGGCCGTCTGATCGCAGAAGGGGCCGGAACGATGGGTTATGGCACCTTGCGGCAGCTGATGTTCCCGCTCACATTCTACGTCGCAATCATCATCACGATGTTCTTCATCGGGGATGGACTTCGTGACGCTCTGGACCCGAAGGATCGCTGATATGAGTCTGTTTTCCGTAAAAGACCTGAGCGTCCAGTTCGACACACCCGATGGCGTGGTCGAGGCTGTCAAAGGCATCAGCTTTGATATCAATCCGGGTGAATGTCTGGGCATCGTGGGCGAAAGCGGGTCTGGCAAGAGCCAAACCTTCATGGCCGCCATGGGATTGCTGCCTGCGGCTGGCAAGGCCTCGGGGTCTGCCATGCTGAACGGGCAGGAAATCCTGAACCTGCCGGTCAACAAATTGAACCAGATCCGCGGCGATGATGTGGGCATGATCTTTCAGGATCCGCTGACAGCACTGACCCCGCATCTGCGGATCGGCCAGCAGATGCGCGAAGTGCTGCAGGTTCACGAAGGGCTGCAAGGCTCGGCGGCTCGTGCGCGTTGCCTGGAATGGCTGGATCGCGTGCGCATTCCTGAAGCCAAGCGGCGTCTGGACCAGTATCCCCACGAGCTATCGGGTGGTATGCGCCAGCGGGTCATGATCGCGATGTCGATGCTGTGTAATCCAAAACTGCTGATCGCTGACGAACCAACGACAGCTCTGGATGTAACCGTACAGGCGGACATTCTGGACCTGATGGTGCGCCTGCAAAAGGACGAGGGAACCGCGATCGCTTTGATCACCCATGACATGGGTGTCGTGGCACGTATGTGTGACCGCATTCAGGTCATGCGGCTGGGTCAATTCGTCGAAGCAGGTGACACGCGCGATGTCTTCCGTGCGCCCCAGCACGAGTATACGCGGACGCTGCTTGAGGCGATGCCCCGGATCGATTCGGGTGACGCCCCCAAAGCGCTGGACAAAATCGAAGAGCCACTGCTCAAAGTCGATGACGTCAAGGTTCACTTCCCGATCCACGTCTCTGGCGGATTGTTTGGTCGCAAAGTGCCCCTGAAAGCCGTTGATGGTGTCAGCTTCGATATCCGCAAGGGCGAAACGCTGGGTGTTGTGGGTGAATCTGGTTGCGGTAAGTCCACATTGGCCCGGGCTGTCCTGCAACTGATCGAACCCAGTGGTGGTAATGTAAGTTGGTTGGGTCATCCCATCGTAGGACTGAAACGCGCTGAACTGAACAAGTACCGCAAAGACCTGCAGATCGTGTTTCAGGATCCGCTGGCCAGCCTTGATCCACGCATGACCATTTCGGCCTCGATTGCTGAACCGCTGAAAACCTATCGCCCTGACCTGACCGAGCGTGAACGCAAGGACATGGTTGCCGAAATGATGGAACGGGTCGGCCTCAAGGCCAACATGATCAACCGTTACCCGCACGAGCTGTCCGGTGGGCAGAACCAACGGGTCGGCATTGCACGTGCGATGATCAACAAACCCAAGCTGATCATTTGTGACGAGGCGGTATCGGCGCTGGACGTGTCCATTCAGGCTCAGATCGTGGAGCTTTTGCGCGAACTGCAAAAGGAATTCGGCCTGTCGATGATCTTCATCAGCCACGACTTGTCTGTGGTTCGCGCAGTCTCGAACCGGATAATGGTTCTTTATCTCGGCCGGATCGTCGAGTTGGGGGATGGTGAGGTGATTTGTTCCGCGCCTATCCATCCATACACCAAATCGCTGATCTCAGCGGTGCCGATCCCGGATCCGGATGTGGAACGCAGCCGCCAGCGGCTCAAGCTGCCGGGCGAGTTGCCATCGCCCTTGGACCCCAAGGCGGCGCTGCGCTTCCTGCCGAGCAGGTTGAACAGTGGTCAGACGGACTATGTTCCAAAACTCAGCGAAGCCGCGCCTGATCACTTTGTGGCAGAGCACGACACGCTAGAAGCCATTATCGGAAACACTTGAAAATATGCCCCGAAGCCGCAATCCAGCTTCGGGGCCGTTTTTTTGTTGCTGGCAATCAAACCTTTTGGCTCGGGTATCGGACTGAAGGGAGTGATGCAAATACGGTTCTCAGCAGACGACCTGGATGCAAAGGCCCGGGCGGCCACGGATTTCCTGAAGACTCTGGCGCATGACCAGCGGCTATTGACTGTTTGTCTGCATATGCACGGAGCGAAAACTGTCACTGAGCTTCAGCAGGCCTTTGGTGTGCTGCAGTCAGCGACATCCCAACAAATATCTCGGTTGCGTCTATCAGGGCTGGTTTCAGGACGGCGCGAAGGCAAAAAAATACATTACTGAGTGTCCGACGAAAGAGCTTGTGCGGTTGTCGCAACGTTGTGCAAGTCGTTCTTTCGGGACGACGGATCACCGGGGGAATTTACACTATTGCGTTTGGTCGTGCGCCATTGTCGGGTCACACTCTTAACGTGTCACAAAAACTCACAACATCTGTTATAATTGTTTTCACCTGGCACTCTTGAAGCCAGGCGATTTAGGCGACCTTAAGAGGACTTTCTAAAGAGGAACAAAAATGAAGAAACTCAGTGTTGTGATGGCGTTGTTGCTGATTGCGGCTTGTGATCTGCCCGACGATCCTTCGGGCCAGAGCTCGTCGACAAGCCAGGGTCTAGACCTTCCCAGCCCTGAAGAAACCAACGACGACCTAGACAGAGAAATGGACGAGCAACAACTGCAACTCGATTGCTTCGACGGCAACCAGAAGTCATGCGATGATTTGCAGAAGCTTCGTGAGATTGATGACGTAGGCGATATCATCAAAGACGTTGCGAGCTGACTAGCCCTGAATTTTGGGTCCCGGGAACTTAGCGGGTGTTCGAGACTTCGCATGCCGCCATACTGGTCGCACTTCCGCTCTGACCATGGTTGCGGATGTTCAAGACATTGGGCAAGGCCCCAAGGAAGGCGATACGGATCGCTACACACTCGGATATGATAAGGCCTCAGCTGTACCTACGAGAGTGTAAACTGCTGAACTTGCGAATTCGCAACCTTCATATCCAAAGCTGTAAGATCGAAATCAACAGTAGTAGCGCCATTGCACCGTTGAATATGTGCCAATGCCGGTCAGTACGCATTGAGTGTGCGATGACCCCTCCTACCAAAACCCAAAGCGACAGCGAAGCAGAAGCGCATAGCAGAAACACAGTGGCAAGAATGCTGCCAAGCAAAATGGGATCTGAGACTATATTAGAGAAAGATGAAGCGACACCCACCGCCATCGCCCAGGCCTTTGGGTTGACCAGCAACAGCGCCGACCCGACGAGGAAACTCATGGGTTTTGTCCCGCTTAAGCGCGTGGCCGAGGGAGAACCTGCCAATCCAATTTTCAGTGCCAGCCAAACAAGGTACGCCGACCCGAATGCTCTAATAGCAGAATTCAGAAAAGGCGTTGATTGCAGCATCGCCGTCAGGCTGGTTCCGGACACGGCCACCAACAGAGCAAGTGCAATGGCGATTCCAAAAATCAAAGGCAGGCTTTGCCGATAGCCAAACCGCGCACCAGACGCTGTTGCAAGCGCTGTTGCCCCACCGGGAGAGCCCGTGGCGATCAGCGCAAAGAGTATAAGAGCCCAAATCTGATCCGGCATGTGTCATCCAGGTCAACGGGCCGCAGTTACTTCGATTTCGACGAGAAGATCTGGCGCTGCGAGGGCAGCAACGACCAGAGTCGTCACCGCCGGCGGATGTCCTTGGTTCCACCGGGCCTGACGCAGTTTGGATAGCTCGGGCAGAAAAGCTGCGTCGGTGACATAGTATACAACGCGCACAATATCGGGCGTATCCAACTCAGCGTCTTTGAGAAGTGCCTCAACATTGTCCATCGCCTGGTGGCATTGCTGTTCGAACCCCTTATGGGTTTTACCATCCGGAGCGACGCCGATTTGCCCTGACAAAAATACAAACGACCGCGGAGCAGTGATCTGGGTGCCATGCACATAAATACCCTGATACTGTTCTGGTACCGCACGCAGCGAGGCCGGAGCCAAACGTGTGATCATCTGATTTCCTTTGCGTGTTAGAAGTGTTGCAACCGAAAACTTGGGCCAAGTCGAACATCAGCACCAACAAAACACCGGGGCCTGGCATCAATGGTCGTTTTGGCTCGCTCAGCTCTGGTCGACGATGCTGGCGATCTGTCCATCTTCGACGCGAAACGCAGATGCGCCCTGGAACTTCAGATGCTGCCCTGCTTTCCACCCGTTGGGCAGATCAGCCGAAACCACCGCTGAATAGTCGATCTCGACCAACGTGACAGTCCCGACCGATATCATGTTTGTCACCGTTTGCTGGCGGGTTTTGAACGCTTGCACACCGGCAGCGGCCAACTCGGTAAAGGCCGGTTTCCCTGACTTTTTAATCGTTACATCTCCGCTGACGATGTTTCGAAACACCACGTCATCGGAAAGGCACGCGACCATACCGGCCACATCCATCTGGTTGTAGGCCTCAATGTAGGCTGCAATTGATTCTGGTAGGTCGTTCATTCTATGTCTCGAGCAGTGCCGGACACCCTTACCGAGCTTCCTCTGACGTCATCCAACGACACTTTGATCAAGGATGGGCTGCCCATATCCTCACCCTGGCGGATGGTGAACTCGCCGCCGTGCGGCCAGTTGCTATCTCGCAGGTACCCAGCGAATGCTGCTGCCGCGGCGCCCGTTGCCGGGTCTTCCAGAACACCTCCCGAAGCGAATGCATTGCGCGCAATGAATGTCTGATCGGTCTCAATGAAAACAAGCATCACAGTGACCAGATTATGATCTCGCATCACCTGCCGTCCCTTGTCGAGATCATAAGTCATGGCAGCTAGTCGGGTTCGACTTTTCAGTGGCAGCACGACGTGATCAGCACCGCCATGGATATGCGCCGGAGCAAGGCGCGGATCGAGGTCATTTGCCGTCAGATCAAAAAGCGCCAGGATATCGCGTGTTTCTGCGTCTGCCAGTGTGCGGCTTTTGGTCGGAGGTGACGACAAAGTGGCCACTACGCCTTCAGGTGTCGTGTCCGTGTCTACTGTGATCGTGGCGTCATTCAGGGCCAGCGAATAGGTGCCGGGCCCACTATGCCGCCCGAGCGCGGCGCCCAAGGCAATTGTTGCATGGCCACAGAATGGAACCTCAGATTCAGGAGAGAAGTAACGAACGCGCCAGCTCTTTTTCCCGTCATCCTGTGCGACGGCAAACGCAGTCTCTGAATACCCGACTTCGGCCGCGACCTGGGCCATTTCCTCGGTACTCGCTTCACGTTCCAACAGTACAACACCCGCGGGGTTGCCGCCTTCCGATCCCCTGCTGAACGCCGCGATACGTTGAACATCCATTCCTGTCTCCTTGAATTCTGCTGGCGGCAAACTATCGGAAATAACTGAGTTTTGTCCCGGTACTGATGAAGGGAAAATCTGAATTTTCCTTTCACATCGTTGTCTAACTCCCTACACTTCCTTCATGTCGAAAGAACTGGATCAAACAGACTGCCGAATCGTAGAACTTCTCGATTCCTATGGCCGTACTAGCCTTGCAGATATTGGAAAGAACGTAGGTCTTTCGGGTCCTGCTGTTGGTGAACGCCTTCGCCACCTTCAGGAGAGCGGATACATCATAGGCTTTGGTGCCCGGATCGATTTGCGACGGTTTGGCTATACAATCCAGGCTCTGGTCCGGATCAAACCAAGAAGTGGGCAGCTTCACATTGTCGAGAAGATGATCGCAGAGCAGCCTCGCTTTATGTCATGTGACAGGGTCACCGGCGACGATTGCTATGTCGCGCGGCTGCTTTTGAAAGAGATCAGCGAACTCGACGATATCCTTCTGCCCTTCCACGACCGGGCCGAGACCAACACATCCATCGTAAAATCTTCGATCTTCGAGCACAGATTGCCGCCCCTCGACCAGCCCTAGATCTCAGAACATCAGGATCGCCAGTCCTTGGTCTTTGCTTCCAACCATTTCCTGAACCCCCGTATCTTCTGCGAATTTCGGTGGCTCTCGGGATAAACAAGCCAATAGCCTGACCCATCTTCACAGGTCAGATCGAAAGGTTGGATCAACCGCCCGCCTGCAAGCTCATCCTTGAAAAAAGCAGGGGTCAACATTGCAACACCCTGGCCTGATATGGCGGCGTTGGCTTCCAATACCTGAGGGCCGAAATGTTGACGGGCCTCGTCTGACAGTTCCGGCCTTTCCACTCCCGCCTCTGCAAACCATCGGTTCCACCAGGGATCGGAGGGTGACAGGATGTGGAGGCGCATTAGGTCCTTGGGATCACGAACGCCGCCTATGCTTTCAGCCAGATCCTCGCTCAGCATTGGGGTAAAACGGGTTTGGATTAGCAGATGACTCGACAGCCCGCGCCAGTTGCCTTTGCCGCCTCGAATGGCGACATCGAAACCGCTGGAGACAAAATCGGTCAGGGTTTCGCTCACTTCCACCCGCACCGCAATATTGGGATTTTCCACCTGAAATTCCCCTAGGTGCCGCGCAAGGAAATTGGTTGCAAATGTTGGAATGACACTGATGGAAAGCGTTTCTTGAGAAACGCCTTTGGCCTCGGCAAATGCATCACTCAGAACGTTAAGCGCGTCGGTCGCCTTTTCCGCGAAACCGACCCCTATATCTGTCAGGGAAACTCCGCGTGCCTCGCGACGGAAGAGTGGTGCACCGACCCGTTCCTCAAGGATCTTGATCTGATAGCTGACAGCAGCCTGAGTCATCCCAAGCTTGTCAGCAGCAACCGTGAAGTTCTTGCACCTCGCGGCCTCCTCAAAAACCCGAATAGCAGCCAATGGCGGAAGAATACCTCGGGAAGCCATTTAAATTCCTTATGTTATTGGACGCTGTTTTGTTTGTTTTATAGATCTTCAACCGGTCAAACGTATGACAGTCATCAATTCAGCGAATGTGAGCACCATATGAAACTGCTGGCTTATTTTCAAAGCTTTCTGACTCGGGCTAACGCAAAACGCCGGAGCAAAACTGCTCACTTAGGCGAGTTTCAACACTGGTCGGGCCACATGAAAAGGGACATTGGCATGGATTATCCAGCGCCACCGGAAAGGTGTTACTTTCAAAGATCATCCTGGTAGTGCGAAAGCATCGCTAAATCAGAAAGGTTAATTCAACTTCTTACAATTGGACAGTTTATGGACCCAAAGATCATATCGGCTGAACACATCTCATTCGAGGATTTGCGCCAGGCAATGAACAGCGCATTTTCAGACTACTCAGTTCCAATGCAACTGACCCGGCAATCATTTGCTTTCATGTTGAAGCAAAGGGGATTTGATCGCCAAGCCTCGCGTGTTGCGCTTGTTGAAGGACAAATCGCTGCCATTTGGTTGGTGTCTTTGCGCGGTCGCCACAGCTATTTGGTTGCCAGTGGTACGGTTCCTGCGTTTCGACGGCTGGGATTGGCGCGGAAACTCGCAAAGGACAGCATCGCGCATCTCCGGCAGAGGCACACCGTCAGTCTCCAGACTGAGGTATTGGTCGAGAACGGCAAAGCATATGATCTATACGCCTCACTGGGTATGAACACTGCCCGGACTCTGCAGTGTTATGACGTTCCGCCCCTGCCAATTGTCGATGCTCCCGATATGGCGCAAAAGGTATCCTGGACGGAAATTCAGAGCGACGTCATCGCAATGATCGAATTAGAACCCTCCTGGCAAAACGACATCGCGGCCGTCAACGCCGTGGCGGATGAAGCACAGTATTGGGCCATATCCGATTACCATGGTCTGGTGGCCTATGCGGTCATGTCGCCAATTAACCGAACTCTTGCCCAAATAGGCGTTCGTAATGACCGACGACGGGAAGGGATCGCCAGCTCATTGCTCCGAACATGCCAGGCTGGCGGCGCGCTTCGCCTACTCAACATCGACGTCACATCAACAGAGTTCCAGTCATTTCTTGGAAGTGTCGGAGCTGTACCGACCGTCCGTCAATTTGAACTGACGATGGAATTATGAGTTCAGGAGCTTACGAATGCCCAAAAGCGAGATTTTTCGCCCGATCTCAGAGCAAATTCTGGCAAGTGACTGGGGTGTTTTGACAAAATACGAATTTGAACTGCGTCGTCAGAATGGCGAATGGCAGCGCCAAACGCGAGAAGCTTATGATCGCGGCAACGGGGCGACTTGCCTGTTGCACAACCCGGATACAGATCAAGTATTGCTCACGCGTCAGTTCCGATTGCCAGTTTTCCTCAATGGAGGGTTTGATGGGTTGATCGAAACCCCCGCTGGGTTGCTAGACGGCGCTCAGGCCGATGAGCGAATGCGCAATGAGCTTGAAGAAGAAACCGGTTATCAGATCGACAAACTCATTCACTTGTTTGACGTCTACATGAGCCCAGGCTCAGTCACCGAGCATCTGTCTTTCTTCAAAGGTATCTATTCAGCCTCAGATCAAACGGGTCAGGGCGGTGGTTCTTTCGAAGAAGGAGAAGATATCGAGGTTATGCACGTTCCACTAGCGGACGCGATGCCGATGATTGCCGAAGGCGAAATTCGAGATGCGAAGACCATCATTCTTCTACAGCAACTGATGATCGAAAAGCTGACGAGAACTGGCGGCAACTGAGAACAATCCCCTGTTCTTAATCCAAAACCCCAGGTCCTAAGACGGAAAATTCGAGCATTGCGAAGTTTCGTGATGGCTCACTCTGGAAGCTAAGTTGGCACCCAAACCGCCAAGGTGGCGGGGTCTTCTGCCCGAAAGGAAAACCCTCCGAATCCCAGCACTTTTTCCATAAGTGAATTCAAACCCGATCATGCCCTCGGAGCACACTGCTGCAAACCCTGAGATTTGACAAGCGGCCCAATCCAGCCGTTGGCTAAGGCTGGATTAGTCTGCTGCGCGGCTCGTCGTACCTGCCGGTCGCTGCGAGCGCAAAAACAGAGGCTTACTGAACCAGCGCAATGCTTACAAAGTTTCATCTGGTTACACCCTTTGAGAGTTGGCGGGATCCCTCGGCAGAATTCCGTTCTTCATCCCGTGATGCTCTGGGAATCATGTCATATTGAGATATGGTGCAGCGTAATGCCCTTGCTTTTGACCTGCGCGAAAATCTGACCGTTCTTGTCATACGCGTGTAGTCAAAAGTTCAGAAAAGGCGCGTTGATTCACAAACTCGAAAGGTGACCTATGTCTTTCTCCAGCCGCAATCAGATTTCTCGCCGCCAGTTCCTCGCCACAACAACAGCAAGTGTTGCGGCCATTACGTTGCACCCGTTCTCGGCGGCTGCAGCGAGCAACCAGGCACATCTGAGGATCATGGAAACCACGGACATTCATGTCCATGTCTTCCCCTATGACTATTACGCGGACAAACCCCGCGATACGGTTGGCCTGTCCCGCACCGCGTCGATCATCAACGAGATCCGGTCAGAGGCGACGAACTCTCTGCTGGTCGATAATGGCGACTTTCTGCAGGGCAATCCGATGGGTGACTACATCGCCTATGAACGCGGCATGAAAGAAGGCGACAGCCACCCGATCATCACTGCCTTCAACACGGTTGGCTATGATGCTGCGACGCTGGGAAATCATGAGTTCAACTACGGTCTGGAGTTTCTGGACAAAGCTCTGGCCGGTGCCGAGTTCCCGGTTGTTCTGGCCAATATCGCGAAGGAAAAAGGTGCAAACCCGCGAGATGACAAGACCTTGGTGAAACCCTACGCGATCCTGGAACGCGAGATCGAAATGGGAGACGGCACCAAACATCCGATCAAGATCGGGGTGATTGGTTTTACCCCACCACAGGTCATGAACTGGGACCGCAAGCACCTTGAGGGTAATGTCGAGGCCCGCGATATCGTCGAGACGGCGCAAGCCTATGTGCCCGAGATGAAAGAACAGGGTTGCGATCTGATCATTGCGCTGTCGCATTCGGGGATTGGCGAGGCCGATCATGCGGACGGGATGGAGAATGCTTCGGTCGTGCTGGCCGGGGTTGATGGCATCGACGCGCTGGTCACCGGCCACAATCACCTTGTCTTCCCATCACCGACCTTTGCAGATCGCCCCGGCATTGATGTGGAAAAGGGCACGTTGATGGGCAAGCCCGCTGTCATGGGCGGCTTCTGGGGCTCGCATCTTGGTCTGCTTGATCTGCTGTTGGAGCGGGATGGAAATGAATGGCGGGTGGTCACCACCACGTCCGAGGCGCGTCCGATTTCCAAACGCAACGACGATCGTTCCATCACCGCTTTGGTGGGTGATGATCAGACGGTGCTCGACTCGGTTGCGCAGGATCATGATGAAACGCTGGCCTATGTCCGGCGCGCTGTTGGTAAAACCTCGGCCCCGCTGCACAGTTATTTCGCGCTAGTCGCGGATGATCCGTCCGTCCAGATCGTCTCAATCGCGCAGAAATGGTATGTCGAAGAGATGATGAAGGGCACTGAACATGAAGGCCTGCCCATTCTTTCCGCGGCGGCGCCCTTTAAGGCCGGTGGCCGGGGCGGTCCTGAATACTACACCGATGTTCCGGTCGGTGATGTGGCGATCAAAAACGTGGCTGACCTGTATTTGTACCCCAACACAGTGCGTGCGGTGCGCGTGAACGGCGCTCAGGTCCGGGGCTGGCTCGAGCGGTCGGCGGGCATGTTCAATCAGGTTGAACTGGGCGCCGAGGATGCGATCCTGCTGAACCCGGAATTCCCGTCCTATAATTTCGACGTGATGGATGGTGTGACCTATCAGATCGACCTGTCACAACCGTCGCGCTTTGGGCCGAAAGGGGAAGAGATCGACCCAGATGCCGCCCGGATTGTGAACCTTGCTTTCAACGGTGAGCCGGTCACAGATGACATGGAGTTCATCATCGCCACCAACAATTATCGCGCCTCGGGTGGGGGCTCCTTCCCTGGCGCATTGGGCGATACAGTGGTGTTCGAAGCGCCAGATACCAATCGCGATGTGATCGTGCGCTATATTGTCGAGCAGGGCACCATCGATCCAAAGGCGGACGCCAACTGGTCCTTTGCGCCGCTTGAGGGCACTACGGTCCTGTTCGAAACTGGCCCCAAAGCCCGCGATTACATGGGCGATGTCAAAGGGGTCACGATCGAGGATGCCGGCGAAGGTGCAGATGGGTTTGCCGCCTTCCGGATCAAACTCTGACGCCTGATCTGATTTGACGACCTTGTCCGCCACCGTAGTTCTTTGCGGTGGCGGATGACCTACAGGAAGTTGCCAGCTTCTGTCATGATTTCCTGGGCATGGGTATAGGTCACCGCATGGCCTGCGCCTTTGATCACGCGACTCATACGGTTCCGGTTCCATCTATCAAAACGCCTTTGCGCATCAGGATGGGGTATGGTGCTGTCTTGGTCCGCAAAGATCGCCAGAACTTTCACGTTTGAAGCCGCAATCGCCTTATGTTCGGCCCTCATCTTGGATGCCAGCACTCCCTTTAGTGAGGATAACAGCGCAGGGATGTATCCTCGATACTCCATCTCTGCCAATTGCTTCTGAAGGACAAATTGTACGTTCTCGTCATTCGGAAAGTCTCTTGCCGCTCTTCTGAACTGCTGCCAGAGGAGACAGGGCAGGTACTCAGAAATAATCGGATCGGAAACGCTGGCTGTATTTCGGGCAACGAAGCGTGGAAACGGTTTTTGAACCGCCATGCCAGCCGGGGCGATCAGCAGCAGGCGTTCGACGTTACCCAGCCGCTCGCTTACGAACCGCGCGGCAATGGCGCCGCCCATCGAGTAGCCAATGATGTTTAGCTTTTGGTCATTCAGCTTCAGTTTTTCCAGCAACTGGGTCAGTTGGTGCGTGAATAGCTCAGTTGTGTGTTTCACATCTTTTCGGCCGGAATACCCACGCCCATACAGGTCATAGCTGAGGATGCGGTAGCCTTTCTTGCGCAGTTCGGGTTTCAGCGCGGTCCACACATAGCTTGCGGTTGACCACCCGTGAATGCAGATGAGCAAAGGTTTACCTTTGTCCTCCTCTTTGTTGTCCAACTCATAGTAGGTTTGGCCATGTTCGAGGTCTAAGAAACGCCCCGGCAAGGGCTTATGGTCGGGGCCCACCATCACCTTGCGTGCGTATTCATCTTTGCGCCATTCCGAGTCCAAAATCCCCATACCCAATCTCCTTAAATTGCTTCGGCATGTTCCGGCCGTCGCTGTGATTGTTATCTACAAAGCGCCATGGTGGATGGGGCGTCGCGCCTAGAATTGGGTCATACCGACTCAGGTGCGGGTCGAACACTTCCGTAAGCACGGCTTGGTTCAGCTCAATACATTCACTCAAATCGACCATTGCGCGGCTTTCGGCAACGGCTCGTCTGATCAGAGTATACCGGATCAAAGAACACGGCAAAGAGATCACAGATCAGATCAAAAGCTTGACATTTGTTTCATTTAATCTGATATTTCTGTTATGACAGAAATTATTGACATATCGAAATCCAACGCCTCCAGCCAGTTCATCCTGTATTGGGGCGATATGGGGACTCAGTGGGGGGTCAATCGGTCGGTGGCGCAGGTCCACGCGCTGCTGTTCCTCAGCACCAAGCCGATGAATGCGGAACAAATCTCCGACGCGCTTGGTATCGCACGTTCAAATGTGTCGAACTCTTTGAAAGAACTTGTCAGCTGGCGTTTGATCCGGCGCGTACCGATTCCGGGTGAGCGGCGCGAACACTTCGAGGCCGAGACGGACGTTTGGGAGATGGTAATCCGCATCGCACAGGGCCGCAAAGAGCGTGAGATCGACCCCGCTGCTGCAGCCATACGCACATGTGTCGCGCAGGCTGAAAGCGAAAGTGGGCTAGAGCCGGAGGTGCTGCAGCGTATGCAGGCGATGCAGGATTTCCTGAGCACGGCTGACAAGTGGTATCACGATATGCTGACGGTTCCTCGGCCTAAGCTGATCATGCTTATGAAGATGGGCAGCAAAGTCGCCTCATTCCTGAAGCTTACAGGGAGCAAGCCAAGCGGCTAAAAATTTTTGACTTATATATTCTCTTCTGACGGAAATAACAGAATGTACGAAAATCACGAAGCACAGCCCTTTCAAAACGCGCAGCCTATTGATGTTGACGTCAAAGTGCAGCCGTGTGATCGGCACGCCAAAGATGATCGTTTTATCAATCTGTTGGGGCAAGACGGATGGAACCGGTTGCCCGCGGCGATCAGGCGGCGCTTTAGCAAACGATTGTCGGGCGGTGCCAGTCTTGTCTATCAGGGTCGAGTGTCCGAAATGCAGATGAATCTGGCCGGGCGCTTCCTGGCTTTTGTCATGCGAGCCATAGGCGCGCCGCTGCCGTTTGATCGCACATCTGCCGGGCGCTCTGCCGTTGTGGTTGTCACCGAAGACTTTGCAACCGGGGGTCAATTCTGGATTAGGCAATATGGCCGGTCCTCGGGCTTTCCGCAGATTGTCAGCAGTTCCAAGCGCTTCGGTGGCCCAACAGGGTTAGAGGAATACATAGGCTATGGCATTGGCATCGCATTGCGCTTGCAAAGCACCCCAAACGCTTTGTTGTTCATCAGTGACAGCTACTTTGTGAAATTGGGCCGCTGGCGCATCCCTTTGCCCAAATGGGTGTGCCCGGGCAATCTTGTCATCGGGCATGAAGAACTGGGTGATGGGCAGTTCAAGTTCACACTGGCACTGACTCATCGGCTGTTGGGCTCGGTCATCTATCAGGATGCCGTCTTCTTCGATGCCGAGATCGTTGAGGCGACCGATGCCTGACCTCAAAAACCACACCATGAAGGTTGTGATCATCGGTGGATATGGTGTCTTTGGTGCGCTGACTGCCCGTTTGCTTGCGCGCGATGGGCATCAACTGTGGTTGGCCGGGCGGCAACCTTCGAAGGGTCGTGCCCTTGCCCGCGAACTCGGGGCAGAGACCCTGGCGGTCGATATTCACTCTGCACCCGAGGTCATTTTTGACGTCGCGCCGGATGTTGTCATCGACGCGGCGGGGCCGTTCCAACATTATGGCCAGGATCCATATCATGTCCCGCGTTTGTGTGTTCAGCATGGCTGCCACTATCTGGATCTGTCCGACAGTTCAGAATTCACAAAGGGCATCGCGGAGATGAATGCAAAGGCAGAGGCCGCAAATGTCTTTGTGCTTTCAGGCGCCTCCAGTGTGCCGGGCCTGTCCTCGATCATCGTTGAGGATCTGATCGAAGGGCTGGACAAGATCGACCTTATCGACATTGCAATACTGCCGGGCAACCGGGCGCCGCGCGGAATGTCGGTGATCAAGAGCATTGTCAGCGGTGTTGGCCACCCCTCACAGGTTCTTCGGGATGGTAGTTGGCAGACCGTGCGGGGCTGGACAGATCGCAAAATCTACTCGCTCGCGCCGGGGTTGCGGCGTGCTGGGTATTTCGTGGACGTCCCCGACATACACCTGCTGCCTAATAGAATTGCGGCTTCAACAGTCATGTTTCGGGCGGGTTTGGAACTGGCCGAGATGAATGCGTCGCTGTCCGCATTGGCCTGGTTCCGCCACCGCTGGCGTCTTTCCCTGCCAGACTTGGCCTATTCCGCGCTCTACTGGTTGTCGAAAGCGCTCTATCCGTTTGGAACAGATCGCGGGGGGATGCAGGTGCATGTCACGGGGCGGAAGAACGGTCAGAGCATCACCCGTACATGGACTCTGATCGCCGAGGACGGAGATGGCCCGTTTGTGCCGGGTATCACCTGTCGTGCAATCCTGCGCGGGAATGTCAAACCGCGTTCAGGTGCTCGCCCGTGTTTGGCTGAGATACCCAGACGTGTTGTTGAAGACGCCATGAGCGATCTGGCGATTGCCATTCGGTTGGACGAGACGGTCTAACCCAACCCTGCTTGATCGGTTTTCGCGAAGGAATTATCTGGTCCAGATGGCGGAACAGAAAAACAACATCGTGGTTCGCAAGCGGCTTTGGGCGCTTGCTATCTTCATCGCTGCGCTTTGGGCGATACAGGTCATCAACTGGGCGCTGGGCTATCGTTTGAACCTGGCCTTCGGTTTAATTCCGCGGCATTTGGGTGGGATTGACGGGATCTTCGGGATGCCGGTTCTGCACGCCAGCTTCCCTCACCTCATGTCAAACACACCGCCACTTGTGTTGATGGGCACGTTGCTTGCGCTGACCGCAACGCGCGCGCTTCTGTTGGTGAATGCCGTCATTATCGCCCTGGGCGGCGCGCTCGTTTGGCTTTTTGGCAGCAACGCCATCCATATCGGCGCATCTGGTCTGGTGTTTGGATGGTTCGGGTTTCTTGTCGCGCGTGGTGTGGTCGACAGGTCTCTGGTGACGCTTGGGGCCGCGCTCTTGGTGGCTTTGGTCTATGGTTCGATCATCTGGGGTGTTTTGCCCGGCCAACCGGGTGTCTCGTGGGAGGCGCATCTGTTTGGCGCTCTGGCCGGAGCCGTTGCAGCCCTTGTCATCCGCACCCATGTTCATGCGCCGCGTATCGTGAATGTCGAACAGCGATAGGGGCGTCCGGTAAGGGCGACTGGCAGAGACATGCTTGCGGTCTTCTTTGGCTCGATTCCCAAAAAAACATCCATCACTGATTGCGGGCTTGCCGGCCGGGTAAGCATTTAAGATCGAGGGTGGGGTTGAATTCAAGTCTCATATGATACATCTGTGTCTCATGAGTGTAATTCGCCCAACCACCAAAGATGCCATCATCGAAGCCGCGTTCGAGGTTTTTTCGCAGAACCAAGCCGCCTCTCTCGGCGATGTCGCACAGTATGCCGGCGTGGGCCGTGCCACGCTGCACCGGCATTTTCCCGGACGGCCCGAACTGATGCGCGCCTTGGCAAAGATCGCAATGGCCGAACTTGATGAAGCTGTTGAACAGGCCACGGCAGGTGCAACAAGCTATGAACAAGGCTTTCGGCTGTCACTGCACGCAATTGTTCCACTGGCAAACCGTCAGTTGTTCTTAGCCAACGAAGGATTGGAAGCAGACCCTGAAATAGCCGCAGCCTATGACAAAGGCCTTCAGGAGCTTCGGCGCGATGTCGACGCGGCCAAACAAGAAGGCGCGTTTGACCCGAACGTTCCAACTGACTGGATTGTTGAGGCCTATGAAAACCTCATCTACGCCGCCTGGTCCCTCGTGCGGTCTGGTGAGGCTACGGCCAAGCAAGCTGCCGATCTGGCCTGGCGGACACTTTCCCAAGGATTGAAAGGAGGGGCGCAATGAACCTCGAAACCCTGACCACACAGATCGACGATGTGTTCTTTCTGATCGGCGCTGCGATCTTGTTGATCGAAATCGCCGAGATGATTTTCAAAGGCGATTTCAAAGCCAAGACCTTTGGCGAAATGCTAGCAAGCGCATCAACCCAGATTCCGTATCTGTTGGTCGAAACCTTTGTTCTGACTGGGGCCTACGGTCTGTACTGGATCATCTCTCAGGGTCTGCCATGGGCCATCCCCGTGACGTGGTGGAGCGTGATCCTGGTGATTGTGCTGGCCGACATCACCTATTATTGGGAACACCGGATTGCCCACGAGGTGCGCCTGCTTTGGACCCAGCATGCGGTGCATCATTCCTCGCGCGATATGAACATCATCACCGGTATCCGATTTGGCCCGCTGGAAGGTGTATGGTCCCTGATCGCCCATATTCCGCTGGCCCTTATGGGGTTCGCACCCGAGGCAATTGTGTTTGGCGTGATCGCAGTGCTGGCTTATCAGACATGGCTGCACACGGAACTGATCGGCAAGCTGGGGCCGGTTGAATATGTGATGAACACACCGTCTCATCACCGTGTCCACCATGGGTGTGATGACAAGTATCTGGATAAAAACTATGGCGGTATCTTCATCATCTGGGATCGGATTTGGGGGACATTCCAGATCGAGGAAGAGACCCCCCGCTATGGCCTGACACGCGATTTTGACAGCCAGAACCCGATCAAAGTGTGGTTCTCGGAATGGCCGGACTTGATCCGCGATATTGCCCGGTCAAAAAGCATCCGAGAAGCTTTCTCTACTTTGATCAGGCCGCCGGGCTGGGAGCCGAAGAAGTGATCAGACGCGGGGTTGCAATGGATCGCAGAGATTTCATAGCCGCAGCTTTGGGTGCCTTGACGTCTGGTTTTGTGCCCATTGCCGGTGCTGCACAAGGCACACGCACTGCAACCGGATACATCCGAACAAATTGGAGCCGCGATCCATATAGCCTTGGGTCCTATTCCTATGTTGCCAAAGGATCATGGCGTAAGGATCACGCAGCCCTTGGCCGTCCAGTCGGTGATCGCCTGTTTTTTGCAGGCGAGGCCACCCATCCATCCTATAACAGCACGGTGCATGCCGCCTATGAATCCGGGATCATGGCGTCAGAGGCAGTTTTTGAAACAGGTGCAAAAACCGTTGCCATCATTGGCGCAGGGATGAGCGGGCTTGCCGCCGCAGATGCGCTGGCAAGGCGCGGATATGATGTCATGATCTGGGAAGCGCGCGACCGTATCGGTGGACGCATCTGGACCGACAATCGCCTTGGCGCAGCACTTGATCTGGGCGCGAGCTGGATACACGGCACCGATGGCAATCCGCTAACACAGCTTGCGAAATCACAGGGTGTTTCAACCCTGGCAACGACGGATAGCTATATCATTCGTGGCAGTGATGGGCGCGAAATACCGGATGATGATACCCCTGATTGGATTGATAATGTTGTGTCCGTTCAGCACAGCGCTGGCGCGGACAGCGCCGAGATTAACGTCTTGGCCTATCTGCGGGATACCGATTATGGCGGGGAAGAGGTGGTCTTCCCGGGAGGCTATGCACAGCTGCTCGATGCGTTTGCTAGCGATTTCGACATCCAGTTGAATCGCGAATTGGCGCGTGTCGAGTTTGATGGCGAAGGGGTTCGGTTGGAAGATAAGACCGGGCAATCGGACAGGTTCGACACAGTCATCGTGACGGTTCCGTTGGGTGTGCTGAAACAGGGTTCGATCACCTTTTCCCCGCCTTTACCAAATAAAAAGCAAAGCGCCATCGAAAGTCTTGGTATGGGGACGTTAGACAAGGTGTATCTGCGGTATGAAGATGTCTTTTGGGATGCCGACAAAACATGGATCATAACGCCGGAAACCGGTTTGCCGCAGGGCCAATTCAACCAATGGCTAAACCTTTATCCCTATACCGGGCAGCCGATCATCATGGCCTTTAACGGCGCACAACCTGCGCGGGACCTGGCGAAGTTGTCTGATGCAAAGATTGTCGAACGCGCTCAGAGAACACTCGACACTGCATATCCGATTTTTGATTAGCGGTCGCCGCACCTGTGCACGGCTTCGCATTCTCTTAAATCTGGCGTTCCCAATCTTTGTTCAACAGCGACGGCCAGTTTCAAAAGCTGCGCTGCAGAGCTTTCTATTTCCGCCCAGTATTGTAATAAGTTCTACCAAACCGAATAGCGGCATCATGACAGGTGATTGATGACGCCTACAGATCGTAATTCAAGGCCGTTAAAGTAGCTTTACAAACACCCGGTATTTCAATCTTCTTGCGCGCAGCGCCTCTGGGCCAGTTGAAGATTGTATCTGAAATTTTGGAGTATTCCTGTGCTTTCCAACAATGGTTTTCAAGGTGGTCAGAGCGACCCGGGAGAGTTCGTCAGCATATGGCTGGTGATCCGGCGCAATCTACTTCCGGTGGCCTTCCTGTTTGGAATCGCAGTGATTTTGACGTCTCTGTACATGCGGACGGTTCCCGACAGGTACCGCACTGTCGCCCAGATGGTACTGTCTTTGTCAGAGACACGATACAGTGACACGACGGGGCGTCTTGAAACCATTGAACTGGGTCGGTCAAGCATCGAGACCGAGATCGAAAAGCTCAAATCCCGCGATTTCGCGGGTCAAGTAGCGGAAACACTGGGCTTGTTTGAGGATGATAGTTTCGTTTCTCGCATAAACCCCGATACCGGGCTCGAACATCCCGCGGCGCTGCACCGCGAGGCTGTGATTGACAAAGTTCTGGGCTCATACAGCCTGTCCCGCGCTGGCGAAAGCTTAGCGATTTCGGTGGAGGGTCGGTCCACAGATGCCGAACTGTCTGCTGCTTTGGCCAATACGGTCATCACGCAGTACATAAGTAACGAGCTTGGCGAACGCATTGATCGTTTGGATAAAAACATCGATGACGTACGGCGGCGTGTCAATTTGCTGGGCGAAGAACTTACCAGCAACGAAGCGGACCTGGCGAATTTCATCCGCTCGGACAATCTGGATGACGAGCAGCTGTTGGATCAATTGCGCAGCGCGGCCGAGCGGGCCCGCACCATCCTGTCCATTGGTCTGGAGCAAAACGTTCCGCCGGAAGAAGAACTGGCGTTGCGTGAAGAACTTGCCGCCGCTGAGGAACGGCTTCAACTCAGAACTCGGCAGGAGCTGACGCTGCTGCGTAAGGAGCGGGAAATCGAGTTGCTCAGATCGCGGTATCAGGCCTCGGTTGATGAGTTGAATCTACTGGAAACCCGAAGCGGCCAGATCGAAGCTGGCACAAGCCAGGTGTCCGTCGCCCGCGTTCCACAAGTGCCATACGCGCCCAATCGTGCGCTGACAGTTGCCCTGGCCGGAGCGATGTCGATCATGATCGGCTTTGTTCTGGCACTGATCAGGGAAGGGCTTGATCGAACAATCAAGACCGAGAAACAGATTTTCAATGCGACAGGGCTGCAGAATCTTGGCTATTTCGTAAAGCAGAAATACGGGCCCAAAGGGCGTGCGGCAGCAGTGTTCGAACCGATTGAGAACCCACGGACTCCGCTGGCAGAAACGGCACGCGGGATTCTGACCAACTGTATCAAGTTTCAACACTCGAAGGTGGTACTGGTTTCATCGGCGCTGCCCAACGAAGGAAAATCGTTCATCAGTACGGTGTTGGCGACCACGGCGGCCGCAGATGGCATGAATGTCGCCCTTGTTGATCTGGATGTGTACCGCAAAGGGGCAACCAAGCTTCTGATCCCGGACATTGCCGATATCAAATGCTCGGATCTCTATTCCCATGACATCGTCCCGCAACAGGTTGTTGGTGCTCAGGATGCGCCGGGTAAGCTGGACCTGATCACGGTCGAATCCCCGACGCGTGAGCTGACAGATGATGCCGAAATGAAGCTGCGCAAGCTGAAGGACACGCTGACATCCAGGTACGATCTGGTGGTGATCGATACCCCACCCGCGCTAGTCATGGATGAGGTCTATCGGAACAACACATTGATTGACGCCGCGATCCTTGTGGTCCGTTGGGGCAGATCGCCCCAGGATGCCGTGCAGGCGGTCACGCGGCGCCTATCTCAGGCCGATGTCAATGTCATTGGAACTATCTTGAATGACGTCGATCCCAAAAAATTCCGCTGGATCGGATATGAAGGCTACTATGGGCACTATGACTATTACAAATAGCGCCTTGGAGATCGGCGGTTAGCAGGCTCGACCGGGGAAGGTGACATCCACGCGATCACATAGGTTGAATGACAAGATGATCAGCAGCGAAACACTCAAGCGACCTCGGTCATCGCTGGAAAGCGCCGAGTTTTTCTGCGTCGTCCTGGGTGTGCTGTTTTCGTCTTTTGCGTCTTTGCGTCACCCCGGTGCCTCCTTCACGGTCAGCGATTTTTTCATCACCTTCGGGCTTTTGTTCCGCTTTATCAGGGCCATCCCTCTGTACCCGATGCAGGCGGCCTCTTCGATGTGGTGGTTGGGCATCGCGATGCTGATGACCGGGCTGCTGATCGGCAGCATCGCCTATGGCGATCCGGTGGATGCCGTGGTTGTCCTGATCCAGTACTTCTTTTCATTTGTCGCATTGCCGCTCGCCATTCTTGGCCGCCCACACAAAGAGGCGGTATTGCTGGCCAAGATGGGCGTTATGTCCGTTGTCATCAGCTGCCTTGTCGGCCTCGGAGCCTATTCAATCGGGTATAATGGCGGGCACCGACGGCAGCTTGCGCTTGTTGCTGGCAACAACCGACTGACAGGATTGACCGACAACGCCAACGCCTTTGCGGCGATCATTGTGCTGTGGTTCCCGGTGCTTTGGTATCTCGGGTTGGTGCGCGCCTATAAGATGATTACATTTGCGTGCTTCTTCGCTTTGACCTTTACCGGGCTCATCTTCACCAGCTCCAACTCGAATCTGGCAGGCGCGTTGATCAGCGGCGCCATCTATCTGTTCTTGCTAGGAAAATTCCGCATCTTCTTCATCTGGTCGGCGGTGTTTGCCGTGACTGCCTGGGTGGGCGTTACATTTGCCGACAAGATCCTGCCGCAGAAATTTGTCGAACGCGTTCTTAGCCCTCTTCAACAAGGGAATATCGAGGGTGTCGGCACCTTCAGTGATCGTGCTGAATTGATGATTGAGGCTTGGCGGTTCCTGCCCGATTACTATGTTCTGGGCATGGGGGCCGAGCAGTACCGCGAACTCAGCTCACATGATCTGCCGGTCCATAATCTGTATCTGCTGCTGGCTAACGAAGGTGGCCTGATGTCACTGATGGGCCTGCTGTTTTTGTATCTGGCAGCGATTACCTATGCCACGCTGGCGGGCCCTGATACGCCGCATAGAACCGCTGCGCGTACGACGGTCATAACGGCGACGCTGACCTTTGCTGCGTTGATGGTGAGCTTCACCCACATCTACCACCGCGCGTATCTGGTGCCGTGGATTGTCTCAATCGGGCTTTTATACAGCCCTATGCGCCCGGATTGGCTGCATAAGGCGCAGGCACGTGGGGGAACTTGACGCCTGCGCATTGCGGCAGGCGTTCGGATGGGCTGCACTTGGAACGCAAATAGAATGCTCAATGAAACCGAGCAGTCGCAAACATCTATATTCGGAAGATATGGTGCCCAGGAGAGGACTCGAACCTCCACGTCCATACGGACACTAGCACCTGAAGCTAGCGCGTCTACCAATTCCGCCACCTGGGCAGGTGTCGTGAAGGGGCGTTTAAGCTCAGCGGCGGGGGGCGTCAACCGGATTCGAGAAGAATCCCGAAAGTTTTTTGAACCCGCTGATCCGGGCCTTGGATGGGGCAAAAGACAATGGGTGTTGCGTGGCGATTTAGCGCCTTGTTCCGGGGCTGTGTGGGCGTTAGGTCTATGGCGTACACTTCGAACAGGAGGCCTCTCATGTCCAAACTGGTCACGATCTATGGCGGGTCAGGTTTTGTCGGTCGCTACATCGCGCGGCGCATGGCGGGTGAGGGGTGGCGTGTCCGGGTTGCGGTACGGCGGCCGAATGAGGCGATGTTCGTCAAACCCTATGGCGTTGTTGGTCAGGTCGAGCCGGTCTTGTGCAACATTCGCGATGACGCTTCGGTGGCGCAGGCGATGCAGGGCGCGGACGTGGTTGTGAACTGCGTGGGCGTTCTGAATGAGTTGGGCAAGAATGAATTCCCGGCGGTTCAGGCCGAAGGTGCCGAACGTATCGCACGATTAGCTGCCGCGCAGGGTGTTTCCCGGATGGTGCATCTTTCGTCCATTGGGGCGGATGCCGAGGCTGAGAGCGAGTATTCCCGCACCAAAGCGCAAGGTGAATCTGGCGTACTTCAGCATATGCCCGGTGCTGTGATCCTGCGGCCGTCGATCATCTTTGGTACGGAAGATCAGTTCTTTAACCGCTTTGCCAGCATGGCGCGCATGGGGCCGTTTCTGCCGCTGGTCGGTGCGGAAACACAGTTTCAGCCGGTCTATGTGGATGATGTGGCGCAGGCTGCGGTCAAGGGCGTTTTGGGACAGGCAGCGGCTGGTGTCTATGAGCTTGGCGGGCCCGAGGTGAAAACCTTCCGCACATTGATGCAGCAGATGCTTGAGGTGATCCACCGTCGCCGGATCATTCTGGGTGTGCCCCTCTTTGCGGCGAAGATCATGGCCGGTGTACTGGACATTGTGAAATTCGTCAGCTTTCAGCTGTTCCCCAACAATATCCTGACCCGCGACCAGCTCAAAAGCTTGCGTCACGACAATGTGGTCTCGGATGGGGCTCTGTCCTTCAAGGAGTTGGGCATCGAGCCTACGACACTGGCGTCGGTACTGCCGGAGTATCTGTGGAAATTCCGTCCCTCAGGCCAGTATGATGACATTCAGAATTCAGCCAACAATCTGCGAACCTGATCAGCTGTAGGCGACTGCCAACAGGATAATGCCCAAGATCACGCGGTAGATCACGTAAGGCGTGAAACTGACGCTGCGCAACAGGCGCATCATCAGGCTTAGGGCCAGTAGAGCTGAGACAAAGGCGAAGGCCGCAGCGATAGCCCCGTCTTTTGCAAGCTGTGCATCCGCCTGCTGGATAACATCTACAGATAGCAAAACCCCCGAGGCGATGATGGTCGGGATCGACATCAGCATGGCGATCCGGGCGCCGTCCTCTCGGGTATATCCAAGTTGGCGTGCGCCGGTGATCGTGATGCCCGAACGCGAAGTGCCGGGGATCAGGGCGACGGCCTGCCACAGGCCCATGACAATTGCATCCCGAAGGCCCCAATCCTGTGCGGTTTTGGTTTGCGGTCCCTTCTGATCCATCCAATAGAGTAACAGGCCAAACAAAAGCATCGTCCAGCCTATTACCGCGATAGAACGCAATGCCTCGGCCAGTCCCGTTAGATAGAGGATCAGCCCAGCAATCACCGTTGGGATCGTTGCGATGATAAGCCCAAGTGCCAGCCGGGATTGCGGAGTATCCGGACGACCCAACAGGGCACGCGGTAAGCCGAGGATGGCGTCTTTCACGTCGCTCCAAAAATACAACACGACCGCGCCCAGCGTGCCCACATGAACAGCGACATCAATGGTTTGGCCCTGATCCTGCATCCCTGTCAGGTTTGGCAGCAGGATCAAGTGACCTGATGAAGATATTGGCAGAAACTCTGTAAGTCCCTGAATGACCGCCACCAGAATCAAGTGAAAGAGACTCATTTAACCTGCCGTACCGCTACCGTTTTGTGTTCAGGTTCATGGGTATTCCGGCGTCCGTAAAAAGGAAAGCAGGTTGATAGGTCCGAATCGGAACTAAAATTAACGCGAAAATTCGCCAGGATCTCTTCTTGCGAGCATTTTTTCTGAATTAGGTCAGTATAATTGACTTTTCATCTGAAATCGCATCTCGTAAAGAATGCCGACCAAGCCAATTCATGGAGTCTGACCCGTGGCCAAGCAACCGATGCTGAAATTTGTGCAGATCGACCGCGCCATGCCCGAAAAGCGTGCCGCCGATGACCGTAGAGAAGATTTTGACGAAATCTATGCGGAATTCGCTGCAGAAAAAGCGGCAGAGCAGGCCAGCCGGTGCAGCCAGTGTGGTGTACCTTATTGCCAGTCACATTGCCCATTGCACAACAATATTCCTGATTGGCTGAACCTGACAGCAACCGGTCGCCTGGAAGAAGCTTACCAAACCAGTCAGGCCACCAATACCTTCCCCGAGATTTGCGGTCGAATTTGCCCGCAGGACCGCTTGTGTGAAGGCAATTGTGTGATCGAACAGTCTGGACACGGCACCGTCACCATCGGCACGATTGAGAAATACATCACTGATACCGCCTGGGACAAAGGCTGGGTACAGCCCGTTGTTCCGGCTGCTGAGCGTGGCGAAAGCGTTGGCATTATCGGCGGTGGTCCGGGCGGGTTGGCTGCGGCGGATATGCTGCGCCGCGCGGGTGTTCAAGTGACAGTCTATGACCGCTATGACCGTGCGGGCGGATTGATGATGTACGGAATTCCAGGCTTTAAACTAGAAAAAGATGTCGTACAGCGCCGCAATGACCTGTTGGCCGATGGCGGGGTTGAATTCGTTCTGAACTGCGATGTGGACGCAGCTAAGTTTGATGAAATTCGGGCGCAGCACGACGCCGTCATCATCGCTACCGGAGTATACAAATCGCGCGATCTGTCGATGCCGGGAAGCGGTTTGAATGGGATCGAAAAGGCCATCGATTTCCTGACCGCCTCGAACCGTAAAAGCTTTGGCGATGACGTCGAAGACTTCGACAATGGCCGCTTGAACGCTGCGGGCAAGAAGGTCGTTGTGATCGGTGGTGGCGACACCGCGATGGATTGTGTGCGCACCTCGATCCGACAAGGAGCGATTTCGGTCAAATGCCTGTATCGGCGCGACCGCGCGAATATGCCCGGCTCGCAGCGCGAAACACAAAACGCCGAGGAAGAAGGCGTTGTGTTCGAATGGCTTAGCGCGCCAAAGGGCTTCACCGGCGATGATAATGTCACCGGTGTGATGGTACAGAAAATGCGCTTGGGTCAGCCTGACGCGTCTGGCCGCCAAGCGCCCGAGGTTATCGAAGGGGCGGACTATGTCGAAGACGCCGATCTCGTGATCAAGGCGCTAGGTTTTGAGCCCGAGGACCTGCCGACCCTGTTTGGCCAGCCCGATCTGCCCGTAACCCGCTGGGGCACCGTCAAGGCGGCGTTCCAGAGTGGTGAGACCGAAATGGACGGTGTCTATGCCATCGGGGATATCGTGCGCGGCGCCTCTCTGGTCGTTTGGGCGATCCGCGATGGGCGCGATTGTGCCGACGCGATCATCGAACGGTTCAACGCCAAGGCAGCGATTGCGGCCGAGTAGCCAACGCCCGCGACAGGAGAGTTCAGATGCCTGAATTGCAAGGCCAGTGTATGTGCGGTGCGGTCACGATCAGCGCCACCCCGGCAAAGGATTCGCTTGGCGCGTGCCATTGCGACCAGTGTCGCCGGTGGACCAGTTCAATGCTGGTGACGTTTCCGGCCGAACCCGGATATGCCGCTTTGGGCCCGGTCAAGACGTTCAAATCGTCCGATTGGGCCGAACGGGCGTTCTGCGCCGACTGCGGATCGGCGCTTTGGTACCGCATCACGCTGCCGGGCGAGATGCACGGACAAACTCAAATGGCGGCGGGCCTGTTCCCAGACACGGGCAACGCGCTGCAACTGGAACTTTATATCGACAAAAAGCCCGACGGGTACGCGTTCGCAGGTGAACGCCGGCAGATGACCAAAGCAGAGGTCGAAGCCATGTACGCCTTGCCGCAAGAAGGAGACAGCCAGTGACCAAATATGATGCCGCTTGGGTCCGAGCCGAAGAAGCCAAACGTCAGTGGATGGCCGAAAACGGTCTCTATTCCGAGGAAGAGGAGCATTCCTCCTGCGGTGTGGGCCTTGTTGTCTCGGTTGACGGCAAACCATCGCGCAAGGTGGTGGATGCCGGGATCGATGCGCTTAAGGCGATCTGGCACCGGGGCGCTGTCGATGCCGATGGCAAGACCGGCGATGGTGCGGGTATCCATGTGCAAATCCCTGTTCCGTTCTTCTACGACCAGATCCGTCGCACCGGCCATGAACCCAACCTGGATGAGTTGATTGCCGTTGGTCAGGTCTTTCTGCCTCGCACCGATTTCGGTGCGCAGGAGCAATGCCGGACCATCGTGGAAACCGAAGTTCTGCGCATGGGCTACTATATCTATGGCTGGCGCCATGTGCCGGTCGATGTGACCTGCCTTGGCGACAAGGCCAACGCGACCCGGCCCGAGATCGAACAGATTCTGATCTCGAACTCGAAAGGCGTCGATGAAGAAACGTTCGAGCGCGAGCTGTATGTGATCCGTCGCCGGATCGAAAAAGCAGCTGCAGCAGCGGGGATTTCCGGCCTCTATCTGGCGTCGCTGTCCTGCCGGTCGATCATCTACAAGGGCATGATGCTGGCCGAACAGGTGGCGGTGTTCTACCCCGACCTGATGGACGAGCGCTTTGAATCGGCCTTTGCGATCTATCACCAGCGCTATTCGACCAACACTTTCCCACAATGGTGGCTGGCACAGCCGTTCCGCATGCTGGCCCATAACGGCGAGATCAACACGCTGAAGGGCAACATCAACTGGATGAAAAGCCATGAGATCCGCATGGCCAGCGGAACTTTTGGTGACTATGCCGAGGATATCAAGCCGATTATCGCAGGTGGATCGTCGGATTCGGCCGCATTAGACTCTGTTTTTGAGGTTCTGGTGCGCGCGGGTCGTTCTGCGCCCATGGCAAAAACCATGCTGGTGCCAGAAAGCTGGTCAAAGCAAGCGGTGGAACTGCCGCAAGCGTGGCGCGACATGTATTCCTACTGCAACTCGGTGATGGAGCCTTGGGACGGCCCCGCCGCGCTGGCCATGACCGATGGTCGTTGGGTCTGTGCCGGTTTGGACCGGAATGGTCTACGCCCGATGCGTTATGTCGTCACCGGTGATGGCTTGGTCATCGCGGGGTCCGAGGCCGGGATGGTGCCGATTGATGAGGCCAGCGTGACCGAAAAAGGCGCCCTGGGACCGGGTCAGATGCTGGCTGTGGACATGAAAAAGGGCAAGCTGTTCCGCGACAAGCAGATCAAAGACAAACTGGCGCGTGCGTTGCCCTTTGGTGAATGGGTCGGCAAGATCAATGATGTTGATGAATCACTTGCCGGAGTGACAGAGACGCCGATCTTTTCGGGCGAAGAACTGCGTAAGCGCCAGATCGCAGCGGGCTATTCTGTGGAAGAGTTGGAACAAATTCTTGCCCCGATGGCCGAGGATGGCAAAGAGTCTTTGGCCTCAATGGGGGATGACACGCCGTCAGCGGTTCTGTCCAAGCAATATCGTCCGCTGAGTCATTTCTTCCGCCAGAACTTTAGTCAAGTGACCAACCCGCCCATCGACAGTTTGCGCGAATACCGCGTGATGTCGTTGAAAACACGGTTCGGGAACCTTAAGAACGTGTTGGACGAAGACAGCAGCCAGACCGAGATCATCGTGCTGGAAAGCCCCTTTGTCGGTAACGCGCAGTGGGACAAGCTGGTTGAAAACTTCAACTCTCCGTTGGCCGAAATCGACTGTAGCTTTGAACCGGGGCGTGGTGCTTTGAATGCCGCTTTGGCTCGTATCAGAGCCGAAGCAGAAGAGGCCGTGCGTTCGGGTGCGGGGCATCTGGTATTGACTGATCTGAACTCGGGTCAGGGTCGTGTGGCTATGCCTATGATACTGGCGACCAGCGCGGTGCATTCGCATCTGACGCGGCAGGGGCTGCGGACGTTCTGTTCGCTGAACGTACGGTCCGCCGAATGCGTCGATCCGCATTACTTCGCGGTTCTGATCGGCTGTGGTGCGACCGTGGTGAACGCCTATCTGGCCGAGGATTCGCTGGCCGACCGTATTGATCGTGGCCTGCTGGACGGCTCGCTGACCGAAAACGTGGCGCGGTATCGCGAAGCCATCGATCAGGGCCTGTTGAAAATCATGGCCAAGATGGGGATTTCGGTGATCTCGTCCTATCGCGGCGGTCTCAACTTTGAGGCGGTGGGCCTCAGCCGCGCCATGGTGGCAGAGTATTTCCCCGGCATGACCAGCCGGATCTCGGGTATCGGCGTCACCGGTATTCAGACCAAGGCCGAGGAAATCCATGCCAAAGGCTGGGACAGTGGTTTGGATGTGCTGCCCATCGGTGGGTTCTACAAGGCGCGCAAGTCGGGTGAGACTCACGCGTGGGAAGCGACCTCGATGCATATGATGCAAATGGCCTGCAACCGCGCCTCGTATGAGTTGTGGAAGCAGTACTCGGCCAAGATGCAATCGAACCCGCCGATCCATCTGCGCGATCTGATGGATTTCAAACCACTGGGCAAACCGGTGCCGATTGAAGAGGTTGAATCGATCACCTCAATCCGCAAGCGGTTTGTGACCCCGGGCATGTCGCTGGGCGCGCTGTCGCCCGAGGCGCATAAGACGCTGAACGTGGCGATGAACCGAATTGGTGCAAAGTCTGACTCGGGTGAAGGTGGCGAAGATCCAGCGCATTTCGTGCCGGAACCCAATGGTGACAACCCCTCGGCCAAGATCAAACAGGTGGCCTCGGGCCGGTTTGGTGTGACCGCCGAATACCTGAACCAGTGCGAAGAGCTGGAGATCAAGGTCGCACAAGGTGCGAAACCCGGTGAGGGTGGTCAGCTGCCGGGCATGAAGGTCACCGACCTGATCGCGCGTCTGCGCCATTCGACCAAAGGCGTGACGCTGATCTCACCGCCGCCGCACCACGATATCTATTCGATCGAGGATCTGGCCCAGCTGATCTATGACCTGAAACAGATCAACCCGCGCTGCAAGGTAACGGTGAAGCTGGTGGCGTCCTCGGGCGTTGGCACGATTGCCGCCGGTGTGGCCAAGGCCAAGGCGGATATCATCCTGATCTCGGGTCACAATGGGGGCACCGGGGCCTCGCCCGCGACGTCGATCAAATATGCCGGTCTGCCGTGGGAGATGGGCCTGACCGAGGCGCATCAGGTTCTGGCAATGAACAACCTGCGCGACCGCGTGACACTGCGGACCGATGGTGGCCTGCGGACTGGTCGTGACATCGTTATGGCCGCGATGATGGGGGCCGAGGAATACGGCATCGGCACCGCCGCGCTGATCGCGATGGGCTGCATCATGGTGCGTCAGTGCCAGTCGAACACCTGCCCAGTTGGTGTGTGTACGCAGGACGAATCCCTGCGGGCCAAGTTCACCGGCAATGCGGATAAGGTGGTCAACTTGATCACCTTCTATGCGCAAGAAGTGCGCGAGCTGCTGGCCAGCCTCGGCGCGCGTTCGATTGATGAGATCATCGGACGGGCCGATCTGCTGGCCCAGGTCAGCCGGGGCTCGGCTCATCTGGACGATCTGGACCTGAACCCGCTGCTGATCACCGTCGATGGTGCGCATGACATCGTGTACAACCGCGACAAGGACCGCAACGCGGTGCCCGATACGCTGGACGCCGAGATCGTGCGCGATGCGGCGCGGTTCCTCAAGGACGGCGAGAAAATGCAGCTGTCTTATGCGGTGCAGAACACGCACCGGACGGTGGGCACCCGCGTCTCTAGCCATATCGTGCAGAATTTCGGCATGCGGAACACATTTCAGGATGACCACCTGCATGTAAAGCTGCAGGGTTCGGCAGGCCAGTCGCTGGGCGCGTTTGCGGCGCCCGGTCTGAAACTGGAAGTGTCGGGTGACGCTAATGATTACGTGGGCAAGGGTCTCTCGGGTGGCATGATCGTAGTGCGCCCGCCGCAGGTCAGCCCGTTGAAGGCAGATGACAACACAATCATTGGCAACACCGTCCTATACGGTGCCACCGATGGCCATCTGTTCGCAGCAGGCCGCGCGGGTGAGCGGTTTGCCGTGCGTAACTCGGGTGCCAAAGTGGTGATTGAGGGCTGCGGTTCGAACGGGTGTGAATACATGACGGGCGGAGTAGCCGTTATTCTGGGTGATATCGGTGCTAACTTTGGCGCAGGCATGACCGGGGGTATGGCCTATCTGTACGACCCAGAGGGCAAGGCCGAATTGCTTATGAACATGGAAACGCTGGTGACTTGCCCGGTGACCGTCGACCATTGGGAAGATCAGTTGAAATCGCTGATCGAACGGCACGCTAGGGAAACCTCAAGTCGTAAGGCCGCGGATATCTTGCAACATTGGGATGTAGAGAAGGCTCATTTCATTCAGGTCTGCCCCAAAGAGATGCTGAACAAGCTCAGCCATCCGCTGAGCATTGAGGCAACCGCAGTCCCGGCCGAATAGTTCTGTGGCCCTTTTTGGGTTGAGGACCCCGCGTGTGCTTTGACACAAGCGGGGTTCTTCTCAATCAGGGCTTTTCGCCACAATTTTGCCACATCCGCATAAACCAAATATAAATTTTGCCATAGTTTGATCTGGAATTTCTGCCATATTGCGTTTCAACACACGTGAGTACACCGGAGGCATCAAATGCCAACGACATATCTTGATCAGTTCTATTCGTTTGACCCTGCGAATCCGCCTCCGGGTGGTACGGCGGTTGTTGTTGATAAGTTCAACCTCACCGATGTGGATGACGACGGCGAAATTGACGCGCCTAGCGGGGATACCGTAAACGGTCAGGACGTTACGGATTCGTGGCCGGGCGATACCGTAACGATCAACGTAGCTGGTGTGGGCAATGTCACCTATACCGGCACGACCTTCTATCTCGCAGACGGAACACGCGTGTTTACTCCAACGGACGGTCAGGTGCTGCAACCTGGTACGTTTGTCTCGTCGACATTTGTAAACACGCAGGGTCCGCTGCAAGTTGGCGATCTGGGCCCACCCTGTTTCACGCCAGGAACGATGATTGCAACACCAGAAGGCGAACGCCCGGTGGAAAGCCTGACGGCAGGTGATCTTGTGATGACGGTGGATCATGGTCCGCAGCCTTTGATCTGGGTTGGTGAAACCAAGGTCGAGGCACAGGGTAAATTTGCCCCAATCCGGTTCGCGGCGGGCGTGTTGGGATTGGAGCGACCTTTGTTGGTTTCTCCGCAGCACCGGATGCTGATCGATGATTGGCGAGCGGGTTACATGTTTGGCTATTGCGAGGCGCTGGTGGCCGCGCATACCTTGGTCAATGGCGATACGGTGACACGTGTCGAAGGTGGCGAGGTTGTCTATTTCCATTTGCTGTTCAAGCAGCATGAAATTGTCATTGCCAACGGGGCCAAAAGCGAAAGCTACTACCCCGGCCACGCGCTGACGGCGTCGGAGCGCGCAACCCAGGCCGAAATCCTGCGGCTGTTCCCCGAATTGAAAGCGCGCGATGCAAAACTGCCTGATACCGCCCGGCCTGTGGTTCCACCCCGCGAGGCGCGTGCAATCGCAATATAGGCCGTTCCAAAGCAGCGGCGCTCGTCGTATAGCTGTGATATGGCAAAGAAAGCAGCCCGCAAATCGAGCGGCAAGAAAAGCAAGGCACGCAAAAAGACAATGCCATTGGGTCAGAAACTGCGCCGTTGGGTAACGCGCGCAGGTCTGGGTATTGCGTGTTTCTTTTTGGCGCTGGTGTTGCTCTACTCTGTGGTGAATCCACCGATCACCCATACGATCTGGTCCGAATGGCGGCGGCTGGGCAAAGTCGAGCGGGATTGGGTTCCCATCGAAGAAATCAACCCAATCATGGCGCGTTCGGTCGTTGCGGCCGAGGATGCGAATTTCTGCCTGCATTGGGGGTTTGATGTCGCGGCCATCCGTGACGCGTTGGAGGATGGCGGCAATCGTGGTGCCTCGACCATTACGCAGCAGGTCGTAAAAAATGTGTTCCTGTGGCAGGGCCGAAGCTGGGTGCGCAAGGCGATGGAGACCTCGCTTACGCCGGTGGTCGAGATTTTCTGGAGCAAACAGAGGATACTTGAGGTGTACCTGAACGTCGCCGAAACCGGTACAGGTGTGTTTGGAGTTGAGGCTGCGGCACAGCGCAATTTCGGTGTCAGCGCGGCGAACATGACGCCGACACATGCAGCGCGGATCGCGGCCATCTTGCCCGCACCGCGCAAACGCTCGGTCACGGATCCATCGGTATTTACCCGCAGGCGGGCGGCTGCGATCCTGCAAGGGGCGGCCACCATCCGCGCAGATGGTCGCGCGGATTGTTTCGAGGATTGAAACTCATCGCCTCTCGGGGCTAAAGCTGAGAAGTACTCACTGGTTCGATTGGAAGCCCATGGCGCGTCTGTTTCACGTTCCCCTATCCCCGTATTGCCGCAAGGTTCGGCTGTCTCTGGCGGAAAAGAAGATTGAGGTCGAACTGGTTGAAGAGAAATACTGGGAACAGGACCCGGATTTCCTGCGCCGTAATCCGGCGGGTAAAGTGCCTGTCTTGCGGTTGGATGGGCAGATGATGTCAGAAAGCGCGGCAATCTGTGAATACATCGAAGAGACGCGACCCGAACCGCCTCTGATGCCGAAAACGCCCGAGGCGCGATTTGAAGTGCGCCGCTTGGTTGGGTGGTTCGATGACAAGTTTCATCATGAGGTGACATCGAAACTTCTGTATGAGAGGGTCAACAAGAAGATGACCGGGCAGGGCTATCCGGACAGTAAGAACGTCAAGGAAGGTGCGCGGGCGATCAAGTACCATCTGGATTACATGGCGTGGTTGCTGGATCACCGGCGGTGGCTGGCCGGGGATCAGATGACCTTGGCCGATTTCGCGGCAGCGGCGCATCTGTCCGCTTTGGACTATATTTCAGATGTGGATTGGAATCGCAGCGCTGCGGTTAAGGATTGGTACGCCAAGATCAAGTCGCGCCCTGCGTTCCGGTCGATCCTGGCGGATCAGGTGCCAGGGTTTCGGCCTCCGCCCCATTACGCCGATCTGGATTTCTGATAAGGTGGTAAGGGGGCTGTCTGCCCCCTCTTGGCCCTACGGACCAATTCACCCCCGAGGATATTTCTAGCCAGATGAAGAATGGATCGGGTTTAAAAGACAAGCTGGTCGCGCAGGCTCTGGCCGAAGGATTTGTCTCGTGCCGGGTTTGTCGGCCGTGGGATGTGCCCCAAGTGCCTGCGCGGTTGGAAGCCTTTTTGGAGGCCGGGTATCATGGGCAGATGGGCTGGATGGCAGAACGGACCCATTGGCGTGGCGACCCGGCGGCGCTGTGGCCTGACGCGCGATCTGTGATCATGTTGGCCGAAAGCTACACGCCCGAGCATGATCCGACCGAGGTTTTGGCCCATCCCGAACGCGGGGCGATTTCGGTTTATGCGCAGAACAAGGACTACCATGACCTGGTCAAAAAGCGCCTGAAGCGATTGGCGCGGTGGTTGATTGCCGAGTCCGGCGGCGAGGTGAAGGTGTTCGTCGATACAGCTCCGGTGCCCGAGAAGGCCTTGGGGCATGCTGCCGGGCTGGGTTGGCAAGGCAAACATACCAATCTGGTGAGTCAAGATTGGGGGAATTGGGCTTTCATAGGGTCTGTTTTCACCACGTTGGAGTTGCCTACGGACATTCCGGAGGTCGATCACTGTGGATCATGCCGGGCGTGTTTGGACAGTTGCCCGACGGATGCGTTTCCGGCCCCGTATCAGTTGGATGCGCGGCGGTGTATTTCATATCTGACCATCGAGCATAAAGGTCCTGTTGACGAGGATCTAAGGGGTAAACTGGGTAACCGGATTTACGGTTGCGATGATTGTCTGGCCGCCTGCCCCTGGAACAAGTTTGCCGTTGCGGCGAGCGATATTCGGTATGCGGCCCGCGATGACCTGAAGGCTCCTGTATTGGCGGACCTGGCGGTTCTGGATGACGCCGGGTTTCGGGCGAAGTTCTCAGGCTCGCCGATCAAAAGGATCGGGCGGGATCGGTTTGTGCGTAATGTGTTGTACGCCATAGGGAACTCCGGGAAGCAGGGTCTTCGGCCGGTTGCTGAGGCGTTGACCGAGGATCTCGATCCAACGGTGGCTGATGCGGCGCGCTGGGCGGTTCAACGATTGACTTGAATGCCGCAAACAGGCTGGACGTGTCGGTCCAAACCGCTACACCCATCCAAAGCGAACGAATGGAGGACCCGATGGCGCTGGCTTTGGGGGTGGATACGGGCGGAACCTATACCGATGCGGTCTTGATTCGGGATGAGGCTGAGGTGGTTGCCTCGGCCAAATCACTGACCACGCGGGCTGATCTGGCGATTGGCGTGGGTAAGGCGATCTCGGCGGTGCTGGATCAGGCGCGGGTTACGCCCGATCAGATCTCCATGGCGTCGCTTTCGACGACCTTAGCGACGAATGCGCTGGTCGAGGGACAAGGTGGCCGGGTCGCGCTGATCTATGTCGGGTTCAAGGAAAGTGATCTTGAAAAACATGGGCTAAGGGATGCGTTGAAAGACGATCCAGCGCTGGTTGTGGCCGGTGGGCACAGTCACGCGGGTGGTGAGGCTCAGCCATTGGATATCGAAGCGTTGGAGGGTTTCTTAGACTCTCATAAAGGGGTTTCCGGCTTTGCGGTTGCTGCGCAGTTCGCGACACGCAATCCGGCGCACGAGCTGGAGGCAGCGCGGATCATCTCGGAAAAGACTGGCGCGCCCATCACATGTTCCCATCATCTGTCGGCCAAGCTGAATGGGCCCAAACGTGCGGTGACAGCCGTTTTGAACGCGCGGCTGATCGGGATGATCGACCGGTTGATCGGGCGTGCGCAAGATCAGTTGCTGACGTTGGGCATTACGGCCCCGATGATGGTGGTCCGCGGCGATGGCGCGTTGATGAGCGCCGAACAGGCGCGTGAGCGTCCGATCGAGACGATCCTCAGCGGTCCTGCTGCTTCGATTGTGGGTGCGCGCTGGTTGACGGGGGCCGAGAACGCTCTGGTCTCGGATATTGGGGGGACGACGACTGATGTGGCGCTGATCCGCGATGGGAAGCCCGCGATTGACCCCGCGGGGGCACAGGTTGGTGGGTTTCGCACAATGGTTGAGGCCGTGGCAATGCGCACCCATGGGCTAGGCGGCGACAGCCAGGTGCATGTGGTGACCGAAGGGCTGGGCGGTGGCGTTTTCCTGGGGCCGCGACGGGTTCTGCCCGTTTCCCTCATCGCTTCGGAGGCGCCTGAAGTGGTGCATTCGGTGCTTGACGAACAACTGCGTTCAACCACGGTTGGAGAGCATGATACCCGGTTTGCCCGTCGCGTGCCGGGGGTTCACGCGGATGGCGTTGGCGCGCGAGAAGAGGTTTTGCTCGATCGGCTTGGCGATCAGGTTCTGCCGCTGAGCGCCTTGTTGCGAACACGGATGGAGAACGGGGCGCTGACCCGTCTGGTGGATCGCGGGATTGTACAGATCTCGGGTATTACCCCGTCAGATGCCAGCCATGTGCTGGGGCGAGTCGATGCCTGGGATGCCGATGCTGCGCGCAAGGCACTGGAGCTGGTGGCCCGTAAGCGGGTCGGGTCCGGTGATATGCTGGCGGCATCGCCTGAACAGTTGGCCCAGATGATCATCGACCAACTTACCGAACAGACCAGTTTGACCTTGTTAGAGACTGCTTTCGCCGAAGAAGCCAATGATTTCGACCTGCCCGCCAAAGACCTTGCCCGCCATGTTTTGACCCAACGGGGTTTGGCACAACACCGGGGTTTGCTGGCTTTAGACGCAGCGTTGAATGTGGAAGTGGTGGGGCTGGGCGCGTCCGCCCCCAGCTATTACCCTGCAGTGGGGGATCGGTTGCGCTGTCAGATGGTGTTGCCTGAACATGCAGGTGTCGCCAATGCCATCGGTGCGGTGGTCGGGCGGCTGACCTTGCGGCGGTCGGGCACCGTCACATCGCCTTCTGAAGGGCGATACCGCGTTCATCTGGAAGATGGTCCGCGGGACTTCGGCGCATCCGATGAAGCGCTTGCGCTGTTGGAGCGGGTCCTGCGTACTGAGACTGAGGGTGCGGTAAGGGATGCCGGGGCCGACGATATTCGGGTGGTCGTCGACCGCGACATCCGAACAGCCCGGATTGAAGAACGGGACGTGTTTGTCGAGGCGATGCTTACCGTTGAGGCCACTGGCCGCCCGCGCGTGGCGGCCGGGTAGCCCCCTCAGACCTCTGAGAGGGGCCGATGTTTATTCTGCCGCGTCGCGCTTGGGCAAGACCCAATCGGGGCGCGGAAAGTGGCAGGTATAGCCGTTGGGAATGCGTTCCAGATAGTCCTGATGCTCTGGCTCGGCATCCCAGAAATCACCCACGGGTTCTAGTTCGGTCACCACCTTACCGGGCCACAGACCGCTGGCATCCACATCGGCAATCGTATCCAGCGCCACCTGTTTCTGTGCTTCGTCGACGTAGTAAATGGCCGAGCGATAGCTCATCCCGCGGTCATTGCCCTGACGGTTCGGGGTGGTTGGATCATGGATCTGGAAGAAGAATTCCAGCAGTTCCCGATAGGTGATGCCTGCAGGGTCAAACCAGATTTCAATCCCTTCGGCATGGGTGCCGTGGTTGCGATAGGTGGCGTTGGGCACATCGCCACCAGTATATCCGACGCGGGTGCGCGATACACCGGGCAGTTTGCGGATCAGGTCCTGCATGCCCCAAAAGCAGCCCCCTGCCAGAACGGCGCGTTCAATGGTCATCAGATTTCCTCCACATGATTCAGGTAGTCGCCGTAGCCTTCGGCCTCCATCTCATCGCGATGAATAAACCGTAGGGCGGCTGAGTTGATGCAATAGCGCAGCCCGCCCTGGTCACGCGGGCCATCAGGGAATACATGCCCCAGATGGCTGTCACCGTGTTTCGAGCGGACCTCGGTTCGGATCATACCATGGGTGGTGTCGCGAAACTCCTCCACATGTTCATGGATGATGGGTTTGGTAAAACTGGGCCAGCCACAGCCGGATTCGTACTTATGGGTCGACGCAAACAGAGGTTCACCCGAGACGATATCCACGTAGATGCCGGGTTCCTTGTTGCCCAGGTGTTTTCCAGTTCCGGGTCGTTCGGTGCCGTTGCGCTGAGTCACATGGAACTCTTCAGGGGAAAGAGCGGCAATGGCCTCGGGGTCTTTTGTATAGCGGGTCATGTCGTCTCCTTTTCTTGTCTTTTGCCCAATATTTGGGGTCTGACCGCGGGAAAGCAAAGTCATATTTCAGAGGCCTCTCGCCTTCGTGCAAGTGATCTGCCGGCCCGTTTCGGACGTAGAAGTCTTGAAAGGAGGATGGTCAATGTTGAGACTACTGCTTTTGACGGCTTTGATATTGGTTGGACGTGTGGTTCAGGCGGCCCCGCTGGTGGGTGAGTTTGAGTCGATAGATGGTGGCACGCTGTCGATCGAAGACTGGTGTGGGCAGCCGGTTTTGGTTGTAAACACGGCGTCTCAATGCGGGTTCACCGGGCAATATGCTGCGTTGCAGGATGTGTATGAGGCTTACGCGGACCGAGGTCTTGTGGTTCTGGCCGTTCCGTCCGATTCCTTCAATCAGGAACTGGATTCAGCAGATGAGGTCAAACAATTCTGCGAAATGAACTATGGTTTGACCCTTCCGATGACGGATATCACACCGGTCACAGGCCGAAACGCACACCCGTTCTATCAGGCGGTTGCCAGTCAGACAGGCTTTGTGCCCAACTGGAATTTCAACAAGATCCTGATTGATCCCAACGGCGAGGTTGCGGCGACCTTCGGATCGAATGTCAGGCCAGACTCGCGTAAACTGTTGTCTCAAGTCGAAGCGCTGCTGCGCTGAGCGGGTTGCCGGGACATCTGCACGGCCAAGATGCCAAGGGTTGTGACCGCAACGCCCAACAGGTCCAACGGCCCAAGTTTCTCTCCGAGTATGATCGCTGCGACGGCAACCCCAAAGACCGGGTTCAGAAAGTGGAATGTGGCCGCGCGGGTGGCGCCGATACGGTCGAGCAACAGGAACCAGATCAACGTCGCCAGAAGGCCGGGGAAAAGGGTTGTGTAGATGAACGCCAGCGCCAGAGGGACGGTTGGGTTGATATAGATGCTCTCGAAAACAGGCGCCGCAACGAATAGAACCGCCGACCCCACCAGCATTTGAAGGCCAACAACCATCATGAAGTTCCCGCCCGAGGTCGCACCCCGCACCGCAAGCGTGGCAAAAGTCAGCGCCAGGGCACCGATGCCGCACAGCATCACACCAAACAGGTCGATCCCAGCGGTAACGCGGCTGCTCATGATCAGCGCGACCCCGGCGAATCCGGCCAGTAGGCCGAGTACCCCTAGGGGCCGAAGTTTATCCTCAAGAAACAGCCAACCGGCCAGCGCCACTAGCAAGGGCATAGTCGACGCGATGATGGCTGCAACCGAGGCTTCGATCGTTTGCATCGCATAGAAATTCAGACCCAAATACAGGGCATTTTGGCATATTCCGAACAGAATAGTCGCCCGCCACTGCGCCCGCGTTAGCGCCCAGCTTTGCCCCATAGCGCGTGCAATGGTGACGCCGATCAGGCCAGAAATCAAAAACCGCAGGGCAAGGGAGAACAGAGGTGACGCATCGGCCACGATGATACGGGCCGAGGTGAAGGCCGAAGACCAGATGAACGCAAATGTCAGCCCCATGGCAATGGCGCGTAAATCCATATCGGCCCCCTATCGATTTGTCGGGACTGTTTCTGAATTTCCTAGGGTGTGCAAGCGGCTGTTTATTCGGTGTAAAGAGGGATGTGAGCAAAGCTGCAGGCGACGGATGTGCTTGAGTGTGGCCAGACGCGATCATTAAACAATTTTGTCTAAGCTTGACCATGGTCATTGGGAGCAACAGGGCAGCGTTGATCATGCCATCCGATGAATCTTTCTTAACTTGCAACCATAGGACAATTGGTACCATAGTTTTTCAAACCAGAAATTGTTTCTGCGATGACCGCGACCTCGTTGAAGGAGAATATTGTGAAGTTTGACTTGCTCAAAAAGGGATTTGCTGCCGGCCTTGTTGCTTGTGCTTCTGTAGCTGCCGCCGAAGAACCCAAGAGTTGGCTTCTTATGGAAGTCGCTGAAAGCGCAACACTGGACAATGGTGTATTGGTGCTTGAAGGCGTTGACGATCAGGTTGTTGTCTTTGCAGATCGCCCCTATCGCGACGCAATGGATGCGCCTGTGCAGTCGATCGTAGAGATCTGGGACAAAGGCGAAAACAGTTTTGCGGTTGATCCTCCCAATGCGGCTCTGACCGGACTGAGCGATGGTAAACAGGTTGGATTGATCGTCACACTCAGCAATCCGAAGCTGGAGGGCGGCAACCTACAGTTTGACTATCAGACTGTGAACGGAATTGACGCCAATAAGCTTGAATCCGTGTCGCTTGTGATCGACAATGCTTTGAAGTACCCAATGGATTGCATCATGGATGCTCCAAACTGCAGATGGTAGTGCATCAACATCTCAAGATTGGCTTTTTGCGCTAGCTCTTTGTCGTGCTTTTCCAGCTAATTTAGGTCGGCCCTTCTCTGATCAAATCGACCTAAGCTATTCCGTTGGTTCTTACGTTAAGCACTACAATAGGGTCATTTGGGACTAAGCGGGCCACAGGGAAGAGCAACGATGCCAGAAAGTTCGAACCCGCATCTAGCCTAAAAGAAAAAGGGCCCCCAAACGGCGGCCCTTGATCATTTCGCAGTGACAGTTGGGATCAGCCGTTCACGCTGTCCTTCAGCGCCTTTGCAATGGTCATCTTGACCACCTTGTCGGCCTCTTTCTTGAACTGCTCGCCGGTGGCGGGGTTGCGCACCATGCGCTCGGGGCGCTCGCGGCAGTAGATTTTGCCAACGCCGGGCAGGGTGACTGCGCCGCCAGCCGAAACTTCGCGGGTGATCAGGCCGGTGATGGCCTCCAGCGCGGAATTCGCTGATTTCTTGTCAGTCCCCATTTCCTCAGCGAGAGCAGCAACCAGCTGAGTCTTTGTCATAGGCTTTGCCATTTCTTGGTCTCCTTAACGTGCCCGATAAATTGGGCCTCACCGCGTAACTGTAACGGTATATTGTGGTTAAACACAACGAATAGTAGCGCCAAAACCCCTAAAAATATGGGGATTTCGTTGCTTTTTTACGTCACAGGAAGGCTGTTTCGTCGAAAGAGCGCAATTTCCGACTGTGCAGACGCTCCAGCGGCATGCCCCGCAGGTGTTCCATCGCCCGTATTCCGATCGCCAGATGACGGCTGACCTGGGTGGTATAGAACGATGATGCCATGCCGGGAAGCTTTAATTCGCCGTGCAGGGGTTTGTCTGACACGCAAAGCAATGTGCCGTATGGTACCCGGAAACGATACCCATTTGCAGCAATCGTGGCGCTTTCCATATCCAGCGCAATCGCGCGGGATTGGCTCAGCCGCTGCACCGGACCGGACTGATCGCGCAACTCCCAGTTTCGGTTGTCGACCGAGGCCACGGTGCCTGTACGCATGATCCGCTTAAGTTCGTAGCCTTGCAGCTCGGTCACTTCAGCGACGGCATGTTCCAGAGCAACCTGAACCTCGGCTAGCGGTGGGATCGGCACCCAGACGGGCAGATCGTCGTCCAGCACCTTGTCCTCGCGCAAGTAAGCGTGGGCCAGAACGAAATCCCCCAGCGCTTGTGTGTTGCGCAGCCCGGCGCAGTGCCCGACCATCAGCCAGGCATGTGGGCGCAAGACGGCGATATGGTCGGTTGCGGTTTTGGCGTTCGATGGCCCGACCCCGATATTGACCAGAGTGATCCCTGACCCATCCGCGCGTTTCAGGTGGTAAGTCGGCATCTGCGGTAATTTCAGGGGTTGTTCCAGGTCTGCATCGGCGGTCGTGATCTCAACATTCCCGGTCGAAACAAAACTGGTATAGCCGCTTTCGGGGTCGGCCAGTTGTTCACGCGCGTATTTCTCGAACTCCGAGACATAGAACTGGTAGTTTGTGAACAACACGTGGTTCTGGAAATGCCCAGCATCCGTTGCCGTGTAGTGCGCCAGTCGCGCTAGCGAATAGTCTACACGCTGCGCCGTGAACAAGGCCAGCGGGCCGACAGTATCATGATCGAGCACACCGTTGACGATGTCATCATTGGTTGTGTTCAGATCGGGCACATCGAATACGTCACGCAGGGTAAAACCCGCGGCCCCCTGTTGCGGCACCATCAAATTCGGATTGTTGGCAACTGCGAAGTGGACCGGGATGGGCGTATCAGATGCGCTGATGGTCACCGGTTGACCATGATTTTTGATCAGCAGGGCGATCTGTTGCACCAGATAGGATCGGAACAGATCGGGCCGGGTGACGGTAGTTGCGTGAATGCCGGGCTCGGATACGTGGCCAAAGCTCAACCGGCTGTCGACCTGCGCGTAAGACGCGGTTTTGATGCGAATTTCCGGGTAGTAGGCTCTGATCCGTTCCTCTGGCGCGCCATCTTGCAGGGCCGAGGCAAAGTTGTCGCAGAGAAACTCGGTGGCTTGTTTGTACAGCACTTCCAGCCGAGCTACGGCAGCTTTGGGGTCTGTGAATTGTTCCGGTGCGATTGCATCAGGTGTTCTTATTTTTGTCATGCCAGTGGTTCCAGAAGTTCAATCTTTTCAAATGTGCGCACATCTACAAGCCCAAGGTCCGAGATCCGCAATTCCGGGATCACAACCAGCGCCAAAAGAGAGTGCTGCATATAGGCGTTGTTCAGGGTGCAGCCGCAGGCCTGCATAGACTTGACCATGTTCTCAGCTTTGGCCGCAACCTCGGCGGCGGGACTGTCGGACATCAAACCAGCGATGGGCAATTCGACCAGCGCAAGCTCTTGCCCCTCACGGAACAGGGTGATCCCGCCGCCCACTTCGGCCAGCCGGTTGGCTGCCAGAGCCATCTGTTCCCGGTCAGTGCCGACCACAATCATGTGGTGGCTGTCATGCGCCACGGTCGAGGCCATGGCCATTTTGCCCTGATAACCAAAGCCCGAGACAAAGGCGTTCGTCACCCCGCCTGTTGCCTGGTGACGTTCCACCAGCGCGATCTGGCAGACATCACCTTCGCCTTCGACCAGCCCGCCAATGATTGGCAGTTCGGCCTTCAGCGCTTTGGTTGGGGCCTGGTTTTCGACAACTCCGATCACGTTGGCCTGTACGCGGTTGGCCCCCGCTGGGGGTTTGATCTCGAAATCAACCGCGCTGAGCGCGTGGCCCAGATGCACGGTATTGCGGGCGTTGTCGGGCCAGTCCAGATGTGGACAGACAACCGTAATCTCACCACCCTCTGCGACCACCTGCCCGCGCGCAATCACTGTCTCAATTGGCAATTCGGTCAAGTCGGAACTGAGAATGATATCCGCACGGCGCCCGGGAGTGACTGAACCGATCTCACGCTCCAACCCGAAATGGGTGGCGGTGTTGATCGTGGCCATCTGCAGCGCAATCAGCGGATCGCAGCCGCAGGCAATCGCGTGGCGCACAACTCGGTTCATATGCCCGTCGTTCACCAAAGTGCCCGAGTGGCAATCATCTGTGCAGAGAATAAAGTTGCGCGGGTCCAGGCCTTTTTCGGTGATGGCTGTGATCTGACTTTCCACGTCATACCAGGCCGAGCCCAGCCGCATCATCGAGCGCATACCCTGCCGCACGCGGGCAATGGCATCGGCTTCGCAAGTGCCTTCGTGGTCATCTGCAGGCCCGCCTGCGACATAAGCTGCGAAATCTGGCCCTAGATCAGGCGAAGCATAGTGTCCGCCTACCGTTTTCCCGGCGCGTTGAGTAGCGGCAATCTCGGCCAGCATCTTAGGGTCACCGTGGATCACACCGGGGAAGTTCATCATCTCGCCCAGCCCGATGATGCCCGGCCAGCCCATCGCTTCACGGACATCCTCGGGCGTGATCTCGTAGCCAGTTGTCTCCAACCCCGGGGCCGACGGCGCGCAGGAGGGCATCTGGGTGAAGATGTTCACCGGCTGCATCATCGCTTCGTCATGCATCATCCGCACGCCGTTTAGGCCCAGCACATTGGCGATCTCATGCGGATCGGTGAACATTGACGTGGTGCCATGCGGGATCACGGCTCGCGCAAATTCGGCGGGTGTCAGCATGCCGGATTCGATATGCATGTGGCCGTCGCACAGACCGGGCAGGATATAGCGCCCGTCTGCTTCGACGATCGGCGTCTCAGAGCCGATGCAATGCGAAGCATCCGGCCCGACAAAGGCAATCCGCCCGTCTGCGATGGCAACTGAATGGTCCGGCAACAGCTCGCGGCTATGTACATTGACCCATACTCCGCCGCGAATAACCATATCTGCGGCTTCGCGTCCGGCAGCAACGGCAATCAAACGAGGGGCGACATCGGGCCAGCTTGGGAAAGGTGTGTATTCCATGGCTCAACTTTCATGAAGTCGCGGTCGGGTGCAACCCCGGTAATTTTGGGTCATCAAATCATCACAAAATCTGCCCGCAGCGCGCCAGCGCTGCCCGGCCCAACTAGAGGAGATGTCCCGCAAGGGGCAGCGACGATGGGCGGGAGCTACCCGATCTCGCGCCGTATCCAATTGGCAAAAGCCACAGCGCCCGGATTGTCCTCGGCCTGAGGGGAGAGCAACAGATAATAGGCCTCGGGCATGGGTGCGCGATGATCGAACGGGGCGACCAGCAGCCCCTGTTCGATCAGATGCCCTGCAATAGCGTCATGAGCCAGGCACAACCCACCCCCCGCCATCGCCGCCGACAGGCAGACTAGATATGTCGTCGCATATGTAATCGTAGGTTTTTCCCAATTTAGGCCCTGTTCTTCGGCCCAACTTGCCCAATTTGACAGCAGGTTCGAACAATCAAACAGCGGCTGCTGCTGCAACGTGTCCAAAGTGACCGGAAAACTCGGTGCGCAAACGGGGTAGTAGTATTCTTGCCGCAACAACTCGGTTCGAACAGTATCGGCAGGGCGCAGTGAGAATCGGATTTCAACCGACGCGCCTTCGGCCATTTCCCGGGGTTCCCACAATTCAGTGAAGATGTTCAAATGCACATCCGGGTGTTCGGCCTGAAACGCAGGCAGACGAGGGGCCAGCCAGTTCACGGCGAAACTGATGTTGCACTGAACCTGAACGGCATTCTGCTGCGCCCCCGTCACGGCTTGGGTCCCACGCACCAGCGTCCGAAAAGCCTCTCGCACAACGGGCAGATAGGTGATTCCGGCCTCGGTCAACTCCAGCGCCTTGGGACGACGCAGGAACAGAGGCTGACCCAGATGACCCTCCAGTGACTTGATCTGCTGACTTACGGCGCTTTGCGTCATGTTCAGATCGCGCGCTGCTCCGGTGAATGAGAGATTGCGCGCAGCTGCTTCGAAGGTGCGCAGCCAGCCCAGAGGTGGAAGGGAGTTCTGCATGTGCATAACCTCAGCATAAGTTTTACTAATGAGATAGAGGTGTTTTTTTCGTTGGTCAAACTTCTGCGCGCGAGGCAGGCTTTTTCCAGATCAGTTGCTAGGGAGCCATGCCATGACTGTTGCCAATCTTCGCCCCAATATCGACCATTGGCCTCAGCGCGTAGATATGGCCGCAACTTTTCGCTGGACTGAACGTCTGAACATGCATGAAGGCGTGGCTAATCACTTCAGTCTGGCGGTGAATGAAGATGGCACGCAGTTCCTGATGAACCCCAATCAGATTTATTTCGGGCGTATTCGGGCTTCGGACCTGTTGCTGCTGGACGCGAATGATCCCGACGTGTTGGCACAACCCGGCGCGCCGGACCCAACGGCTTGGGGGCTTCACGGCTCGATCCACCGTCACTGTCCCCACGCGCGATGCGTGATGCATGTGCATTCGATCTTTGCGACTGTGCTGGCCTCATTGGCAGATAGCAATCTACCACCCATCGATCAGAATACGGCCACGTTCTACAACCGCTATGTCATTGATGAGGAATTCGGCGGACTCGCGTTTGAAAGCGAAGGAGAGCGCTGTGCCTCTATGCTATCAGACCCGAAGAAAAAGGTCATGATCATGGGCAACCATGGCGTTCTGATCATCGGTAGTGATCCGGCAGATGCCTTTAATAGACTCTATTATTTCGAGCGCGCCGCCGAAACCTACATCCGCGCGCTGCAAACCGGGCAGCCTTTGCGCGTGCTCTCGGACGAGATCGCCGAAAAGACCGCTCAGGAACTGGATGACTACCCCGATCAGGCCGCCGCGCATCTGCGTGAGATCAAAGCGATGCTGGATGCCGAAGGCTCCGACTACGCAACCTGACTCAAGACCGGAGTGACTGCCATGTCCGACACCGCTCAGGACCCCGAAGCCACCCGCTGGAATTACCACCCCGAAGGCCCGGTGGGATTGAACCCGCTGTTTAGCTGGCCGCCGCAACCGGGCGCGGTGCTGAAGTGGTACAGCGGCGCGTGGTTACAGATCACGGCGCTGACCCTGTGTATGGGCTTGGCCATCACAGCCTATGTGCTGTTTTTTCCCGGTTTAGAGTCTATGCGAAGCTTTTCGGCAGGATGGATGTTCCGTATCTGGCTGTTGAACATGGTGCCTCAAATCCTGGTCGCAGGCGGCCTGCATTGGTGGCTGTACATGCGCAAAGGGCAGGGCATGTACAAGAAATTCGACCGCCGCGATCTGACCCGCGACAACGGCAATTTCACGTTCCGCAATCAGGTTCTGGACAATATCTGGTGGACGCTTGGCAGCGCGATGACTGTGGCGACCGTCTACCAATGGGTGATCTACTGGGCGGTGGCCAACGGCTATGTCCCGACCGTAACTTGGGCCGCCGCGCCGGTTTGGTTCGTTCTTTGGATGCTGTTTATCCCGATGTGGTCAGGTCTGCATTTCTATTGGGTGCATCGGCTAGAGCATCACCCGAAGCTGTATAAACACGTCCATGCCGTGCATCATCGCAATGTAAATATCGGGCCATGGTCTGGGATTTCGAACCATTGGTTTGAAAACCTGCTCTATTTTACCACCTATTTCATCCACCTGATCATCCCGTCACACCCGTTGCATCTGCTGTTCCACACGTATTTCCAGCAGATCAGCCCGGTTTTTTCGCATTCCGGGTTCGAAAAGCTTAGGGCCGGGGACACCGACGCCGCGCGGGCCGGAGATTTCTTTCACCAGCTGCATCACCGGTATTTCGAGTGCAATTACGGGACCTCGGAAATCCCGTTCGACAAGTGGTTTGGCACCTATCACGACGGGTCGGCTGAGGCGACAACCCGCACGCGGGCTTACAAAAAGCAGATGTATACCTAGCGCCCCCTTAGCGCGCGCGGGGCCATTCCGAATTCACTCTTGAACGCGCGGGTCAGTGCGCTGGGGTCTTCGTACCCGGCGCGTAGGGCGATTTCGGCAATACTCAGGTCTGTCTCGGACACCAATTTGCGGGCAAGGTTTAACCGTAACCGTCGATAGACCTGTGCAGGCCCTGCACCTAACTCGGATTGCATCCGCTGGGAAAGCGTCTTGTGAGACCGGCCAACGCGCCGTGCGATTTCGGATACCGCAAGGGGCGTTTCCAGATGTTCCTGCATCAGCGCCAGCGCCTTGTTCACATATCCGCTGGTCGCACCTGCGCCACCCGTATGGGATCGGGCGGAGTCGCGGGTCATAAACAGCTGGGCCACTTCTAGCGCCAATGCCTGCCCCTGTGCCTGTCCGATCAGGTGCAAAACCAGATCGAACGCGGCCATCGCGCCAGAACAGGTAATGCGGTTCCGATCAATCACGAATCGTTCGCGCACCGCATCAACATCCGGGAAACGCTCGGTAAATCCTGTCAGTTCTTCCCAGTGAATGGTAGCGCGATGCTCATCCAGAAGGCCCGCCAAAGCCAGCAACCAGCTGCCTGTGTCCAACCCGGCCAGAGTTTCAAAGCGAGATGCAGCCGATCTGAGACCCGAAAGCGTATGCCAGCCGCTATGGGCCTGAAACCCGTAGGATGGCATCACCATCAACATGTCACCGCTTGCGCTTTGCAGCCTATCATGCGGTGCGACCTGCAAACCCGATGAAGATGTCACTGGTCCGTTGTTAAGGGATAGAAACGTCCAGCGATACAGATCCCGCCCGGACAGCATGTTTGCAGCCCGCAGCGGCTCAACCGTGTTGGCCAGGCAATGGTTCGAAAACCCATCGAATAGCAACACACCGATTTGCTGCGCTGCGGCAGCGGAATTAGTCCAAACTCGCATGATAAACGGCTATCTCTGCATGATCTGATTTTCAAGCCCGGTCACGATACGCGCAGGCTCAGATGTGGAGAATTCAGATGCAATATGGTCTGTCCGACGAACAGGAGATGATCGCCTCGACGGTGCGCAGCTTTGTCGAGAACGAGATTTACCCGCATGAGGAGCTGGTGGAACGCACCGGCGAAGTCCCGCAGGAGATCGCGGCTGAGATCAAGCGCAAGACCATCGAGCTGGGTTTTTATGCCTGTAACTTTCCCGAAAGCGTTGGCTGTGCAGGTCTGAACCATCTGGAATTCGCTCTGGTCGAGCGGGAGCTGGGTCGGGGGTCGATGGCCCTGAACCATTTCTTCGGACGTCCGCAGAACATCCTGATGGCCTGCGAGGGTGAACAGGTCGAACGCTATCTCATGCCTGCCGTAAGGGGTGAGAGGATGGATGCGTTGGCCATGACTGAGCCCGGCGCGGGATCGGATGTGCGCGGGATGAAGTGTGCCGCCGTTAGGGATGGCGGGGATTGGGTGGTCAATGGAACCAAGCATTTCATCTCGGGCGCCGAGCATGCGGATTTCATCATCGTTTTCATCGCGACGGGTGAGGATCAGACGCCCAAAGGACCGAAAAAGCGGATCACCGCGTTTTTGGTGGATCGCGGCACACCGGGTTTCACCATCCGGGATGGGTATAAGTCGGTCAGCCATCGCGGCTACAAGAACATGGTTCTGGACTTCGATGATTGCCGCCTGCCCGACAGCCAGGTTCTGGGCGAGGTCGATGGCGGGTTCGAGGTTATGAACACTTGGCTTTATGCCACCCGGATCACCGTGGCCGCGATGTCGGTCGGTCGCGCGCGCCGGGCCTTTGACTACGCGTTGGATTATGCGGCCACGCGCGAGCAGTTCGGCCAGAAGATCGGCAAGTTTCAGGGTGTATCCTTCCAGATTGCCGACATGATCACCGAAATCGACGCGGCGGATTTGTTAACCCTGGCGGCGGCGGATCGGCTGGACAAAGGCCTGCCCGCGAATCGCGAGATTGCGTCAGCCAAGCTCTATGCCTCTGAAATGCTGGCACGGGTGACCGATGCAGCAATTCAGGTGCACGGTGGGATGGGTCTGATGGATGACTATCCGCTGGAACGGTTCTGGCGCGATGCACGGGTCGAACGTATCTGGGATGGCACTAGCGAGATACAGCGCCATATCATCAGCCGGGACCTGCTGAGGGCGCTGGGCGCATGAGGCCCCTGGGGCGTGTTCTGAACCCGTCATCGATGGCCGTGATCGGCGGCGGGGCCTGGTGCGCGGAAGTGATCAACCAAGCCCGAAAGTTTGGGTTCACCGGGGATATCTGGCCGGTTCACCCCAAGGCGGATCAGGTCTCGGGTGAGCGTGCTGTGCCCTCGATTGCGGATTTGCCGCGTCCGCCGGACGTGGCCTTTATTGGCATCAATCGCCATGCCACGATCCCTGTGATTTCAGAACTGTCGGCTGCGGGTGCGGGCGGTGCGGTTTGCTTTGCGTCCGGGTTTACCGAAGCCAAGGCCGAGGATGATCAGGGCGCTGATCTTCAGGCCCAATTGGTTGCTGCGGCAGGGGACATGCCGATTCTTGGACCGAATTGCTATGGCTTCGTCAACGGGTTGGAACGCGCCGCAATCTGGCCGGATCAGCACGGAATGCGGCCGGTTGACCGAGGTGTGGCGATCCTGACGCAAAGCTCGAACATCGCCATCAATATGACGATGCAGCAACGCGCGCTGCCGCTGGCCTTCATGCTGACTTGCGGGAACCAGGCGCAGACGCATCAGGCCGATATTGCGTCGGCCCTTTTGGATGATGATCGGATCACCGCGATTGGTGTTCATATCGAAGGGTTCGGTGATCTGCGGAAATGGGAGGTTTTGGCCGCAAAAGCGCAGGACCGGGGCGTGCCTATCATAGCGTTGAAGATGGGCCGATCGCAGCATGCGCAGGCGGCGACGATCTCGCACACAGCCTCACTGGCGGGTGGCGATGCTGGGGCGCAGGCATTTCTGGATCGTCTGGGCATCGCGCGGCTGGGTGATATCCCCAGTTTTCTGGAATGCCTCAAGCTGTTGCATGTTGCGGGGCGATTGGACGGAAACGGTTTGGGCATGATCAGCTGTTCCGGGGGCGAGGCCAGCCTGGCCGCTGACATGGCCGAAGGGCGAGACCTGTATTTTCCACCCCTGACCGATCAACAGCGCACGGACCTACGTGCCGCCCTGGGCCCGATGGTGGCGCTGGCAAATCCGCTGGATTATCACACCTATATTTGGCGGGATACCGAGGCGATGACCCGCGCCTGGTCGGGGATGACCGGGCGGGACAAGGCCATGACCATGTCCATCGTGGATTATCCGCACACCGATGCGACAGATTGGGCTTGCGCCACGCAGGCCGCGTTGAACTGTGTTGCTGCGACAGGACGGCCATTCGCGGTGACGGCGACCTTGCCGGAGCTGATGCCTGAACATGTGGCGCAGCAATTGTCAGATGGCGGGGTGGTGCCCTTTTCCGGGCTGCATGAGGCATTGTCAGCCGTTGAAGCTGCAGCGCGACCTTTGCCGCCCGCGTCTGATCCGGTGTTGCTGCCTTCGGATGCACCCGCAGATCAGGTTCTGAGCGAGGCAGAGGCGAAATCGGCCCTCGCGGATTTTGGTCTGCGCATTCCGCGCAGTTGCGAGGTCGCGGCGGAAGACGCGGAGCAAATTCCAAACGACCTGCAAGAGCCCTTTGCCGTGAAAGGCGTCGGGCTGGCGCATAAGTCTGAACATGGTGCAGTTCGGCTGGGCGTTGCGCGATCCGATCTGACCGAAACCGCCAGATCGATTGGCACCGATACGGTGTTGATCGAGGAGATGGCAAATGGTGCTGTGGCCGAGATGTTGATCGGTGTGACCCGCGACGCGGCGCATGGCTATGTTCTGACCCTCGGGGCCGGAGGGGTACTGACGGAAATCCTGCGCGACACGGTTTCGGTCCTGATCCCGTCCTCTCGGGCCGCTGTTCAGGCGGCGCTGGGCAAGCTGGCCTGTGCACCTCTGCTGGCCGGGTATCGTGGCAAAACTGCCGCTGATATGGATGCCATTCTCGACGCAGTCGAGACGGTGCAGAACTATGTCATTGCCAATGCGGCAACAGTCGAAGAAGTTGAGGTTAACCCGCTGATCTGCACCACCGAGGACGCGGTTGCAGTGGATGCGCTGATCCGAAAGGCACGCCAATGAGTCCGATCAAAACCCGCCGCGACGGCGCCATTCTCGAAGTCACGCTGGACCGGCCCAAGGCCAATGCGATTGATCTGGTCACAAGCCGGATCATGGGCGAAGCGTTTCAGGAATTCCGCGATGATTCCGAGTTGCGTGTGGCGATTCTGACGGGTGGCGGAGAGAAGTTCTTTTGCCCCGGCTGGGATTTGAAAGCGGCCGCTGATGGGGATGCGGTGGATGGCGATTATGGCGTCGGCGGGTTCGGAGGGTTGCAGGAGCTGCGCGGCCTGAACAAGCCTGTGATCGCTGCGGTCAATGGTATCGCCTGCGGTGGCGGGCTAGAACTGGCGCTGAGCGCTGACATGATCATCGCAGCAGATCACGCCAGTTTTGCCTTGCCCGAGATACGGTCAGGGACAGTGGCCGATGCGGCCAGCGTCAAGTTGCCCAAGCGCATCCCGTATCATATCGCAATGGAGCTGTTGCTGACCGGGCGCTGGTTCGACGCGGATGAGGCGCATCGTTGGGGGCTGGTCAACGAAATCGTGCCCGGCGATCAACTGATGGATCGCGCCTGGGAACTTGCGCGGTTGTTGGCCAGCGGTCCACCTCTGGTATATGCAGCGATCAAGGAGATCGTGCGTGACGCCGAGGATGCGAAGTTCCAGGACGCGATGAACCGAATCACAAAGCGGCAGCTACCCAGTGTCGATGTGCTGTACGGGTCCGAGGACAATCTGGAGGGAGCGCGCGCCTTTGCTGAAAAGCGCGATCCGGTTTGGAAAGGGCGGTAGGGGGCTCTGCCCCCGGCGCGGCAAGCCGCACCTCCCCCGGGATATTTTTGGCCAGATGAAGAGCGGATCAAATGCGCTCGAACAGCGCGATGAATGCAGTGTCGTCTTTGTTGGGGCCGGCGGCGAGATCGCCGTAGATTTGAACTTCGGGCAGGGAGAGACTTCGGATCTGACCCTGCTCCAACTGGCGGAGCGCTTCGGCGAAGCCCAATTTTTCAAAATGCTTCGTATTAATCGACAGCGCGAATTGAGCGCCCGGACGGGCAACGCGTAGCAAGCTGGGCAGTACCTCGGGGCCGAGGTGCCCATGGGTGAAAGTGCCTGAGGATACGATGCCCGAATAGCTATGGCGCGGCACGGGGATACCGGTGTTGAGGTCGGCCTCGATCGCATCACGGTAGATATCCTTGCGCATGGCCTGTTCCAGCATTTCTGCGCTGATATCGGTGGCATCGATTGGTCCTACGCCCAAGCGGGTCAGAACTGCTCCGCAAAGGCCGGTGCCTGCGCCTACGTCCAGCACCGGGCCCTGCCCGAAGGCGCCCACAAAGGCGCGGGCGGTGCGGATATGCAGCTGATAATCCTCGCGCATCGCGAAACCGTCATCATAGTCGCTTGCCCATTCGGCATAGAGACGTTTGTTGTCCTCGGGTGAGGTCAGCGCATAGGCGGCGTGCAGGTCGGGTGTTTTGTTGGTCATGCTGTCATGAAAGGCGCAGGAGGGGATTCGAATCAAGTCGTCCATGAGGTGCTTGCATCCCGGTTCCGTCCAGATCATCTAGGGGGGATGACACGAACGCTTTTCTCTTTTGGCCACGGCTATTCGGCGCAGGCCCTATCGCGCCGCTTGGCACCGGATGGGTGGAACATCATCGGGACCACGCGTGACGCGGATGGCATGGCTGCGATCCGAGCGTCTGGGGCCGTGCCCTTGGTCTGGCCCGGAGAGATGCCAGACCTGGACGGTGTGACACATGTTCTGATTTCCACGGCGCCGACCGAAGAGGGCGATCCTGTTCTGGCGGCGTTGAGGGATGAGATTGCGGCGCGGGCGGCTCAGTTCACCTGGGTGGGATATCTGTCTACCACGGCGATTTATGGCGATCATCAGGGCGATTGGGTAGACGAAGCGACCCCGCCTGCGCCGACGGCGAAGCGGGGCCGCTGGCGTTTGCGGGCCGAGGAGCAATGGGCGGCCACTACGGGGCTGCCTGTTCATATCTTCCGTCTGGCGGGGATCTATGGGCCGGGGCGGGGGCCGTTTTCCAAGCTTAAACGCGGTGGGTTGCGGCGGATCATCAAGCCGGGGCAGGTGTTTTCGCGCATCCATGTCGACGATATTGCGCAGGTTTTGGCGGCCTCTATGACAGCGCCCAACCCCGGCGCAGTGTACAATGTGTGCGATGATGAGCCTGTGCCGCCGCAGGATGTGATCGGCTACGCAGCCGAGTTACAAGGCCTGCCTCTGCCGCCAGCCGTACCCTATGACGAAGCTGACCTGACCCCGATGGCGCGCAGCTTTTACAATGAAAACAAGCGTGTTCGGAATGATCGAATCAAGGATGAGCTTGGGGTGCAACTGCTGTACCCCAATTATCGCGTTGGTCTTGAGGCGTTGCTGAAAGGGCAATAGCCTGGTTCATCGCGCCGCCGCTTTGATCATGTCAGCCGCTTTTTCAGCGATCATGATCGTGGGAGCGTTGGTGTTGCCCGATACCAGCGTCGGCATGATCGATGCATCGACAACTCTTAGTCCGTCGATTCCGTGCACCTGAAGCTCGGGGTCGACCACGGCCATATCATCCAGACCCATTTTGCAGGTCCCGACCGGGTGATAGATCGTGTCGGCGCGGGCGCGAATATGCTGTTCCCAATCTGCATCCGTGGTTGCGGTGTCGGTTCCGAACATTTCGGATTTCCTGAACTTGGACAGAGCAGGCGCTTGCATAATCTCGCGCATCATGCGGGCGCCTTTGATCATGGTTTCAAGATCGCGGTCGTCGGATAGAAACCCGGGATCAATGGCAGGGGCGGAAAACGGGTCAGCGCTGTGCAGCCCAACCGAGCCGCGGCTGTGGGGGCGCAGTTTGCAGACATGGCAGCTATAGCCATAGCCATAGTGCAGTTTTCTGGCGTGATCATCGACCAGCGCGATGGCGAAATGCAGCTGAATATCGGGGCGGTCAAGACCCGGAGAGGTTTTTAAGAAAGCGCCGCCTTCGGCAAAGGGTGTCGCTGCCATCGACGCACCGGTTTTGCGCCAACGCCAGAGGTGGCCCAACAGGCGCGCGGCACCGACGAGACCAAGTCCGAAGTTATCCGTGTCCTTGCTTTTGTAAGCCAGAATGAAATCCAGATGGTCCTGCAGATTCTTGCCTACGCCGGGCAGCGCGTGCCGGACTGGTATTCCGGTTTGGCGCAGCTCATCCTCGGCGCCGATCCCCGAAAGCTGCAACAGTTGCGGCGATTGAAGCGCCCCGGCGCAGATCAGCACTTCTAGCCTGGCGGATACACTAAGATCGGGGCCTTTCGCCTTTCGTTTGTAGATCACACCTGTGGCGCGTTTGCCTTCAAAGGTCAGTTCCTTTGCGTGCGCATAGGTGATCACCGTCAGATTGGGGCGATCCATCACCGGGTGGACATAGGCAGCTGCGGTCGAACAGCGCTCACCATTTCTGTCCGGGTCATGAAACTGGGTGACCTGATACAGGCCCACGCCTTCATTATCGCCCCGATTAAAATCTTTGGTGCGTCTATGTTGCAGTTGTTCTGCTGCCTCTACAAAGGCATGGGTCACTGGGCGTGGTTCTTGTTGATGTGACACCTGCAGCGGGCCCTTGTCGCCATGCAAATCATCAGCGCCCTGTTCGTTATTCTCGGACTTTTTGAAGTAGGGCAGGACGCTGTCCCAATCCCAACCGATGCACCCTTGATCGGCCCAGCCATCATAATCCTGTCGCTGCCCTCGAACATAAAGCATCGCGTTGATGGCGCTTGATCCACCCAAGGCCTTGCCGCGCGGCTGATAGCCTTTGCGCCCGTTCAAACCGGGTTGAGGAACTGTCTCGAACGCCCAGTTGCTGATCTTTGGGCGCCCCGGTAACGCAGCGACGATGGCGGCGGGAATTCGAATAATAAGGTGATCGCCCGGCCCCCCAGCTTCGAGCAAGCAAACCGTTTTTTTCGGATCTTCGCTTAGACGGTTGGCAAGGACAGATCCCGCCGAGCCGCCACCGACAATGACATAGTCAAATTCCATATAAGTGCCTTTAACGTTTTGGATGCGCCGCGTGATATTGGGGATCAGGGGGAACGGCGCGTGGTAATGCAGCCGACTGTGCCCGAGCAGGATGTAGAAACACAATCGCCAATTTCAGTTCGGACACAGGGTCATTTTGAAAAGCGAGGATTGGGTCTGCCTCAATAGCCGCTAAGCTATAAGAAAAACCTATTGTTGCCATCCGAAAAGAGAACTTATTCTCATGGCTTCACTTTGGTATACGGGGCGCGACGCAAGAGATCAGTGAAGTTTCCGCATCATCATTCTGGGCTTAGGCTTGAAAACGATATCGGTGACATCTTTCTGTAATCTTGTTGATTGCAAGTTTTACTGCGCAAAGCCGCAAGTCCTTAGCCAGCATTGGAGATCGATATGGATGGAAGTGATAACCCCAAAACGGGCGGATGCCCCGTGATGCATGGTGCCGGTACACGATCAAATCGTGACTGGTGGCCCAATCAGCTGAACCTGTCGATCTTGCATCAGCATGCGCCAGCTTCCAACCCGATGGATGCTGACTTCGACTATGCCGAAGAATTCCAGAAGCTGGATATGAAGGCGCTGAAAGACGACCTTTATGCGCTTATGACGGACTCACAGGACTGGTGGCCCGCAGATTACGGCCACTATGGTGGTTTCTTCATCCGGATGGCCTGGCACAGCGCGGGGACCTATCGCACGGCGGATGGCCGCGGCGGGGCTTCGACCGGCAACCAGCGCTTTGCGCCGCTGAACAGCTGGCCGGATAACGGCAACCTGGACAAGGCGCGCCGCCTGTTGTGGCCGATCAAGCAGAAATACGGCAACCAGATTTCCTGGGCCGACCTGATGATCCTGGCGGGTAACTGCGCGATTGAATCAATGGGTGGTAAGACCTTTGGTTTCGCCGGTGGCCGCGAAGACATCTGGGCGCCTGAGGAAGACATCTATTGGGGTTCGGAAACCGAATGGCTGGCCCCGACGGAAAACCCACATAGCCGTTACTCGGGTGAGCGCGATCTGGAAAACCCGCTGGCCGCTGTGCAGATGGGTCTGATCTATGTGAACCCCGAAGGTCCAGACGGACAGCCTGATGCGCTGGCTTCGGGTCGGGATATTCGCGACACGTTTGGCCGGATGGCGATGAATGACGAAGAAACCGTCGCTCTGGTCGCAGGTGGCCACACCTTTGGTAAGGCGCATGGTGCGGGTGATCCTGATCTGGTTGGTCCCGATCCAGAGGCCGCTCCGATTGAAGAGATGGGCTTTGGCTGGATCAACAAATTTGGATCAGGCAAGGGTGACGACACCACTACCTCGGGCATTGAGGGCGCATGGACGGCGAATCCCATCAAATGGGACAATGGCTATTTCGACCTGCTGTTCGGCTATGACTGGAACCTGACCAAAAGCCCCTCAGGCGCGTGGATCTGGGAGCCGGTGAACGTCAAAGAAGAAGATATGGCCCCGGCAGCACATGATCCGTCGAAAAAGGTCAAAACCATGATGACAACCGCCGATATGGCGATGCGCATGGATCCGATCTATGGCCCGATCTCGAAGCGTTTCCACGAGAACCCGGACGAGTTCGCCGACGCCTTCGCCCGCGCCTGGTTCAAACTGACCCACCGCGATATGGGCCCACGCGCGGCCTACATCGGTCCGGAGGCCCCGACCGAGGAGCTGTTGTGGCAAGACAACGTCCCAGCCGTCGATCACGATCTGGTCGATGATGCGGATGTTGCCGACCTTAAAGCCAAGATCGCCGCCACCGGCCTGTCGGTGCCCGAGCTGGTCTCGACCGCCTGGGCTTCGGCCTCGACCTTCCGTGGGTCGGACAAGCGCGGTGGTGCCAACGGGGCCCGTATCCGCCTTGCGCCGCAGAAGGACTGGGATGTGAACGAGCCGATGAAACTGTCCAAGGCGTTGGGCGCACTGGAAGGCGTTCAGTCTGCGTTCAACGGTGCGCAGTCTGGGGGCAAGAAAGTGTCTCTGGCCGATGTGATCGTTCTGGCCGGTGCTGTAGGTGTCGAACAGGCAGCGAAAGCTGGTGGTCAGGCGGTCGAGGTTCCGTTTACTCCGGGCCGCACCGATGCGACGCAAGAGCAGACGGATGTGGACAGTTTCGCCGTGATGGAGCCCGCCGCTGACGGATTCCGTAACTATCAGAAGGCTGAATACACTGTTTCGCCCGAGGAACTGTTGGTCGACCGTGCACAGCTGCTGACCCTGTCAGCACCCGAGATGACAGCGCTTGTGGGTGGCCTGCGTGTTCTGGGCGCCAACTTTGGTGATAGCAAACATGGCGTGTTCACAGATCGTGTTGGAACGCTCAGCACAGACTTCTTCACCAACATTCTGGACATGAGCACAGAATGGAAGCCGTCTGGCAAAGGCGTCTATGAAGGGCGTGACCGTGCCAACGGTGAGCTCAAATGGACCGGCACCCGCGTCGATCTGGTCTTCGGCTCGAACTCGCAATTGCGGGCGTTGGCCGAGGTCTACGGTCAGGTCGGCGCCGAGGGCAAATTCGTCTGTGACTTTGTCTCGGCCTGGAACAAGGTGATGAATGCGGACCGCTTCGATCTGAAGTAAGCCTACTATTATTCAAGCGAGTTGTGCCGCCCGAGGAGACTCGGGCGGCGTTTTCTTTGACCCGGCTCTGGTGTGCATACCAAGCATTGGGTACGATTCCACTGGATGGTTGGTCTTTGCTGGGATCGAAGCAATGGGTCAGCAGGTTTTCTGCGAAGTTTCTGAAGCTAACCTGTTGTTTTCATTAACCTGAACAAGTTTCTGCCGAGAAATGTGAAGTTTTTTCAAAATGGGGGTTGCAGGTGTCAGACCTAATCCGTAAATACCCCTTCACCGGCGGCGCTGAGGTTGTTGTTGGGACGCTTTAGATGGCGGAGACGGGCCGGAGAGACGGTTGAGACGCTCAGGAGAGACTGGGGGCATCTGAGGTTGTTGA
>NZ_JBDZYF010000016.1:0-28734 GCF_040329495.1 Ruegeria sp. SCP10
CCTAGCAGTCGATGACAACTGCACTTTGGCACGTGCGATGCCGGTGGAGCAGGAGCCATCCACCTCATCCGCTATGGGCCGCAAAATGACAAAACCCTGCAAAAACGGGGCAGGAGCACATTCTGCGCGGCTTCCGTGGTCTGTTATTTTCCCTTAAGTACTTCACCAACCAACTGATGCATGACTTCTTTGTAGGTCACTAGATCGCCACCATAGGTGATCTCGAGAGCGGCGCGATCAAACGCGGCAGACAACAGATTGGTCAAAGCATCGATCTGCTTTGATGAATGTTCAGGAAGAGCCCGCGAAAGCCCTTCGCGAAGTTCTTCTGTTCCATTGGCCCGGGTCAATGCGACAGCAGCGCTGTGTCCCAAAACCGCTGGTGCCTCTTCCATAAGTAGGCGCACCCGGCCTGGGACCAACATTGCTTCAAAAAAAGCATTCGATCCTGTCACCATGGCCTGTTCGGGCTCGGCAACAATGTGCGTTTCTTTGTCAATGTGGTCTGAGATTGCTTTGGCCTCCTCTTCTGCGACGGCGCGGAAGAGGTCAGTCTTGTCCTTGAAATGATGATACAACGCTCCGCGGGTCACGCCGGCCTTACGCACTATGTCAGGAGTTGCGGTTTCGGCAAACCCCAGCTCTACAAACAATTCACGGGCAGCCTCCAACAGTTTGGCACGCGTTTCGGCGCGACGGTCTGCCTGGCTGCGGCGGGCGGGTTTTCCTACGGTCAAGTTAGTCGGCTCCGAACATCACAATAAGCACCTTACATACAGCTTGCATGTATTTGCAAGCTGATGATACATACAATATGCATGTAAATGAAGGAGATCAAAAATGCATATCAATCAATTTTACCCGGTCATTCAGTCTGAGGCGGTTTCTGAGACAGCGGAATTCTACAAACGTCACTTTGGCTTCCGCGCGGCATTCGAGGCGGATTGGTATGTGCATCTACAAAGTGAAGCGGATCCTTCGGTCAACCTCGCGGTCGTCCAGTCAGATCACGAGACGATCCCAGAGGTTTCCCGCGGTGCGTCTAAGGGCATGATCCTCAATTTTGAAGTCGAGGATGTCGACAAGGTGGATGCGAGACTTCTGTCGGAAGGGGTTCCGGTGGCAAAGTCACTTGTGAGCGAGCCGTTTGGCCAACGCCATGCGATTTATCGTGATCCGAACGGGGTTTTGATTGATGTCATCACTCAGATTCCACCTTCGGAGGAATTCCTGTCGCAGTATGCAGCCGACGCATTGCCGTCGTGATTCAGGGATGTGTCGCAAATTTTTTGGACCGACTATAGCCAGCGAGCTGCCGGACACATCTATCCTGCGATCACAGCAAACATCCGAAAGCCCGAGGTCGTAGCGCTAGAGAATTGCTGCTTGCGGATCATGTTGGCCACCTCAATGTCATCCAAAGTAGCCGAGGCGGATCGAACGACTTGAACCCGTACATGTGCCGCACGCGTCGTTTGATGAATCTGTGATCGTGCTCGATCATGTTGTTGAGATATTTGGACCTGATTATCTGTACCTTGGCAGAGCGCCCGAACCGCTTCAGGATCCTGCCCACTTCTCGAATACCGGCCGCGTTAGCACCACTCTTGTCTATGACGATTTTGTTTGGGATTCCGTTTGACGACAGCGCTTTGGCGAAGAACCTGGCTGCTGCTGGACGGTTCCGGCGCTTAGACAGCATGAAGTCGAGGGTGTTTCCCGCTTTGTCGACTGCTCGATAGAGATACATCCATTTGCCGCGAACACGTATGTAGGTTTCATCCATGCGCCATGATCTCTTCCAAATCACGATAAGAAACCGTGTACCGCAGGTAGAAGTAAACGGCATACAAAACTGCATCCTTGGGGAAATGACAGCCTTTCAAGGAAGTCATGCTGAAACCTGTTGGAGAACATTACGCGGACACCAAAAAAAGAAATCTATATACTCGTCAATCCAGGCCCAATGTTTGCGACACAGCCGTCGCATCCAATGTCTTTTCTTGCGCAAGAGCAGTTTGGGAAGATAGGCGGGGCCGGGGCCCCCGCCGAAGCGTTTTGGGCACCGATGATGTTGTGGCCCGGGCCATAGGGGAAGCCGGTGATGTTTTCGGCGCCATCTTCGCCCACGACCAGAATGTCATGTTCGCGATAGCCGCCCGCGCCGGGCTGGCCGTCGGGGATCCAGAGCATCGGTTCGATCGAGACGACCATGCCGGGTTCCAGCACGGTATCGATGTCCTCGCGCAGTTCCAGACCGGCCTCGCGCCCGTAATAGTGGCTAAGGATGCCGAACGAGTGGCTGTAGCCGAAGGAGCGGTATTGCAACAGGCCCTCCTGAGCGAAGAAGCGGTTGAACTCGGCGGTGATGCCAGAACAAGTTGCGCCGGGTTTGATCAGGCTGAGGCCAAGCTCATGCGCGGCCACGTTGGCCTGCCACAGGGGCAGGCTTTCGGCGTCGGGTTCGCCCAGGAACAGGGTGCGTTCCAGCGTGTTGTAATAGCCCGAGATCATCGGAAAAGTGTTCAGCGACAGGATATCGCCCTTTTGCAGCGCGCGTTTGGTCACCGGGTTATGGGCCCCGTCGGTGTTCAGACCCGATTGGAACCAGACCCAGGTGTCGCGATATTCGGCTTGCGGATAGGCGCGGGCGATTTCCTCTTCCATCGCGTCGCGGCCTGCCATGGCGATCTCGATCTCGGTTGCACCTTCGCGGATCGCGGCGCGGATGGCGGCACCCCCCATATCGGCGGTGCGCGCGCCGCCTTTGATCAACTCTATCTCTTCGGCGGATTTCATCATGCGGGCGGCCATGGTGTCGGGTGCGATATCCACCAGTTCCGGTGCGCCCAGCGTCATGTGGTCGCCTTCGATGCCGATGCGTTTCGCACCACCGATCAGGCTGGCCACCGCGCGCCAGTAATTGTCGCGCTGCTAGTCGGTGTAGATCACATTTTCATCGACCGAACGGCGCCAGGGCTGACCTGCGTCGATGTTGGCCGACACGGTTGTGCAGGCGTCCTGCGTGACGACGCAACCATAGGGGCGGCCAAAGGCGCAGTACAGAAAGCCCGAATAGTAGGCGGTGTTTTGCATTGAGGTGAGCAGCACGGCGGGAATGTCCCGTTGGGCCATGACGGCCCGTAGCTTGGACAGGCGGTCTCGGGGTCCGAGAGCCGATCACCCCCTTACGTGTTGCGACACCATCGCAGCAAGGGTGAACAGGGAAATCGCTGATCAGACGATGCGATCCGTCAAGCGGGGGACAGCCCCCGCAGACGTTCCGAACGGCGGCGCAGCAGTTCGACCGTGGTCAGCAGCGCGATGGATAGCACCACTAGGATCGTGGCGACCGCCAGGATGGTCGGGCTGATCTGTTCGCGCAGGCCGGTGAACATCTGCCAGGGCAGGGTTTTCTGGCTGGCGGAACCCACGAACAGGACCACCACAACCTCGTCAAACGAGGTAATGAAGGCGAACAGCCCGCCCGAGATCACGCCTGGCAGGATTAAAGGCATCTGGATCTTGAAGAATGTCCGGACCGGGCCCGCACCCATATTTGCCGCCGCGCGCGTCAGCGAACGGTCAAAGCCCACCAGTGTTGCGGTCACGGTGATGATGACAAAAGGAATGCCAAGCACGGCATGAGCTAGAATGACCTTTAGATAGCCCACGAAGTTCTTGTTCATGCCCAGCGTGCCTTCCAGAAAGCGGCCAATGTCGCTGTAGAAGAAGAACATGCCTGTGGCCGAGATGATCAGCGGCACGATCATGGGGGAAATCAGGATACCCATGATGGCGCGTCGTCCCGGCACGTGGGACTGGCTGAGCCCGATGGCGGCCAGTGTGCCCAGTGTCACCGACAAGACGGTCGCAATCGGTGCGATGATCAGCGAGTTCTTGAAGCTGCGCTGCCATTCGTTGTTCGTAAAGAAGTCGCGGTAGTGCTTGAGCGAATATCCCTCGGGGTCGAGCCGCAGCATTTCGGGCGTGAAGGTAAAGAAGTCCTGCGCGTTGAACGACAGCGGCAGAACCACAAGGATGGGTGTGATCAGGAACACGAAGATCGCGCCGCAGATGACCCGGAACAGGTAATGATAAAACACCTGTTTCGCGGTCAGGTAAGGCAGCAACTTCTGGCGGTAGCGGCCTTCATAAAGCCAATAGGTGAACCAGGCAAAAAACCACCCGCCCAACAGGCCCAGGACGCCGCCAAGGGGTCCGGCAAGCAGGAACCCTCCGATCCCGAAGCCCAGGATGTTGATCCAGCGGGCCAGTTGTTCGTTTTTTAGGACAGTGATGTAGACACAGGCCAGCGCGGCGATCAGGGCGGCGCCGATCAAAATGCCCAGAAAGATTGATCCGTTGCCTGCGCCGACAAAGACGCCGGCAAGGGCCCCGGCCAATGCCACGCTGGGCAGGACCATCGAAAGCGGTTTGCGGGATATCGGAGTAAGTGCGGCCATCTTGATTATCCCAGCTTCACGTTATCAATGCCTACGATCTTGTCGTAGCACCAGTAGAGCAGCAGCACGACCGCCAGAAGGATGGTCCCAAGTGCCGCGGCCAGTCCCCAGTTGAGCGAGGACGAGATGTGGTAGGCGATCCGGTTCGAGATGAACACGCCCTTGGTGCCGCCCACGATTTCCGGCGTGATGTAGTAGCCGATGGCTAGAATGAACACGAGGATCGAGCCCGCGCCAATGCCCGGAATGGATTGCGGGAAATAAATGCGCCAGAAGGTGGTCCAATTGGTCGCCCCCATGGATTTTGCCGCGCGGGTGTATGAGTGCGGAATGGTCTGCATCACCGAATACATCGGCAGGATCATGAACGGCAGCAGGATATGCGTCATCGCGATGATCGTGCCAATCTGGTTGTTGATGATCACCAGCCGCGCGTCATCGGCCACCAGCCCAAGCCAGACAAGGGTTTCGTTGATCACCCCCTGTTGTTGCAGCATGACCTTCCACGCCGAGGTTCGCACCAGAAGCGACGTCCAGAACGGCAGGAGAACCAGTATCATCAATATGTTCGAGACACGCATCGGCAATGTCGCCAGCAAGTAGCTGACCGGGTAGGCCAGCAGGATGCAGGCCCCGGTAATCACCAGTGACATGAACAGTGTACGCCCGAACAGCTTGATCAGGATCTGCTTGTCCTCGGGCTGGGCCTGCGCGCCCTCGGGCGTGCGGCGCATATCGACCGCATTCAGGAAATAGCCATTTGTCACCGCAGGCGAGTGGGTTTTGATCACGGCCCAGGTGTTGGGCTCTCCCCAGCCGTCGTGGATTTCAATGATCTGATCCTTGAACGGCCCGTCTGTTTCGGGGTCGAGCTTTTTGATCTGACGACCGGACCGGCGGAACATCGAAGACATGCCTGTTTCTTCGTAGTTCAGACGCGAGCCCAGACGGGTATGCGTTTTGTTATCGATGGCGACAATCATGTCGCGCACGAAGGCGTCATAGACGGCCTCATCCGGCAATTCGCCGGATTTTTCATCCCAGTCGCCCAAGGCCTGGACCGTCAGCGGCAGGGTTTCGGCGACAATGCTGTTTTCGACCGAACGGAACAGCATCGAGGCGATAGGAACGATGAAGGAGAACATAACAAACAGAAGCAGCGGGGCGATCAGCATCAAAGCCCTGAGCTTTTGCCGCCGCAATGACCGCGCCAGTGACTGTTTCAGCGGCGTACCGTCTGCAGCCAGCATTGGCCCTGCGTTTTCGCTTGCGTCCGTCATCATTGTACCCTGTTTTGTCTTGGTCTGGGGGCGGCGCACCGCCCCCGACGATCTTATGACGTCAAGCCCGGCTTATTGCGCCAGCCACGCCTGGAATTTGGCGTCGATGTCATCACGGTAGTCGGCCCAGAACTCGTAGTTATAGAGGAACGTGTTCTTGGCGTTGTTGGGATCGGTCGGCATATGCGGTGCCATGTCGATGCCCAGATCGGCATGCTGACCAACCAGCGGTGCCGACGAGGCACGGGCCGGTCCATACGAGATGTACTTGGCCTGATCCGCCAGACGCTGTGTGTCGGTTGCGAACATGATGTAGTCCAGCGCCTGCTGCTGACGCTCTTCGCTCAGACCGGCAGGAATGATCCAGCCGTCCAGATCGAACACCTGCGCGTCCCACAGCATGGCTACGGGCTGGTTCTGCTCTTCTATGACGCTGAACAGACGACCGTTATAGGTGGAGCCCATTATAACTTCGCCATCAGCCAGCAGCTGCGGCGTGTCGGCACCGGCAGACCACCAGACAACGCTATCCTTGATGGTGTCCAGCTTGGCCAGCGCCTGGTTCTGACCTTCTTCAGTGGCCAGTACGTCGTAAACATCGTCCTTGGCGACGCCGTCACAGATCAGAGCCCACTCCATGTTGTTGATCGGGCGCTTTTCCAGCGAGCGCTTACCCGGATAGGTTTCCAGATCGAACACGGCGCAGACGTCCGTCGGCGGAGTGTCGCCAACCAGGTCGGTGCGATAGCCGAAGGTCGTCGAGTAAACGATCTGCGGGATAAAGCAGTCGCTGACCAGCAGGTCACCGAAGTCTTCCGAAGCAGGTGTGCCATCGGGTGCCGGTGCCAGCATCGTGTCGGGGTCGATTTCCAGTGCCAGGCCTTCGTCGCACAGGCGGATCGCGTCAGCGGCAACCACGTCCACCACATCCCATGTGATGTTGCCCGCTTCGTTCATGGCGCGCAGTTTCGCGACCGCTTCGGCCGAGCTGTCATCATTCAGGATGGTGACGCCGGTCTTTTCCGAATAGGGCTCGTGATAAGCTTTCAGCTGAGACTTCGAATAAGCACCGCCCCACGAGACGATTGTCATCTCTTGAGCTGAAACGGCACCAGCAGCCGTCGCAAGCGCGGCCACCGTCAGTAGTGTCTTTGTCGGTTTCATATGATACTCCCAGTAAGTCCCGTTTGTTGTAGTGTCAGCTGGCGCACGGGTTTTCGCCAGCCGGTCCCTCGGTGAAACCGCACTTGTACTGCGCGGTTTAGTCTATGCGTCAAGCGCACGACAATCCTTTGCCAGCCAGCCAATGTCGATCTCTTGGCCGGGCTGAAGGCGAATGGCATCGGGGGCGTTGCGCGTCTTGACGATGAACTCGTCATTCCCGGCAACCGACATGCGGAACCGGAACACATCGCCCATATAGATGAATTCCTTGACCGTCGCCTTCAGCGTATGCGCGTCGGCATGCAGACGGTCCTTGTTGAATTCGACGCGTTCGGGCCGGATCGACACTTTGGTTCGATCACCCGGAGCATGCACGTTGATCGGAACGGCATCAATCTCGGACCCGTCATCCAATTGCACAAGGCAGGTATCGCCGTCGATTGATTTTACCACGCCTTCCAGCGTGTTGTTCTCACCGATGAATTGCGCAACGAAGCTGTTTTCGGGTTCCTCATACAGCTGATCCGGCGGGGCCAGCTGCTGAATGCGGCCATCATCGAACACTGCGACGCGGTCGGACATGGTCAGCGCTTCGGTCTGGTCGTGGGTCACGTAAACGGTCGTGATGCCCAGCTCATGCGCAAGGCGGGTGATTTCGAACTGCATATGCTCGCGCAGCTGTTTGTCCAACGCGCCAAGCGGTTCGTCCATCAAGACCAGCTCGGGCTCAAATACCAGCGCACGCGCCAGCGCGATCCGCTGTTGCTGACCACCTGACAGTTGCGCCGGGCGGCGGCCGCCAAAGGCCCCCATCTGAACCATATCCAGCGCGCGTTTGACCTTTTCCTCACGCTCGGACTTGCCCAGCTTGCGCACTTCAAGCGGGAACGAGAGGTTCTCGGCCACGGTCATATGCGGGAACAGGGCGTAGTTCTGAAAGACCATGCCGATGCCACGCTTGTGGGGCGGAATGTTGTTGATGGGCTTGCCGTCCAGAAGAATTTCACCATGGGTGGCGGTTTCAAAACCGGCCAGCATCATCAGACATGTCGTCTTGCCCGAACCCGAGGGGCCCAGCATGGTCAGAAATTCACCTTTTGGCATGGCGAGGTTAAGGTCTTTGACGACGAGGTTTTCGCCATCATAGGATTTTTGAACGCGTTGAAACTCGACAAACGCGGCGTCGTTCATAGATTCGGTCACAAGACCCCCTGTAGCGTCAAATGATTATCCGCGTTTTGCGAATTTCATTGATCTGTCTGAGCGATTTAAGACCAAGGCGGTTACGTAATGCAACAGCAAATCTTGGATTGAATAACCGCGATCAAAAAATGTTAGTTTCACGAACAATTTGATCAAAAATTGTTGCGCTGGCGAACAATTTCAACACTCGGTGAGTCAAATACTGCTTGTTGTGTCAGCCGTTTAGGGACTGCTCGCGTTCAACCTTATTGTTCTCTCTAAATGTTGTTTTCTGAATGCAGTTGGTGTTGTTCCAGTTTGATCCCGAAAAGCGCGGTTGAACGGGCCGAGTGAAGAAAAGCCGACATCAAAAGCGATGCTGAGCACGGTGCGAGCCTCCATTTCGGGTTCGGTCAGTAGTTTTTGTGCCTCGGTGATGCGGAACGTGTTGACGTAGCTGGGAAAGTTCCGGTGCCCCATGCCCTGATTGATCGCGGCCCGGATGCGATGCTCTGGCGTGTGCAGATGCGCCGCAAGCTGGGCCACGGTCAGCCCCTCGTGACGCCACAAACCTTGCTCCATAGCTTGTTGAATGCGTTGTGCCAAAGCTGCTTGGGTCGGGTTGGTCGGTGCGTTTTCCGAAGCGCCGCGTGGGGTGATGCGCCAGATATCGGGGCGCAAATATGCCGACCAAACAAGAAACGCCGCCGCTGACAGGAATATAGCGCCAGCTTGCAGGGCAAACAGCCCGCGCGGCATTGTGCGGTCTAGTTGCAGGATCTCAACGGCGGTGATGACGCTGGCAAGGCCCAGAACCCAGACCAAGAACCACCGCCGGAATCGGCGGCGCTGGGCGATCAGGTCATCCGTATCCCCGCGTATCACTACACTGAGCATGTGAAAAAGCAGTACAAGCACAGCGACGCCACGCAGTGCTGCGATCCAGATGTGCAGATGTGCCAACCAGGCCGAAGCGACAACGAACACGGCAAGGCTGATCTGCCAAGGCCTTACATCCACTTGATCTTGAAACAGCTCCAGCGCAGCCCAATACAGCAGAACCGGTACCAGTGATGCCGCCCAGATCAGCACGGTCTGTGCCATCGGGTGCAGTGGGATATCTGGTGTGGATACGATCAGATAAGGGCAAAGGCACAAGCAGAGCGTTGCCACAGAAAGCCCCTTTCTGTTCACGCGACCGCTGAGGAAAAGACAGGCGCATAAAATAAGGGCGCCGAGGGCGGCACCTCTGAGAAAGATATCAAACATCGCAAGATCGGGCATTCTGATCCCAACAGAACGGGCGTTTCTTGCTTGGGTCAACGGTCTGGGCTGGTCGATTTCAAAAAACCCTAGCCGATTCTTAAGAAAACCCGCCGGTCTTTGAAATCGACAGGTTATGTGCAGTGGCGCGTGCCAAGCCTTCGCTCGTACCCATTCAGACGACGGAGCCCATTATGCTGACCTTTTCGAACATCATGACCCTTTATGCCGAGGTGTTTGGTGGAGACCTTCTGCGCTATGTCCTTGGGGCTGGCGGCACTTATCTGCTGATCAATATCCTGCTGTCACGCCGCTTAAATCGACAGAAGATCAGGCCCACGGACCCACCAAAGGGACAAATCAGGCGCGAAGTATTGGCCAGCTTGCGCACGGTTCTGATCTTTGCGGCTGCCGGGACGTCGATCGCGTTGGGCGCGCGGGCTGGTTTGATGACAGTCTATCCCGAGGTCGCAGATCTCGGGTGGTGGTATTTTCTGTTCAGCGTGGCCGCGCTGATCATCCTGCATGACGCGTGGTTTTACTGGAGCCATCGCCTGCTGCACCATCCGCCCCTGTTCCGGCGGTTTCACCGGTTGCATCACAGGTCGCATCAGCCGACGCCTTTCACCTCGTACAGTTTTGACGTAGGCGAGGCTGTCGTGAACGCGATCTACCTCCCGCTTGTGTTGATCATATTGCCCGCGCATCCCGTCGCGCTGTTCATCTTTGTCACCCATATGATGCTGCGCAATGCGCTGGGGCATTGCGGGGTCGAGGTGTTCCCAGCCCGGCCCGATGGGCGGCCTGTTTTTGGCTGGATGACCACCGTCACGCATCACGATCTGCACCACGCTCATGCGCGCTACAATCTGGGCCTGTACTTCTCATGGTGGGATCGGTTGATGAGAACCGAGCATCCGCAATATCATGAGAGTTACGCCCAAACAGCGCCGCGTCTATCGCGGGTTCGGCTGGGCATCGTTGGTCTAATCGTTACGCTGATTGCGGGTTTCATGGCCAACCGGGCGCAAGCGTTTGATCTGAGCGGCAGCTATGCCTCACCGGGTTTGGGCGTGGTGGTTCGGTTTGAAAACTGCCCCTCAGATAAGGCCGCGACCTGTGGTCGGTTGCTTTGGGTCTGGGATCAGGCCGGTACGCCGCATGCGCGGATCGGTGATATGATCCTGACCGGTTTGAAGTTCAACGGTGATGTTTGGGAGGGTCAGTTGCGCGACCCGGAAACCGGGCGTGTGTATCGGGGAACGATTCAAAGCGCCTCGGCTGTCAGCTTGAAGCTGCGAGGCTGCGCGGGGATCTTCTGCGCCAGTCAGACATGGAACTCGACGCGACATCTTCAAAGTGTATTGGGTCGCCTCGACCCCTGACCTGAGCCTTGATTAGCTGTCTTTTGGGGTGAAGTCCTGAGACACCGGCCCGCGATATTTTTCCATCAGCTCATCAGGAACTTCGGTCCCATCGACCAGAAACGGCAGAATGCCCCGGCGCAGCGACCGACCGCGCATCGCGTCCAGATCGGCGTCGGACCGGGTGACCCGCTGCGCCATGCGCCGCCCCCATGTCGCCAGCATGCCATACAGGCGGTCGATCTGATCTGTGTGGCTGTGTGTTTTGGCCAGGTCGTGAAACTCGTCCGGATCGTTTTGCAGATCGAACAGCATCGGGCGGAAGCCGCCTTCGGCATGGATCATCTTGAAACGGCCGTCAAAGACCATGAACAACCGCGCATCCGGGTTCGAAAGACCAAGCGCCTGACGCATCGGTGTGAGGCAATAATCATATTCGCTGATCACGAATTCGCGCCAGTCAGGCGCTTCCCCACGCACCCACGGCATCAGGCTGCGGCCTTCGAGGATATGGCCTGCCGGTTCCCCACCTGCGACCTCAAGGAAGGTCGGGGCCAGATCGATTTGTTCGACCAGCGCATCACAGGTGCTGCCGCGCGTTCCGTCTGCTTCGGGACGCGGATCGTAGAGGATGAGAGGCACTTTCACGGATTGCTCGTGGAACAGATCCTTCTCACCCAGCCAGTGATCGCCCAGATAGTCTCCGTGATCCGAGGTCAGCACGATCATCGTGTTCTGCATCTGGCCCGTGGCCTCTAGGTGGTTCAGCAGACGGCCAAGGTGATCGTCGCATTGCTTGATCAAACCCATATAGGCCGGGATGACCTTTTGCCGGGTCTCTTCCTTTTGGAAGGCGGCGGCGATCTTGTTGTTCATGAACGCGGCGTAGACGGGATGGGGGTCGTCCCGTTCGACCTCGGCCCGCGCGGCCGGTGGCACGTGAGCCGGTCCGTACATGTCATGATAGGGTGCGGGTACGATATAGGGCCAATGCGGTTTGATGTAGCTGACATGGGCGCACCAGGGCCCCTTGGCCTGATCAATGAAGTCAATCGCCCGGTCGGTCAGCCAGGGGGTTTCGCTGTCTTCCTCGCGGATATTGGCGGCTTTGTCGGCGTTTTGGAACAGCCAGCCGCTGGCGATCTCACCATCTTCGACCCCCGCATTGGCATGATTGGCCCAGGGGTTTTGGGCGTCATAGCCTTTGGATTTGAGATAGTCGTTATAGGGCGCGGGTTTTTCGTCATAGAACCCGTCGGGCCCTTCGGCCCAAAGCCCGTCATCGCGGACCCAGACGTCAAATCCGCATTCAGCCTGCCGCGCGCCGATGATACTGTCGGGCGACAAGCCCAAACGCGCCATTCCGGCAGCGTCGGCTTTCATATGGGTCTTGCCGATCAGCCAGCACCCCATACCCGCGCCCCTTAAGTGATCGCCCAGCGTAACCTCGCCGACGCGCAGCGGATACCCGTTCCATTGCGCACCATGGGAGGAGGCGTAGCGCCCGGTATAACAGCTCATCCGGCTGGCCCCGCAGATCGGCGATTGCACATAGGCGTTGTTAAAGCGCATGCCCATCTGTGCAACCCGGTCAAAGTTTGGGGTGTCCAGATGAGGGTGCCCGGCGCAGCCGAGATAGTCGAACCGCAGCTGGTCATACATGATGAACAGGATATTCATGGCAGCCTTCAATGATCCTCTCCTTAAATCCTGCCAGATCAGGGGGCTGGTCTTTGCAATGAGGGGTGATAAGCGGGTTATCAGATGATCCTGGCCTGGTCAGTCGAATAATTTTCCCATTTCATGGATTTGTGGATTTACCTGCAACGCCTTCTTCGGCCAAGTTGGCCGCGACAGGAACGCCATCGATGTCGGAGTGACGCGTGCGTTTCACAGGACGGATCGAAGGAAAAGCCTGAGATGACAGAACGGAACGGTGGCGTTGTGCTGGTGGAATGCTTGCAGGCGCTGGGCGCGCAGCACAGTTTTGGTGTGCCGGGTGAAAGCTATCTGGCGGTGCTGGATGCGCTGCATGATACCGGCAGCGCGCGGGCCGGGGCCAATGGTGCGCTGGATTTCACCCTGTGCCGGAACGAGGGGGGCGCCGGTTTTATGGCAGCAGCCTATGGCAAACTGACCGGACAGCCCGGTATCTGTTTCGTCACACGCGGCCCGGGAGCGACCAATGCGTCGATCGGGGTGCATACGGCGATGCAGGACAGCGCGCCGATGATCCTGTTTGTGGGTCAAGTGGGCACGGATATGAAAGGGCGCGAAGCGTTTCAGGAGATCGACTATCGCGCCTATTTCGGGACCGTCGCCAAATGGGTGACCGAGATCGAGGCGGTAGATCGTATCCCAGAAATCATCGCCCGCGCCTGGACCACCGCCATCTCGGGCCGTCCCGGTCCGGTCGTCGTTGCTTTGCCAGAGGATATGCTGACTTCGGTCACCGATGTGCCCGCGCTGACCGGCCCGGCGGTCGTACATGAGCCCGGCCCGACGGCCGAGGCCATCGCGGGTGTGATCTCGGCCCTGTCAGGTGCGGATCGCCCGTTGATCCTGATTGGCGGCGGGGGTTGGCGCGCCGACGGCAGTGCCGCGTTGCAGCGTTTTGCCGAAAGCTCTGACATTCCCGTTGTGGCCGCGTTCCGGTTTCAGGACCTGTTTGACAACCATTCCCCCAGCTATGTCGGTGATGCCGGAACCGGGATGACACCGGCCACGCGGGCTCAGATACAAGGCGCGGATGTGATCCTGGCCATCGGCGTGCGGTTCGGAGAGATGACAACCGAAGGCTACACTTTGCTGAGCGTGCCCAAGCCGGAACAGAAGCTGATCCATGTCCACGCCTCGGACCGAGAGCTTGGCAAAGTCTACATTCCCTATCTGGGTATTCAATCCGGTCCGAATGCCTTTGCGATCGCCCTGTCCCAGCATGTGGCGAGTGGAGGATGGGCAGATTGGCGCGCACAGGCACGTGCGGATTACGAGGCTGGTTTCGATCTGCCCGACCTGCCCAGCCCGGTGGATATGGGCAAGGTCTCGGCCTATTTGCGGGATCGCCTGCCCGATGATGCAATCCTGACCAATGGCGCAGGGAATTTCACCGTCTGGCCGAACAAGTTTTTCAAATACGGCCCTCAACAACGCCTGTTGGCCCCGCAATCCGGTGCGATGGGATATGGCCTGCCCGCAGCCGTTGCCGCCAAAGTGGCGCATCCAGAACTGACCGTTGTTTGCTTTGCCGGGGACGGGGATTTTCAGATGAATTGTCAGGAGCTTGGAACCGCCATGCAGGCAGGTGCGCAACCCATCGTGCTGATCCTGAACAATGGCACCTATGGCACCATTCGAATGCACCAGGAAAAAACCTATCCCGCCCGCGTTTCAGGGACCACGCTAGAAAACCCCGATTTCGCAGCACTCGCCCGGTCTTATGGCTATCACGGCGAACGGGTCGAACGGACCCAGGATTTCGAGGCCGCGTTCGAAAGGGCGCTGGCGTCAGATACAGGGGCTGTTCTGGACCTGAACATCTCAGCCGAAGCGCTGACCCCAAGGCAGACCCTCAGCCAGATGCGCGAAGGGGCGCAGAAGGCGGGGTCGTAGGGCTTAGATCACTCGCGGAAGGCACGGTTGAAATAGTCGGCCATCGGTTTAACCAGATAGGACAGGGGCGTGCGTTCGTCGGTCTTGATCATCGCCTCGACCGGCATGCCGGGCAGAAGAACCTGACCGTTCAGCCGCTCGACCTGTCCTTCATCGGGGACCAGCTCGGCCCGGTAGAAAGTGAAGCCGGTTTGTTCGTCGGTAAATGTATCGGCCGAGACGTTGATCACATGGCCGTCAAGTTCAGGCGTTTCGCGCTGGTTGAAGGCGGGAAAGCGCAGGGCGACGGGCTGACCCACATGCAATTGGTCCACATGGATCGCATCCACCCGTGCGGCGACCAGCAATGGCGTGTCCTGAGGAACCACATACATCATCGGCTCGGCCGGTTGGATCACCGATTGCAGGGCAAAGACCTGACTGCCATAGACGGTGCCCGAAACCGGGGCGCGAATGTCCAGTCGGGACAGGCGTTCCGTCAGAGACAACCGCCGTTCTGACAGTTCCGCGACCTGTGATTGCACGTCGCGAAGGGTGGTAATCGCCTCTTCCCGTCGGGTGGCGTCCAGCTCAACGATCCGAATTTCGGTCGCGGCGATCTGTCCTTTGAGTCGGGCGATGGATGCCTCAAGACGCCCGATCTCACCGCTCAGGCTGGCCTCTTCCCGTTGCAGGGCCAGGACCCGGCTGGCCTGTGTCAGGCCGCGGCTCAGCAGGCTTTGTTGATCTTCAAGCTCCTCGCGGATCAGCTCGACCTGCAGACGGAGCGAGACCAGCTGCGCCTTGGTGCCATCGATCTCACTTTCGGTTTGAACCAGCTGTTTTTTCAACTGATCGGTTTGCTGGGTCATTGTGTTCAGCCGTGCCTCGAACAGGCGTTGTTGACCGTCGATCAGGTCGCGCTGGATGCCATGTTCGTGCTGAACGGCGTCCAGTTGAATGGCCAGGTCTTCGGGGGTGGCGCTGTCGCGTTCCGCTTCCAGCCGGGCACGACGGGCGAGAAGTTCGAACAGCTGCGCCTCGACGATGGTTTTCTCCGACGACAGGAAAGTATCGTCCAGCCTCAAAAGCAGATCGCCGCTGGACACGACCGCGCCGTCGCGCACAAAAATCTCGCCCACGACACCGCCATCAGGATGTTGCACCACTTGCCGGTTGCTTTGCACCTCGATCGAGCCTGAGGACACAATTGCACCGGCCAGTTGGGTGTATACCGACCAGATACCAAGACCGCCGACCAGAATGGCAAGGGCCAAGAAACCCACTAATGCGGGCACTGTGATCCGCCAGGGTGTGCGCCCGTTGGTTTTCGTCTGCTCCGTCATCCGGTGTTCACCTGATTGAGATTGCGTTTGATGGCACCTGCGTTCTGGACCATCGCGTTCAACACCTCGTCACGGGTGCCGAATTTGACCAGCTGTCCCTGCTCGACAACGGCCAAAGTATCACATTCCGAGATCGCTTGAGGTCGATGGGTCATGATGATGGCTGCTTTTCCAGCCTCTTTCAGCCCGCGCACTGCTGCGTTCAGCGCCTCAGTTCCATCCGCATCAAGGGCAGAGTTCGGCTCGTCTAGGATCAGCAGCACCGGGTCGCCATAAAGGGCCCGCGCCAATGCGATGCGCTGTTTCTGACCGCCCGACAGCTGGCTGTCATTGCCTTCCAGAAACGTGTCATAGCCTTTCTCCAAAGACAGGATCAGCTCATGCGCGTTGGCCTTTTTGGCCGCCTCGACCACAGCCTGCGGATCGGGGTTTTGCGACATGCGGGCGATGTTTTCCGCGACTGACCCGTTAAACAACGTCACCTGCTGTGGCAGATAGCCAATATGCTGACCCAGATCGGTGGGGTCATATTGATCCAGTGTCGCGCCGCCCAGCCGAATTTCACCGGCGGCAGGGTGCCAGAGGCCCAGCAACGCCTTGGCTAGCGTAGTCTTGCCTGATCCGCTTTTGCCGATCACTCCAAGCGCCGTTCCGGGTTCCAGATTCAACGTCACGTTGCGTAAGGTTGGTGCAGCCGCCCCCGGAGGGATCACGGTCAGCGCTTTGGTGGCCAGGCGTGCCTCAGGCGTGGGCAGTTTGGTGCGATTTGGCTCGGGCGGGGTCTGATCCAGAAACCGGTTAAGCGAAATCCATGCTGTGCGCGCCTTTTCAATCATGGCCCATTGTCCGACCGCCTGTTCCACAGGGGCCAGAGCCCGGCCCAGCAGGATCGAGCCCGCAATCATCGCACCGGGTGACAATTCGTTTTGCAACACAAGCCATGCACCAAGCGCCAGCATAGCCGATTGCAAAAACAGCCGCAGCGATTTGGTCAGCGAGGTGAAGCTGCCGGTCCAGTCACTGGCCGCAATCGTCTGACGCAGCGCATCAGTGCGCTGGTTTAACCAGCGCAGGGTGACATCCTGTTGCATCCCCTGAGATCGAACAACCTCGGCCGCTTGGCGCGCATGCTCCGAAAAGGAATTGGCCCGCGCCGATGCAGCCTGCGCTTCCGCTACTTTGCGGCGGGTCAGGCCCTGATTCAGCAGGGCAATGACGATCAACAGCCCGCCACCCGCAACGGCCAGCCACCCCAGAAGCGGGTGGAATATGAAAATCGCCGCCAGAAACACCGGGGTCCACGGGATATCCATCACCGCGAGCAGCACAGGCGACGAGCACAGGTTCTGGATCGACTCAAGATCGCGCAAAGCAGTGGCTGGGGCCGAGCGTGCCTGCGGGTTAAGTGACCGCCGCAAAGTGGCATCGAACACGCGCTCATCCAGCTTGGATTGAAACCGCGCGCCAAAACGCGCAACGATGCGACCGCGGGCAAAATCCAGCATTGCCATCAGCGCATAAAGCAGCGCAACAAGGATAAACAGGGCTGTCAGCGTCTCAACCGCGCGCGAACTCAGCACCCGATCATAGACCTGCAACATGAACAACGGCCCGGTCAGCATCAGAAGATTGACGAAGATGCTGAACAGGAAGGCCAAAGCCAGAAAAGTGATCCCCTGATTGCGCACGGTGCGCAATTCATGGCGTGGGGCGGGCGACATTCTGTGTTCGGGTTTCAAGCTGCATTCCACATCAATCAGGTCCGGCGGTGCGGGCCCCTGACTTAGAAAGCCGGGCCTGCATTGCCAAGAATGCTTCTCTTTTCCAGCAAGAAACCGCGAATAACAAGGCAGACACAAGGCAGTTTTCGGCCAAGCGTGTCATTTGTGAAGATCGGAAGGCCTAAGGCGGACCAGACGGGAAACGCGCGGCTTAACTCAGGGCTGCGATTTGATCCAAAACCGCGTGGCTGACCGTGATCCCCTTGGCCTCGGCTTCGGCCCGGTTCTTCAGCCGTCCATCACCGGGGACGCGGGCGTCGCCATTGCCTTCGATCTCGGCGCAGATTCGAGTGATGTAGTCGGCGAAGGCGTCATTGCCAAAGCGGGCAGGGTCCAGGGCAATCAGCGTCGCCCCGCCTTTGATGTTCAGCGCGCCATGTGCTTCACGTTCAGCATTGTCGACGGATAGGGTGCCGCCAGCCAAAGCCGCGCCCAGAACCTCGACCAAAAGGGCTATTCCCGCACCTTTGTGGCCGCCAAACGGCAACAGGCTGCGGGTTTCCAGAATGGCGTCCGGATCTGCCGTCGGGGTCCCATCGCGATCCAGCCCAGCAGGTTGCCGCAAATTGTGCCCTTCGGCGGCGGCCATCTTGATGTCCATAAACGCGACGGCGGACGAGGCCTGATCCCACACCACGGGCGCGGCCCCGTCGCGCGGGCAGGCAAAGGACATCGGGTTGGTGCCAAAGACCGGGCGCACACCGCCTTGTGGTACCACAAGTGACAGTGAGTTGATAACGGCGATGGCGACCAGCCCGGCCTCGGCCAAGGGTTCGGTGTCAAACCGCAACGCACCCAGATGGTGACAATTGGCACAGGTGAAGGTGGCGATGCCGTTTTCACGGGTCATGTCGATCAGTTCGTCGCGCGCCGCATGGGCGGCGATCTGGTAATAGCCATTATCCGCATCCCCGCGCAGAACGCCGGGGGCAATGCGGCGAATAACCGGGTTGGCCGTGGGGTTGGCGTAGCCGGAGGTGAAGCTTTGCGCATAAATCGGCAGATTTCGTAAACCGTGGCTGCGCGGCCCATCCCGTTCCGACCGCATGATGATATCGGCCAGAATGTTGCTTCCGACCTCATCCACCCCCACCCCTTGCAGTGTCGATTTTGCAAGCAACTGCACATCGGTCAAAGAGAGGGTTTGCATGGACGGGTCTGTCACGGGCATGTCCTTTTGGTCTGTTGCGCAAAGTGATCAGGCCCCATCTATTGAGGTATCGATCGGCCTTGCACTTGATTGATCTGGTGAAGGTTTATGCCCGTGGTTTCCGGCTGAGCAACCCGTATTTCACAGCCCATGATCGAAATGACCGACGTTTGCGCTTGTCTTTCTTCAGGGCTTGCTTCGACTGGGTTCCACCTTTGCGATTGAACTCGTAGACATCGATAACACGCTCGGCGCAGCCGCAGGCCTCACCCATGCCAACCTTGGCGAAATAGAACTTTTCGAACCGTTCTGGTTTGTGCATGTCGATCCCCTTGCTGAACCGATTGAACACTTTTTGGTGGGCGCATGCAAAGCTTCAATATCAAGCCGTTGGAAAAGTGTTCGGGCTTTCGGACACCTTGCCCCGCTATTTTCCCTTGATCTCCAAGGTGTATTGGCGTCGTGCCGAAGGTGGCGGGACTGGGAACGGGGCAGCGGCGCGGATCTGAGCCAATGCGACTTGATCGAGCCTTTTTGACCCCGAACTGCGCTTGATCTGGGCCGATTGCAGCGCGCCGTTGTCTGCAATGCGGAAGGTGATCAGGACCGATCCTTTGATGTTCACGCTTTTGCGTCGCGCCTGGAGGATTCTGCGCTTGACCTGACCGGCGTAGTTGCTGGCCTCGGCATTGCCCTGGGCTGATGCGGTTCGCGTTGCGCTTTGCGCTGTAGCTGCGCCCTTTGCCGTCTTGCCCGTCGTAGCGCCTTTGTTTTGATCCTGGTCGGCGTTCCCAGCCTTTGCCGGGGTTTTGGGTGCTTTCTTCTTCTCGGGTTCAGGTTTCTGAACGGGGGGCGTTTCCGGCTCTGTTGCTGGCTCTGCCACGGGTTTCTTGGCCTCGGGCTTTTCAAGCGGTCGTGATGTTTGTGTCGCTGTGGCACTGAGTGCGGCCTGCATGGTCGGAACCGTCTGCGCCACGGATGGTGCTGCGCTTGCTGTCGCCTGCGTCTCAGGTTCCGCTTTCTGGGCCTGTTGATCCGGCTCGACCGGCTCTTGCTGAGCCTCTGCCGATTCCGACGCGACGGTTCCGGCGACAAAATCCTTGAAGGAGGATCCAAGCGCGGCTGTTTCAACAGAGCCACCGCCTTCTACTAACACCGGCTCGTCCGTGCGAAAATCATACAGCGCGACGCTGTGGGTGGCAGCGGCCAACAGGATTGCGAGCGCCGCAATTGCGCGCGATCTGGGGATCATTGCAAACCCCGCTCGGTCACGACATAGATTTTCGTGGCTCCCAAGGCGCGCAGGGCATCGCTGACCTCTTTCAACCGGATTGCAGGGACCGATCTGTCGGGCACAAGGCGCACGTCATCGAGCGGAAAGTCGATTGAGGCGCGTTCAACATAGGCCTCGGCATCTGTCAGTTCAGCCCCGCGATATTCAAGCACACCATCAGCGCGAATGACCAGAGCATCCGGCGCCTCTCGGCCCTCAAGATCCTGCGTTTCAACCAACTGAACCGAGCCGCTTAGCGGCGGAGCGAGCGTTCCCGCGATCATGAAGAAAACCAGCATCAGAAATACTACGTTGATCAGGGCAATCGTCGGCTCTCGCATCTGCTTGGCCTTGGGTTTCTGCTGCATCATCCGATGACCTGCGTGCGTAGCTGCGCAACAGGGCGCAGCGCTGTTAGAAGATCAATCAATTGCTGCGCGGTCGCATCCTGACTGAGGCTGATCAGGGCAAGCTGCTCGAGATCGCCGTCAAAAAGTGCAGCAACCGTGTCCAACGGAACCTCGGTTCCATCGACTAGAATACGATCCCCTTCCAGTTTCACAAATCGCATCGGCATGTCCGCAACCGGTCCGCCAGCCGAGGCGGTTGCGAACTCAATCTCTCCGAATTTTGAGAAGGTTGAGGTGAGCATGAAGAACAGCAACAGCAGGAAGATGACGTCGATCAGGGATGTCATCGACAGGCGTCTGCGCCGTCTTCTGCGGGTCTCAAGCGACATGCGCGGCGGTGACCTCGGGCAGAGTTCTGGTGTGTTCGACGGCTGCATGGCCGGGGGCAAAGACCGTGCGCAAGGCCTGATTGGCAAAAATGCGTTCACGGGTCATCCGCGCTTCGAACCAGGTGAGCACAAGTGAGGTTGGCATGGCGACCGCAAGCCCCGCTGCGGTGGTCAGCAAGGCCACCCAGATTCCGCCCGCCAAAAGCGCAGGATCAATAGCATTACCCGCACCTTGCAACGTTTGGAACGCCTCGATCATGCCTAGGACAGTGCCGAATAGGCCCAGAAGTGGCGCGAGCTGCGCAACCATATCCAGCACGTTCAAACCCCGTTCAAGCTCGGCAAACCGGGCCTCGGCATCGGCATCAACGCGGTCCGACAAAGCAGTTCCCGTACCGCTGAGCGACATGGCAATTACCGGGGCCAGATAGCTGCGGCTTTTATCCAGATGCGCCAACGCTTTGGCACGATCCTGACGATCCCAGGCCTGAATGGCGCGGGACAGCTCGATATGCCTGCCCACCCCGGCGGCCCGATATTGCCACAGCTTGTAAAGGATCAGCGACAGCGTCGCGATTGATGTGACGATCAGGATCGCCACCACCGGCCCACCGAGCGCGAGGATTCCCATCAGGTTTTGCAAGATCGCATCCATTTGCCTATCCAATCATCTCGGTTTCGAGGCGGCTTTTTAGTGTCAAGCCCGACATACAGGCGTCTGGCATATCTCCCTGATGGGTGCAGTCCTGCGCCCCGTTGATCAGAACTCGGCTGATCTGGTTGCAGGCCATTCCGGCAAACTGAAACTGACGCACGCGCGGGCGACCGGCCGGCAGGTCTTCGAAATCCAGTAGGGTCAGCAAGGCAACCTTTCCGTCGGCGCCGAACAGCACAGTCTCGTAGATCGCGCCGTCGATATCTATGTCGTAGGAGTTTTCGACCAGAAAGCTGACCATGCAGCTTTGGTCCTTGTCTTCGGCCGAGCTAAGCTCGATTGAAATGCCTTTGGGCTTTTCCGGCTCTTCAGCGCTGGCAATCCCTGCCCCCAGAATTGGGAGCAGGGTCAGCAGGACCAGCCGAGCATTTCTATATGATGCCATTTTCATGATGGTCCTTTCGTGTGTCAGATCAGAAGGTTTTGGCGACGGTGAACTTGAAGTTCCGGCCGGGTGCGCGGCGCGACGAGAGGCTGCCCTGGTAATCTTTGTCCAGGATGTTTTCGATCCCGGCATAGAATTCGAAACCTTTGAAAGCCCCTTCTTGCGGGAAGTAGCTGGCGCGGAGTGTGTTCACGCCGAAACCACCCAAAGGATCGCCCGACGAGTCGAACCCGGAACGGGATCCAAGGATTTCCCAGCTGACGTCGAGTGTTTCACCAAAGCGCTGGCCGACGGTTAGGCGCGCCGTGTCGGCGGGTTCGTTGCGCCAACGGGTTTCGACGCCGGCATCCGACTCGGTCGCGTGGACGATGTTGGTGTTGAAATCCATGTAGAAACCGCCTGCACTTGCATAAGAGGCTTCGATTTCCACGCCGCGTGCTTTGACATTGTCCACGTTTCGGTAGGATGTGATGTCCCACAGGGTGGTGTCATAGGCATTCACCTTGGCGCGCACGACATCGCCTGTGGCAAAGACATCGCCCGCACTATAGGAAAAACCCGCTTCCCATGTCCGCGCCTTTTCGGACTGATTCATCAAGGCCACGGTGCCGAGATCGTCAATAATGGGCAGGTTTTCCGTGTAAGCCCCGCTGCCAAAAATCGCAAAGCCATTGCTGAACTCGTAGCGCGCAGACAGGCCACCCATCAGCGCATCGTTGTCGTAGCTTGCGTTCAGCGGTGGTGTCGCATCTGAATCGCCCGAGATATCTTGTTTCTCGTAGCGTATGGCCGGGGTGAGGGTCAGGCTGTCACCTATGTTGATGTCATCAACCGCAAAGATCGCGAAACGACGATCTGTCCCGCCGGGGGCAGCATCGCCGCCATCCAAGCGATCGCGATCGATAAACTCGACCCCGGCGCGCAGATCATGCGAGGCGATACCGGTTTGGAAATAGGCCGTGTTTTTGATTGTGAGTTTTGTCGTCTCGTACCGCTGTTCAGCCTCGGCCAGATCCAGTAGCCTGGGGAAGAATGGCGATCCTTCCAGAGGAGATGAGCCTGAGATGTAGGTATTGTCGATCTTCTGGTCGGAGTAACTGAGGTTCACGTCCAGATCGACCAGATCATTTCCAGCCGGTTGGTATTGATACCGCAGTATGGCAACCCGGTTTTCAATCCGTCGATCCACATTGCCAAAAGAGTCTGCCGTGACGCTGAACGAGTCGTAAGGCACGTCTTTCTCGTCCGAGGTCGAGTTGTTCCAGGACGCCGTGATCGAGTGTTCCAGATTGTCGCCAAAACTGTACTTACCTTTGATTAGATAGGACGGCAGCGTGAATTCACTATTGCCGATAGTATCGCCGTTTCCATCTTCCTGATCGTCCTGATCCCGATAGGTGTAGCTCAACAGGAATTCGGTTTGTTCATTGGGTTGCCAGGCCAGGATCGACGACGAGACAAAACCATTTCCGTTCGTAGACGCCTCGAGCAGTTGGCGGAGTTTGACGCCGGGAATGCCGCCTGTGAAGTCGGACGCATCCTTGGTTTCCAGCTGAACCACACCGCCGACAACGCCCGAGCCGAACTCGAACGATCCAACGGTACCGCGGATCACGGATACGCTTTTGTAAAGCTGTGGATCGGTGAATAACTGGTTGCCGATCCGATACAGCTCTTCCGCGCCGGTGGTGGCGCCGTCGACCAGGATCAGAACCTTCTGATCGGTGCCAAAGGTGCCATTGGCCCCGAAGCCGCGGATGTTGATGCCTGACCCTTGCGGGGTCGAGCCATTCACCAGCGTCACGCCGGGTACGGTATCGATCAGTTCGGCAACGGTATTGGCCTGACGGTCATTGATCTCTTCCTGATCAATATTGGTAATAGGCACCGCCGTGTCGGTCTGGATTTCCCGTTTGCTTTCGCCCAGTTCCAGCGTGCCCAAGAAACCGTCATCCTGTTCCTGCGCCCAGGCTGCGGCTGTCATCAAACTTAGGCAAGAGGCAGTGCCCAGCAGGCCTGCCATATGGATTCGCGCACGCATATCTGTCCCCCTATGCATGTGTAAGGACTGGAAATGCTTGCAAGCCGCTGGCTTTAGTCAGTCTTTTTTGGTGTCTTTCAGAATCGTCATTTGACGATGACTTGTGCTCGTTAATAAAGCTTACTAAAATAGTCAACAAATTTCGTGACTGTTTAAGCAGTTTCTGCCAGCGGGTTACTGACGGCGTCAGTGACCGGGCCAGCATCTTCAAAACCACCAAAAGATGGGAAACCGACTATGGAACAGGTGCTTATGGCCCCTCAGGATATCCGCGAGGCCTATGTCAACAAGGCGGGCAAGCGGGATCGGGACTTGGCGGAATCGCTCGGCTTGACCGAAGGACAGCTGGTTGCAGCGTTTGTGGGGCAGGGGGCGACCCGGATATCGGCCAATCTGGATGATCTGTTTGGTCAGTTGAACGGTTTGGGCGAGGTCATGGCGCTAACGCGCAACCCGTCCTGTGTCATCGAAAAGGTCGGGCAATACGACAATTACCATTCAGGCGCTCATGCCGCGATGGTTCTGACCGAAGCAATTGATCTGCGCATGTTCCCCAGCCACTGGAAACATGCTTTTGCGGTCGAGCGTGAGACCGATGCGGGAATGCGCCGCTCGATTCAGGTGTTTGATGCTGCGGGTGATGCCGTGCACAAGATATTCCTGCGCGACAGCTCTGATCTGGATCACTGGGCGCATCTGACGCGGGCGCTGGCGTCAGAGGATCAATCGCAGACCCTATCGGTTGAGCCGCGCAAAGCGACCGAGACACCCAAGGCCAACCCCGAAAAAGCTGATATCCTGCGCAGCGAATGGGCGAAGATGACGGATACGCATCAGTTCATGCGCCTGACCTCAAAGCTCAAGATGAACCGGCTGGGGGCCTATCGTATCGCAGGCGCACCTCTGACACGACCACTGCAAACCGATATTGTCGCCGGGATATTCGAACAGGTGTGCGACCAAGACCTTGAGGTGATGGTTTTTGTCGGCAACCGGGGATGTATCGAAATTCACGGTGGCCCGGTTGAAACGCTGAAACAGATGGGTCCGTGGTTCAACGTGCTTGATCCGCAGTTCAATCTACACCTGCGCACCGACCATATTGCCGAGGTTTGGGCCGTGAACAAACCGACGCAGCGTGGCCCGGCCGTATCGGTCGAGGTGTTCGATGCCAAAGGTGGGCTGATCTTCCAGATCTTCGGGCGTCGCTCGGGTGAAACCGATCACCGCCCGGCCTGGAACGCTTTGGTTGATGGGCTGCCTACTTTGTCGGAACAAGAGGTCAAGAAATGAGGATCCTCATCTCTTCTATCGCGGCGCTGATCCTGTCTGCCGGAACCACGCTGGCAGAAGACCGACGCGTTATCGCCATTGGCAGCTCGGTGACGGAAATCATCTATGCGCTGGGCCAGCAAGACAGGCTTGTAGGCCGTGATCGAACCTCAACCTATCCGAAAGCCGCGCTTGAATTGCCGGACGTGGGCTATCGCCGGGCTTTGTCGCCCGAGGGCGTGCTGTCGGTTGAGCCCGATCTGATCTTGGCGCTGGAGGGGTCCGGCCCGCCGGATGCGATCAAAGTCTTGCAAGAAGCAGGGGTGGATTATGTCACCGTAGCCGACACCTTTTCGCGTGATGGGGTTGTCGAGAAAATCCTGACCATTGGCGCCGCATTGGGTGTTGAGGCCGAGGCCGAGGCGCTGGCCGCCCAAGCGTCTAAGCAGATGGCGCTGGCGGAAAGCAATGCGCAGAACCTGGCCGGGCAGGATCGGCAACGTGTCCTGTTCATATTGAACGCACGTGATGGAGACATCACTGTTGGCGGTGCAGGCACGCAGGCGGACAGCATCATAAAGATGGCCGGTGGTATCAATGCTGCTGCCGCGGTCGAGGGGTTCAAACCCATCACGCCCGAGGCGCTTGCCGTCACCGCCCCGGATGTGATCCTGATGATGGAGCGTCAGGGAAATCATGCGGTTTCGGACGAAGACCTGTTTTCCCTGCCTGCGATCCAGTTGACACCAGCAGGGCGATCCACCTCTTTGATCAGGATGCCGGGGGCCTATCTGCTGGGCTTTGGTCCGCGCACCGCCGAGGCAATTGCAGATCTTTCGGCTGCATTGCAGGATGTGAACGGATCATGACCTTGGCTCTGGACGGCGCGCCAGCGCGCACCGAGATTCAGGATCGCCGTGTTCGCGCCAGACGTGTCACCCTGGGTTTGATAGCGGTGCTGATCGTGACCAGTGCGATCAGCGTTTCTGTCGGCGCATCCCAAGCCTCTTTGATCACGGCCGTTTCGGACTTGATCCAGGGGCGTCCCCTATCCGATCTCAACAGGGTCGTCCTGTGGGATGTGCGCCTGCCACGCCTCGCAATGGGCGTCCTGGTCGGAGCGGCCCTAGCTGTCTCCGGGGTGGTGATGCAGGGATTGTTTCGCAACCCGCTGGCGGACCCTGGTATAGTAGGTGTCAGCGCGGGGGCTGGGCTGGGTGCGATCACAGCCATTGTCTTTGGCGGCTTGCTTCCTGTCACATTGCTGGCCTGGGTCGGGGACGGGCTGATCGCACTTGCCGCGTTCCTGGGTGGTTGGGCGTCGGTATTGATCCTTTATCGTGTCTCAACCCGGCAGGGGCAGACCTCGGTCGCCACAATGCTACTGGCAGGGATCGCGCTGGCTGCATTGTTCGGAGCGGTGACCGGCGTCATGGTTTATCTGGCTGACGACCAGCAACTTAGGGACCTGACCTTTTGGGGTATGGGGTCGCTTGCCGGGGCGACCTGGGCCAAGGTTTCAACGGCAGCCCCGATCATTCTGGCATCCATCATTTGCACACAGTTCTTGGCGCGCGCATTGAATGGTCTGGCGATGGGTGAGGCGATTGCCCATCATATGGGCATCCCGGTGCAGCGCTGCAAAAACATCGCGGTTCTAACGGTTGCAGGGGCCACCGGGGCTGCGGTTGCTGTGTCGGGCGGTATTGGGTTTATCGGTATTGTTGTGCCGCATCTGTTGCGACTCAGCACCGGGCCTGATCACCACCGGCTATTGATGAACTCGGCCCTGTTGGGGGCAACGTTGCTGTTATGTGCCGACATGATCAGCCGGGTCATCGTTGCGCCGGCAGAGCTGCCCATCGGAATCGTCACAGCGATACTGGGCGCGCCGGTCTTTTTCTGGATTTTATTGCGACGCCACGGGCAGATGGGGATGTAAGCCATGATGCAGGCAAAAAACATTCGTGTCCGTCTGGGACGCAAAGAGGTTCTGCACGGCGTGGAATTTACAGCCCAAACCGGGCAGGTCACGGCAATCATCGGTCCAAACGGGTCAGGCAAATCAACCCTGCTGAAGACACTGAGCGGTGAGCTGGTGGGCACGGGAACCGTTTTGCTGAATGGCCACGACATCGCAAAGCTACGCCCTTGGGAATTGGCGGCGATGCGGGGTGTGCTGCCGCAGCAAACGACGGTGGCTTTCCCTTTTACCGTACACGAAATTGTGCGGCTTGGGCTGTCCAATGGCTTGGCCGCTGCGGAAGAGGATTTGCCATCGCAGGCCTTGGCACATGTCGATCTTGCCGGGTTTGAAAACCGATCCTATCAAAACTTGTCGGGCGGAGAGCAGCAGCGTGTCCAACTGGCCCGCGTGTTGACCCAGGTCTGGGAGGCAAGGGATCAGGATCAACCCCGTTGGTTGCTGTTAGACGAACCTGTCGCCAGCCTGGACATCGCGCATCAGTTCACCGTCCTGGGTATCGCGCGCGACTTCGCGGCGAAAGGCGGCGGCGTTGTTGTTGTAATGCACGATCTTAACCTGACGGCGCTGTTTGCCGATCTGGTCTATGTCTTGTCCGAAGGTCACATGTGGATGTCGGGCACAGTGTCTGAGGTTCTGAACACTGAAACCATGAAGCAGGTCTATGGTATCGATTTACCCATCAACACTCTACCACCAACAGATATTCCTTTCGTTTTACCGCAGGCGCTCTCCGGCTGATCTATGCCCGGTCCAGAACCGAAGATTTCAGGTGATCAATGAACAATCGCAGCGGAACCATGTTGCGGTATTCTCGGGGGAAATAGATGTAGGTGCCGGGTGTATTGCCTAAGTGATCCTGCAAGACGGGCACCAAGGTCCCTAGTGCGATTTGATCTGCACAATAGTCCCTGAAGGTGAATATCAGCCCATGGCCCTTCAACGCCAGATCGACGACTGCCGGTAGTGTATTGACGATCAACGGGCCTGTGACCTCGACTGTGTAGTCCTGAGATTGGTCAACGAATGTCCAGGGTGCGATTTGACGCGAGGTGGGAAAACGATAGCGAATACAATCATGGTTTAGCAGTTCGGCTGGTGTATTTGGAATACCGCGCCGCTCTAGATATGTCGGACTGGCCAAAACGGCGAGCGGTTCAGACTGGCTGAGCCGGACCGCGACCATGTCGGGGGCGATACGGTCTCCTAAACGGAAACCCGCATGCAGTTCTTCTGACAACAGATCGGTCAGAGCGTCGGTAAACGCCATCTCGATTTCGATGTCAGGATAGGTGCTTCGAAAGCTTTCCAATGCGTTGCTGACATAGAGCTCGTAGACGAAATCGGTCATCGCCAGGCGCAATGCACCGCGCGGGGCATGACCGACGGAGCGGGCCGTTTCGACCGCGTCCGCCAATTGATCAAACGCAGGGCCAGCGCCGCGCAGCTATCTATGGTGGCACAGATGCGGCCACGGCGCTGATTTCTGCCTGTGAGGCGACGGATGCAGCCGACACCATTCTGTTGGGTGCCAGCTCGACCGATGAGACCGCGGTGATGTATCAGGCGCCATATTATACCCGAGAAGATCGTGGCCCGATCCCCGATTACGACAACAAGTTTTCTGCCCTGGGGTCAGGACCCATTGATTTCTATCGCGCGGCATGATTCAGGGCTCAAAAACGAGCGGTGAACATGTCTGATCTTTTCTGGCTGACGGATGCGCAGATGTCGCGTC
>NZ_JBDZYF010000017.1:0-20930 GCF_040329495.1 Ruegeria sp. SCP10
GGAAGATGAGCAGCGTTTCAGCTGAGAATAAATACAGGTCGCCTGCCGTTCTACATGCCAATAGATCATGACACCGCACCCGCCATACCGGGTATGCCATTCGGTCATCAGGTTGCGATCCCAGGCTCCGAACTTGGTGGAATCCGCCGCGCAGGCGGTTCCTGCATTGCCCCAAACTGACGGTTTCCGAATCGCCAACGTGGCATCTGCAACCTTGGCCGCCGCAGCCCGAAGCGAGGCCGGATCGATATACCGGCGGCGGATGTGCAGCAGCTCATCATAGCTGGTCCCGGGCACTCCGGCGGCCACCCGCTTCAAACCGGCATTGGTGCCCAGGCCATAGAGACACAGAAGCAAACGCTGGTCTTTGACTTTGCGATCAAGCGCCTCCCGGCTCGCTGAGGTTTCAAAGGCATTCAGAAACCCGGTATCAAGCGCGGTTTCCTTCAGCGCATCCAGCAGGCCCGTCATCGGCCATCGCCTTCCGATTTCTGCCTTCAATGAAAGGAGACCGCGCGGTTCAGGCACTGGTGCAAATGGCGTGACGCAGATCCGGTTTTCGCCAGACCATCGAAGCCTGACCATATCGTTGGAAGACAGAGCCGCATTCAGTTCGCGCAGCTCGTGTTCCAATTGCTCACGAACCAAGCCGGAAAACTCCCGCGCATCCTGGGTGAGCTTCAACCCGGCATAGTAAGCCGCGCGCATTTCTGAAAAATCCTTTGGCAAGTCGTCATCCGGATTGCGATAGCGGTCCGCGCCCTCAACCCAGATTTCTTTCGCCCTGATACGGTCCCGCAATTGCGTCAGGACACAGAGTTCATAAGAAATTACATTCAGCCGACCCCGGTGATCAAAAACGGTGCCGCGCCACTTGCGCGGGATGGATCCCTCCGGGGCCAATGATGCTGGAGCGACCCGTCGCCCTTCCTCGTTCAGGCGAGCGAGCAAAGACAGTGCATCAAGGATCGGGCGCCAGCTTTCATTGTTGGAACGGAAATTCAGCACAGTTAACAGCGAGGGCAGCATTCGGCGGTAATGGCTGGCCCAGGACCCCCGCATTACAGTCTGAATCCGAACATCCAACGTTCCTTTGGCCCTGTGCTCGCCGATGATGGCTTTCAGCTTGGCCGCGCCCGCGATTGGAAAGATCACATCCGAGACTTTGCCGTTCGGAGCCATCATCGCCGCCGTCGCAATGTCCACCAGTAACCGTTCCTTGCCGTGAACCTTATCGATGTCAGCGGCAATCTTGCTGATCACCTTTCGTTTGGACCGTGTGCCAATGCGATGAACAATATCAATCAGCAGATCGACAAGACCATCGATCAATTGCGATATGCGAGTCATAATATACAGGGCCAGCAGCCCGATCCGTTTCTCCTGGGCATGACGGCGCATTTCATAGGCCGTCTCGCCTTCGACACGGCGCGCAAGATGTCTGAGCCAGGATGGATCGACGCGATCTGCTACACCAAATGGAAGCTCAAGGCCCTCAATAAAGGCCAGCCGGTCTGCGGCCTCCAGAACATTATCCAGTGTCGCAGCCCCGACATCGTCCTTCAGTCGTAGAAAACCATGCGCTCCTCGGGGGTCGGCAAGACTTTCTTCCAATGCCGCTCTGATTTTCTGTGAAACCTGGCCCGAGATCTCTGTCAGGAATGTTTCCTGGAATGCATGTAGCGCAGATCGAACCAAGCGCTCCATGATCTTTCGCGAGGGTACGAATATTGCTTTCTGCAAAGCCCATCGGAAACCAAAGTCGATGAGGGGTTCAATGGCAGGGCCTGCTGTGGAACTCTCCTGAGCAAGCACAGAATGCAGCTTCGCGCGATCTCGCTCATTCGCCCGTCGAAACCCCAGATGGCGTAGGACATCAAGGCGGTGACGGCGGGCAGCGTCAGATTGCAGATCGTACAGATGAATATTGGTGCCCAGCTGTTCCTCGACATATTGGATGCGATCGTCAGCAATTTCTTTGAGCGCCCCTGGAAAATACCCATGACTGCGAAAATAAACTAGCTGTAGCGCCAACCCCGCGCGCATCGCGCGCCGGTATCCCTGAACGAAATCCAATTCGCCAAACGACAGGCTCCACACCTTCAGCTTTTCACTTTCCATCCGAATGCCCCCTCGACTAACAGGACGAACCTTCAAAGAAATCAGAAAAGCGTCAAGCGCCCTCTTGTTCCACTATTGTTCCTCATAACCCCCATCTGTGCAGCTTCGGGGCGGTTGAGCCTTATGGAAGGGGATGTTCTCTCCGATGTTCTGCCCTGGCGGATCTATGATGATGAAACCAAGTTCTATCGCGGAACCAATGGAACTGGCTTCATCCTCGAAGTGGGTGCCACCATTGGCGATCATGAGGTTGCTGAGAACATAGCTGGCGTCATGGCCGCGAACCTCCCCGCTGACGCCATGTTCCAGATCCTGAACTGGACTTCGCCCTCAATCGACACGATTTCGGAACGCTGGAAATCGGCAAGAGGGGGCATTTCTCCGCTGGTTGATGAGATGGTCCAACAGCGCTTGGGCCATATGAATGGCATTCGCTACGGCATGGATGAAGGTGGCGCCCGCGCCCTTCCATTACACCGTCACATCTTTTTGGCTTGCTGGATGGAAGGCGAAATCGGCCTCGAAGATGAAAAGCGGCTCAATTCCGTCCGCACAGGTCTCAATGGTGTATTTTCGACGGTCAGCTGGTCTCGCGATGTTGAGCCACGCCAGTTTCTTGCGTTCTTGCGTGAAGTCTTCCATGTCGCCCGGCCCCCAAAGAGCACGGGCGACTGGGAAGAGGAAGCCTATGAAGTGCGAATGCCGCTGAATTTCCAGCTGCCCGGCGCAACCGTCCATGTCGGCAAAGACGCTCTCATGTTCTCGGGCAAGCCTGAGATGGCCGCAACCGTCTCGACGGTAAATGCCTATCCGCCAGAGTGGGAGTTCGCGCGCGGCATGCTGTTGAACGGAGATCCGCCACGGCTGATGGACCGGCCCCTCGGACCTGTTCTGACATCCTTTACCATGAAGTCGCAGAGCAATCAGAAAAGCGGTGCCTTCCTGCTCAAAAAACGCGGCATGGCGGAACACGCCGCCAACAGTAAATTTGGGCAATACGTCCCCCAGTTTGGCGAGAAAAAGAAGGAGATCGATGAGCTCTCGGCCGAGGTCAATTCAGGCGAACGTCTGTTTGAGACCATTTATACGATTGTAGCCTACGCCAAGGGCGGGGCGACTGAGGCTCAAACGGCTTCTGGCGAAGTAGAAAACATCTATCGTCGCCAAAGGCTGAAACTCTCCAAAGATGATCACCTTCAGTTTCCGCTGTTTTTGGCCAGTCTCCCGTTTGGCTGCACGTCCAAGATGCTGAAGGATTTCAACCGCCTGCAACGCATGCGCATCCTGAAATCGGCTGCCGCTGCGACTTTACTGCCGCTGCATGGCGAATGGATGGGCAATGGCCATGGCCCCGGTATGTTGCTGCTCGGCCGCCAGGGACAGATCTTCCAGTGGGACAATTTCGTAAGTTCCGGCAACTACAACACCGCTGTCATTGGCAAATCCGGGGCCGGTAAATCGGTGTTCATGCAGGAATTGGCCTGCGGTATCTACACATCAGGTGGCCATGTCCTCGTGATCGATGACGGCTATTCCTTCGCGACCACCGCCGAGATCCTTGGCGGTAAGCACATCGCGTTTGATGGGACAAACGAAAACCGCCTCAACCCGTTTTCACTGCTAGATGGTCAGTCCATGCAGGAAGAGGAATACCGCGCGGATGCCATCGAACTTGTCACCCGCGTTGTGTCCTCGATGGCGGACCTTGGCTCTCACAAGACCAGCCGGGTTGAAGGTGTCGAAGAAGAGTACATCCGCAAAGCCATTGGCGACGTTTGGGACGAAAAGGGTCCTGAAGGCGAAATCACAGACGTGCGCGATGCCCTGCTTGAGATTGCCGACTCTGACGAACGCCTGCCTGACGTTATTCGAAAGCTCGATGCCTATTCGCGAGGCGGTGCATACGGTCACTATTTTGAAGGTGCTGCCAACATTTCGCTCGATGCGCCTTTCACTGTTGTCGAACTGAGCGACATCAAAGGGCAGGCGGGTCTCGAAGCCACTATCCTTCAGATCGTGATGTTCCTGGGCACCGAACTCATGTTCAAGACGCCGCGGTCAACGCCGGTAGCGATCGTGATCGATGAAGCCTGGGATCTTTTGAAAGGTGAGGGGACCGCCAAATTCATCGAAGGCGTTGTGCGTCGGGCCCGTAAATACACCGGCGCTCTGATCACCGGCACACAGTCATTGAATGACTATTACGCCAACCCGGCTGCGCAGGTTTGCATAGAAAACTCGGATTACCGGATTCTTCTCGCGCAGAAGGCCGAAAGTATCGACCGCATGGATAGCGTCGATCCATACGTGAAGCACCTTCTGAAATCGCTCACGTCTGTGCCTGGCCGCTTCTCTGAAATGGCCATTCAGATGCCAGAGGGATTTGCATATGGCCGCTTGCTTCTTGATCCGTTTTCGCTGGCGGTCTTCTCATCCAAGGGTTCGACTGTTGAGCGGATGAACTTCTATCGTCAGCAGGGCATGTCCACGGTTGACGCGATCAAGACGCTTGTTGAGCGGGGTGAAGTGGCATGAGCTGGCGCGCCCTCGCAATTCTTGTTTTCAGTGTCGCTCTGGGTGTCCAGGCCGCCTTTGCAATCGGTTTTTACATCGGGAAGATCCGTCACCAGGCCCCAACCGTTGTGACCTTCGATGCTGAAACCAGCCTGACGCTGTTCGTCCTTTGGGCTGAAGATCGATACGAGGGCGACGCCTTCACGAGCGTTATTCCAGAATTCCAGAAACGCCTTGAAGCGGCGATGCAGGCGTTTGCGGTTGAGACCGGCACCGTGATCGTCCGAGGCACGGTTCTGACCGGCACCGATCAGCCGATCTTGGATGTGACCACGCCAATCATGAACAGGGTGTTGACCGATGTTGCGTTCTAAGCCCCTGTTCTGTGTCCTTTCGGCACTTTTGGTCATCACCGGCTACTACGCGCTGGCTTTTGTACGTATTGGCGTAAACGCCTCCGAAAGCCTCAATTCCAATGGCTTTGTCATGGTGACCTGGCCGAAGCCGATTTGGCACGGGGCCATCGTTTCGGCCCGGATGCCCGATGTTCTGGCGGCAAAATTCGACGGCAAGGATTTGCTGTTCACCAAGCGCGTTGTCGGAATGCCGGGAGATCCTGTCGTCACCAATGGCAACAGCGTTTGCATCAACTCCAACTGCGTAACAGCACAGATCAAAGACGGTCAGGCCGTATCACCTGTTTGGACCGCCTCCTCCGTTCCCGCAGGCCATGTGGCTCTCTTTGGTGAGACGCAGGACAGCCTGGACAGTCGCTACGCGGTGATCGGCGGCATTGATATCTCAACCATTGAGGCGGTGGGCATCGCCATTCCCTTTCCTCACTGGACCCAGCTTCAGGAGTGGATCGAATGACACGATTTTTTTTCTATTTGTGCTGGGCGATGGGGGTCAGTTTTTTCCTTCTGGCTGGGATCGCAGCTCTCGCGGGTCTTGTGGGGGTTGTTCAGATGCTTCGGGCAGAGGATGCGCTCGCGGCAGGTTTTGCGGTGCTGGCAAACATCTTTGGTGCGGGGTTTCTGATCTGTTGCGGGCTCTTCAGCCTGCGTCATGCGCAGGAGTGCCGGCAAGAACTAGAGGGCGACTTTTCATGATGCAATCTCACCATGTTCAGATCAAACCGGTCACGTCACAGCTTCACCGGAGTGAGCTTTACAGAGGCGGTTCACGTCGGTCTTGCATGACGCTTATGGGCTCGCTGCGCACATTAGGTCTCTTGGCAGCGGTGCTTTGTGAACTGAGTGGCACAGAGGTTCAAGCCAAAGACTTGGGAACCCACGGTCCGCTTTTCGAAGTCACCGAACCCTCCATCCTGGACACCATCAAAGTGCGTCTCAGGGAGATGGAGGCGTCGGGTGAGCTGGATATCATGAAGCAGGAAATGCAGGACACGACGCGCGCCTATGTAAACCGGCCGCGCCCGGTCACTGGCCTCGGCAAAACGGAGGAATATGCGAGCTGGGATGTGGATCTCAGCATAACACTCAAACAGGATCTGGCCGACCATAACGGGCAGGTCTTCGCGCGGCGGGCACAGTGGTGAACCCAATGGCCTACTCGCGGTTTAACAAGCGCATTGTTTTAATCGACGGGGATGATCCGGAGCAAGTTGCGTTCGCGCTTTCTGAAGGCGACGAGCTGGATACCCTCATGGTGTTGGTGAACGGTGATCCGCTCGGCCTCATGCGGACGCATGGGCGACGGTTTTATTTCGATCAGAACTCTGTGCTTGTGGATCGGTTCGGTATTCACAACGTTCCGGCTGTTGTGAGCCGGGCCGATCCTTTTATGCATGTGGAAGAGGTTGTCGTGCCATGACCTCGGACACCTTCATCGCACCGATGGTCGTGGTCTTCGCAATGGCCACCTTTGGCGCAACCTTCTACGGCGTTGTGACCACAAGGAAAGCGCTCGCTGACGCGACGATCACGGTTCCGGCCTCCCAGGTATATGTCATTGACGGCGACACGATCGACGTCGGCGGAACCTCATACCGCCTCATCGGCTTTGACGCGCCTGAGACATATCGCGCCAAATGCCAGTCCGAATACGCGCTTGGACAACAGGCGGGTCGGCGTCTTCGTCAACTCATAGATGAAAACGGGAGCATTGAACTCGAAGTCAAACGCCGTGTGGACGACTACGGCCGCAAGATCGCGTTTGGGCGTGTTGATGCGGGCAATGTTGGCCTCATCCTGATCAGCGAGGATCTGGCGCGACCTTACTACTTCGGATCGCGCGCCCCGTGGTGTCCCCCTGCTTTCCTCAATTTCTACGGAGTATTGAATCAATGAGACGCTACGGTCTGCTGTTCGCACTCGTATTCGGGATATTGGCAACAGAAGCCGCCGCCATCTGCAACAAGCGGTTTTTGAACCCGATCACTGAAATCTGTTGGGATTGCATATTCCCGATATCTGTTGGTGCGATCAGTCTTGGTGGTGGTGGCCGACCTGACACCGATAATCAGTCCTTCCCGCTCTGCATCTGCCCTGGCATCCCACCGCGCCTCGGTCTGGCAATTGGCCTCTGGGAACCCGCCAGACTGGTGGATGTGGCAAACGAAGCCGGGTGCTTCGTCAACATGGGCTTTGATCTCGACTTCGGCTTGCTCGCCTTGGAAAGGTCGTCGGTCACTCAGCAAAGCGGCGCAAGCACCGGCTCAAGCTGGCAGGCCCACTGTTACTTCTATCCGCTGATCTCCTGGCTGGGCGTCATCGTTGATGGCCTGTGCCTTCAGAACGCTCAGTTTGATGTCGCCTATATCTCAGAGATTGATCCGCTCTGGCAGGACGCCGAGCTCAACAACCTGATTAACCCAGAAGCGGTTCTCTTCGCGAACCCGATTGCGCAGGCCGCTTGTGCGGCAGATTGCGTAACCGCGTCATCGGGTAACCTGCCTATGGATAGCCTGTTCTGGTGTGCCGCCTGTGGGGGGTCAATCTATCCAATTCAGGGCGATGTTGCGGCCGATGTTGGCGGCGTCATGGCAAGCCAGGTGGTTGCGACGAAACTGGTGGCCCGGATGCATCATTTGTTTGTTGCGAGGCGCACGGCGGACAGTTCCGCACTCTGCAACACGGAATCACAGCCGATTATCAACAAAAGCCAATACCGGATGCAGATCACGCGCCCGGTGCCTAAGACCTCTGGCCGTTACGGCTGTGGTCCGATGGGCTTCTCACCCCAATACGTCGATCGACTGCGCGAGTTTCCTTATCGCGGTGAGTCCTTCGGCTGGCTGATGTGGAGGAAAAGAAATTGCTGCGCACTGTAACCCTTTCACTCGCTGCGCTTTCGCTCTCAGCACCCGCACCCGGTCTGGCCCAACAGATCGAAGAGGATGGCCCTGTCGAATACGCACCGGGATCGACCGGACCAATCACCGCTCCGCTGGCGACGATAGTCGATAACGCCAAGAAGCTTGGTGACGGACAATCGACTGAGAACTGCTGCTCAAGAGAGCGGACTATCGTCGACTGTCTCAAAGTTTGGTGATGCAACCCGGTCCATTCGGGCCAGCTCACAATCGTCTTTGACCGACAGTGAGAATAGCGGTGAGCGCTGGAGCATCGATGAGGTTAATCGTAAGGGCGAAAGCTATGCTGAGGCTTATGAGGAATCCCAGTCTCTTGCATCGGCCAATGCCAAACTCCAGTCACAAGGCATTAGCTACGATGGTCAACTCACAGACGCGATCATCAACGAATGGCGTCAGGAAGGGTATACAGTCCAGCAGATTGAAGGCTTCCTCAACCCTAAAACAACAGAAGGCGTGAAGCGTCAGGAGGCTGCGGTCGAACAGGTTCTACCCGGTTTGCTCGATGAGCTCAGGCTTACTCGGCCAAATGATCAGATCTCTGGTGCGTTTAATCTCAGCGCCCCAAAGGAAGAGATCACGCAGCAACGCCTCCCATCTGCCGGTACTGAGCACACACAGTCTGTGGAACGTTACAAAGGCGCGAATGACAAAGCACGGGCAAATTCAGAGACCAATCTGAAAAAGCGCTCGGATGCAGCGTCGAATAGTGCCGCCGCCAATCAGAGCGAGGTCGTAGAGGGGCAGGAGCTTGGCGCTGTTCCCGGTATGGTTAAAAAGGTAGGCACAACCGTTGTTGACGTAGTAGATAGTGCTGCTGATGCAGGACGCGGTGTTGTTGGATGGGTCTCTGGCGACCGTAGTCTCTCGCCTTACGAACGCGATGTCATGATCCGCACGATTGCTGGCGAAGCCGGTCGCGAAAGCGAGCTTGGTCAGGCCGCGGTTGCCCATGTGATCCTCAACCGTGCGGAAGATCCGCGTTGGGGGGATGATCCCGCAGAAGTCAGCCTTCAATTGAAGCAATTCTCGGCATGGAACTCGGGTGTTGGCGGCAACGGTATTCCTGAACAGATCCAGGAAGGGAGCCCTGCGTATGAGCGCATTGGCCGGATCGTTGACGCAGTCGCCGCTGGTGAGATTGCAGACCCCACAGGCGGTGCCACTCACTACTTCTCCACCTAAAGGCATGGATGCCCATGTCGCGGCAGGTGAACAGACAAATCGTGTCCCAACCTGGCTATCTGCCCAGTCTCAGGCGCGCGGTGGTCAGAATGTAGAGATTGGTGGACATGTGTTCACTGGTCGCAAGCGAGGCGACCAGTGATGCTAAGTGTGATCAAAATAGCTGTTGTTGAACGGGCTCATTGGGTGCGTTGGGTCCCAACGACCGTTTGCCGTGCTGCTGACTTCATCAAAATCTTCGTCAACAAAGCTACCTGCTTTCTTTCGACCGGCGAATTCGCTCTGATTGGCATACAGCCAGTAAACGACCCAGCCGATGCCGGCAAAGGCGTACAGGGCAGCGATCCACGCGTTACCGGTGCTGCCAACAGCGATCAGCCCAGCGAAGTAGGCGATGACTTTCCAGTTTTTAAGAAGCCGTTGCATGACGGGCTCTCCATTTTTGAGGGTTCGCATTGTACCGCACAACCCCTCGTAGAGCAATGCAACCCTCAGAAATGGTGAACCAAATGACATCACTGAAACAGAAATACACTAAACTCATCGCCTCCGGGCTGATCTCGGCGGCTCTCGCGCTGTCAGCAGCGCAGGGAATCGCCCAGTCGTCTGAGGCTTCTCAGACTGCGGAATTTGATGAACAGGTGCGCCAAGCGCTTCTGCGAAATCCAGAAATCCTGCTCGAAGTGTTCGATTTGCTTGAGCAAGAACAACAGGCTCACGCAGCCAAAGCAGACATGGATCTCGTATCGAAGGCCGCGGATGATCTCTTTGAGGGCGTCGATCTGAGTAAGCCCGTCCTGGTTGAGTTTCAGGATTATAACTGTGGCTATTGCAAACGCGCCCATGCGACCGTCAAACAGCTTCGCCGGGGCATTCCGGATCTCCAATTGGTGATCATGGAACTCCCGATCCTTGGGGAAGGGTCCATCTATAGCGCCGAAATGGCGTTGGCTCTCAAAGCAGTGAAAGGCCAGGAAGCGTACCTCGAATTTTCGGACGCACTGATGAGCCTTGAATCGTCGGCTGACGCCCCATCCGTGCTGAAACTTCTGACTGATCTTGGACACAACCCCGACGAAATCGCGCGGGCAATGCAAGACGGGGCAGGGCTTGAAGAACTCGAAAAGAGCCAACGTCTGGCGCGACGGCTCAAAATCCAAGGCACGCCAACCTTTGTCGGACCGGCCGGTCTGATGCGCGGAATGGGCTCGCTTGAAGATCTCGCGGAGCTCGCAATCAAGAAGGATAGCTAACGAGGCTGGGTGTCGGCGGACCTGGGTTTGGAACCGAGGATTAGAAACAGTTCCGGGATGGGGTGGCCCACCGACACCAACCAGCTACCGCGCATGAAATCCAGAGCAAAGCCGCCCTAACACAATCTCACCCACCGTAACCCAACGGCAACATGAACGACCAACCACTGTCAAAAACCAGAAAAGGACGGGACAGATGAAACAGGCAACCATCGGACTTCTGCTGATCGCATCCGCCACACTGACGGCCTGCAGTGACAGCATGACCCAGACATCCGCCAATATCATGGGGATGCAATCGATCGCCGGCGTCCAGCGCGCCTCCAACACAGAGCCATCCAGCGCCGATCTGGCGATGAGCTGCGGTCAGATCAATTCGGAGCTTTCTTCGCTCTATGCGGAGATCGAGACCATCAACAAGGCTGAGCGGGCTCGCGAGCGTAAAGCCAACCTCACCGGCGGCTTGCTCGATGCCGGCCTGTCCGTTGTGGGAGCCGGAGCCTTGGCTAATGCGGGATCGGCGCAGGCCATTTCTAACGTGGGCACTGCAACAGCGGTCGCAGGCGCTGCCACAGATGGCTTGACGGCTTCCGGACCTGACGCCGGCACCTTCAATCGCCAGTTTGCTCTGGTGGAACGCACATCCGTTTTGGAACGGACCAAGGTCGCCAAAGGCTGCTGATAAGCCTCGGTTTTTCAGTAACGAGTGCTTTGTTTATTTAACATAACAGGTCTTATGGGAGGCGCGTGTATCAGCGGATATTAGGCTGACTTGAAGCCGCGACCCGCCCTCTGACCAAGATCAAAAACGCGATGTCGCGGCATGTCCCTCCAAGAGGCTCCAACCCTCCCGGAACGCCGCACACGGAACGTGGGAATACGAAAATGCGCAACAGAGGACACACGCAACTTGTCAGAGGCGGCCAGACAACGCAACACTGGACGCGAATGGCCACGCAAGTGGTCAAATATAGCCTAACGGTCGCTCTCGCCGCCTTCCTCATCACCTTCTGTGTGCTGGTTTATAAGAACTACACCATGGCTGGTGTCCGCATGACGCTCGCCTATGGTCTGGCGGAATTTAACGTCGAAAAACGCGGCACAGAAGATCGTCAGCTTCAATATGTAGACGCTCAAAACAAACGCATCGTCCGGACTGCTGGTCAGATCTACTCCGATCAGGAGATGCGCCAGCTTTACGATATCTATTCGTACAACGCTCGACGCTTCATCTGGATTGCAATGGTCCCCGCGACAATAGCTTTCGTTGTTGTGTTCCTGATCTTTGTAATTGTCGGGCGGAGCCTGAAAGAAGAAGAGCACATACGCGGGGCGCGTCTGGTTACACCCCGAGAACTCAAAGCCTGGTCACGCGCCAAATGGAAATCATACGAGAAGAAGTTCGGGCGCGATGTCAAAAAGGGACCGCGTTACACGCTGGCCGGCATCCCCTTCCCGCCCAATGCCGTTGAGGCCCAGATCGGCATAACCGGAACCGTTGGTGTTGGTAAGACCAATGCGATGCATGAGCTCCTGAATACCATTCGGGACGCCGGTGGCCGCGCCATCATCTACGACCGTATGGGCGGTCTTCTTCGGGATCACTACGATTCCGCGCACGATATCATCCTGAACCCCTTTGATGAGCGCTCTGTGGGCTGGTCACCGTTCAATGAAGTGGTGTCGGCCGAAGGGTTTGCCCAGATCGCAGAAGTGATGATCCCCGACCATCCGGGCTCAAACGACAACTTCTGGACCCAGGCCGCGCGACTTGTTTTCCAGTACGCCGCTCGCGAACTCGCCAAGTCCGGCAATACCACCAATGCCGATTTGCGCAGCGCCATCATGAACATCCCCTCTGATGAGCTGGCCGAGATTGTCGCGCCGACGCCCGGTGTGCATTTCTTTGGTGAAAACGTGGCTCGGACCTCCGCCTCGATCCGCGCCAACATGATCACGGAACTCCGGTTCCTGGAATACCTGCGCGATGATGCTCGGGCATTTTCGATCCGGGATTGGATCGTGAACGATCGTCCTGGCTTTGTGTTCCTGACCGGTGATGCTGAGAAAGCGGCCGCAACCCGCAACGTCATCTCAACGGTCATGGAAGTCGCCGCCAACGCGCTTATGACAACAGAGGAAAGCCGCGATCCCAAGGTTTGGTTCTTTCTCGATGAGGTTCCGACGCTCAACCGGCTCCCCTTCCTGCCAAAGAGCCTTGCGGAGATCCGCCAGTTCGGCGGGGCGTTTGTCGTTGGCTACCAGGTCTTTTCCCAGCTTGAGGACATCTACGGGCCGAAGGCGGCAGAAACCATTTCTGGTGTCCTGAACAACCGCGTCGTTTTCAACACGCCTGACTTCAATACTGCCCAACGATCATCACGCTCTCTCGGTGAAGAGGATGTGCTGGAAATGAACGAAAACCTGACCCTTGGCGCGCATGACACGCGCGACGGTGTTGGGATCATGGCCCGCAGAACGCAGCGCCCGATTGTGACAGCCGCAGAGATCCAATCACTGCCGCAGTTTTATGCTTATTTTCGGGCCGCGTATGACGCACCAACGGCCCGCGTGAAGTTCCATCCCGTGCCGACCGAAGCCAAAACGGACAAGTTCATCCCCTATCGCGGGACCGGATTTGACGAAGGTGGCATGAGCGTCAGCGCCACCAATGCCGAAATCGACCAGGGGACATGTGTTGAATCGGGTTTTGCTTCTCTACACCCGACGGAACAACGGGCCGAATTCCTGGGCTGGGTTGAACGTGTTCGTCCCGATGGCAAACAAGGCATCGAAGATCCGGAACAGATTTCAGAGCGCGAATGGTACTGGCAACAATTTGCGACGTGCCGCGTCCGGGGTTTGTCCGGGAAAGAGATCACCCCACCTAACCCTCTATCCGGTTTTGCGGGCAACAGCGCGAAGTCGAAACGCGAAGCCGTCAGCCTCCCCTACCCCGACAAAGAGGCCCAACCGGCTCCGAAACCCGTAGCGCCTGAGCCCGAACCCGCTGCCGCAGACCCCAAACCTGAAAAGAAGTCGCTGTCTCAGCTTGCCGATCCTGCCAACCGACGCCCCGTAAGTCACAAGAAACCTTCGACCTCGGATGCAGCGCCCGCGCAGAGCGCGCCTCTCAAGTCCAAGGTGGCCTCGTTACAGGCGCTAAACGCCTCTCTGTCGGAGGGTCGGTGACATGTATCCAGCGGTTAATGAAGCGGGGCAGCTTTGGCGGCTGCCTCGGGAAAAGGTGATCTTTCTGGGCTTTGACGGCGTTCTGCACGAACAGAATAGCGCCAGTTTTGAGAGGCTTCCTTTGCTCGAAGGGTTCCTCCGTCTGCACTCTCAAATCTCGATTGTCATCGCGTCCACCTGGAGGCGCGCGCCTCGACCGATCCTTGAAGAGTTGTTTTCCGAAGACATCAGATCCCGGCTTTCCGGCTGCACGGCCACCCAGGGCTTGTTCTCGCTCAGAAGCACAGAAGTCCAGCTTTGGGCGCACCGTAACCGTGTTTGCGATTTTATCGCGCTCGATGCGCAGCCCGGCCGCTTTCGCCGCGAATGGGAACATCAACTCATCACCCAATCGCCTTCCGGACTGAGCCTTTATGAGCTTCGCCGCCTTCAGCACTGGGCAGAAAATTCCAAACTATATGGAGGGCTTTCGGCATGATGTCCGTCTCCAATGTCTCCGCTGGTGCAGCTGCAAGCGGATATTACAAAGAAGAAGGCTATTACCAGGCCGGGTCTCCTGAAGCAGAGAATGCCTCACAATGGTTTGGCAAAGCCGCAGAGGATGCCGGGCTTACTGGCAATGTAGAAGACACGCGCTTTTCCGAGGTTTTGGACGGTCAGGCCCCGGATGGAACAGAACTGGGCCGGTACGTCGATGGGGAACGCCAGCACCGCCCTGGCCTCGATCTGACGTTTTCTGCCTCAAAGACCGCTTCCATCGCCGCGCTTGTGATTGGTGATGACCGCATCACACAGGCCCATGATGCGGCTGTCCGTGCAGCCATGACCGTGGTTGAAGAATGCTATATCAAGACCCGCTATCAGTTGGATGGCGAAATGAAGACCGGCAATGCCGAAGGCATCATCGCAGGGATTTACCGACACGATACCTCGCGCGCGCTTGATCCCAACCTGCATAGTCATGCTGTGATCGCCAACATGGTGCTCAATGAGAAGGGCGAATACACCGCGCTTCGCAACGAAGACATCTTCAACAACCGCAAAATCATCACGGAAGTCTATCGATCAGATTTTGAATCGCGCCTCAAAGAGATGGGCATCGAAACCCAGCGCGGCCGTTATGGTGAGGTCAACGTTGCCGGCATCTCACAAGAGGTTGTCGATGGGTTTTCCAAACGTCGGCAAGAGATCCTGAAATCCCTTGAAGGGAAAGGGCTTGAAAACACCCCGGAAAACGCCTCCAAAGCCACGCTTGCCACCCGAGCGGCAAAGCACAAGGATCTCGATCGCGCTGAGTTACGCGCCGATTGGCGCAAAGAGGCCATCGAATTCGGACTGGACGAAAAGCAACTCGACCGCGGTCATATCGGACCGGAGGCCCCCGCCCCTGTTCTACGTGCCATTCGTGAGCCTTCAGAACGACCAAGCCAAGATCCTGTTGAAGCGGGCCGTGTCGCCGGCGTCGTAGCCTGGGTCAAAGGACTGATCGCTTCTTCCCAGCAGGAAGAGACCAAAGTTCCTGAAACGCCTCAAGCGCAGGCGGTCTCCAAGGCCATCGCGCATGTCAGTGAAAGACAGTCCGTCTATGAGCGGTCTGCCCTGACCGCCGCCGCGCTCCGCTTTGCGGATGGATCTTCCTTGGAACAGGTTGATACAGAGATCGATCGCCGGATTGAATCCGGTGGCTTGTTTGCCAAGGGTGAATATGGCGAGACGCTGACAGATCAAAAATCGGTCGCTCTGGAAAGCTCCGTACTGAACACTTGGCGCAATTCCGAGAACACCGCCGCTCCTGATCTGACCCCCGCTGGCCGGCGTTCGGCCCCTCTCGATCTTCAGGCGGCATTGGCGCAGGAAAGGACGCTCACCGAAGGCCAGCGCGGCGCGATTGAAAGCTCTCTGACGGGTGAAGGGCGCTACGTTGGCGTACAAGGCTATGCCGGTACCGGTAAGACCTACATGGTTCAGAAACTCACTGAACTGGCCGAACAAGCCGGATACCAGGTCAAAGGCTTTGCCCCCAGCCATCAAGCCGTCCAAGAGCTTGGGGCCGTCACAGGCGAAGCCTCGACGCTGGCCCGCATCGTTGTGAGCGAACGCACCCATCCGCAACAGCACGATAACAGCAAATCCATCCTTCTGGTCGATGAAAGCTCGATGGTGTCAGCCCGCGATATGCGCAGCTTTATGGATTATGCCGAGCGCACCAATGCCGCGCGAGTCGTGTTTGTTGGTGATACCAAGCAGCTTGACGCCGTGAGTGCCGGCCAGCCCTTTGCGCAGCTTCAGGAGGCAGGCATGCGCACGGCCGTAATGAGCGACATCCAGCGTCAGCGAGACACAACGCTCCGGGATGCCGTTTATGACGCTGTGCGCGGTGATGCGGCCAGCGCGTTTAAGAAACTGGATGATCACGTACAGACCGCTGAGAATCCGCGCGCCGCCGCCGCTGAAACCTATCTCGGACTATCCCCGGATGAGCGCAGCAATACCCGCGTTCTAACTCTGACCAACGCAGCCCGGGCAGAGATCAATGAAACCGTCCGCTCCGGCCTTAAAGCCGAAGGCACCCTTCTACGGGATGGCGCACAGATCAATGGGCTTACCCCTAAGCCTATGACCAGCGTGGAACGCTCTGATGCGGCCAGCTATGCACCCGGAGATGTGGTTCAATCTGTCGTTAGTAGTTCCAGCGACGGGCTGAAGAAGGACACGCTCTATGTGGTCCAGTCGGCAGATCCCAAAGCCAACACGCTCAGCCTTCAGAGTGAAGCGGATGGGTCGCGCCTCGATCTTCCTTTGTCAAAGACTGTCTCCGGTCGTGACCTGGGCGCCTCCCTTGTTGCCTATGCAACTGAAACTCGTGAACTCAGTGCCGGCGATGCCGTCCGTGTCCGGATCACTGATAAGCAGAATGACCTCGTAAACGGGGAACGGGCTGTTGTCACAAATACTGACGGTGGAAAGATTGCCCTTTCGACCAAAGATGGGCGGGCTGTTGAGATCGATTCTGGTAGCCTTGGCGCGCGCGGACTTGAGCATGACTACGCTGCGACCGCCCACTCCGTACAGGGTGAAACCGTTGATCGGGTCATTGTTGCGATGAACGCCCGTGACCAACTGGCCACGCAAAAATCCTTCTACGTTGAAATCAGCCGGGCCCGTGATGAGGCGGTTCTGATCACGGATAACCCGGCCGCTCTGGCAAACAACATCGCTGAGCGAACCGGCATCCGTATGACGGCGCTCGAAGCCAAAGAACAGTCTGGCGCTCAGGAAACCCCCGACCCGACCCTGAAGGCTGTCAGTGCGTCCATTGAGCACCTGTCCGAACGCAACACGACCTACGAAAGATCAGAGCTTGCCATTGAAGCGCTGCGCCGGACCGACGGCTCGGATATCAATGCCGTCGAGAAAGAGATCGATCGGCGCATTGATGAGGGTAGCCTGTTTGCCTCGGGCGATGACAAAACCACGCTCACAGACAAGGCATCCGTCCAGCTCGAAAGCTCGATCTTGATGACCTTCCATGCCGCGAAGGAAACTTCCGGCGTCGAACTTCAACCCCATGCTGGCCGCGACGGACCCTCTGCGCTTTCCAAGAAACTTAGCGACAGTAAGACGCTCACTGATGGTCAGAAGGATGCCATCACAACCGCACTGACGGGCGAAGGGCGCTATGTCGGTGTCCAGGGTTATGCCGGAACCGGCAAGACGTTCATGGTCGATCGCGTCGCGCATTATGCCGAACAAAGCGGCTATGAGGTCAAAGGACTTGCCCCCAGCCATCAGGCCGTCCACGAACTTTCCTCTGTCCTCGGCGCGGCCGAAACGCTTGCCAAAACGGTCACCCAGGAGCGGCACGATCCGAAGGATGTGGACAACAGCAAGACCATTCTGATTGTCGATGAATCGTCCATGATCGGCTCCCGCGACATGCGCACATTAATGAACTACGCGGAGCGCACGAACATAGCGCGCGTCGTCTTTGTGGGCGACACACAGCAGCTCGACGCTGTTGCCGCCGGTCAGCCATTTGACAGATTGCAAGAGGCCGGAATGCGCACGGCCGTCATGGATGAGATCCGCCGGCAACGCGACGACACCCTCCGCAGCACCGTTTATGACGCCATCCGTGGCGACGTAAAAACGGCGTTTCAAAAGCTCGGTGAGAACGTCCAGGAGCACGAAAACCCGCGCGAGAAAGCCGCTGAAACCTACCTCGCTCTCAGCTCGGAACAGCGCTCAGAAACCCGCGTTCTGACGCTCACAAACAAGGCCCGGGCAGACATCAATTTGGCTATCCGTGAGGGCCTAAAATCAGAGGGTCAGATCGAGGCTGTAGACCTCAAATATTCCGGTCTCAACAACCTCCGACTGACCGATGCTGAGCGCGTTGACGCGCGCAATTACAGCCCCGGAAATGTGCTCCAATCGATGGTCACAAGCCCCGACCATGGACTCAAAAAAGACGACACCTACTCCGTCTTGAATGTCGATGCCCCACGCAACCGGATCACCATTGTGAACCAGGAAACCCGCGAACAGAACATCCTGCCTCTTGGTGCCGTCCACAACAAGCGTGAGCTCGGGAAAAGCCTCGTCGTCTACGAGAAAGAGCAACGCGAGGTCGCTGTCGGAGACCAGGTTCGGTTTCGCATCACCGATGAAAAGACCGGGGTGACGAACGGAATGCGGGGTCAGGTCACTGCAACCACAGGTAGAGCGATTGAAGCCGAAACGACGGACGGAACCTCCGTCAGCCTCCCCATCAACAGTCTCGCCGCGCGCGGTGTAGAGCTTGATTATGCCGCCACGGCGCACGCCGTGCAGGGTGAAACCGTAGATCGTGTGATCGTTGGGATGGACTCGACCGAGAAGCTGGTCAGCCAGAAATCCTTCTACGTGGAGATCAGCCGTGCGCGGGATGAAGCCACCCTGATTACCGACGATAAGGACAAGCTGGTGAAGACCGTTGAGAAGGAAACCGGGATCCGCTCTGACGCCCTCGGAGCCTGGTTGGAAAGCCAGCGCGCGGACGAAACTGATGACCAAAAGGACAAGGATCAAAACCGCGACCGCGACGTTGCCAAGGACGATCAGGACAAGACCGCCGACCGTGAAAAGGCTGAACCCGCCATCGGCTACCTGCCCGGCCTCTTCGATGAAAAGACCGAAGCGAAGATCCATGAAATCGAAAAACAGGCTGAACTCATTCGAGACAGACAGAAGGAAATCACACGATGAGCACCAAAACACAGAACATCAGATTGACCCTTGGACCCGTTGCTCAGGACCTATTGGACCAGTCAGGCGGGAAGAACGGCAGAGACCTCGACCGGCTTCTGACGGGCCTGCTTGAACGCCCTGAGACCAACAACTCTGACAGTCCCAACCTCAAGCCCTTGGAGGCTCGCATAGAGGCACTGGAAGATGTGATCCGTAGCCAGGGTGACAGGTTCGCCCTGCTGCAAGAAGTGGTCATTTTGGAGCAGCGCATGACACGGATCTTCGTCGCCTCGATCCTCTCCGATGACAGTGAAGAACAGCACCAGATCATGGAAATGGCGGCCGCCGCAGTGGAGGGTTTGATAGATGAAAGCGGCTTGATTTCAGAGCGAGAACGGGAGACTCTTAAGAGCCGAGAACACGAAGCAGACGCGGCTATGCAGAGAGAACTGGACCGTGGTTCGCTGATCGCAGAACAGGACAAAGATCCGGAGTTGGAGCATTGATTATGATGGCCAGAAAGAGCGTGAGACGCCTGCCAATTTCTGCCAATTTTGCCAAAAACGCTGCCAATTTCTGGCAGCCAATTGGCAGAAACGCTGTCGGCGACACAAAAATCGTTAAAAAACAACGACTTTCGGTCGCCGACAAAGGCAGAGCCGTGGCAGAGCGTTTGGGCCATAAAAACAAGGGCTTTGCCCTTGTTTGCAGCTTGCTGCGTTATGTGTGGACCTTCCATGAGGCCCATCGGGCCGAAATGGCACTTCTCTTGCCTTTCGCCCTCCGGAACGGGCTCTCCAAGCCCGCTTTCGGAACGGCGCAAGGCGCTTCTTCAACGCCCTCTGGCGTCCTTCGCAGCGCTCTATTTGGCGCTGCTCTATCGACCTGCTGTCTCATCTCTCTGGGGTCAGTCTCAGCCTCCGCTGAAACCTCGACCGGGGGCTGGTCGAACTCCGGCTCGTTCAGCGACACAGAGGCTCGCCAGATGCGCCAAAAGCTCGCCAAGGCACCCAAGGCCAACAGCGACGGTTGGGCCTCTCAGATCGCGTCTGAGGGCGTCGTGAGCGAGTGGGTTGCTCTCGACAAATTTGAGCGTGGCACTCCCGGTAAGAACCCGCCTCGTCTCGCCAGCTTCCGCCTCCCCAAAGGGACCGAGGTTGACCAGCTCTATGCGCTCATTGAATTTGCGGAATCTCCGAGGGCTGGCTATGACGCGATCCATCACAGCGCGAAGAAACTCACGGCCAAGCGTCCGACCCAAATGACCCTGGGCGAGATCAAAACGTGGATCAGAGCAACCCCCGGTCAGCACCACGCCATAGGCCGGTTCCAGGTGATACCGTCAACCTTGGCCAGTCTCCAAAGACGCCTTCGGTTGCCAGACTCGGCTGTGTTCAACAAGACCACTCAGAACAAGATGGCGGGTGTGCTTCTCTATGATGCGGGCTATCAGGATTTCGTTGCGGGCGACCTGACCCTTTTTCGCTTCATGGACAACCTCGCTTTGATCTGGGCTGGCTTCCCAAAGGCCAATGGCAAATCCCACTACCATGGATATGCAGGCAACCGAGCCACGGTGACGCGGGCTTTCTTTGAAAAGCAGATGGTCAAGATATTCGGCGCCGATGATGACAAAGCGTCGTGACCTTCAGGCCCCCCAGATGACCTCGATGGGTTCAACGCTCAACGCCACTTCTTCTCGCGGCACGTGTCCTCGATCTGCTGATTTTTAGCCAAGCAACCTAAAGGCGAGTTTGGGTTAGAGGACATGGCACTTAAACCCGGAACACTGTTGCAGACAATCTCGGATCAGAGCGTGTTCATCTCCTGTCGGTCGTGTGGGCATTCTGCCGTTTTGACTGTTGCCTCGATCCTGTCGCAGTGCAGCCCGGGCGTGACTGTCGCGGATGTCAGGCCTGTCCGTCGTCAGGGATTTTGGGACAGATGGCGCTCTGATCTAAGAGAGGATGTGGCTCATCTGGTTGGATTGATTATGCGGCGGATTTGCGGTGAAGCAAGCGCCGGGTTTCGATGGTCTTTCGTTTGATCCTCTCTCGTTGTTTTAGAATGGTCTGTCCGCGCCCGAAGTAGACATCAGC
>NZ_JBDZYF010000018.1:0-19631 GCF_040329495.1 Ruegeria sp. SCP10
GCCCTGTGACCGATCAGGGAGAAGCCTTGGCACGGCGCGCCGCCGAATACGCAGTCGACCTTCTGTCCCTCAAGGCCCGCACGTTGCCTAATCTCATCGCCGGTGAGTTCTGTAACCGAGGCAGGAATCACAGTTGTTTCGGGGAAGTTGAATTCGTGGACGGCACAATGCACAGGATCGACCTCGATCGCAGCTTTCACATCAAAGCCTGCTTGCTCGAAGCCTAAGCTTAGTCCCCCTGCCCCTGCGAAAAGATCAATTCCGATTGGTCGCATTACGCTCTTCTTTCCTAACATCGGCTTAGCATCACACCTTTTGGCTAATGCGATCCTTCATATTTTTCCCACAACATCTCGATAAACTGACCCTGTGTGACACCGAGCCTTTCGGCCTCAGCTGCTATGGATTCACCGATCTTTGGGAAAACCTTTGGGTGCAACTGATAAGTCCTCGGGCTGGGCTTACGACCAGGCTTCTTGCGAGGTGTTCTGTCGAGAAATCCCCGCGCTTCTCCAACTTCGTCGACACGGCGAACTTCCTCAACGGTCGTGTCTTTAGGACGCGCCTTAAGTCCAGCAAGTCTATTTGAGCCGCTCATACACTGCCTCCATAAAAGCCTTCGCATTCGCCAACGCTTTATCCACCTTGCCCCCCGTGATCATCTCGGGGTCATTCATCATAGCAGTCAGATCGCTTCCATAGGCAAACAGTTCCGAAAATGCCGCACGCGCTACCAGGGACGGCTCGATTACGTCGATCCCTGCTCCACTGAGCTGTTCTTCCAGCTCCTTCTGGACGCGGCTTTTGACGGCTGCACTGGTCTTAGTCAGAACAACGGCGTGCTGGATTGAGCGCCCGAGTGCTTCTTCTTCTTCGCGAACCAACGCCAGCGCTTCGGAGCCAATCTCTGCATCAAGCGCAGTCGGCTGCATCGGGACGATCACCAGATCCGCCTGGGAAATCGCGCGACTGACGAGCTGGGATGCAACACCCTCCAGATCCACAATGACAATCTTGCCGTCACCATCCGCGCTCCGAATAGTCGGAACGATCTCAGAGCGACCAACATCGCTCTTTAAGGTCACGCCGGAAGGCGCGCCATGCGATGCCCACCGGGTAAGAGACTTGTTTGGGTCGCAGTCAAGCACCGTGACATCCGCACCCATACGAGCGAATTCAGACGCCAGAAGAACGGCGCATGTTGATTTACCAACCCCACCTTTGGGGCTTGCCATAACGATGACGGGCATTACTCGATCCTGCCGCTTTATTATTACCGGATTTATATCTTATACCTGAAATAAATCCAAGACCGGAAATAAATCTCTTACCGGTTTTATTTCCGTAACCGGTTTTTAATCTCAAGGCCTGCCTCGCCTCTCAAACCACTTACGGCAGAAGCCGATGAAAGCGCGATCAGCGTTGCGGGGTGGCTCAACACACCAGTCGCGCCACTCCCGCTCCAGGAAATGAACATCCCAACCGGGCGCTACATGACGCGCTTCCTCGTAGGTGTCAGATTGCAGTGGTGGAATATTGCCCTCAACAAGCTGGGCAGGAGACATCGTACCCCGGTTGTTGAAGATCACCATGTCGGCTTCGTCGTCAAAATCAACATGATAGTCAGGAAGGTGATCGTGTTCCGCGAGTTGCCGGATCATTTGACGAAACCGCTTCTGAGGGCTTTGAGACCCTGTCTTGAGAAGAAGCTTTGCCAACGTAATGCGCCAACTTTTCTGCTGGCCACAATGCTTTCGGGCGATCTCGTACACCCGTCTTTCAATGGGTTTCCTCAGGCGGAAATAATCCCGGTGGAGGGTCAGAACCTCTTCATTGCGGATTGCGTTAAAAACCCAATCAGACAGCTTCACTTCGCACCACAGAAGACGGCCATCAAGGCCATGTTTCCTACGAATTGAAGAGGCGTCAATCAGACCAAAGCCATCAACTTGCTCTTCGTCACCGGTAACGATGTTCGTCCTGATTCGCGTTCCTTCGAGGCGATCAAGAGCATCGAGCAGGGACTGGTACTCCCGACCGCTTGTGCCTCGGTTAGTGAAAATAAGCAGCTCTCTGGAGTTGATCCGCACACGGGGCGAGACAGCTTCGCCTTCCTTTAGCTTAGCCATGATCTGACTGATACAGTAGATCAGAATGTCTTTGTCATAGATCGTCGCTAGACCCTTTACGCTCGGCGTGATCTGCAGCCACTTGTCGCCGTTCTCATAACGCTTGACCGATGTCTCCGGTTTCTTCGAAAGTGAATAGAACGGATGCTCCATGTGCTGCATCACATCCTTCAGGACAGCGTCGGCGACATCACAGATGAACAGATCATGCTGCGGATGACGATCCGGCAGGAGCGGAGCGAGAGCATTCGTGTTATCAGTTACCATAAGTCGACATTCGTGGTTTTAGTTACCATAGTCAAGATTCGTGTTATCAGTTACCGAAGGTAGGATTTTAGTTACCAAGATTCGTGTTATCAGTTACCAGGTGTCTGAATAAGTACTTACTTTTCAAACTTCTACCTGGAATTTAGGCACACGTAACACAGAATCTAACACATATATAACACCCACTTGGCTGACAGGGATCTGTGGGTAACTTCTACTGTTGAACGTCACACGAACCTGACCCAACCGTCACAGTACGACCAGGACAGGGCGAACGCTCAACATCGGATGGCGCACCTAGCCGCCAACTCCTTTTGCAATGAAATTGTCATCGAGCTGCAGATCAACGACGACGCAAGGCCAAAAAGCCGGGTCGGTGTAACGAGCTGCTATAAAAAACTAGTATGCCCAAGACAGGCCATCCAATTTCAGGCAATACCTTAGCGCGAGCGTTAATCCAGCGTGATCAGGGGGCATTGCGAGGGTCAACGTAGTACCAAATCCCCGTGGTCGCTTCCCAGTAGCAGTCTTCAACACCCTTGCGCCTGCCCGTCCAGGATACGTCGTCGGGAACCGTGTAGTATCTTCTGAGGACTTCCTCTATCGATGGCACCCTTTTGTTTACAAAGTAACTCAGGTGCTGGTTTGACTGGGGTATTCCAACAGACGTGATGTCCTTTTCAGGTACACGGGCAAAAGCTTCGATAGGGGAATCCGGCGAGAGAATGGTTGGTTTCGGTTTTTTTGCTGCCTGTTTCGGTGCTTGCTTCTCGACTTTGGATATCTCGCTGACCCACCTGTTAGCTTTTGTTAAGTCAGCGACCTTTTTGAGCGGCGCTCTGCGTACCGCGTTGTTGTACCTTCGGGTAACAAGTTCGAGGTTCGTTGGTCTGTTGTCATCAGGCTTGTCGTTGAGGTGATGAACATCCAGATCTCTCGGGGGCCACTTCCCGAGTGCGACCGCGACGATGAAACGGTGTACGAGAATTCGCTTGTCGCTGTCTGGAAAAAACAGGTAACTGATTTCGTCTCGGTTGAACGCTCCATTCTCTCGTTGGCCTTCCACTTGACCTGTTGGAAAATCGAAATCGGTACGAGCAATCAGTTCCTCCAAATCCGGGTATGGATTTTCGTTCGGAAGGTGTGTCCGGTAGTCCGACTTTAGTAGTTCTATTACAAAATCAATATCTTGCATCGTCCCAAGCACCCAACAAAAAAGCTTCTGTGCAGCTATCCGAGACTAGCCACCCTGACATGAATATGGTTGTTTTTCTCCTTCGGTTAAAGACGTGGCTTCAGCCCCATTTCCCGACGGCGCACATGGGCCGCACTGGTCGGAAATGCTTGCCGTTTGGGCCAGCAATGCGTGACGCCGCGCGCTGTTAAGAGTCAGGAACCAACGGCGTTCCACATCTACACACCCTCAATCCTGATAATGAACGCAGGCGTAGTTTTCGACGGTAGTCTGAACCCAAGCCCCACCAAAGACAGCACATGTGGTGCTGTTGATTGCTGAGAAACGAGGAAGCATCACCGCCAGCGCAAGAGCCAGAACAACAGCGCCCAGACCAAACCAGGGCAGGCAGGTCTTGAAGCGCTCGATCTTTCTTTCCTGTTCCCGAATGTCTTTGAAGACGTCCCATTTGTCCTGTTCAGCCTTTTTGAGAACTGCGTCCGTGTGTCTGCTTTGTGCTCCAAGAGCATCGGCAACCTGGGACATCGCTTCCAGCGGCCCACGAACACGGGCATTGATCGCATGCCCAACCAGATCCCCATAGTGCTCCGGATCGGTCTGGTTCTGTGCCGCGAAGGCTGCCTGTCGCGCCTCTGTCGCCGTCTTGTACACCCGGTCGAGCACCCGTGTCTGATCATCCACGCGATCAGACACACTAGCCAGCACGGTGCCTACCATATCGAGGGTTTCGCGCAGCTCTTCGTCCGTGAGGGCAGGGGAGGAGATTTGATCTGACATGCTCGATTGTCTTTCTCGCTATTGGTCATGCGGCTGGAACAGCCCTTTGAACTCGGGATCGGCGTAATAGCGCAGTTTGCGGGCAATGGCCGTGGGCCTGCCCTGGACACGCAGGAGCTGGTTGTCCGGATGGACCTGCATGATTTCATCCGGGGTGAGCAGATCGCGGCCGGTGACGTTCTGCGTCATCGAGAGCGCGTCCCCCGGTTTGTAGCTCTGTGTCTGATAGCCCGTGGTTTCCTGGCCAATCATCTTGCTCAACCATTGTGCCGTTTCCAGATCGTTCACCCCGAACACCTGCTGCACTCCGGCATTGGCGACAAAAGTACCCGCGCGTTTTCCGTAGAGCGCGTTGAGCTGGCTCATGTCCTGCAGGATCGGCCAGAGCTGCAGCCCATAGCCCGCCATCAGCCCCATGGCGCGTTCGACAGCTTCCAGACGGCCAAGGGCCGCAAACTCGTCCAGCAGGAAGAGGGCAGGGGGCAAGGCCCGTTTGCCCGACTGCGGGGTCTCAGAGACGCCCTGAGCGGCGCTCAGGGCCACTCCGGGTGTCTGTGCCGCCTCAGCGTCCCGAGCGATGTCCTGAAGCGCCTGTGAGACGAGGAGGCGCAGCCAGCGGCTATAGGCGTCAAGTCGGTTGGGCGGCAGCACCAGAAACACCGATGTAATTCCGTGGCGCAGCTCGGAGAAATGGAAATCCGAGCGCGCCATGCATTTTGCAATCCGTGGACTGTCGAGGAAATGGGTGTGGCGCTGTGCGTTGGACAGGACAGAGGCCGCTTCCCGGTCTGCCTTGCCCAGGAACCTGTTGGCGGCGCGGGCGATCAGACCATGCGCCGCCTCGCTCTCCTGCATCAGCTCCAGCAGCGCGCGCAACCGATCCGGGGGCAGGGTGAGATATTCCCGCACTGTGGCGAGAGACCGGCGGCCCGGCTCCTCATGGCAGACGCAGAACATGATCAGCCCGCCGAGGATGGCCTTGGCCTCTTCGTTCCAGTGCGCCTCCGATACCTGGTCCGGCGGGTCCATGACCAGCGCGTCGGCAAGCGAGGCGGCATCTTCTCCAAGATCAAGGCTGTCCGGAGACAACCGGTCCAATGGATTGTACGCCGCCGATGTCACACCCGTGACTTCAAACGGGTCGAGGACATGAACGGGCCCGAACCGTCGCCGGGCGTCGCCCGTAATCCGTGCGTTCTCACCTTTGGGGTCAATGACCAGGACCGGGCGCTCCGCCATAAGCAGGTTCGGGATGACGGTACCCACGCCCTTGCCCGCCCGGGTCGGCGCAAGGGTCAGCAGATGCGCGGGACCCTCGTAGCGCAAAAGTCGGCCGGTATGGGGGTTGCGACCGATCAGAAGTCCGTCAGAGGCTTCCAGATCGGCCAAGTCTTTCCGGTCGGCGAACCGGGCCGAACCATGGCTGTCGTCGGCCTTGCGGGGGGACCAGAGGCCGATGCCGGTGTTCACGATCAGGAGTGTTACTGCCGTGCACCAGGCCGAGCCGTAGACCACGATGTTGGCAACCCAATCGAGGAAGGTGGTGGGGCCACCCGAGATCGGCACGTGCAGACCATAATGCCGGATGAGAGCCAGAACGACTGTCCCGATCAAAGTGGCAATAAGGAGATAGACGGCGGCGATAAACAGTACGAACGGAGCCGTCCATACGATCAGCCCGATACCGACCAGAAGGCGAAACGCCGTGAATGCCCAGCTCATCGATCACCATTCGGTTGTTCTGAATCGGATGCCGGAGCCGGGGAGGGGGTATCGGGATCTGCAAAGGCTTTGCGGTCCTGGTCCCGCGAGAGGTTCCGGATCAACCGTTCCATCATTGCCGCAGCACTTGCATCCCGTTCGGCCAGATCCATGAGCGCCCCGCCCAGGATCACCTTGCGCCGTGTATCCAGCTTGCGTTGTCTGGTGGCTTCACGGTTGCGCACGGCCTGAAGGCGGGCCTTGGCCTGGGCAAATCGTTTCTCGGCGCGTTCGAGTTCTGTCTCTGCCATATCACTGCTCTTGTTGAGAAAATAATCTAGAGTTGAATCATGTATTGATAAACTCGTCCATAGCGCGTACCCGTAGGCCTGTAAAGGACAAGGGCGCACTTATGCAAACTCTCCGCCTGTGGCTCCAAGATTTGCGTGCGATCTCTCTGGGGCAAAGCCCCGGCCGATGGCCATCCCCTTCGATGCGAGGCGCATCGATATGGAAGGGCGCGCTGCCCCTTCCAAACCATCCCATGCCAACCTGCGCGGTTGGATCGCGTCCGGAACGACAGCCCCAAAATCCCGACCGATGCCCCACGGTGGGGGCCGGTCTGTTTTTGGCTCTGTCCTTCCGGGGAGCGTCGATCTGTGGGGGTGTTGTCCCTGATCTCCACCGGGTTTGCGCGAGGCAAACCGCCAGTAGTCTGTCCCCAAATCCCGCCCACCATAAGGCTGGGGATTTGGGGACAGACTACCGGCAAGCCCGCGCCTCAGAGAGCCAAAGGTTCGCTTCGGACGGGCTGTCTTTTTCCCTCCGACCCCAGCCTTATGGGGGGCGGGCCTGCGGGAAAAAGGCTACTGGCCCGCTGGACCATGCCGGAACATGGGCCTGGGTCAGTAGCGGCGCGCGTCAGCATTCTTCGCATCACGGAGCGGGGTAGGGGCATGGCCAGCTACCACCTCTCCGTAAAGACGATCAAGCGCAGCGCGGGACGATCTTCGACCGCGGCGGCGGCGTACCGTGCGGGCGAGCGTATCGAGTGCCAGCGCGAGGGACGGCTGCATGATTACACCGCCAAGCGTGGCATCGCAGAGACCTTCATTCTGACGCCCGAGAATGCCCCGTCCTGGGCGCAAGATCGGTCATCGCTCTGGAATGCCGCCGAGGAGAGCGAGACCCGGCGCAATTCCGTTACCGCCCGCGAATGGGAACTTGCGTTGCCCTCCGAGATCAGCGCCGAAGATCGGTCGCAGATCACCCGCCAGTTTGCCGAGGAGCTGGTCAGCCGCTACGGCGTGGCGGTGGATGTGGCGATCCACGCGCCGCATCGTGAAGGGGATCAGCGCAATCATCATGCTCATGTTCTGACCACCACCCGGAAGTTGGAGCCGGAGGGGTTCACTACCAAGACGCGCGTACTTGATTCCGCAAAGACCGGAGGTGTCGAGATTGAGCAGATGCGCGGTGTCTGGGCTGAATTGCAGAACCACGCGCTTGAACGGGTGGGGGAGGTGGAGCGTGTCGATCACCGGTCGCTCGAAGCGCAGCGCGAGGCGGCGCTGGAGCGGGGTGACGCCCTTTCTGCCGAGGAGCTGGATCGCGACCCGGAGCTGAAGCTGGGGCCAGCGGCGAACTCCATGGAGCGGCGCGAGAAGGCGGCAGCGGAGCGCGAGGGCCGGGAATATGTCCCGGTCACGGAGCGCGGGGCCGTGGTCCACGCCGCGCGGCAGGCCCGCGCCGCGTTCCGCGAGATGCGCGAGCGGCTGGACATCGCGCGCGAGACCTACGGGGCCGGGCGGGAGGCAGGGCAGGGACGTGTCTCCGCCGGTCTGGCAGCACTCAGGGCAGCGGCGACAAAGGACCGCGAGGCCGGACGGCCGGGGGAGGATTTCCGGGAACGGCTGGCGCGGGTTGTCGGTCGGTCAGAGGACCGGGTGGGTGCGCCGAAGCCGGACCGCCGCAACTACGCGCGGGAGCGCCTGAAGGCGATCATGGAGAAAGATGCGGGCCGGGACGGTCAGGCGGCGGTTCACAAGCTGGACGGTCACAGTGACCCGGAGCTTGGCGAGGCGGCCGGGCGCGAAGATCGCAAGCCGTCCGTGAACGAGCGCCTGAAGGACGTGCTGAACAAGCCGCGCGAAAAGCTGGAGATTGAGGATGACCGCGACCAGGAGAAGGATCAGGAAGTTGAGAAGGATCGCGAGATTGATCGGGGACCGACGCATGGCTTCTGAAGCAAACCACGACAGGTTCAAACTGATGTTGCATTCTTCTCCCGAATACGGATTTCTGAGCTATCTATAATGTTGCGCCCAACATCTGCCGCGAGTTGGCTGTTTTTTGCACCAACGAGAAGGCTCAATATCTCGCCGCGGAAATCCATAGATGGCGTAACCTGATCTCCTACCTCTTTACTAGCGAAATAGTCGATGACGTAACTTGATCCTTGCATCGCGTGAGGCATTCTCATCTCAACGATTTCTCCGTCTCGATCGGCGTACTTCCAAGTGTGGAAGTATCCGCTGGAGTAGGTATTTGTTATGCTTTCTGGTGGTGTTTGCATCCAGGCCTTAGAGCAGATCACAAAGATACTCTCTCCAAGAGAAAGGCTAATCATGCGTGAGAGCATGCCCCCAGCAACCCGAGGATTGATTTCGATAAGCTTTGGGGCGCCAGTTTTCAGATCGACGACATATTCAACGTGCAGCATCATTGCGCTTTGGATGTCGCCGCAAAGCACCCGGACTTGGCGAAGAACGGCCTGGCTCACATCCGCAGGCACCTGAACCGGAAATGTGTAAGACGTTTCAACGAAATAAGGCGGCGGTCCTAGGGCTCGGTTCGTATGGCCTAGTAACACTAGGTCGCCCTCACCCCGATGGATTAGTTCCATCGAGTAAAGTGGGCCTGGGATAAATTCCTCCAACAAGAATCCGGCGTTACGATCGTTAACCGATGCCGCTTCCGTACTCCATTCAGCAAGTTCTCTTGCATCTCGACACAGCTTTACTCCAATGCTTCCTGTGCCCTTGGCTGGTTTGGCGACGACTGGAAAGGAGTCCTTGTAACTAAGCGCATCACATGCGTTGGTTACGGCGTGGACCTTTGGAGTGGGTAAACCAGCATCTGTCATAGCGCGTCGCATATCGCCTTTGTTCATAAAGAAATCGAGATCTTCTGGAGCAGGGCTAGGTAGACCTAGACGACGAGATGCTTCGGCTGCCAGCAACAGATAAGCGTCGGAATTCGACATTATGCATTGGGGAGCGCCGTACTGCCAGTTTCCGGTTTCAAGTGCGTCATTGAAATCACGATGTGAGATCACACGAACCTCTCCCAGCCGAGCTCTGTTTATGTCTTTGGCGTACTTTTCAATAGAGTCGGTCACCAGTACCGCCTTATCTTTGACTGCCAAGTCGAAATAGCAGTCGAGACCGGAGCCGGTTGATGTTGTATCAAGAATATAAAGCATCAGATTTCCTGTTTGATTTTAAGGCTTATGGCGGGAGTCACGATGAGCAAAAGAATAATACAAACAGCATAGGCTAACTTGTCCGACCCCCAGGTCGCAACTGACGACAGGGTTACGCTGCCAATGGCAAGAAAGCCGTTTGTCAGCATGATCGACAGCGCCAGTAGTCGTCCATGGTTAGCCGGATTTGGCGACATCAAGACGTGAGTGTTGATTGAAGAATAGAAGATGCCCATACCCGCTCCGGCGGCGGCAATAGAACAGAACACTGGCCACCCATCCATCGTCAGCGCTACGAAGAAATAAATGCCATAGAGCAGTGCTCCACTAGAAAAACACCATCGCACACCATACCGACGGTAGACAATCGGTTGCGCGACAGACCCAAGAATTGCTCCGACCCCGAAAACAGCATAGGCATAGGAAAAAAGCTCCTGCGATTTCCCAAATGATTCTTCAATTTCGAAAGGAAGCGTTGTCCATAAGAGATTAGACGACAAAAAGAAAACTACGATAGCACTGAGGAAAAGATTATAAGATCGCGCCAAGCCTAAAGCGCTGACGGGCGTGGCGCCTAAATCATCATTCCCGGCATTCGTTTTGTTGGATATGGAACCCACTCGCCCTTGAATAATAATGAAAAATAAGACGAGTGGTATGCAGATCATAGGTATGACAATGAAGATGTCTTCTGTCGTGAAAGATACCGCCAGCACACCTACCACGAGCGGCCCGGCGATACGCGCCACGTTGAACCCGGCGGAGAGGAGAGCGTTCATCTGCGCAATCACTGGTTTTGGTGAGATCATGCGCACAAAGACTGCCGCCGGTGGGTTCCTCAGAGAGCCAATAACTCCAAGCGCGACCGTTGCAGAGAGCAGACCTAGAAAGGGAAACGCACTAACATAGGTCATAACTGCGACACCTGCGAGCAGCACCAGATTCAGTGTGGCAAACAGGGTAAGCCATCTCAGCAATGCTCTTGATCGGTCTGCGATCACACCGCCGATATACGTGATGAACATCGACGGAAGGAAATACGCAGTTTCAAATAGCGAAATTTCGAACTGGTTGCCGCCGTTGTCGTAGACATAAAAATTGATATTCGCTCGGTACATCCAGAATGAAAGAAGCGTCAGCGTTGATAGGGCGATGTATGCCCAGCCGATCGGTGTAATGCCGGTGCGGGGGGTGACATTGGCGGCTGTCATGCGCAAAGGCTTTCGACAATGGCGTCCCAGGCAGCGCCGTGAAGGTCTTCGCCGAACTCTCGTTTTATCGTGTGCAGACCACCAGGATCGACTAAGTTGAACTCTAGGACTTTGCCGTCACGAACATCTAAGCCACAGAAGTTGACACCTATGTTGCGTAGTTTCTGGGCGATCTTTCCGTACCGAAGCCTATCACTTTCTGAGAAATCGGTGCGTAGGAAGCCACCGCCTTGCGCGAAGTTTGCACGATGGTCGTTCTCCGGCGCAGTTTTGGCGTAGCCACCTATAAACTTCCCACCAGCAAGGATCACTCTCGCTTCGGAGCCAGGAATAAATTTTTGCGACACGGCGTAGGTACGGTTCAGTCCGGTAATTGTGTCTGCATGGATATGAGAACCGGAGGAACCGCCACACATCGCCTGAAGAATAACTCCAAAATTGTCACCGGATGGGTCAACCAGAAACACTCGGCTCCCGCAACCATCCGAAGGTGGTTTGATGATGCTAACGTTGTACTCCTCAGCAAATTGTCGGTGATCGTCAGTGTCATAGGAGACTACTGTCTCAATCAAGCTATCCTCATCCAGTATCCCGGCGAGAAACCCTTTATTGTTAGTGAGGTATGTGTTTGCCACAGCGTTTACAAAGGGCACTTTCTGGTTCAGCGCCCAAAGAAGCGACCAGGCATCAACCCCGAAACAGGGCGCGGGCTGGTTCAACAGCCAGATCACGTCCTGCTCTGCAAGGTACACATTTATGTCCGCTGGGATTCCGTCAGCGAGGTTCAGTTCATGACGTACTTCGTTACCGCGAGCAATGAACCCTCCGGACTTGTAGCACAGAGTATTAACATCACAGATCGTAACCGTGCAGCCGATGTCCCGGAGATAGTTGGTAAAGCCCACCTTGTTTTCGTCGAGGTTGTTAAGGTTGTTTGAAAAAATCGTAATTTTCTCAAGCATAGGCTTTCTCCCGCAATTTCCTGTATGACCAGTGAGCAGACCCGTTAGGAAATCCCGTGATTTCATCCGGTGTAGATTGTTCCGGTAACAACGCTTCGTCGCAATCCACCAAGTCGTCCGTATAGCGATACCCGTTGTCTGGAAAAATGGATAGGATGCGCGCATTCGGGTTCCTGCGACGGACCGCCTTATGCGTCAAGTAAACTCCTCCAGAGGTCAGCCCGCAGAAATACCCAAGTTCTCGGTAAAGCCTTAGCGCGCCTGTGACTGCACAGTCATAGCTGACCCAGTGCGCTTCGGCGAAAATTGATGGACAGAAGATCTTCGGTGTCACCGAATTGCCTAATCCGCGCAGTACCCTCTTGCCATCCTGATCGCCGAACAAAACCGATCTGGGGGTGTCTACGCCCACCAAAGCGAGGTCTGAATTGGCGAGGGAGAACTGGGTGTAGAGCCCTCTTGAGGAGCCGCCCGATCCGACTGAGGCAATTAGAACGTCGGGGACGAACCCAGTCTCCGCGAGGTAGTGGTCGGCACAAGCCAGATACGCTTTGACGTTGTCGAGATTATCGTATTGCTCTGGGATGAAGTGCTTCTGATAAGACTTTTTCAGGTCCTGAACTTTCGCTAGCCGGGCCTTCTGGAAGTTACCCGATGCATCTGGCACCCGGACGATGTGTACCGTCGCGCCGAGTGCCCTGGCCTTCATCGCAGCGACGCCTTCTATCGCTGGGTCCGATACTAGATGCAACTCCAACCCATAGCGACAACAAACCTCCGCAAGCCCCACGCCGAACGATCCTGAAGTCGTTTCAATCACGACGGTGTCGCTGTTGATACGACCTTCCGAAATTGCCTTTTCGACGATGTAGGTCGCTGGGATACATTTCATTACATCAAAGCGCATCCATCCATCGAGCCCATCAGAATCGCAATGGAGGTTTGACTTAATAATCTGATCAAACACGCTCTTCGAACGCAAAAGCGTCATAGCCATCCTCCTTGAGCTTCGGGAGAGCCTTGTCTCGTTTCTCCGGATCATCGAACATCAGCGAGATGGCGGGTCCTGAATGGCTTATCGCATACCCAAAAGCACCTAGCTTGGACTGCCTTTCGAAGATTTCCTTGAAATCCTTCAAATGGACGAAATCGGCATTCATCTCGGCGGAAATTGCGCAGGCATGTGCGACGGAGCGAGCGCAACCAGAGGCAAGCCCGTAGCTCAGTAGCGCCTTGCTGACATTGTATGCCTTGACATGATCTTCAGAGTACTTCCGAATCGCAAGCGCCTCCGTTTCGATCTGATCGGCTTCTTTGGAGAATGTTCCAATGAAACTGATATTGGTGTTGACTGTCTTGATTCGCGCTAACACGGACTTCTTTTGCTGCGCGAAGATTGCAGGGAAATCGAGATGCAGGGGGTCGCTTGCGACCTCGCCACCGGTGCATGTTGTGAAAAGCTGATCCATAGAAGCGAACTTTCTGTAGACCTTCTCGAAGAGGAGTCCCGCGCAAAAAAGATCACTGGTTGATGAGCCAAGACCTTTCCCGATCGGGATATTGCTCCTTTTGGAGATGCGATAGGCGAGCGGCAGATCAAACTGTTCGTGTAGGCTTTCCCACAGCTGCCGCGTGCGAGGTCCGATCGAATGATACCTTGACCCTGTAAGGCTCATCTCTGTCGACAGGGCTCGGCACGGCAAGGTGACGAGACTGTACTCCCAGCTTCCATCCAGCTGATACGGCCCCTGAATGAGTTCGCCGAAATGCGACGTTACTCTTGCACTTGTTCTCGGCTTGCCTCTCATCGTTGCACTCCTTCTCAGTTTAACCGTATCCTTGCTGAGAAGAGTTGCTGCGGTTCCTGTTTTCTTCATCACCCCCATTTTGGGGTATTTACCGCAAGGGGCGGAGCGGCGACTTCTCGCTAGTCCTATGAAAACTTGTTGTTTAGAAAGACCTAAGGCCTACCATACGGTTATTTTGTCTTCACTCGTAGGCAATTCGTTCGGAGGATTCATGAGCATCGAAGCTTCTGGAAGCCGCCACCTGATTTCGAATCTTTTCCAGGAAAAGATCATAGTCGACCACAAAGCCGATATTCTTGCGGGACTTTGTGATATCGGGCGTGATTTCGGCATAGAGCATTTCACCTATTTTCGCGCCGCCAGAACAGATACTGGCGAAGTGGAAACTGTCATCAAGACCAGCTATCCGGAATCATGGTTCGAAAGATATAATGAACGAGCCTATCATCGCATCGATCCAGTCGTGCAGAACGGCTTGAGGAATTTCCTTCCCGTCGATTGGTCGACCATCGATCAAAAGGAAAAACGCATCCATAATTTTTTCGGCGAGGCGTCTGAACATGGGATCAAGGACAACGGGATTACAATTCCCATTCGAGATGAAAGAAACATCACAGGGCTCTTTTCAATCAACATGGAGGCACGTGAAAAAAGCTGGCATCTTTTCAAGAAAGAGTTCCTGTCTGACATCACCTATCTGGCCTTTTTGTTTCATCAGAAGGTCAGGAGGGGGCAAGTCGGCGATTGCGCCGTCTCGCGGCCAAAGCTATCTGACCGCGAAACGGAAGTACTTGAATGGGCGGCCGCAGGCAAAACTGCTTGGGAAACTGCGCAAATTCTTCAGCTTTCGCAGGACACTGTGGCCTTCTATCTGAAGAACGTCATCGCCAAGCTGGGTGTTGCCAACAAGACGCAAGCCGTTGCGGTTGCCTTGGCGCATGGTGCAATTGCAGCTGACATCAATACCCCAATTATTGGTCGTTAACTGACACTTCGCCTTGGCCTAAATCTGTCTCATCAGTGTTAGTTGGCGAAGAGAAGAACCATGATCCATCGAATTTCGTTTCACAACCGAGGCGGTAATGAGGGCCTTATCAATCAGATGCATCAGTTGAGAGCGCGTCAGTTTTCGGAACGACGTGGATGGCGGGTTGAGGTGCGCGACGGCCATGAAATTGATTTTTTTGATGATATGGACCCACTCTATATCGTTGTCTCTGATGGAGAAGGCCAACTCCTCGCATCTCTTCGTCTATTGCCAACCACTGGGCCTCATATGTTGAGCGATGTTTTTCCTGAAGTGATGGGCAAGAACGCAGTTATACGCCATCCACTTATCTGGGAAAGCTCACGGTTTTGCGTCGATACCCGAGCGTGTCGTAAATTCGGCGAAGACATGATCAATACCGCGACACGGGAACTTTTACGTGGATTGTTCGAGACCGCAGAAGATGCCGGAATGGAGAACATCGTTTCGGTTTACGATCTTTACGTCGAACGCATCTTGAAGCGTTCCGGTTGCATTTTTGATCGCATCGGCAAGGTCGTGAGATATGATGACTTAAGGACAACGGCAGGTATCTTTGAAGTCTCACAGCGGGTCATCCAAAATCTTGCGGACCGAACAACCTTAGCGACGACAGTCTAAGCGGAGTCGTTCACTATAGTAAGACACAGTTATCATACTTGAACATCTGACTGCCGCAAAAAGGACCCCTTTCGCGGCGGTTAGACGGCCTAAGCTAAGCCATTGATCTAGTGACAGAGCTGCTGCCGCAGAAAGCATTCACAAAAGCTGCTCCCGGCGAAAACGGTCGTTTTTGACCGCATCCCGTGCCCTACCCATGATCAACCGCTTAGCTATGACAAAAACCCCCGGCAAAACCTTTGCGGTTTTGACAGGTTTTTGTCACAGTGAGGCATGATCATAGGATATGCCCGCGTCAGCACTGATGACCAGAGCCTGGATTCACAGACCGACGCTCTTTCAGTGGCCGGTGCCGAGAAGGTGTTCGCGGACAGGATCAGCGGATCGAGGCGTGCGCGGCCGGAACTGGACAAGATGTTAGCGCAACTCCGCGACGGCGATGTTGTCATTGTCACCAAGTACGACCGCCTGGCGCGGTCACTGAAAGACTTGCTGGAGATCGTGGAGCTGATCTACGAGCGCGGTGCCGGCTTCCGATCACTTGCGGAAGACATCGACACGACGACGCCGGCTGGTCGTCTTGTGTTCCATGTCTTCGCATCCATCGCCCAGTTCGAGCGAGAGCGGATTTCGGAGAGAACCAGAGAAGGCTTGGCTTCCGCACGCAGGCGGGGGCGCATCGGCGGCAGGCCCCCTGCCCTGACAACAGCACAGAAAGACGAAGTGCGCCGGATGCGTGATGAAGAACAACGCGCCGTCGCTGAGATCGCTCGGCTGTTTAAGGTCAGCGAACGAACGGTGCGTCGGGTGTAATCGAGATTTTGTCTGTCACATCACTATTCCAGTTCAGGGAACAAGCGGCTCACCTGGCCTCCCCGACCCCTCAACGGGTGGGATCAGCTTTCTGGACCCTCGCTCTGTTGATCAGGCAAAACCCACCTTTTGCCCCTAGCTACAATCTTCCCACCATCTTTCATTCGCTTGATGTGCGAACGAAAAGTTGAGTCTTTCAGATCAAAGACCGCAGAGCGAGCCGCCCACAGCAAATCTCGGTTACTCACAGGTGATTTTGACTGGCGAAGCGTTTCTAAGATTCGATTTTCCACAAGCACGCGATTCACGGAGTTGCTGCGAATTGGTTCCCGTGCTTGCGCCTCGTCCCGCCGCGCCCGCAAAAGTAGTCTCTCAAGCGCCAATCTCTCCGACTGTAAGCTTTTGATCTTACTGTCAATTTCTTGTATTTGTTGAGTAATTTGGTTTTCAAGATAGGGAATATTAGTAGTCATGTTGCACACCTGTTTTTTGCAACATATCATACTTTTTTATGATAGCAAAAATCCTTATATTACCGTATCTTACCTGTTGTTACCAAGGGCTTGACAATCTCACCAATGAGGATTAAAACAACGGAGTCTTCCGTTGTTTTAATCCTCATTGGTGAGATTTGGACGGGGGGTTATTGATTTCGAAACGAATGATAGGCACATAGGGGTCAATAACACCCGCCCCGCCTCTCAACGATGCGCCTCTGGGCGGGTTTTCTGTGTCTAGGGGCTATCATCCATTAAAAAGAAGTTCGAAAAGCCTGCGTTAAGCATAGACGACCAGCTCGCCAAAATGATCGAGCGTGGCCTCGTTGTGAAAGACGAAGACGAAGCAAAACACTACCTACATCAAATCGGATACTACCGTTTTTGCGGCTATACATTGCCATTTCAAAAAGGCGGGGATGGCTACGACCGCCACGAATTTCGCACACCTGTAGAGTTTGGTGTGATCCTGGACAGGTACGTTTTTGATCGAAAACTGCGCCTTTTGCTGCTCGATGCCATTGAGCGCATAGAAGTATCTTTCAGGGCTGCGCTGTCTAATTCAATCGCGCAGCGCCACACCCCACACTGGTATCAAGACGCGACTTTGTTCGAACCAACATATGAACATGCGGCCTTGATAACCGAACTAAAGCGCCAGATTGTCCACAACCCCGGAACGCCCGAGCGGGAAGCCCAAAGGGACGTTCACATTAAGCACTACTACGACACCTACAACGACCCCGACATGCCTCCCTGCTGGATGGTTTTTGAAACCATTTCTTTCCGCACGATCTCTCGAATTTTCGAAGGGCTATACAAGTCGGAAACCACAGAGGTTTGCAATCCGCTGCGGGTCAACCATGAGACTCTCGGCTCGTGGATGCACTCTATTTCCTATGTGCGAAATCTTTGCGCGCACCACAAAAGAGTTTGGAATAAAACTCTGACGATCAAGCCCGCCATTGCGAAGAAGCACAAAACCAAATTCCAAGGGAATACCAAGATTTACGGCGTTATGGTCGTTATTCAAATTATCCTAGAACAGGTAGCCCCTGACAACACATGGGCTGAGCGCCTGAGCGACCTTTTAGAAGAACACCCGGACGTTCCCCTTGCTAACATGGGTGTTCCCGACAACTGGCGTGACAAGCCGTTCTGGGGGCTGGCTTAGCCCGACTGAGGCGCATTCAATCTCTATAATTACGGATTGCTTCCCTGTTGAGATGGTCAGCCGGAACAAGCCGGTAATGTCGCTCCTCAACAACCTTGATCTCGTCGTCCTGCAAGGTCAGCTCGAAGAGAGCGACAACCTCGTCTTGCATAAACTGTGCAGCGATCGCGCGGCACCGCATGCCTGGAAATCTATCTTGTACGAACCTGATATCTTGGCTCGTTTGAACGATTCCTATTTGATCTTTACCGCCTTTCGCTTGGACCGGAATCACATAGTGACACCCTCGTTTGTCCAAGCCTATGTAAAGTTCATCGATCTCGATCTGCCCAATGTTCTGCACGGTCGTTCGTAGGTGATTTTGCAGGCTGTACGTCGTGAGTCCCAAGAATGTATCTATAAGCCGATTATAACGCACGATCGCCAAAAGTGCTTGCTCGTCGTCCAGTGCGTAGGCTCGAATGAGCTCCGGTGTGGCGTCTGGAATGTCGGTGCAGACGAGATCATCTCTGGGCGAAATTCTGGTACGTTTGACCAGCCTGAAGCGATAGCGCCCCTTCCCTGCGCCTTCAATGATCCATTCTAATCCCTCTGGCTGAGTTTCTAGAATGCTGTCGGGCAAGGCATTTCTGTACCGAAACGAGTACGGAATATCTCCGATGTTCTTAATACGAGGAAACCCAAGCGCCACATAGCTTTTTTCAAGCTCCTCTCTGTCAAACTCGAATTCCGTCGAGCCATTTTCAAAGTGGTCAAAGAAGATTTTCTGAATTGTTGCTTGATAGCGGTTAGGCGATTTAGCCATACGCAACCCTACCCGCGTTGATCTCCGCCTCTATCTCTGCCTGCTTACGTTTTCTGGCCCCACTTTTGCGGTCGCGTTTGCTAGGTGGCGGCGTGATACCAAAGCGTCTTGATGCCTGCGAAAGATCGAGCGTCAAAAGTTTTGGATCGCCAAGAGATAGGGTTTCTTCAGGCGTGGAAGGTTCGATGCTCAGGGCTTCAATCATCTTCGCGGCGATTGCCCTAGCCAAAGGCGGCGGCACCGCATTGCCGATCTGCCGCGCGCCATGCCATTTGGTCGCATTGAACCGAAACCAGTCGGGGAAGCCGTGCAAGCGAGCCATTTCCCGCACGGTGATACAGCGCGCATGACGATAGTGGATCGGGCGCGGACTGGTGAATGCGCCCCTCGCGCCGTCTGTTCCGGCGCGAAGCGTGTTGGAAACACCGCCTTGCGGAAGCTTAAAAAAACGGCTGATAGGCTCGACAGTTCCCTCTTCCGTTTGACGGAAACGCCGACGCGAAATCTCGGTGTGGTCAGTGCGCGCGCTCGACGTAAGCACATTAGGATTCCACTCACGCAGATAACCGAAATGCCAGGCGTCGTTTTTGAGGCCGCGCAGCTCGGCCGCATAGTCGGACGGATCACCAAAGCGACTCGTCTTAACTGCATCGCTTGCGTTTAAAGTCTCAAACGTATCGGCATCGGGAAGATCCCCGATCGCGTCAGCGCAAGATGGCCCAAAATCAAGCTCGTGATACAGCTTTGGCCGACCAGCGATGTTGGTCGTCGGAGCTGGATAGTCGGGAAGCGCCCTACCCTTCTTCATGCCCATGAGGATGAAGCGTTCGCGCGATTGTGGTGTGCCGTAGTGACCTGCATTGAGCACCTTCCAAGGCAAACGACATTCATAGCCGACCCGATCAAATGCCCCTACCAGCTCCTTCAGGAATGCCTTGTGCTTGCCAACCGTGAGGCCTTTGACGTTTTCGAAAACAAAGCTTTCTGCATCGAGCTCGTGAACGAGGCGCACGAAATCAAGAACGAGCTGATTGCGGGGATCGTCGAGTGCCCTGTGACCGATCAGGGAGAAGCCTTGGCACGGCGCGCCGCCGAATACGCAGTCGACCTTCTGTCCCTCAAGGCCCGCACGTTGCCTAATCTCATCGCCGGTGAGTTCT
>NZ_JBDZYF010000019.1:0-16247 GCF_040329495.1 Ruegeria sp. SCP10
TGATGAAGATATCGCTAAGAAAGTGAATTCGGCGATCTTCCCCGGCATACAGGGCGGCCCGCTGATGCATGTGATCGCGGGCAAGGCTGTTGCATTCGGAGAAGCTCTGCGCCCCGAGTTCAAAAGCTACATCCAGCAGGTCATCACCAACGCGCAGGCGCTGTCGGACCAGCTGATCAAGGGTGGCCTCGACACGGTGACACACGGCACCGACACCCATGTTGTGCTGGTCGACCTGCGCCCCAAAGGCGTCAAAGGCAACGCGACCGAAAAGGCCCTGGGCCGCGCGCATATCACCTGCAACAAGAACGGCGTACCGTTTGACCCTGAGAAGCCGACCATCACCAGCGGTATCCGTCTGGGGTCCCCCGCTGGCACCACGCGCGGCTTCGGCGAGGTCGAATTCCGCCAGATCGCCGACTGGATCATCGAGGTTGTCGATGGTTTGGCCGCCCATGGGGAAGACGGCAACGCCGCGGTCGAGGCCAAAGTCAAAGCAGAAGTCGCAGACCTCTGCGCCAAATTCCCGATCTATCCAAACCTGTAAGACGAAGGACCCAAACCCATGAGCTTTCATTCCATTGACCAAGCCCCTGCCCGCCTGAACCGCAGCGAATTGGCCGTACCGGGCAGCCAGCCCGGCATGTTCGAAAAGGCCGCGCAGTCGGACGTGGATGTCATTTTCCTTGATCTCGAAGATGCCGTAGCACCTGACGAAAAAGAGCAGGCCCGCAAGAACATCATTGAGGCGCTGAACGATATCGACTGGGGTGCCAAGACAATGTCTGTGCGGATCAACGGGCTTGATACGCACTATATGTACCGCGATGTTGTGGACGTCGTCGAACAGGCTGGTAAACGCTTAGATCTGATCATGATCCCGAAGGTTGGGACCGCCGCTGATGTTTACGCTGTCGACATGTTGGTGACCCAGATCGAGGACGCCAAAGGATACAACAAGCGGATCGGGTTCGAGCACATCATCGAAACCGCTCTTGGTATGCAGAATGTCACCGAGATCGCTGCCGCATCCAAACGCAATGAAAGCCTACATTTTGGTGTTGCGGATTACGCGGCCTCAACCCGTGCGCGCACAACGATCATTGGTGGCGTGAACCCAGATTACTCCGTTCTGACGGACGCAGACGTCGATGGCGGTCGACTGACCCATTGGGGCGATATGTGGCACTACGCGCTGGCCCGCATGGTGGTTGCCGCCCGCGCAAATGGCCTTCGTCCCATTGACGGACCGTTTGGCGATTTTCAGGATCCGGACGGTTATCGCGCCGCAGCCAAACGCGCAGCAGTTCTGGGCTGCGAAGGAAAATGGGCCATTCACCCCAGCCAGATTGCGCTGGCGAACGAGGTCATGTCACCCTCGGATGCCGAAGTGAACAAGGCTCAGCGCATTCTTGTGGCTATGGCCGAGGCCGAAGCGTCCGGCAAAGGCGCGGTGTCTTTGGATGGTCGTCTGATTGACTATGCCTCGATCCGTCAGGCGGAAGTATTGGTCGAAAAGGCGGGTCAGATCGCTGCCGCATGAGCGCACTATGACCGGGCAATCCTCAACTGATCTGAGGGATAGCGCCGCAGCCATCTTTACTGCGGCGATCACCGCCGCGGATCCAGCGGCTTCGCTGCGCAGACGATTGCGGACAGCGCAGTTTCCCGCGCCTAACCCTTCATAAGGCTCGAGTGAACTAACGGAAACACGCCTGCGTTGATCCCACCCAGAATGATTCCGTAACACACCAACATGCGCAACGCACCGTTACCCTGAGCCGGATTCCGAAACATCGAAGTCGGGCTGCTGAGCAGGAACAGAATATCGATTGACTGGGAGCCAGACAGACCATCGCAAATCGATCAAACAACAGAAACCTAATCTTGATCTTTTTTCTGTCAGCATGATTATTTTACTATCAGGAATATTAGGTGCTATGATAGCCGGAATAGAACCGGGCATTGCAGCGCTGCTGCTTGCGCACCTGATTTGGACCAGTATAGCAAGGCATTGAAAGCGAGACATTGAAGAAACGCGAAGTAGAAATGACGGCAAATCTGACACAGGACCCACACTCTGTTCGAACAGGTGAACGTGAAAAAGTGCTCGAAGTTGCCATCGGCCGTGAGGTCCGTGCCTTTCGCAAACAGCAAAACATCACCGTCGCGGAACTTGCACAATTGACCGGCCTATCTATCGGTATGCTGTCAAAAATTGAGAACGGCAATACATCGCCCTCGTTGACCACTTTGCAATTGCTGGCAGACGCCTTGTCCGTACCTCTGACCAGTTTTTTCCGCCAATTCGAGGAACGGCGGGAAGCTGTGCACACCAAGGCTGGCGAAGGTGTGGAACTGGAACGTGAAGGAACGCGCGCCAATCACCAGTACAATTTGCTGGGGCATATTGGAGCCAACGGATCAGGTGTGATAGTCGAGCCCTATCTGATTACGCTGACGGAGCAATCTGACGTCTTCCCGACGTTCCAACACGGCGGGATTGAAACGATCTATATGCTGGAGGGCGCTGTCGATTATCGCCACGGTGACAAAATCTATCCGTTAAAGCCCGGCGATACGCTGTTCTTCGACGCGGATGCTCCGCACGGCCCTGAACGGCTGGTCAGCCTGCCGGCACGTTACATTTCGGTGATCAGCTATCCGCAGACAAACTGATCTGTTTGCGCAGCAAGAAATCTGTGGGTTTATCGTAACCCTCGTGGCTTCCGGTACTTACAATCGTAAATCCGAGCCGGGAAAAAGCGCGATGGTTCTCGGTAAGCTCGATGCGAGTTTCTAATTCAAGCTCAGTCAAACCAATAGCCGCCGCGCGGCGCTCCGCATGATCGATTAACGCTCGGCAAACGCCCTGCCCGCGCATCTGTTCCCGCACCGCCAGCTTTCCCAGGTAAAGGCAATCCGGCTTTGGTGTAAGGAAAATGCACCCAAAAAGCGGACGGCCAACAGCCCAGATCTCACCTCCAGTTTGGCAATGGGCCTTCATAGCTTCGACGGTAAGCCGATGAATCGAGGATGGCGGATCTATCCTGCCGTCCATGTATTGGAACGACGTGCGCAGCAGCGCGAGCACGTCGTAAAACGCTAAGGCATCATCCCCTAGCTGCCAAATCGTCTTGTCCTGATCAGCCACGACCCATCCCGACATCCACCTACTTTGACAAGGGCGGTTCCGTTTCCAGATCCGGCCATACACCCGGTGAGGTTGGAAGACCGTCGTCAAATTGGCTGAGGTAGTCCAGCATCATTGGACGGTTGTCGATAAACCCTTTGTAGGTGGCCAATTCAACCGGAAGATCGCGGATTACACGGTGCAGACGGCGACCCCATTTCGGTACAGTCATCAGATCCTGAAAACTGCACAGATAACAGCGGATCGGAAACACCAGCGCGTTTGACCGCGGCAACCGGAAGAAGGTTTGCAACTCAACCCGCAAATGCTGCTTGTGAGCGATGTTCTCAGGCGTCAACGTTGTCTTCTGAATACCCCATTTGTGATAGTTTTCCGGGCTGGTATCTAGCAACGGATTCACCGTCATCGTCCAGTTCAGACGCCGCGCCGGAGCCCCTTGCTGAATGTTCAGCAGGAATTTCAGCGCGCGCTTGAAAATTCCCATCTCATGGGCTTTCGGAACTGGCGCATGCCATTCGAAAAAGTTCATGCCGATGTCGAAATCCAGGCTCCAGTCTGCCTGGGTCGTTACCATCCCCGCGTCCATCCACAACATCTCATCCCGCTGATCAAGCACAGCGAAGTCGCCCTGCGCCTGACGCGTGATGTACTCCATCGGACCGTATGGCAGGGTGGTTTCGTCCATGAAGGTGAAACTGTGATCAATGCCTAGCGGCTTGTTGATCCAGCGCCACTGATTGCCGTTGCGGTGCAGCTCGAACAGGTCTGGATAATCCTCTGACTTGCTGACCATGATCAGCTCGAGTAGGTCCCAACCGGCCAAGGTCATATGCGGCAGTGACTGACAACGCAGTGGGTCCTGATCCAGAACAATGGCGCGATCTTTCATTTCCGAGACATAGTGCTCATCGACGTCAAACCGCATTTCATAGACCGAGCCCTCTGGCCCGCCCCGGTGCTGCTCCATGTTGACCGAATACATATAGCTGTCTTCGTGAAACGGGAAAGGAAAGCGTTTGATCGCCCATTCCGAGTTGTGGAACGTATAGTCGTCACGGAAGGACTCGTCGTTGAATTGAATGGTCATGTGGGCCTCCTCTCAGCGGTCCAGCACGAGGGACTGGCCCTCGAAACGCGATACGCAGGGCATGATCTTCTTGCCTGCGGCTTTTTCTTCGTCAGTCAGCCAATGATCGCGATGAACAAAGTTCCCGTCGTGATCCAGAACAACGGTTTCGCATTGACCACAGGCCCCGCCACGGCACAGATACGGCGCATCCACGCCTTCGCGTTCGATGGCTTCCAGCAGGCTTTCGTTCTCACCCACATGAATGACTTTGTCCGATGTTGCCAAGCGCACTTCGAACGGTTTGCCGGGCTGCGGTGCCAGAAACTCTTCGTAATGCACGCAATCCTCGGGCCAGCCTTCGGCGGCAGCAGTTCCGCGCACCCAATCGATCATGCCTTTGGGGCCGCAGACATAGACATGTGTGCCCAAAGGCTGCCCGCTCAGCAGATTTTTCAGATCGATCTGCTGATTTTGGTCGTCATAGTACAGATGTGTTTCGTTTGGATGCCGGTCTGTCAGTTGATCGGCATAAGATGCCAACGCATTGTTACGGCACGCATAATGCAGTTCCCAATGACCGTGCAGAAGTTCTAGCTGTTTGATCTGCGCCAGAAACGGGGTGATACCGATGCCACCTGCCAGAAACAGGTGCTTGCGGGCCCGCAGGTCAAGCGAGAACAGGTTGACCGGATAGCTGATGGTCATCTCATCGCCCAGTTTGACCTGACGGTGCATGAACAACGAGCCACCCCTGCCCTGATCATCGCGCCGGACCGAGATGGTATAGGACGACTGATCGAAAGGGTCGGACATGAGGGAATAGGGGTTAAGCCGCGTGATGCCGCCATCCTGCATCTCAACAACGGTATGTGCGCCGCCTGAAAAGGTGGGCAATTGCCCGCCATCAACGCGTTCGAACCGGAATCGCGTCACTAATTCGTTCAGCGGGGTGATTTCGGTCACTTTGACCTGAATTTTCTCGGCACCGCTCATTCGTAGATCCCCTTCGGCTCGGGCACGTTACCATGGTCCTCGGCATCAACGCGGACGCCTTGATAGGCGGCAAGGCGGCGGGAATAGTGGTCGCGCACAAACAGGTTGAGCCCACAGTGCGCGCAGACAAACGGGTCAACCTCGACATCTTCGGTGACGCCTTTGCAATGCACACATTGCATCCGGCGCGCGACCGAGCCGCGATGTTCGGTCTGAATCGCAGTATGCGGAAGACCGACGGCCATCACCTCGTTCATGGCCTGCCCCATCATCCCCTCGGTGCCGGTCAGATAGACCTGCAATCCCATATGCGCGTCCTCCAACACGCGGCGAATGCGGTGCAGCGCGGCTGTATAAGAGGGACCTTCGTAGAATTGCGCAGGGTTCAGCGCCTGCAGCTTTTCCGAGAAATCCGTGCCTTTTGGGATATAGATCAAATGGGTTTTAGCCATCAGATCGGGTGTCGCTATGTCAAGGATGGCTTCGGCCCCTTCGGCCTCGGCGATCATAAGATGATGTTCACCTGAGCGAACCTCTAGCGTACCCCAGACCGGGCGGCTTGCGATTGACTTGGGAAATTCGAACTTTGACATTGTGCCCTCAAACAGGAAAAGGGCGCCACGGTGTGTCCGTTGCGCCCCCTGAAACTCAGCCTTTTGCGGTTCTGATCGATTTGTCCTGATCGTAGAACGGCATCTCTTCCGCAGTCGCCGCTATTTCTGTCCCATCGCCGTTGCGCACTGTCAGTTTGGTTCCGGGCGAGGCACAGGCGACCGGCATCCGTGCGATACCCACATTGTGCCCATTGATTTCGGAATACATGCCAAAGGTGACAACACCGACCTTTTGACCGTTCTGCAGCAGATCAGCACCCTCATCCGCCGGGGTGGTGCCATCCAGTTTGACACCATAGATCTTGAACCGTTCTTTGCCTTGCGAGGCATAGTGGTTCTCGGCGCCGATAAATCCGGTCTTGCCCGGTGAAACTGTGAATTCCAGACCCAGTTCCCACAGAGTATCGCCGCAGGTTTCGCCATCGAACGGATAGGTTTCCGAGTTGTCCCCGGGATAAAACAGCAAGTAGCTTTCGGTGCGCAGCAAATCGAGCGTCGAGAACTGGACCGGAACAATGCCCATGTCCTTGCCTTCGGCAAGGATGTTGTCCCACAGATGCACAGCGTGCTTTGCCTGACAGAAAATCTCATACCCGCGCTCGCCGGTATAGCCGGTCCGCGAAATCATCACCGGGCAGCCATAGAGTTTGGTTTGCATAATGCCAAAATAGGCCAGATCCCGAATACCCGGAACGTGTTTGGCCAGGAAATCCACCGCTACCGGCCCCTGCAACGACATGTCGTGCATGTCATCGTCAAAAATGACAGAACAATTCTTACCGGCGGCCACCGATGTGAGCTGTTCCATCCCTGTCCCGGTGCCGTGCACGACAAGCCACGTGTTCACCGACAGGCGGTAGATAATGCAATCGTCGACAAATTTGCCTTCGGAATTCAGGATCGACGCGTAGGTCGACCGGCCCGGCATGATTTTTTCCACATTCCGCGTCGTGACACGGTCGATGACGTACGCCGCATCTTCGCCGACCACATGAACCTTCTTCAGACCTGACACATCCATCAGGCCCGCCTTGGTGCGGATCGCCTCGTAATCTGCTTTGGCGCGTTCCGGGCTGTGGTCATAGAACCACGCGGTTCCCATACCGTTCCAGTCTTCCAGCTCGCCGCCGATCTCGGCATGGCGCTGCGCAAGGGCGGACGTCCTCCAAAGAATGGCCATTGTTCAGCTCTCCCGTTGATTGCTTTTTGTTGGCCATATTGAGGCCGAAGTCGGATCGAAAATCAACACCTCTGTGCAGATTTTTTTCCTGTTGGGAATATTTGCCTGCAATTTTCGCACCCTGAGCGGGGTGTGCGATAGTTACATAAGTACTTATTTATCAACGCTATAGCCACTTGATCGGCGTCAAAAATCCTGCGCGAATTGCTGGCCCTAAAGAGGTTTGCCCCACATATCTATTGACAGGTCGTAAATGAAATTGTCCCCTGAGTGCATAATTATTCCCAGCAGGAAATTCTTCGCAGAAAGACCTCCTGCTGTAACAACAGGGAGACTACGAAGTGGATGGTAATCTAAATGCACTCACGACGGTCTTTACCGAGTTCTACTACTGGGTAACGGTCGTTTTCATGTTCCTCATCCATGTGGGCTTTTGCATGTACGAGGTCGGCGCCAGCCGGGCTCGTAACCATATGCACACATTGATGAAAAACATCATGATCATCCCGCTGGTGACGGTCACGTTCTTCTTCTTTGGATGGTGGATTTACTGGGCCTTTCCAAACTTTCCGTTCTGGGGCGGTTTGGATACCGAAGCGGGCGCTGCAAATCTGCCATGGGCCGACACCATGGCAACCAATCTTGGTGACAGAATCACCGGCGTCTTCTGGGCGGCGTTCCTGCTTTTCTCGTGGACTGCGGCCTCGATTGTATCTGGTTCTGTGATCGAGCGGATTAGATCTTCGGCCTTGTGGGTCCATGCAGTGATGATTGGTTCGGTCTGGTGGATCATCGATGCTGCGTGGGGTTGGCACTACGGCGGCTGGATGGTGCGCATACTTGGGTACCACGATGCTTATGCTTCCGGTGTTATTCACGCGATAGCAGGCGGTTACGCACTTGGTGTGATCATGGTTTTGGGCCCCCGCCTCGGCAAATTTGCCAAAGACGGTACGCCGCGGGATATTCCGCCGCATAACCCTTGGCTACTGACCATCGGGATATTCCTGATCTACACAGGTTTCTGGGGCTTCTATGCTGCATGTAATGTTCCGGCGATATCTCCGGAAGCAATTGACGGTCAGATAACGGGCGTCACGTGGACCGCGACCAACATCTATCTGGCTCCGACCACGCTGTCTGCGATTACCTTCAACTTCCTGATGTCTCTGTCTGGCGGGTTGATGGCAGCGTATGTCATTTCCAAAGGTGACGCGTTTTGGACGTTCTCGGGCGGACTGGCCGGTATTATCACTGCATCTGCGGGTAACGATCTATATCACCCGATCCAGGCAATGATCATTGCCGCGATCGGTGTCGTGATCGTGTACAAGCTGCACTATTGGGTCGAGCGTCGGTTCAAGTTGGATGATGCCGTTGGTGCCGTGGCCGTGCATGGCTATGCAGGGTTCGTTGGCCTGGTGATTTCCGGCTTTGTCCTGTGGGGCGTACCTTCTTCGCCATATGAAGGCTATGCAACGATCAACCCGGTCGGTCAGATCACCGGCGCGGTCATCATGTTCTTTGTCCTTGGCTTCTTACCAGGTTGGATCCTGGCGAAAATTCAAGCAGCCGCTGGTGTTCTGCGCATCCCGGAAGAAGTTGAACTTCAGGGTCTCGATTACGCTGAACACCATGCCTACGAAGACGCCAAAGCCGCGATTATTGCAGCCGACAAGGAAGAACTGGCTGCCCGTGGCGTAGCAGCTAAGTAAGGGAGAAAAATATGTCTACTAACGGATATACAAGTTGGGCCGTGGATTTGGCCGAAGTCGGACCAATCTATCCCTTCCAAGGTTACGAAGTCCTAATGGTCATCGTGGGCGTCGCATTCTGGATCGGTTGGCATCGCATCCAGTTCGTCCGGGAAGGTGAGCACCTTGAGAAGGCTCGTCATACCGGTGACGAAGAGAAGGTGAAGGCACAGCTGGAACGATACTAATCCACCTTTGAATACTGGTGATGGGCGTAAATCTGAGTTTGCGCCCATTGCCTATCAGGAAAATTATTTTCCTGTGATTATTGATACTCGCTGGATTTGTTGATACCCTCGAATCAGGACGAAACACACAAGGAGAATTGCCAGCTATGTGCGGAATTGTTGGATTATTCCTGAAAGACCGGTCGCTTGCGCCACAGTTGGGCAATATGCTGACAGACATGCTGGTCACCATGACTGATCGCGGCCCGGATAGTGCGGGAATCGCGATTTATGGTGATGAATCAAATGGCCACTCCAAGATGACGCTGCAATCGCCTAACCCCGGCGAAGATTTTGCCGGGTTGGCCGACGACTTGGGACGACGCTTGAATGTGACGGTCACACAGACTGACAACGACACGCACACCGTTCTGGACATTCCAGCAGGGCAGTTTGAAGCGGCACGAGCCGCGTTGGCGGAAATCCGGCCTTCAGTCCGGATCATGAGCCGGGGCGAAATGCTGGAGATCTACAAAGAGGTCGGCCTGCCCAAGGACGTGGCCGCGCGCTTTGACATCAGCAGCATGAGCGGCACACATGGCATTGGCCACACTCGCATGGCGACAGAGTCTGCCGTCACGACGATGGGTGCACACCCGTTCAACACTGGACCAGATCAGTGTCTGGTTCACAACGGCTCGTTGTCGAACCACAATTCGCTGCGCCGCAAGTTGCGCCGTGAAGGTGTGGTGATCCAAACCGAGAATGATACAGAGGTCGGAGCCGCCTATCTGACCTGGAAGATGATGAACGGGGCCAGTCTGGGCGAGGCGCTGGAAAGCAGCCTCGAAGACCTAGATGGGTTCTTTACCTTTGTGGTCGGCACCAAAGACGGGTTCGGCGTGGTCCGCGATCCGATCGCCTGTAAGCCTGCGGTGATGGCCGAAACCGATCAATATGTGGCCTTTGGCAGCGAATACCGGGCGCTGGTGAACCTGCCGGGTATCGACGAGGCCCGCATCTGGGAGCCGGAGCCAGCAACGGTTTACTTCTGGTCCCACAATGACAGTCCCACGACCAATGAAAAGGCCGCATGACATGCAAACCTATGATCTTGAAGCAGACGGCCTGCGTGGGTTGAACGCCACCCTGCAGTCGCAATCTACCGAGACAAACCAGACCAATTGGGAAGTCGTGAACCCCAAAGGCAGCCACGCCATTGCCGTTGGGCTGGATGCGCCCATCGAAGTGACGGTCAAGGGCTCAACAGGTTATTACTGCGCGGGAATGAACCAGCAGGCGACGGTCAAGGTCGAAGGCTCGGTTGGGCCCGGCGTGGCCGAGAACATGATGTCCGGTCAGGTCGTAATCGAGGGCGACGCCAGCCAATACGCCGGCGCCACGGGCCACGGCGGTTTGCTGGTGATCAAGGGCAATGCAAGTTCGCGCTGCGGGATCTCGATGAAGGGGATCGATATCGTGGTGCATGGCAATATCGGCCATATGTCGGCCTTTATGGCGCAGGCCGGTAATCTTGTGGTCTGCGGTGATGCAGGCGATGCACTGGGAGACTCGCTTTACGAGGCGCAGCTGTTCGTGCGCGGCTCGGTCAAAAGCCTGGGCGCCGATTGCATCGAGAAAGAGATGCGCCCCGAGCATCTGGATATCCTGAGGGACCTGCTGGACCGCGCGGGCGCGGATGCCAGCCCCGAAGAATTCAAACGCTACGGTTCCGCCCGTCAGCTTTATAACTTCGACGTCGACAACGCCGCTGCTTACTGAGGAAGAAGGGTATGAAAGACATGGACGATCAGATCCCCCGCACCCTGCCGATTCAGTCGGCGACCTTCACCAATCCGATCAATGCAGAGATCCGGCGCGCTGCGGCCACCGGTATCTATGATATTCGTGGTGGCGGAGCCAAACGCAAGGTGCCGCATTTCGATGATCTGTTGTTTCTGGGCGCCAGCATCAGTCGCTATCCTCTCGAAGGTTACCGCGAACGCTGCGACACCTCGGTGACGTTGGGCACGCGCTTTGCCAAAAAGCCGATTGAGCTGGACATTCCGATCACCATTGCGGGTATGAGTTTTGGGGCGCTGTCCGGCCCGGCAAAAGAGGCCTTGGGTCGAGGCGCTTCGGCAGCGGGCACGTCAACCACGACAGGCGACGGTGGCATGACGCCCGAGGAGCGCGGCCATTCCAACAAGCTGGTCTATCAGTATTTGCCTTCGCGCTACGGCATGAACCCAGATGATCTGCGCAAGGCCGACGCGATTGAGGTCGTTGTTGGTCAGGGCGCAAAACCCGGCGGTGGTGGCATGTTGCTGGGTCAAAAGATCAGCGACCGCGTCGCAGAAATGCGCACGCTCCCCAAGGGTATTGATCAGCGCTCGGCCTGTCGCCATCCCGACTGGACCGGGCCTGATGATCTTGAGATCAAGATCCTCGAACTGCGCGAGATTACCGGCTGGCAGGTGCCCATCTATGTCAAGGTTGGCGCGACCCGCCCCTATTATGACACCGCGCTGGCAGTAAAGGCCGGGGCCGATGTGGTGGTGATGGACGGCATGCAGGGCGGCACTGCCGCGACGCAAGACGTTTTCATCGAGCATGTTGGGCTGCCGACACTGTCCTGCATTCGTCCCGCCGTGCAGGCGCTGCAGGATTTGGGCGTGCATCGCGAGGTGCAACTTGTGATCTCGGGCGGCATTCGCACGGGGGCCGATGTGGCAAAGGCAATGGCCCTTGGCGCCGACGCGGTTGCCATTGGCACCGCGGCGCTGGTGGCGCTTGGCGACAATGATCCGAAATGGGAGTCCGAGTATCAAAAGCTGGGCACCACCACCGGGGCCTATGACGACTGGCACGAAGGCCAGGACCCCGCGGGTATCACCACGCAGGATCCCGATCTGGCCGCCCGTCTGAACCCGGTCGAGGCCGGACGCCGTCTGCGCAACTATCTCAAGGTGATGACGCTTGAGGCGCAGACCATCGCGCGGGCCTGTGGTCATAATCACCTCCACAACCTTGAACCCGAGGATTTGTGTGCCCTGACGATGGAGGCCGCCGCCATGGCGCGTGTCCCATTGGCCGGGACAAGTTGGTACCCGGGCAAGGAAGGGTTCTGAACTGATGCTGCGCGGCTCCCTGACGGGGGCCGCGTTTTTGCTTTGGAAATCGAAAATTCAACAGGGAAAGGAAAGCCATCGTGACGACAGATCTCGCAGCTTTCGCAAAAGAAAAAGACGTCAAGTATTTCATGATCTCGTTCACCGACCTGTTCGGTGGGCAGCGGGCCAAGCTTGTACCCGCGCAGGCGATTGCCGAGATGCAGGAAGACGGCGCAGGATTTGCCGGGTTTGCCACCTGGCTGGATATGACCCCCGCGCATCCTGACATGCTGGCGGTGCCGGACCCGTCATCAGTGATCCAGCTGCCATGGAAGCCCGAGGTCGCCTGGGTTGCAGGTAACTGCGTGATGGAAGGCAAGGATGTTGCCCAGGCCCCGCGCAATGTTCTGCGCCGCCTGATTGGCGAAGCCGCCGACATGGGAATGCATGTCAAAACCGGCATCGAGGCTGAATTCTTCCTGCTGACCCCAGATGGCGAGCAGATCAGCGATCCGTTCGATACGGCTGAGAAGCCCTGTTATGACCAGCAGGCGGTGATGCGCCGCTATGACGTGGTGCGCGAGATCTGCGATTACATGCTCGATCTCGGCTGGGGGCCGTACCAGAACGACCACGAGGACGCCAACGGCCAGTTCGAGATGAACTGGGAATTTGACGATGTTCTGCGCACCGCCGACAAGCATTCGTTCTTCAAGTTCATGACCAAATCTGTGGCCGAGAAGCACGGGTTCCGCGCCACCTTCATGCCCAAGCCTGTCGAAGGGCTGACCGGTAATGGCTGCCATGCTCATATCTCGGTCTGGGATGCACCCGGAGCGGACGCCAAAACCAACGTCTTCGCCGGCCAAGGCGACGGTCCGACCGGCGAGGTGGGACTCGGCGAACAGGGCAAGTATTTCCTGGGCGGGATCATGAAACATGCCAGCGCGCTGGCGGCGATCACCAACCCGACGGTGAACAGCTATAAGCGTATCAACGCACCGCGCACCATGTCGGGCGCGACCTGGGCCCCTAATACCGTGACCTGGACCGGCAACAACCGCACCCACATGGTCCGAGTGCCCGGCCCGGGCCGGTTCGAACTGCGCCTGGCCGACGGCGCCACCAACCCCTATCTGCTGCAGGCGGTCATCATCGCCGCTGGACTGTCCGGCATTCGCTCAAAAGCCGATCCGGGACGTCGCTGGGACATCGACATGTATGCCGAAGGCCACACCGTCACCGACGCCCCCAAACTACCGCTGAACATGCTCGACGGGTTGCGCGAATATGACAACGATACCGAGCTGAAAGCCATGATGGGTCAGGAATTCTCAAGCGCGTTTCTGAAGATGAAGCATCAGGAATGGAACTCGTTCGTCAGCCATTTCTCAAGATGGGAAAAGGACCACACGCTCGATATCTGAACAATTCAGGGGCTGCAGAGTACCTGCCGCCCCAACCCCTTCGATCAGACGGAGACCTGCACGTCGTGAACGTTCTGATTTTCCAACATTCGTCAGGCGAAAATCCCGGAGCGTTTCTGGAGCACATTTCATCATGCGGTGATACGGCCAAAGTCGTGCATCTGTATGATCGCCAACCAATCCCGCAACTCGACGATTTTGATTTGCTTCTGGTTCTGGGCGGCCCGATGGACGTCTGGGAAACCGAGGCACATCCGTGGCTCGTGCCCGAAAAACAAGCGATCAGGACGTGGATTCAAGACCTCAAGCGTCCGTACTTTGGGATATGTCTGGGTCACCAACTTCTGGTTGATGCGTTAGGAGGGAAATGTATACCTATGCAGAAGCCTGAGATCGGTGTGCTTTCCATCAATCTGACTGACAACGCGCGCAGTGATCCGCTGTTCGGGCCCCTGCCCCATCAAATCCGGGTGCTACAATGGCATGGCGTTGAGGCCATCGATCTACCGCCCAACTCATCGGTTTTGGCGCAATCTGAGGCTTGCGCTGTACAGGCTTTGCGGGTCTCAGATCGTGCCTGGGGCGTGCAGTTTCACCCCGAACTTGTTCAGGGCACGATCCAATCGTGGATGACTGATCCGGCAAATCATCAATGCGCTGTGGATTGGCTTGGATGCGTAGATGCGGTGCAGGAAATGGTCACTGACAGCGACACTATTGCCGAGGAACAATTCAAGGTCACGTCCAGCATCTATACCAGACTGCGACAGATCTGATCAGCCATGAACCTCAAGGTTCTTTCCGCTGTCGGCTTCGACTCTCCAGTCTGGGACATCGTTGACCAGCTTCAATGCTGCACGGCGTAGAGTTCTACGCATTTTGTCCACCACCGGACCGTCCATTCCGCAATCCGCCAACGCGGCGTCAAACGTATCCAGCCAAAGCTCGGCATCGGCCTCACGTATCGGTACATGCGCATGAATTTCCCTCAGGTCCATATGACCAAATCGCTCACGATAATACGCCCGACCGCCCAGAAATCCGCTCAGAAACTCAAATTGTGCCTGTCTTGTATGAGACAACCCGTGTCCGCGAAAATGCAACCTGTGCAATGAATGTACGGCCGGATCGGTCTCCATGCGGTCGTAGAACCGTTCGACCAGAGCCCGAAGCCGGTCTTCACCGCCGATTTGATCCAAAGCCGATGACAAACGTCTCTTCTCCGAATTGTAGCCGTCAATAAATATTGCATAACAGGAAAATAAGTTTATCACCAGTGACATGTTGGCGCGGTTGATAACGAAAGGTGGGCACGGAATGTCCGGACTTAGCCAGATACATGGGGCGACCGGATGAGCGCCCTTGTACTGGGTCTGCTGGCAGCATTGTGCTGGGGTTTTCACGATCTTGCCGTGCGATATGTCAGCCAGTCCGTGAGCATCATCGCGGCGTTGATGGCCGTGCTGATTGCCGGGGCCGTGCTTCAGTTCGGACTTGTGGCGATCTGGTCCGGGTTTGCCCCCATGCCCGTCGAGGCGGTGTCCTATGCGGTTGCGTCGGGTGGCTTTTACCTGCTGGCTGGCCTCAGCATGTATGCTGCATTTCAGCGCGGACCCGTACGTCTGGTCGCCCCGCTTGTCGCCAGCTATCCGGTATTGTCGGTCACCCTTGCAATATGGCGCGGTTCCGAGGTCAGCATATGGCATTGGCTGGCGATCATCGCCATTGGTCTCGGTGTGTCCATTGTCTCAGCACGATCCAATAATGACGGCGCAGAGTATCCTTCAGCCGGGCCTACAATTGCCTTTTCCATATTTGCTGCAATCGGATTTGCTGCGACATTCGCATTGGGACAATATGCAGCCGAACTGGGCAATGAGTTCACCGTTTCGCTGATCGGTCGACTAACCGCGATCCCTGCACTGGCTGTAATCGCCCTTGCATCCGGAAAGTCGCTTTGGCCAGGCGCGCGGGCCTTGCCTCTTTTGTGCCTGATGGGCACGCTCGACGCAGTGGCACTTCTGTGCGTGGTTTCCGCCGGAGGATTGCCAAACGCCCAATACGCATCCGTTGCCGCCTCGATCTTCGGATTGTTGACGGTCGTGTTAGCCTGGGCAATCTTGCAAGAGAGAATGTCTACATCTCAATGGCTTGGATGCATCATTGCATTTTCTGGGATTGGTTATCTCGCGATCTGAGCATCTTTTAGCCCCATGGCAATTCCATGGGCCTGATGCGCCGCAGTCGCGCTGTTCAGTACGCAATCGATTTCGCCCGGCCGGACCGGTCCGGGCAGATGCCACGCGCCTGGGCGAATGAGGTCTTTGTATCCCAGCAACTCACCGCGCAAACTTAGAATATCGATTTGAGCAGGCGCGGCAGGCAGCAACAAGACAGCGTAGACATCCACCGCCTCGTTCAATTGCTTGACCTGAGTTCGGCACTTATTCTGCGACATATCCTTGCCCCAGAATTGCTGATCTAACGCCATACCGATTTGTGCCGCGCGGGCAACCAACGCGCGGGCGCGCGCGGCATTCGACGCCGAATGACCAATGGACACGATCACCATACGCGCGGCACGGCCCGCAAAACGCCAATAGTGTTTCGCGTTGGTGCAGGCAGATAGGCTGCCGCCGGTTTGAGAGGCGGCAGAGAGGTTCACGCCGTGAGGCCTTCTGGTTCTGGCAGGCTGTTTGCGCGGCATGCGGCGGTGAGGGTGTTTGCGAGTAGGCAGGCGATGGTCATGGGGCCGACGCCTCCGGGGACGGGGGTG
>NZ_JBDZYF010000020.1:0-15033 GCF_040329495.1 Ruegeria sp. SCP10
CACGCCCGATCGGTCGCGCACGAACTTTGGAATGACTATGCTCTCGAGTTGACCGCCTGACCGCGCCAGCAAAGGCTCTCTGCAACCGCTGGCAAACAAATTGGCAATGCCTCCCATTCAGCTTACGCTTGAACTATCACTTTTGCGTGGCTTTCCATTCGCCAATTCTGAGATAGCACATGTACTTCGCCCGTAACTTCAATCGTATCTTTGAGTCGAATATCACTACTGGATGCGCCGATCATTAATTCAAACGTGCCGGGCTCCACGATCCGGGCGCCTGAGCTTCCGGAGAAATTCAACATATCGGTGGGCACAACAAACTCAACCCTGGCTTGCTGTCCGGGGTCAAGCGTTACGCGGGCAAAACACTTTAACTCTTTGATCGGTCGCACCAAAGACGCGACCTGGTCACGCACGTATAGTTGCGGTACCTCAACACCTTTACGTTCTCCATTATTGCGGATTGTGAAGGATAAGTGCAGCTCTCCTTCGGCATTAGGAATGCGCTCTGCCTTTAGCTCCAAGTCACGATAGTTGAAATTGGTATATGACAAGCCGTGCCCAAAGGGGTAATCGCTGCCGAAATGCCGTGCGATGGGTGTGCCTGCACTTTTGAATTTGTGGTTGTAGTGATAGGGGCAGGCTCCGGCGCTGCGCGGTGTTGACAAGGTCAGGCGCCCTGATGGTTCCATGGCTCCGGAGATGACGTCTGCAAGGGCATGTCCGCCTTGTTCGCCGCTAAAATGTGTCACGAGCAATGCGGCCAGATCCTTTTCCCGATTGCCGAGCGTATAGGGCCTGCCACTGGACATCACGACGATCACTGCTTGGCCGGCATCCAGAAGGGCATCCAGAAGCTGTTGCTGCACGCCCGGTAAGTCCAGCGTGTCAACGTCAGACCCTTCGCCAACGGTTCCGGTCTGGAAAATGCCTGATAGATCGCCAACGCAAAGAACGGTCACATCGGCCGCTTTCGCGGTTTGCACAGCGTGCGCAATCAGATCTGTGCGTGTGCTGACCGGTGAGTTCAGCGCCAGGCTGGCTGTATCTGCCATGTCACCGGGAAAGACCGGGTTGCCTGAGCCGCGTGTTTCCAGAATATAGCACCCTTGGGCGAACGTCACATTTTCTGCTCCGAACTGCGCCTTAAGCCCCTGCAAAGGTGTTACGACATGTGCTGTATCCGTGTCGGCATCGTTGTTGATGAGATGCACCGGAAAGGCATAGTCACCCAAAAGTGCAAGTGGGTCATTTGCTGTTGGTCCGATCACAGCGATTTTGGTTGCGGGGCTGAGCGGCAGGGTTCCGTTGTTTTCCAACAGGGTCACACCTTGTGCCCCGGCTTCGCGGGCCAGTTCGATCGCGCCCTGCGTGCGCAAGGCGATGGCACCTTCATCTGCATAGGGCTGCTCAAATAAGCCAAGGCGGAATTTTTCCGACAGGAGTCGCTGAACGACGGCGTCGATGTCATGCAGTGTGATCTGGCCTTGCTTGAGGGCATGTTCCAAATGGGGCGTGCATTCGTTGGATGGCAGTTCCAGGTCCAGGCCCGACCGAAACGCAATCGCCGCCGCTTCGCCTTTGTCGTGTGCAATTGCGTGATGTGTCTCAAGCAGGCTTATTCCGATGTAGTCGGCCACGATCAACCCATCAAATCCCCACTGTTCCCGCAGAACCTTGGTCAGCAGGTGGCGGGACGCGTGCAGGGGCTCGCCATCAATATCGTGGTAGGCAGGCATTACAGAGGCGGCCTGGGCCTGCTTGACGGCCATTTCGAAGGGCAGCATGAAATCATCGGCCAATTCGCGCGGGCCCAGATGGACCGGTGCGTGGTTGCGTCCGCCTTCGCTAGCGGAATGCCCGACATAGTGTTTGAGCGTTGCCAGCAGCCCACGATCGTCGCCTTGCAGGCCCCGTACATAGCGCGTTGCCAAAAGGCCCGTTAGGTATGGATCTTCAGCGAAACACTCTTCGGTTCGGCCCCATCGGACATCGCGCGATACATCTAGCACAGGGGCTAACCCTTGATGACACCCCACCGAGCGGCCTTCGGCGCCAATTGCGGCGCCGATGCGTTCGACTAAATCGGGATTCCAACTGGCTGCCAAAGACAGGGGCGAAGGGAAAAGTGTTGCACCTTGCACCATCAACCCGGAAAGGCATTCTTCATGGCTCATGACTGGGATGCCAAGCCGTGTGCCTTCGACGATATCCTTTTGCAGACGATTCAACGCCCGCACACCTTGATGCGGTGCAACACCTATCGTGCCAAGGGGGCGCGTGATCTGTCCCAAACCATGGGCAAAGAGCTGGCGTACCTTTGCAGGATCACCGCCTTCGAAGTTATTGGACGCATCCGGGCGCATACGATGCACACCATCTTCGGACAACTCAAGCCAAAGCGCGTGCATTTGCGCCAGTTTTTCCGGCAATTCCATACGGGCCAACAGATCGCTGACCCTGTCGGCGACAGGTTTTTTAGGGTCTAGGTAGAGCATGGCGTCAGGCTTTTTTGGGGAAGACATGGATTTTGTCCGCGGCAATTGTCAAATGCACGGCTTCTTGGTCCGCCAATTCCGCCAACGTGTCGTCAAGTACGGTCAATTCCTGGCTGCCAACTGCGATTTTGAGATGATTCACAGCACCTGTGGGCTCGACCAGTTCAACCGTGCCCGCAATAGCATTCTCAACCTCTGACGTGGCCAGCGCCAAATGTTCCGGACGCAATCCAAGCTTCACATCGGCGGGCATGTCTTGTGGCACATCGCCCAGAACCAGGCGCGCGGCATTTTCAAACACGGCTTCTGTACGTCCGCCTTTACGCTCTAGCTTTGCATCCACGAAGTTCATGGCAGGAGACCCGATGAAACCGGCAACGAAGGCGTTGGCCGGGTTTTGGTACAAATCCGAGGGTGTTCCGATTTGCTGGATGACACCGCCTTGGAGAATAACGATCCTGTCCGCCAGAGTCATCGCCTCGACCTGATCGTGCGTGACATAGATCGCGGTGGTTTTTACCTTTTTATGCAAGCGCTTGATTTCGTCACGCATTTCAGCCCGCAGCTTGGCGTCAAGGTTTGACAGGGGTTCGTCAAACAAGAACACGTCCGGATCGCGCACAATCGCGCGCCCCATCGCAACCCGTTGCCGTTGCCCGCCAGAGAGTTGCGACGGCTTGCGGTCCAGCAGATTGCTGAGCCCAAGAGTTTCAGCAGCAGCCCGTGCGCGTGTCTTGATTTCAGATTTAGGTACTCCGGAGATCCTCAGGTTGAACCCGATATTCTCTTCCACCGTCATATGCGGATAAAGCGCATAGGATTGAAATACCATGGCGATATTGCGCTCCCGTGGGCTCAAGTCGTTGACGATTTCGTCATCCATAACGACTTCGCCGCGGGTGGCTTCGTCCAGTCCGGCAATCACCCGCAACAATGTGGACTTCCCGCAGCCGGACGGCCCGACAAGGGCCACGAATTCTCCTTCTTCAACAACCAGATTCAGGTTTTGCAAGACCGAAACAGCACCAAAGGATTTTGACAGATTTGCCAGTTCTACGCGTGCCATTATTCAGCTGCCTCCGAGCAGGCCGCGCGATGCGCGCGCGCAACATCTGAATACCAGTGCCCGCTGTTCTTGATTGTGCGCGCTTGCGTGTCGTAGTCGACATGCACCAGACCAAAGCGCATTTTGTAGCCTTCGGCCCATTCAAAATTGTCCATCAGGCTCCAGGCGAAATAGCCTTTCAGCGGAATGCCTTCTGCGATGCTTCCGACCAGTTCATCGAGGTGATCCGCGATATAGTTCAAGCGCGGCGTGTCATCCACTGCGCCTGTATCATCGGGGCCCATATTGAAGCAGGCACCGTTTTCCGTGATGTAGACCGGTGGGAGATTATCGTAGCGCGCGTAGACTTGTCGCAGTAAATGCGAGATACCGTCGGCGCGGATTTCCCATCCGATATCTGTTCGTACGTTTGAGCGGGTGGCCGGCAGCGCCTGGATTCGCAGAAAGTCGGACGCCGCATCCGCATTCGCCTCGAAAGAGCCCATGGCCCCAATTCCGGTCAGCACGTTCTCGGCTTTGGGATCGTTTTTGACCACGGCTGGGAAATAGTAATTGAACCCCCACCAATCGAGCGGCTGGTTGATCGTTTCCATGTCGCCCGATTGCAAACGGAGTCTGTCGCCAAGCGCCGCCTCAAGTTCAGCGTCATAGGCGCCATCACAGATTGGTCCGAAAAACACACCATTGTGGAACTGAAAGGAGCGTTCGGCTGCTGCGAGATCCTCTGGGCTGTCAGAGGCGGGAAATATCGACTGAGCGTTCAGAACGATCCCCATCTGGATGTTGGTCCGTTCGGCCCGTGCGGCCTGTACACCAAGGCCATGCGCCAGATTGGTGACGTGCACTGCTGCCAGGGCTGCATCGGCCGACCGCTCGCCGGGGGCATGCTTGCCGATCCAATGGCTCAGATAGGTCGAGCACCAGGGTTCATTAAATGTCGCCAAGGCATCCATACGGTCCCCGAGGCGTTTCACCACAATCGCGCTATATTCGGCAAAGGCTTCGGCGGTGTCGCGGTCGGTCCAGCCACCATAGCCTGCTAGGGCCAGTGGCAGATCCCAGTGATAAAGCGTTGGAAAGACTTTGATGCCGCGCGCGACCATCCCGTCGATCAGCCGGTCATAGAAGTCCAGGCCCTTTTCGTTCACTGTGCCACGGCCCTGTGGCAGGATACGCGGCCACGCGATGGAGAACCGATAGGCATCCATGCCTAGTTCGGCAATCAGGTCCAGATCGCTCTCCCAGCGGTTGTAGTGATCGCAGGCGATGTCTCCGTTATGTCCCTCAAAGACCCGGCCTGGCATGTTGGAAAACGCATCCCAGATCGAAGGACCGCGCCCATCTGTGCGTGTTGCGCCTTCAATCTGGTAGGCAGCTGTTGCAACGCCCCATGTGAAGTCTTTTGGGAAACGCGCCGCAAGGGCGGCGGGATCTTTTGCGAATTTGCGTGTCACAGGGTCAACCTTTCACGGCTCCGGCGGTCAGGCCCGCCATCATTTGTCGAGAGAAAAACAGGAAGGCGATCAGCAGTGGCAGCATGGACAGGAAAGTGCCGAGCATGATTGCGCCCCAGGGTGAGTTCGCGATGGACTGAACGGATCGCAGAGCGAGCGTCAGAACATACTTGTCCGGTGAGGACAGGACGATGAGCGGGGTCAAGAAGTTGTTCCAGAGCCCGATGAACATCACGATTCCAAGCGTTGCCAACGCCGGTTTAATCAGCGGCAACACGACGGACCAGAAGATGCGGAAATCTGATGCGCCATCTACTTTGGCAGCGTCCAACAAGTCCCGCGAGATCGATTGCACCATGTATTGTCGGATCAGGAAGATTCCGAAGGCGTTTGCGATCCCCGGCAACCAGATTGCAAGATGGGTGTCCAACAGCCCCAGAAAGCGTACCGTCAGAAAGAACGGGATCAGGCCCAGAACGGGTGGCACCATCATTGAGGCGATCATGATGCCAAATACGATATTCTTGCCTTTGAACTCATAGGCGAAGAACCCGTATGCGCACATGGAGCAGAACAAGACGGCGCCAGCTGTGCCAGCCACCGAGACCCAGAGTGAGTTGAACAACACGGTCCAAAACGGCATCACATTGATAAGTTTGGCGTAGTTTTCTGCCAGATTGTCTCCCAGCCAGAAGGGTGGGGGGGACGAGTAGATCTCGGATCGCGAATGTGTGGCCATGAGGGCGACCCAGACAAATGGGAAGATCGTGACCAGCACGCCTGCAATCATCAGGCCGTGGGTTGCCAAGCGGGCCATCCTGGGGGATGCTATCCGGTGTGCGCTTTTGCGCGGTGTTTTTGTCGCAACGCCTGTCATTAGCGGTCTCCTCCCATGCCTTTGCGTCCGTTGAAGTAGAAATGAACCGAGGTTGCGATGGCGATGAACAGGAACAGAACCCAAGAAATCGCGGCTGCTGCGCCCATTTCCAGCCATTCCCAGCCGACCAGATACAAATAGTAGGACGCTGTCAGTCCGGACTGACCGACCCCGCCGGAGTCGCCGGATGTCAGCACGAACGGCTCCTCGAACATCTGAAGGTTGCCAATAATGGTCAAGGTGACAGCGAAGAAGGCGAAGGGGCGGATCATCGGCAGGGCAATATGCCAGAACTGCTGCCAAGCGTTGCACCCATCAACTTTGCCAGCATCGTAAAGGTCTTTGGAAACCGTCAGAAAGCCCGCCGAGTAAATCACGATATTAAACCCGGTGTATTTCCAGATCACAACAAATGCGATGGAAGGTTTGATCAAATCAGAAGAAGACAACCAACGGATAGGCATGGCCTCTTCGACCCAGCCAAGCCCCCAAGAAAACACCGGCCATTTCGACGCGGCCAACAGCCATTGATTCAGGATGCCTGCATTGCCGGAATATATCGTGTAGAAGATCAGAGAAATGGCGACGGTCGAGGTGATGAAAGGTACAAAGAATGTCGCGGTATAAACCTGCCGCACACCTGCACGCACAGCCGTCACAAGCAGATATGCAACTGGGATTGCAATCACATGCTGGGGGATACCGGACACCACCGCGAGCCATGCAGTGTTGTATAAGGATTTCCACATCCAGGGATCATCCAGTGCGGTTCGATAGTTTTCCAGGCCGACGAATTGCATACTCGACAGACCGGCGACCGGGTTCCACTCCTGAAAGGACAAATAGGCAGAAAAGAACAACGGAAAGGCCGTGAAAACGGAAAAGATGATAACGAAAGGAGATATAAACAGCCAAGGCGTCAACGTCTTGATCCAGGGTGCGAGTCTGGATGCCCGCCGTACCCGGGCGCGGTTTGGTGTCTGCGCGACCTGCGACACCTTATGTGGTGAACCAACCATAGTGACAGCCTTTTGACGATGGGTTCGCGCGCCGGATCACCGGATCCGGCGCGCGCGAGGTCATTTTATGCGGCGCTTGAGCAGGCGATCTGCATCCTTGAGTGCTTGTTCAATGTCCTTGCCGTCATTCAACACTTCCGCCAAAGCACCATTCATAACAATGTCTTCTGCGATCAGGTCCCCTTTCATCGGGGTGACTGCGGGCACTTTCTTGGCGACGTCGGCAAACAACCGGCGCGCTTTTTGACCGGCAAGGAAGTCCAGCGGTTCGTCGAAGGCTGCATCGCCATAGGTTTCAAGCAGAACAGGAAACGCCCCAAGGTCTTTCAGACTGTCAATCTGCGGATCCGGCTGCGTTGTCAGATACTTAATGAACTCCCAAGCCTGCGCAGGGTTTTCGGATTGCGCCGGAATGGCCAGGAACGAACCACCCCAAGACCCGTAGATCCCGCCGGGCAAATTAGATGCGCCCCACTTTCCGGCGGTGTCCGGTGCCATCCAGTTTTGCAAATGGCCCAGCAGCCACGCGCCTGACAATTGAGTGGCCACGGTGCCGTTCTTAAACCCGTCATACCACTCGCCCGTCCAAGCACCAATCTGACCGTCCAGGCCTTCATCGCGGATCTGTTTAGCGATTGTGAACGCATTGTCAAAGCGGTCGGACGTCACCAGTGAATTTCCGTCCGCGTCAAAGAACAGACCTTCGCCTTCCTGCAGCGTGGTGCGCACGATAATGCGCGCCACATCGCCTGCATCGGCAATCAAATAGACGCCCTTGTCTTTCAGCTTGCGACCATATTCGATGTAGCTGTTCCAATCTGAGATCACGCCGTCGATTTCTGCTCCTACGGACTCAAGTACGTCGCGCCTGTAGAACATAACGCCCGGACCGATATCGATTGGAATGCCATATTGGTTGCCATCAGAGCCCTGGCCCTGGTTCCAAGCATAGGAGACAAAGCCATCTTTGAACTGGCCTGCATTGTAAGGAGCGTCGGACAAGTTCACGAAACCACCTGCATTGATGAATGCCCCGACAAATGACACGTCGACAATGACGACATCGCCAGCACCCGATTGGGTCGCGAGATTGGTTGTCAGCTTCTTGTGGTGGTCCCCATGTTCGTTCATCTGATAGGTGACGGCGATATCGGGATGTGCCTCATTGAAGACGTTCACCTGCTTGTCAAAATGCGTATCGAATGGCGGGAAGCCGTCAACGCGAATACCATCTGCCAGCGACGGCAAAGCCATTGCCGCCAGAAGACCGGCCGCTAGGCTTGACGCGATCGTTTTTTTCATGGTTTTTCTCCTGAGTTGAGCGCTTTGGCTCATTGTTGAGTCCGGTTACTTGCACGCCAAAACAGAGCCGCGCTCAACGAGCTCTGCTTCGAAAACACGTTGAATTTCGTTTGTTTCGACCTGCTCTTCTGCCAAGGCGAGAGCCAACCGACCGGCCGCGGCTCCGATATCCCTGAGAGGTTGACGCACAGTGGTCAATTTTGGTGTCAGATGCCGGGCGGTGGGAATGTCGTCAAAGCCGATCATAGACACGTCATTGGGCACGTCTATGCCCCGCTCGCGACAGGTTTCCAGCGCACCTGCGGCCATTTCATCGTTCTGAAAGAAAACGGCGGAACAGGAGGGTGTGCTGTCCAGCACGGTCTGCATGGCCTGATAGCCGCCTTCGTCATTGAAGGTGGACTCGACGACATGCGCGGTAAGATCGCGGGTCTGCAAATAGTCGATGAAGCCGAAGCTCCGGTCACGAACTTCACAGAATTTGGCAGGCCCTGTTACCATTGCGATATCGCGATGGCCCTTTTCATAGAGATGCGCTGCCGCCAAAGCGCCGCCACGGCTGTTGTCCAGGTAAACGCAGCGGTCCAGAAACTGGTCCAGCCGGCGATTCATTAGAACTGATTTGGGGTGATCTGTCATCCAGCGCCCCAATTCGTCATCGTTCAAGTTGTCCGAGTGGATGATGACCGCGTCGCATTGACGTTCAAGCAGGGACGTCCAAGCCTCGCGTTCGCCATCGACGCGTTCTCGGGCGGATTCGGCAAGCATTTTGTAGCCTCCGGACGCCAATTCGTGTTCGGCGCCATCCAGCAAGGATCCGTAATAGAACGATGCAAACCAATTGATAACAACGCCGACCGTGCGCGAAGACCGGCTGGCCAATCCGCGCGCAACAGCATTGGGGCGATAACCGAGCTCTTCAATGGTTGCTCGAACATGCGCGCGCGTATGCTTATCCACGACTTTGGGATTGCTGAGAACCCGCGAAACTGTCGCTTTGGACACGCCAGCGCGCTTTGCAACATCCAGCATTGTTACCATGGCCGAACATCCAGCACAGCAAGATCGCGCACAATAGTGAAAATATATCCTCCCTGACTACATCATAAAAAAGGTTGATGAACGCGGTTGTATTTGCCAGTGTGCTCTATGAAACCGCGCTCATCAAGGGTCTTCACATGAAATTCCAAAAACCTCACATTCGGTTTGCCTTTGCCCTTGGATTGTTTGGCGCATCGATTGCAGCAGCAGAATCTTCAGAAGATTCAGTTGAGATGACTTTGCCTGTCCCCGAATTGCCTGTAGATCTTTGGTCAAAACAACGTCTTGCGCCTGAACCGGTCGAAGACGGGCTGCGCTTGCGCGATACCGGGAGCGGTGCCTTCAATGATGCCAGTTTTTGGCAAATTCATTTTGATGCGGAATTGCCTTATGGGCGTAAAATGCTGTCATTCGACGTCTCGGTTGCGTCGAATCACGCACCTCTTTGGGGGGAGCAACTGCTCCAGCCGATGATTGATGGCAAAGAAGCCGCCCCTGCGTTGGATGACACAGGTATGCCCTCATTTGAAAAGGTTATCGCCAATGACGGTAAGGGCTTCATAACGGTGCCACAAGGTGGCGCGGCCAAGACAATTACTTTGGATATTCCAAAGACGACAACACGGCTGAGTTCGTTTGCGTTCATGACAGCTGGGGCGACGGGATTTGATATGACACTTTCGGATTTCAAGATCGTCGCCTGGCCTGAACAGGATAACCGCGTGTTTGCCCCAAACCCCTTGGCCACGTCTTTGGGTTTTTTGCCTGGGCATCCTCAGACGGTCTTGATAGAATGGCCAGGATTTGATCCAAGCGTTGAAACGGAGCCGAACAATGCCATCGTCAGACTAAGTGGACGGGGCGGAGACAGCGACATCTCTGTACCATTGCCGCGCCGTCTTTCAACGGCTTCTGGTTCTGCTGTGTCAAGGATTACACTGAATCTCGACCCGGGCTCCTACACGTTGACAGCGCCAGGCATCGGCCCGAAATCCATAGAGGGTAAGACAAGTTTCCAAGTCGCCTCTGACAGTTCAGCCTTGGCTCGGATGCGGGACGAAGCCTGGGGTGCGTTTTACTGGATCACTGCTGGACCAAACGGACCTTTCCCTGACGCGCACCCACAAGACGCGGCTGCAAAAGTGTTTGAGTCCGAAGGAACACGGGATGTGAGCGGAGGATGGTATGATGCTGGGGATTACGGAAAATATACCGTGAATGGATCATGGGCAGTGGCGTTGATGCTGCTGACGGGTTTGAATGCGCCCGACGCGCTTGAGCACAGTATTTCACCTTTGGCCGGTGCCAGCGACAAACCCGACTGGATTGACGTTGCCGTTGCACAGCTTGATTGGTTGGCCAAGATGCAAGGCCCGGATGGGGGAGTAAATCACAAAGCGACCACGCGAGAATGGCCGCTTCTGGATATCGCGCCGCATGACGATTTTGCGGTAAAATACTTCATGCCTGTGTCCTCAACTGCAACGGCAGATTTTGCCGCGACTATGGCGCTCGGTGCGAGAGTACTGGCGCGCTACGACCCAGCACGCGCGGAACGATTCAAAGTCGCAGCTGAAAGGGCGCTACTGTGGCTCGACGCAAATCCCGGGTTGATCATGATTGAGCGACTTTATGACGAAAGCGCATATGGTGGCCCATATATAGATAGCGACGACAGCGACGAACGATTCTTCGCGCTGGCATCCTGGGCCGCTTTGACCCAATCCTCGGAAGCCATCGCGGCGGCAGAGTCGCAATTAAACACGCGCCTGGAAGTCTTAAACGCGTCGAAAAATAGCACCTATTGGGGCCAGGTGGACTTGCTTGGCATGTGGGCGCTGTATTCGATCAGAGATGTGTTGTCGGAAGATGGAGCGCGGACAGTGCAGGGCTCGCTGCAATCGGCCGCGCATAAATGGCGCGTGTTGCAACAGCGTTCAGCGTGGTTGTTGCCAATGGCGGACGATGAGGGCTATCCTTGGGGATCAAACGGGACCTTGGCGACAGTCGGGTGGCATTGGTTGATGTGGTCCAATGCAAGCGGTGATGACAATTTCGCGCGTGCAGCAAAAGCCATGCTACCCTATTTTCATGGCCGCAACCCGCTGGGCCAGACCTATGTGACAAACGCTGTAGGAGTCCGAAATCCGCATCTGCGACCGGTTGTTTCAGGGGCTATAGAATTGCCTCCTGGTTTCATTGCCGGGGGCGCCAATTCCATGGATCTGGCGGGCGACCCAACCAGCGGGGCGATCTTAGGACAGCCGCCTTTGCGTATGTTTGTTGACGACAAAGAAAGTTACGCTACGAACGAAGTCGCAATCAACTGGCAGTCAGCTTGGGCTCTTTATGCTAGTTTGCTCATGTCGATGCGATAGTCCGTTCCGGTTTGCGCGCCTGTGATGTAGTTTTGGATATGGCGCAGGGTAGCTTTCTCGAAGCCGCTGATTTGTTCAACAAAACTTGCTGTCCCATCCGCACGAGCGCGCTGGCACTTCTGACAGTGACCGTTTCAAAAAGCGACGTATTCCCGGTGGTTACCCTGCTTTCGATCATTCGCAGGGCTTTTGATACTTCCGTACTTCGACCCCAGGCGTTCTAGGGCCAGGGCTCGTTGTTATTTCATAGCCAGAACATGACAGTGGCGACCCGATACGATAGGTGTCCGAAGATCTTCCTAGAGCCATCGCCATAGCCGCTTTCATCATCTACTGGCTATGAATCCTGAGCCTAGCCCCTCTGCGGCCTGATTTCACGGGGCGGATTCAGCGAAAATCGGGTTCAAACCCTAGCCCAGAAATATTTTATAATATTGGTTAACCTTTAGTCGGTTCTTATATCTCGTCAAGAAAAAAGAGTGATTCAGTGTAAACAAATTACAAACCTAAAAGGATAAGCACATTGAAAGACATAGACAAAAATAATAAAAAGCGCCAAGCGTTATTTTCCACCTTATTAGTCACCACAGCTTTGATTTGTGCCGGTTGCAGTCAGGACTACCGTACTACCGGGTTTCAGTCCCAAATCGTAGCAGGCGAGCAATTTATTAGCGTGGGGCAATATGCTCAAGGTTACAGTGTTCTTGAACAAGTTACAAAAGATAACCCCAGATCTGCTGAGGCTCAGATCGCACTTGGCGATTCTTACCTTAGACAAGGGGCTCATCTAAAGGCGATGGCGAGTTACGACACAGCAATCAGGCTCGGCGCAAAAACGGCGGGTAAGGTTGGAAAGGGTAGAGTCCATCTAGCAAACAATAGAAGCGAGTTGGCATCGCAAGAGTTTAAGGCGGTGTTGAGTGCTGATCCTAACAATTTCGAAGCAAAGAATGGAATTGCAGTCGCGCTAGACTTAGATGGCGATCATCTTAATGCGCAAAACATTTATCGTGAATTATTGGACGCTTATCCGACGAGTGCCAAAGTTCGGAACAACTACGCTCTTTCCTTGTCGATGAGCGGAAAAACCCGCGAAGCAATCAGGCATTTTGGCGAACTTTCGCTATCCAATCTAGAGAACGAAAAATTTCGACAAAACCTTGTGCTCGCATACCAAATTGAAGGCCATGAGCAAGAAGCTCGGAGCACCTCGCTGATAGACTTAAACGAAGCGCAAACTGAATCTAACTTGGAACTGTACAAAATGATCCGTGATAGGGGACAAAAATGAACAACATCAGTATACGAAAAATGAAAGTAATCATCTCGGCAGTGGATGAAGGCAGCTTTACCCGGGCATCGACAAAGCAATCGATTTCGCAGCCGGGTGTTACGATCATAGTGAACCAGGTAGAAGAGCAAACACAATGTGATATTTTCGAAAGAACTGGAACATCTCGTTCCACTAAGCTCACCGAAAAAGGTCATCAAGTTGTTGAAGTTTTTCGAAGAATAATAGCGGAGTACGAATATGAATTAAATAGGGTAAAAGAGATTGCTAGCAGTGAAGCGAATGAGAAAGAGATATTGGTTCAGCATTCATTTGCATCTGCCCTGAATGGGCATTGGCTGCATTCTTTAGTCAACACGTTCGGCAACGACAACATTAAGTTCACACTCAGTGAACGATCCAATATCTTCACTAAAATAAGAGATAGAGATGCTTGCATGGGGATCATTGAGGGAGAAGGCTCTTCGGATTTCTATGACTATAAACAGATTGCAACCGACCGAATCGTCGCCATCGTACCCAAAAACAATAAGCTTATAGATCTAGGTACGAGTATCAGTTGGAAAGAAATAGGTAAAAAGGGAATAGTTTATTCAGGTAGTAGCCCTTCAACGTTACGGCGAATTGACGGTAACCTTCAATCGGCCGGTCGTGAGCCAAAAAATTTCTTGCGCGTAAACTCAGCTGAATTGGTGACGAAGTTAGTAGAGGAAACTGGTTTGGCTGCGGTCATCCCTGCACTGGCGGCAAGCGATATGCTTAGGACTAAGGGGTTCTCGAGCTTGGAACTAAAAGATCCAGAGATTAAAATACCGGTTGGCGTAGTCACTCCGTGGGGCCTAATGCACAAATCTGGATTTAGCTCACTCAACTCCGGTAATGTCTTTACCTAAGATACAGGATAACTCGTTTAAACGGTTTAGAAAAATGGAAAAGCTACCTAAGCAAATGAAGCTAACACCCAATGTTTTCAATTTTTCGTTCACGGACTATGTTCGAGTTGCTGAGCGCCTTGAGGGCCACGTTGAAATACAGGGATTAATCTGTGACCTAATTAGTGATATTGAGAGCCTGGATAACAATAAGTTAATTGGAGAGCAGGTTACTAAATTACTGAAAGATGATGAAGAGCTGTTGGACTTCTCTAACGCTTCGCGCAGAAGTGTATTTCTGATCTAGTCTCATTCTTCGGGTAATTGTTCCTCATGAAAGGGTGTTATTATTATGTTGAGTCAAGCGGACTTTTTATTCTTCCTAACTGCTTTGTCAAATAGAATTTATCAGTTTGATCGGGCTGCGAAATATGGGAAGCTCGGGGCTGTTCTGTATCCGAATGATCAAAGGATTATTGAACACTACGGATACGCACTACTCAATCTTGATGAACTTGAGGAGTTAAAAACGCTACTTGAACAGAATCCGTTGTCTACTGCAAATGGCAAGTTCTTGAGCGCCAAGTTAGAGCTTCTGTCACGCAAGGAGAGCGAGACTGATTCGAGACGAAATCTACTTCATGCCTATCTTTCTCTAAGAGAAAGCAGTTAGAGTTTAATCTTATTTGTAAACCACCCGACTTGATCTGACATTTCTGCTCTTTTGGAGCGCAACAAGGAGTGTCGATCAATGACAAGCATTCAGGAGAAGATCATCAAACCGAAACTCGGGCTGTTGGAATTGGCAAAGCTTTTCGGACGCTGAACATCCTTGATGAGCACAGCCGGGAGTGCCTGGCGATTAGAGTGAAGCGCAAGCTGAACTCGGTCGCCGTGATCGACGCCCTGACGGATCTGTTCATACTTCGGGGAAGAGGTGCTGATGGACCTCAGCCGCAAGAAGCCGGTCCTGAAGAACCGCGTGCCGGAGCACGTGGAAAAGGCCGTGATCGAATTGGCTATTGAGAATCCGGCCCTTGGGCAGAAACGGGCATCCTGGGAACTTCAACAGCAAGGCATCGTGGTGTCGTCGTCAGGGGTGCGGTCGATTTGGCTGCGCACAGAGGTGGTCCTACGTTTTGGACCAGTTTGCAGCCAACTTAAGATGGATCAGGGTTGTATTTAGGCTGCCAATTTCACGGTTTCGGCTTTGTTTCCATAAGCCTCATTCG
>NZ_JBDZYF010000021.1:0-14971 GCF_040329495.1 Ruegeria sp. SCP10
GGCTGGACGAGGATATCAAGCGTATCTCCGTTCGCATCCACCACCCGCCAGAGCCAGCATTTCCGACCGTTGAGCGGAATGACAACTTCGTCCAAATGCCCTTTGTCGGCTACGGCTGGCCGGTCTCGCCTGAGGCAATTTGCGAAATGGCGACCAAATGGCGACAGTCACGAAGTTGGACGTTGTATGCCACGAGACTGGACAGTGATTTCCACCGGCTGCTGGACGTGACCACCACTGGATGATGGGCACGTCCAGCATGTGGTGATCACTTGATGATCAGGTTGCCACCGGCTCTTCCGCTTTATCCAGGCTGCCAGCTCGGAGGGACTTACCCTTCAATTCTATCTGCTCACTGGTGTGCACAAGCCGATCCATGATGGCATCGGCTGTCGCATCACCTCCGAGATAATCATGCCATTTCGCGACAGGCATTTGCGCGGCAACGATTGTACTGCGTCGGCCAACCCGGTCTTCGAGAAGATTGAGCAGATCGATCCGCGCTCCCTGCGTCAACTCCTCAAGCCCCAGATCGTCCAGGATCAAAAGATCGAGGCGTCTGAGGTTTTCGAGCTTCTTTACCCTCAGCCCATCGTGACGCGCGAGTTCCAGTTCTTCCAATAACGGGCCGACACGATGGTATCCTACCGTCAGCTCCAACGCCGCCGCGGCGTTCCCGAACGCACAAGCTGCCCAGGTTTTGCCAGTCCCTGTCAAGCCGGTGACAAGAAGATTCAAACGGCCATCCCGTATCCAGTCACACCGGAACAGGCTTGTGATACGGGGTTTTTCAAGTCCCCGAGAGGGTCTGAAGTCAAAGGCTTCGGGTCGCGCGTTGTGGCGCAGTTTAGCTGCCTTTCGGATGCGCTCGACCTTGCGCGTTCGGCGCATCAGTATTTCCTGACTCAGGAGGTGCTCCAAGCGATCTTCAAACGAAGCATCACGCCAGGATGCTCCTAACTGCTGCTGCTCAAGCGCATCTGCCATACCGCCAAGGCGGAGTGCTCGAAGGGATGCGATCGTATTGCTGATATTCATGACTGACTCCCGTCATAGCTGGTTCCGCCACGCACGTTGTCGTGGGGTACGGGTGAGGACACGATACGATCCCGTGCAGCCGTGTTTCTCAAATCAATGCCGTATTTCAGGATGTTTGCCACGCTTTCAATCGTCTGCGTTCCAACCGTGTTCGCGTATCGACAGGCCGAGGCAAACCGTTCAACGCTGTATTCACGGGAGAGCTTCCGCCCTCGCGCCATTTGCTTTAGCAATGCAGTCGGCTTGATCCGTTTGTTGTGCCGCATCGCCTCGAAGAGCTGCGCGACTTCTTCGCCAATCTCGGTTGCCCAATCGCGCAATTCTTCGAGGTTGTTATCTGCATAAGCCCGATGGCTCTCTGGCATATGGTCTCGTTCGGTAATGTTTTGGCCACTGCCCCGACCCAGTTGATGCAGCGCAATCGGGCTGACATGGTCGTCAGCGTAGATGCGAACAGTCGAAGACGTGGCTGCCAAATTGACCCGTTGACCGATGAAAGAGTGGGGAACCGAATAGTAATCGCCCTCCCAATACAGGTGATAGTCCTTTGGGACCAACAGCCCATCGCGCCACAAGGCGAACTCATATCGGTCACGGGGCAATTGCTGCATCGCGGGCGCTTCAATCGTCTCAAATACGGCTCGTCGTGAGGTCGCCAGTCGGCGGAAGGTTCTTCCATTAATCCGGTCCACCAGTCGTGTGATTTCACGGTTCATATCTGCCAACGTATAGAAGACGTGATCGCGCAAGGCTGCGATGACCCACATATTGACCATACGTACGCCGATCTCCGCCAGCGCTTTGTCCTGCGGGCGACGGATTCGAGCGGGATTAATAACAACCTGATAATGCTCTGCGAAGTCCAGATAGCTGCGATTGACGACAGCTGTTCGCCCTTTCCCACCCGGCTTTGTGACAGCTGATTTCAGATTGTCGGGGACGATTTCCAACGGCGCGCCTCCGAAGTATTCAAGTGCCCGGACATTGGCTTCAATCCAATCGGGTAGTTTTTGCGAGGAAACTGCGGTCGCAAATATGAGCTGGCTCGCACCAAGCGAAGCAACAAAAACTTCTTGCGGCATCTTTTTTCCAGTTCCGCGTTCTGTGAGGAATAGGTGCTTTCCGCTGAAGTCCACGAAGCTACGTGCCCCCGGTGGATGAACTTGGCGCATGGAGGGGCTCTTGGCTTTGCGCACAGTCCGCAATCTTCGCCCGAACGAAGACGCGGACAGCAAATCAGCGTTTGGAGCACCACGGTGGCTTTCAACGTATTCCTGATAGAGCAACGCGATTGTCACGCCCGGCTTGCCTAACGCGGCACATATCTCAAGCCAATCCGGTTCAACAAAGCTGTGAGAGCCGCCCTTGTTCCGCGCCTGCACGAGTTCTTCGATTTCAACATTGGAGAGGTTATTCAATTTCTCCAGATCAACCTGGTTCAGCTTCATCAGGTTGCGGTATTTTGCGACCGTCGTTGGGCTTATGCGCAACGCCTGTGCGCAGGATCGGTTCGACCGCAAAGGGCTCAAGATGTAACGGCAAATGTCTTTGGTTTGCAGTTTTTCAGTTTTCGGCATCAACACGTCTCCTTGCGCCGAACGCAGTGCGTCCGGCGTGTTTTGATTGACTAGAATGATGAGATGCGGCAAAATCTGAAGCGTCGGGACCAATCGACGACGTAGTTTTGCAAGGGCTCGGGCATTGCGTCCGAGCCTTTCGCATCTCGGGAATGCTCTTAGTGTTTGCTACATTCTCGGCCCTCCTCGTTATCCAGTTTGCTCAGGGCCTCAAGGGACACGCCAAGCTTGTCCGCTATCGCAGACAAGACGCGATCTGATCGGCGAACCCCCAAACAAACCTGGGACATCGTTGCAGTTGAAACGCCCAGTTCCCTACTGATTTCAGCCAGTGTGGTGCCCCGAAGACGAAGTTGGTACTTGATGTATTCTCTTCGTTGTGCAGGACTATGAATGTTCGAGGTCATCGCTTTGTCCTTCCTTTGAGGCTAACTGCCTAGCTTTATGAGCACAAAATGTGCAACTACGCACAAACGAGTCAATAGAGGCGATTGCCAGTAGATTACTGGCACTGCGGGAGGGTTTGAGATTATCCCAGCAGCAGTTTGCAGATGCACTCGGTATATCGCTTCGCGCTGCCCAAAATTACGAGCGTGGCGCGCGCAAGCTGCCAGCGGAAACTCTCATTGAGATCGCCAGGAAATTCGAGATCGATCCGTTGTGGATTATGGACGGGCCCGAAGAACGGCCTCGTTCTTTGGGACAAGTCGGATTGGACCAGCAAACGCTATCCAGAGCGATCGGAATCGTCCAGCGCGCTGTTTTGGAGACAGATGCCAACGTCGATGCAGATCAATTCGCCAACATGGTCGCAGCAGTTTACAAGTTCTACATGCACAACTCTTCCGGTGCCGGTGCTGAAGATCTTATTGCGAGTTTCGTGGCGGGCTATCGATGAAGGGTGCCGGATCAGAGAATGACAACAACGGCAACATTGTCGCTCTAAATCCGCTGAAAAGAACCCAGCGATTTGAAGACGTTTCTGTAGACTTAGACGAGCAGATGCTTGAGTTACTTAAAGCGGAAATACGCGGCGCACTAACCCCGAACGGGCAATCCGTCGATGCTGGTCGGTTGGATCTCGCTTCAGAAGACATCCAATCCATACAAAGTGAACGCTCTTTTCGCGATCGGTTCGGTTTCGTATTGGGCAAACGTGGTCGGCTGGCAGTGGTCAAGTTCATGGATGACTACGACCTGACCAGCTATGATATTCGTGCGCTTTATAGGCTGGGGAGCATGACCTGGGACGGCGCAACCCTTCGGGTGCGATATGTGTTCTGGTTCAAGTTGTTGGGAGTTTCGCAAATACTGGGACTGGCCATCATTCTGCTCCCAGCTCTTTTGATCCTCTTTCAAAGCCAAGACGCGCACTGGGTCGCCCGGCTGGGATTGGTTATCTTCACATCTGCTTTGATGTTCGGGATTTCCTGTATCTATCGATCATTCATCGCGCCGTTTAAGCGCCTGAAGCGCCGAAGCAGCCCCTATGCCGGACCTCTAAATACGGTTAGGTGAACAAGCTACAGCGTGACAGCCAGCCCCCTGCTCGGAAGCTCCCAGGATAGCCCGCCTATACAGCTTCTGGGCTGACGCGGAATTAATTCAGGCTGTTCATGAACGGTGTCAGATGAGCGATGAACGGGGCGGGATCGCCATTTTCATCGACCACCTCGATGCCGTAGAGCGTAACCGGCCTTCGCTCCGGATAGTGCGTCGGCCGCTTTGCCCATTGAAACCCATTTCCCTTGGGGAAATGGATCACTTCAAAGGCGTCAACTATCTCGCCAGGTTTGATCCCGTCGCTTTCGCTCACGGATCAACTCACCAGTCGTTTTCCGGCTTTGGCAGCCTTGCGCTGCTTGGCTTCCATTGCCTTGCGCTGTTTGCGGTTGAGCGTTCGGGTTGGCTGACGCATCCCGTCTACTGCAGCCAAAGGCTTTTGGGCGCTGGAGGAAGTGGCTTTGCGATGTTGCGGCGAAGCCTTTGAGCCATCTGGTGCAGGCAGTCGCGGGCCGATCTGTTCCCATTCGCCCGCAGCGTAAATCTCTTCTAGCGATACCTTCGAGCGCCTCAGGATATAGTCTTCGGGCTTTGGAAGCTTTTCAGAGAACGTCCAGCTCAGCGGCACCTTGGCACCGCCAGCTCCGGAACGGATATAGCCGTCTTCCGTGATTTGCGCGCCATTTGCGTTGAGAATATCCAGAACGCAATGCTGCTCGCCGTTCTCAAGAATAACGCGCGTCCCCAAACGAACCTGTCCTTGCTCCCGGATCGCAATCTGCCCGTTGGGCTGCTTGTCGCCCACCACGGCATGAACCAACCGGTCATGGATCGAGCCAACTTCACAACCAGTTGAGGCGCGGATCTGTGTCCCGTCGCTGTTCATAATCGTGCCATCGGTGCGGAGAATGTCCAACAAAGGCACATGCTGGCCTTTGAACTCACCGTCTGCGCAGAAGTAAGCGTGACCGGGCGTGACGCCCGTGCCCCAGAAATCGAGAATATGCTTGGCTGTATTAGTCATAGTCCGCGTCACGGGTTTAGGTGCGAGCCGACCCCTCTCGTCATAGGCGACAACCAGATCACCAGCACGGATCTCGTTGATCGGCTTCTCCCAAACCTTCGAGAGCACCAACTCTTCGTCATACGAACCGTCATCTCGTGGCTTAACCGATGGATCGGTCGGCCACATCTGGATAGGTGTTTGGGCGACAAAGCAATGATCTGTAGGGCGCGCTACGGGTCGAAGGGAGGTTTCCGGTGCAAGCACTGAGCCCTGAATTGCAACCTGATCAATATATACTGATGTATCGACAGCCTGAAGCGTCTCTAGGCTAGGTATTACACGGTTATGGTATGGGTCAAATGCAAGTGGTGTACCAGCTGCCGTAGCTATTTGCTGTTTATACAAATCTTCAAAGAATGACGCTTGTTCCTCGATGTTCCATTCATCAAAGGGGACATTCTCGTTCAACTTATCATTGTAGTCGTAGACTTCCCTACGACCGCCCAAAACCGAAGCTATTTGTGGGCCGATTCCATTGAAGAACGCGGTACGGCCATTTTGCGTCTGCAGAATGTGCCCGGCTTCATGAACGAAGAAGCCTTGCAAATTGAGGCTGTTGGACTGCGAGAAATCGTCTCGATAAATATTGCGGCCGACGTTGATGGTATTAAACGGTGTGAATCCACTGCCGTCGCGTGTGCCTCCATTTCTGACCCCCACAGCGGAGTAATCCAAAGAGTCACCATATACGGTGGAGAGCATATCAATTTCGCCTGGTGTAAGCGCTCTTGCGTCACCCATGATTTCAACTTCTTCTAAAGCAAAGCCAATCGGCTTGTTCCAAGTCCCAAAAACATGTGTCTAACCCCCATCTGCTTGAATATCCAAAGGATAGATCTGGCTTTCCATTCGTACTGGTGTACGTAACACCAACAGTTGTTGCACTTTCTGGCAAGGTCAGAATGTAGTTCGCGGTTGGGTTTGCCGTGGCTCGTTGAATTTTCCCTCCGCTAGGGAGGTTTCTGCCGAATACCGAGATTAAGTCACTTGGTGGTAATTTCCCGTCTTCAGCGGATTTCTGCAGGGAAGACGCGATTGGGTCTAGTTGCTCAATAGCTTCCTTTCCGATTGAACAACTGTCGGGCTGACACCCGATTCCGCATCCAGAAAGTGCTATTGCACCAAGAAGCCAAGTAGATACTACGAGAGAGGAATTGACCTTCTTCAAAAGACTATCCTTAGGTGCTTTCGGCGAAGCATCCAACATATACAGACTACGCGCAAGCTTAGATTGAGTGAGAGACCTGTCTTTGCTCCATCGTGTCGACGCTGGCAATTTCGAGGGTTGTTTTGGTTTCGAGGAGGCCGACGAACATTGTCACAAGTTCTACTAGAAAACCGCTCGCAGATAAGAAACCGAAGCTGCATTCACTAATCTATATAGTCAAGCAAATCTCTCGGAATCCAATTGGTCCTGGCGGACCAAAGCATCTTGCCACACGCCAGCTTTTTGGAGAGCGCGTGCGCCAAGATGCTGGCTCGACTATAAAACTAAACGCGTCAGATGCTCGGTTTGCCAGCATCACCAAACTGTCCAACCTTAACGACCAACGATGTCCAGTGCCAGTGACTACACATGTCCAACCTCCTGACCGTGGATAACCAAAGCGGTTGACCCATTGTCGGATCGTTTCCCGACTTACCATCACACCGCGTTCCGCGAGCAGATCTTCAACATCGGCAGCACTGAGCGCAAACTGGTGGTAGACCCAGACCGCATAGGTGATGATCTCACGCGGAAAACGAAAGCCCTTCAGGCGAGGCATCTTGGACGGCATCTTCAGGCGTCAGACCTAATCAGATCAAAACACGCGAACAGGTTGGCAGTGCCTTTGAGATGCTTGTGGTCTAATCCGGCCCTGGTTGCTCCAACGTCCCGACAAAACCCACCGGATAAATAATGGTATCAGAGCCTAATTCTTGGTAAGATATCACAGGTAACTTTAAACCCTGCTTGTTTAATATGTCAAAAATAGGCCTCCGCACGTCTTGCTGTGCTAGTAGCACTGTCTTTGGATCTCCATCTGAAACGCTCCTAGTCTGACGTTCGACTTCCTTTGCAAAATGACGTGATAGTTCAGGTTCAAGTATCACAAAGTTGTCCTCATCTGTTTGCCGCAAACCTTCCCGAATCACGTTCTCCAAAGATGGAGAAACAACAACCGCTGGTATCACCCCTTCTGATGAGAATTTTTTAACTATTTGATCCGACAAACTAATTCTAACCTTCTGGAGAAGATAATATGGGTCCACCTGTTTCGAAGAGGCCTTCAACATCGATTCTAAAATGAGCGAGAGATTCGCCAACCCGACACGCTCTTCAAGCAAAAGTTGCAGCACTGAACTAATTTGGCTAGTAGAAAGATTCTCACGTAGATCTGATACCAACGATTCGTAATTCTTCTCTGCTTGTCTTAAAAACCTGGAAGTCGCCTCGAAATCGCCAAAATACTTCATATTCTCGACGGAAACACTCACAACATCGTGCATAATGAGCGCAATTAGATCATAATAGCCTATTTCTGCTGCCTGTAGAAGGTTGACGTACTGTTCATCAACGAATGACCCTTCTTCTACACCACAATGCGTTTCAACGGGAATGCCCAGTGAACTCAGATAAGAAACATTTGCTTTTACAAACACTTTTCCTGGGTGTATGCTCGAGCTCTTCTTCAGACTCTGTTTTAAGATGATTTCATATTTATCGTTTCTACCATTCTGACCGATACTAAGTTTAAAATGATCAAAGGTAACACCCCAGTCTTTTGACAATAGATTCTCTATCGTTTGAAGATAGCTCTTAAGGACCTCTAGTGGTTCATTAACAATTTGAGTGGGAAAAACAATTTCTATGCTCTCCAATTTACCATGTCTGTCGCTTTGATCCACACAGTATTTTTCATTTTTTTTTAGAAACTCCACCCAATCACTTTCCGCTGCCAGTCTTAACCTCTCCGACGACCTAATTTTCAGGAGCACTCCACAGAACATCAGACCACCAATAAATAAGAATACTATGGTTGGAAAACCAGGGACAAAGCCGAACGCTATTATAACCAATCCAGCTGATAGCACCGTCCGCGGGTTCGAAGTAAGTTGTTCTGATATTTCAGAACCTAAGTCTGCACTTTCAGGGCTTGTAACACGTGTAACGATGGTACCTGCAGCGACTGATATCAACAATGCGGGTATTTGGGCAACAAGACCATCGCCAATCGTCATAAGAGAATACAAGGCTAAGGCTTCGGAAAAGCTCATGGCCTTCTGACCAATGCCGATCCCGATCCCGCCGATTAGATTTATCGCGGTTATTACCAACCCCGCTATCGCATCCCCCTTGACAAACTTCATAGCGCCATCCATTGCACCAAAAAGCTTTGATTCTTTTTCTAGCGCTTGACGTGCTTGCTTCGCTCCAAATTGGTCAGTTATTCCCGCGCGAACGTCAGCGTCTACAGCCATCTGTTTTCCAGGCATCCCGTCGAGGGTAAACCGAGCACCTACCTCTGCCACACGGTCGGCACCTTTTGTGATCACCAAGAATTGTACAACGGTTATTATTAAGAAAATGACCAACCCAACTACTAGGTTTCCGGAAACTACAACTTTTCCGAACGTTTCTACTATTTTTCCAGCACTTCCCTCTACCAAAATGAGGCGTGTCGTCGATACTGATATAGCCAATCTGAAAAGAGTGGTCGTCAACAGCAACGACGGAAAAGTAGAAAACTGAGCCGGGCTCTTTAGATGAAGTGACATTAAAAGGATAACAGTCGCAAAAGATATGTTTAACGCAATCATTATATCCATGACTATCGCTGGTAAAGGAATTACCATCATCAACACAATCATGAAAAAGAGAGCTACGAGAATTAGGTCCTTCTGCTGGTTAGCCCGGTGCAGAACTGAATTCAATTTTTCAAGCATCATTTATTCAACAAATTTGGTAGAACCTCAGAAAGATCGCTGTCTGGCGCATTAATAATACTACTAATACCAACCTCCGATCGCCCGCGTATCATTGCCACAGTCTTAAGCTCCGACTCTGAAAGCGATTTCAACGCTTCATCAACGATTTGAATGTAAGAATCGGGTCCGGTCACCAACAGTATTCGGTTCTTTTCATCGACATTATGTATAAATTCACGCTGAAAAACACCGAGAGTGACTAGGACTTCAATTATATGGTTACCGTTGTTAATCGAAAGAGGGAATATTCTTGTTCTAAGTGAATCGCGACTTGCCACATGAAGAATTAGCCCATCGAAGTACCAAACAAGATCCAGTTCTGACGCGATTCTGTCAATGTACTCTCTTTTAGACAGCGTCATTTTTCCTTTCGATTGAATAGTGCCGGTGATTTCGCCTTCCATTTTCAAAGTGACATTGAGATTCCTTGCGAACACTCTGAGAGCTTGTTTGACATCTTGACTGACGCTAAGTAGAGGGTAAGGCTGATCGCCATTAGGCAATAATTTGTACTCTGTTTCGCTTGTTTGAACTTGCGCGCTCCCTGTTTGAACGAAAATAGTAATAATAATACAGGAGAATAGTATCAACGAAAATACTTTCATTGCAGATTACCTTCTTTTGTAGGCAACCACTTACGGTTGACTAGTACACAAAGCCAGCGGAGCCCCTTACTTTCACTTTTTTTAGGCCGCCTTTCCCCACGAGTTTTTTCCTCAGTATATATTCTATGTTTGTTTCATTTCGCTTTAATTGAGCTGCGACAGTTGGTACATGCTCAGTATTAAGCCTAGGCGTAACGACTACCACAAGCTCTTGGTTCCTTTGGGATATCTTGTCGGTACCGAAAATAGACTGTACCGCTTTAGACACCGCGCCCTCTCTTGAATTACGTAGGGAGGCTAACGTTTCTTGCCGTGAAAGGCCTGCAATCACAAAGCTTTGTCTATCAGCCAATTCGACTACGGTTTTAAATCTACTAGCGTTAAGGTTTGGGAATTCGTTACCGTTGATTGTAGCGCTGGTAACACCGATGTTCGAGATCTTGGAATCGATTTCTAAGTTTAGTTTTCCGTTGCGTTTTCTTAACGGAGTAAAATTCAGCTCCATTCCTACAAACCTGTAGTTGATAGTAAAGCCTTGATTCCCAGCGTCGTGAGTATTGGTGAAAGTAGGTAGCGGAATTTCACCTCCCACCGAAAAGTTAGCGGTTTCGGTATCTTTTGTAGTCAAACTAGTTTCCGTAACTACGGTAGCTAAGCCATTTGATGTAAGTAGGTCTATCGTGGCATCCAACTGACTTTTGACATTCTGGTTGTATCCCAGTTGTAGAATACCTCCCGATTGTGCCCCAAGATAGAATCCATTGCTGGCAATAAGCCCATTGAAGTCAATACCGAATCGATCGACTTCTGATCTATTTACGTCCAATAGCTTTACGTCTAGCCGTACTAGCTTGGACTCGGATGTTATCAAGTTGTCGATAACGACCTCGCTTGGAACCATTGCGTTAAGTGTTTTCAAAATGTCGCTTTTAATATGCTCATTAATTACCTCTCCACTTACAAGAATACTCCCTTTCGACGACTGCAGAACAACCTCCTGATCAGGAAACCGGTTTGAAATCGCATCGTTTAATTCTGATAGATTGTGCACTACCAGGATATCCAATATTTTACTTTCGCTTCCATTGAAATCTACGGTAATAAGTGATGTGCGCCCCGGCGATTTACCATATACAAATACCGCCTCTCCGGGAGATGACTCAATATCAGCCACTGATGAATCCGCTACGAAAACGGATTCCAATGAACCAATATCTGGTAGCAAAGTACCTTGACCAGTTTCGAGCAATAGGCGTTGCTGGGCAGTTAGAGTACACGGAAAAATTAACAGGATAACAGTATAAACCACTCGAAGGAAGTTAAGATATTTGCCTACTAGCATCGGCCTACTCCTTTGGAAAAAATTTTGCAAATTGATTTAGTGACCTAAGTCCAATAACTTCATCTGCTCAGATATTATTCTTGCAGGGCACGACCTTTGGGATTCCCAATTGTGTTTTTCAAGGATGGTCTGAATTGTTGTGAATGCCTTCTGAGCAACAAAACTAGCGATTTCGGATGACTTCATCTGTGTCGAGTGTAAAACTAGGTTTTGATAGTCGTCATCAGTGTTATCAACTTGATTGATAGTCGGATCGCTCGTGGCTTCCGACGAAAGCTCAGCAGCTCGCGCAGCACGAAGTTGATCAATCGGGTCAGTGTTACCTTCCAACGCATCCGCCGACTTTGATACTGGGCCATTAGGCTCTATCCTCCGCATACTATCCTCGACGATACCTTCAGGATCGCTTGCTTCGCTTCCACTCTGTTTGTCGGCCTTTGGCCTCTTTAGGAGGCTGCTCGCCGCAATAGCCTCAGATGTATCGCTGTCTGAGGCTTCGCGTATGATTTCAGAGTGAGATGCTGCTGAATATCTCGGGGCATCTTGTTCTTTGTTTATATTCGCTGCAGAAGAAAGTGTCTGCGATTCACCGTGTAACGGCAATTTCGGAAGCGCAGTAGCAACTTCCACATCGCGGTCGTTCCCTGCTTTGGTGTCAATTTTTGCCATCCCGCTTACATCCTCGTTGGGTTTAAGTATCCTAGATTGCTACAAATTTTACAGACCTTCGGGTTATGTTTAAATAAATAGACAACATGGTACATTTAAAATTTTTCAATAGCCTCAACCTTGGCAAAACTCGGCTACGAAGTTATTGTTGCCTTAAATAATTGTATCACTATCTTGTATGATAGGCATCTACCGATGAGTTAAGCCGTGGTTGGAGTTCACATAGTAGTTAATATAGGATCTTGCTGCTGATCTTTAGCGGTGTAACCCCATATAATAAATTTTCTTTTTTGGCATACTAATTTGCAGAGTTACTGAGATCGCATCCATGTAGAGTATTTGCATTCTAAAAGAGATGTTTCGCCGTGAAATTCAGCTTCCTAGTTAAGTTGATATATTCGCCAATAGTACTTCCGTTAACTCGCTCCGAATTAGTATGGAAGTCTCAACCCAGTGACTGCATTAATCGGCTGATCAAGCTAAGTCTTGAGGTTAGTGTGCTCATTGCCATCTGCATCTCCACGTTGTCTTTGTGGCGCGCCACATTTAACTTGACCACTTTGCTTTGGTTTTTATGCATATGGGCTTCCAATTGTCGCTCAAGTTGCGACATACGTAGCCTATTTACAGAGCCCGATTTGTTTTGCGTAAGCAACGCAACCTCGGCGGCCCTTAAGCTCTCTTGAGATGGGGCGATTGAACTCAGATATTCCATTTCTTCTCCTTATCTTTCTGATGCGGCAGGTCATCCCCAAAGTTATTTTGGGGATGACGCCGACTGCCACTGACAATTATGGGGCGGCGTTCTGCCGCAATTCACCACCTTGTTCTCTGCTTTGTGCCATTCGATCGTTGAGACCTTGCCGAGCGCTTTGTTCGAGTTGGTTTGCGTTTGCCCGGCTTGTTTCACTCATTGTGGTTACAATGTTTGTTGCCGTACGTGATTGTTCAGCCGCAATGTTCATTCCCGTTTGGGCCATGATGTTTGCAGCGCTCGCTTGGTCTTGCATGACCATACTTGCGCCTGCTGCGGCTAGTGCTGCTCCTGGCATTATTTTCTCCTTTGAGGTTGGTTATCAACTTGAAGTTTCAGTTTAGAGCCAGATCGAGATATAGGATTTTAGTTCTCTATCTGGCAGATTGGAACTAGGTCACTCATGAAAACACATTAGATTGATCGATCCCGTTCCCCGGCATTAAGGATTCCGCAGACGAAACCTGAGGTGGTGAGTTAGGATCGACGCTGTTTGTCTGTGTAAACCCTGCGGGAATGTCTGCATTCGATACACCGTCGCTACATTTGGTCGAACAATTCGAGTCATTGTGGGGATTGCTAGTCGCTTGGGTCGCTTGCCCTTCGTCTGGAAGACCGATCGCCTCGGCGAGTAGCTTTATGAACTCTCGCTTTTCTTCCTCATTAAGCGGACTGCTTTCAATGGTTTCGAGAACTTCGGGTCCGATAGCTTTGGCTTCGGGAACTTCTCGCGGCATCTCTGACATAGGTCGCGAACTAAAATTCTCCATTTGCGATGTGGGCATTGTATTTCCTTTCGTGGATATGGTCGCTGATAGGAAGAGTTTATTACGAGTTTCCTATCAACGATCGGTTTCAGAGTTAGGTTTCAGTAGAGGTTGTTCGTATTCACTATGTTTGTCAGTGAAACGAAGTTACGGTGTGTTCGCCCAATAGCTCACGAGACCAATCATCTACGCCATCATGCTTCAGACCTTCAGGGCGTTCATCTACAGCCAGCTTCCGCAGTTTTTCCAGCGATGTTTCCTCTGTATCCGGCGCCATACCAACGTCTTCGCGAATATTGTCAAACAATTGATCCGCAAGTTCGTTAATTTCACCGGCATTCTCAGCAGTTGCCGGGCTTTGAGATACCGCAATGGGGTTTTTGTCTTCTGCTATATTAAGGTCTTTCCGCAGATCGTCTTCAAACTCTTGAAGTTCGCGGTCTATGGCGTCGGAAACAGCCTGGTCTTCTGCCGTAAGCGATTCATTACTGCCACTTGGTGGTAGGCCAAGATCTTCTCGAAGATCGTTTCCGAAATCAGACATTGCCTCGTCGATCAAATCAGATGCAGTGTTGCTACCTTGTTCTGGCCGGCCTAGATCCCCATCAAGTCCAGCTGAATTTCGCGCTGTGTTAAAGAAGTCATCCAGCACATCTTCAAAGTTTTCTCCTCCTGATTGCCCTGGCACCTCCTCGGTACCTGCGTCTTGGTGCCCCTGCGAAGCCACATTTTCCGGTGCAGTTTCAGCCTTTTCATCACCGCATCCACAGGCGTCATTACCACCTTTCCCCTGAATCCCGTCGAGCAGGCTTTGCAACATTTGACCACCTGGTGTATTGCCAAGCAAACCTCCTGCAGCGTTGCCTGTACCACTCAAAAGCCCGGAAAATACATTATTGTTGCCGCCACCAAGAGCGCCGCTGAGCAAACCGCCACCAAGAGCGCCGCCAAGAGCGCCGCCGAGCAAACCCCCCAGGAGCCCGTCGTTCATGGGGCTTGCTTTACCTTGGCCGGAATTTTCTCTGCCGCCCGCGTTTTGGGGAGTCACGCTAGCTGCGTTCGATGCAATACCTGGCATTGTTCCTTCGGGGCCATTGCCTTGAGGAGCCCCGAAGCTGGAACCTTGACCGTGAAGCGGGTCGCCGAATGCTCCGGGACCCATAGCACGCATAGACTTATCTGATCCGTTAACCAAATATTTGTCCATGAACTCAAACATTCTATCAGCGGATTTTTCACCCATTTGTCGAGTGGCTCTCATTTCCTCCAACACAGCAGGATCAGTTTTCGGAGTATTGGAGCCTCCCCCCCCCCCTAGCCCCAGCGCGTTACCGACGGCGCCGATGGCGTTGTTAATAATACTAAAGGGCATTTTGTATCCTTTCGATTTCAGTTCTTGTTAACCGCCGCTAAGACAGCAATAGAAGCGAAGGTTGTATCCGCTCGTTCCTTGACATTCGGACTTTATTCTAAAAAGGGACATTTAATTTCACTAATGAAGTGCACTTCCGCAATTTGTAACTTGAGTATCCCACTAGGCTCTGTACCCATTGATTTTCGCTTAGCGGCCTGATTCACGGCTCAAAAACGAGCGGTGAACATGTCTGATCTTTTCTGGCTGACGGAGGCGCAAATGGCGCGTCTGGAGCCCTTCTTCCCGAAATCCCATGGCAAGCCACGG
>NZ_JBDZYF010000022.1:0-14065 GCF_040329495.1 Ruegeria sp. SCP10
AAAACAACTCGGCATCGCAAGATCAACAGCTTACAGATTGATCAAGGAAACAGCGCAGCCCTAGCTAAACGGCCTTAAGGTGTCATTCTGCCCCCAGCCGGAACAGACCCCTAAAGGCCGTCGCCATGTTCTCTATCGCTGCCCGCTTCCACGTTCCGATCTGCGTCGGGTGAACGCCATATTTCTTAGACAGTTCCGCCAGCGTCATCTCCTCGCGGATCACTTCAAGCGCAACCTTGGCCTTGAACTCCGGCAAATGGTTCTTGCGTTTCTTCATTTTGGATCGTCACTTTCGTCATGCGATCCATCTTAGCCGCTGGTCTAAATTTCCGCGACTACCTCTGATTCAACGAAGGAGCCCAATCTACCAATGCTGCACATAGCACGAATGACCGCGACCTGCCGCAAACCAGTCGTTAAATGTGTCAAAATTTGTTTCAAGTTAGCCGGTCCATAGAGTTGGGCGACTTGACGCTAGATAATGTTCTAGTTGCACTAACATCTTCGCATGTTATGGTCGTAACACCGGCAACTTACAGATAAAACGCATGGAAAAAACTGCAAAACGCAAGATTGTCTCCTCGCGTCACCTCGCGGATGGTGAAGGATGGGAGGCATCAGAATTCGAGTTCGGGCTGATCATCGCTTTCAACGCATTCTCGCGATGGATGGTCAAATGTATGGCGGCAGCCGGACACACAGAAATGAGCCATCTGGAAATCTTGGTTCTCCACAACGTGAACCATCGCGGCCGCGACAAACGTCTGAGCGACATCTGCTTTTTGCTGAACATCGATGATACACACACCGTCAACTATGCGCTGAGAAAGCTTTCCAGGGCGGGATTGATAGAGTCCGAAAAGCGCGGAAAGGAAGTCTTCTATCGTACTTCGAAAGAAGGGGCTTCCCTGTGTGATGAATATCGTTCTGTTCGGGAACGCTGCCTTATCGACGGGCTAGGTCGCATGGACCTTTCCGGCGAAGAGCTGAGCAGCATTGCGGTTAGCCTACGCGCCTTGTCGGGCCAATACGATCAAGCAAGTCGGGCCGCATCCTCTTTGTGACGCTACCCGACACGCGAATTCAGCGACTCATTGCATCCGGCAGGTACGTCACGATCTCGGGGAAGATCGTAATCACAACGACGGCCACGAGAAGTAGGAAGAAGAACGGCAACGCCGCCTTTGCTATCCGCAAGATATCCATACCTGTGAGCCCCTGAATGACAAACAGGTTGAAGCCGACCGGCGGTGTAATTTGGCTCATTTCGACGACCAGTACCAGATAGATGCCGAACCAGATGGGATCGATTCCAACGGCGAGGACCATCGGCATGATGATGGACGTCGTAAGAACAACGACCGAAATGCCATCTAGGAAGAGTCCGAGTACGATGAAGAAGATCGTCAGCACAGCCAATAATACGTAAGGTGACAGGCCCATCTCTCCGATCCAAGCGGCGAGGTTGCGCGGCAAGCCGGTGAACCCCATGGATACGGCGAGGAAGGCGGCGCCGAGGAGAATGAAGGCGATCATGCAGGATGTACGTGCCGCCGACAGGAGCGCATCCATGAAATCACTTCGGGTGAAGCTACCCGAAAGGACCGCCAAAAGGATCGACAACAGGACGCCAAGGGCAGCGGCATCGGTCGGGGATGCGATCCCCGTGTAGATCGCGCCGATAACGCCAGAGATCAGCAGGGCGACAGGGATTAGACCGCGGGCCTCCCAGAGTTTTTCTTTCAGGTTGAGTTTGATCGTTTCAGCCGGGATGAGGCTTGGATCCATCCAAGCACGAATAGCGACATAGGCGCTAAACAATCCGACGAGCATCGCACCTGGGATCAACCCAGCCACAAATAGGCGCGCAATCGATTGTTCTGTGGCGACGCCATAGACGATCAGGATGATCGATGGAGGGATCAAGAGGCCAAGCGTTGCAGAACCTGCAAGCGTCCCTAGGATCAGGCTTTCTGGGTAGCCACGGGACTTGAGCTCAGGAATAGACATCTTGCCGATGGTCGCGGCGGTGGCGGCCGATGAGCCTGAAACAGCGGCGAAGATCGCACACCCAAGGACATTCACATGCAGCAGACGCCCAGGAAGACCGCCCAGCCACGGGGCGAGACCGTTGAACATGTCCTTGCTGAGTCGCGACCTCAGCAGGATTTCCCCCATTAAGATAAACAGCGGAAGTGCGGTGAGTGACCAAGAATGGCTGTGCCCCCAGAACGTGACCGCGAGGTTCAAACCAACGGATGAGTTCGAGAAGAAGGCAAGTGCAACGGCTGCGACTGCCGACAGCGAAAGAGCAATCCAAAGGCCCCCTGCCAGAAAGACAAACAGAACCGCGAGCAGAATCAAACCAACGACAGGATCGGACATTTCAGGCCTCCTCGGATGCGGCAATCACAGGCTCGCCGCGCAAAAGTGTTTCGATGAGACTGTGGATGACCGCGACGCACAAAAGCGTCATTCCGATGCCTATGGCAGATTGCGGAATCCAGAGAGGGATTGGAATCGTCCCATTTGATACATCGCCAAAATGGATGCTCTCGGCGACAAGAACCCAGATGTAGTAAACTGCGAAAACCGTCAGGAACGTAGCTGCTATGAGCGCTATAACCTCAGCGATAAGTTGCGCCTTTGCCGGGAGTCGCGCTGTGACGAGGGAGACTTTGATGTGTCCACCGCTGCGGAACGTATAAGGCATGGCAAGGAAGGTTGCCGCTGCAAGCATAAAGCCTGAAAAGTCTGCATATGATGGGATTGTCGACGGCAGAGGCAGGCCGAACACCCGCGTCGCAAAATTCAAGAAGATCTGTGCGCTGATCAAAACGGCAATGGCCAGGATAGTGAATGCCGATATCCACCCCGCCGCAAGATAGATCCGGTCTAAAGACGTTCGCATGATGTGCCCCTCTAAAATAAGCTTGGCGCTTGGGCGGCAGAAGACCAGCGCCAGGCTCTCTTTGGCAAGCGGTAACCACCCTAGAGGATGGTCCCTGCTCGACATGTTACTGCTGATAGGTCGTCAGAATGGAAAGTGCAGACCCAGATGCGTCCTCTTTCCAATTCGTTAACATCTGCGCGCCAATCTCTTGCAGTCCTGCGGTCAGTGCGTCGCTTGGCTCGACAATGATCATACCGTTTTCCGCCATGACAGCGGTTTTTGCATCCGCCTCGGCGGCCGACATTTCCCAGCCACGCGCTTCGGCGGCTTCAGCAGCTTCCAGAACGGCTGTCTGAACCTCTTCTGGCAAGCGCTGGAAGGCGCGCATGTTCACCACGACGATGTTCTTCGGCACCCAGGCGTTGATCGGCGTGTAGTGCGTCACGAAATCCCATGCAGTGGAGTTTGCACCGGTAGATGGCGATGTCACCATAGCTTCAACCTGACCGGTTGCGAAAGCTTGTGGAATGTCTGGTGCCTCAACCTGAACAGGCGCTGCACCCGCAAGTGTCGCAAACTCCTCCAATGCAGCATTGTAAGCGCGGAACCGCAGCCCCTCTAGCCCTTCGACGGATTCAATCTCACCGTTGGTATAAAGTCCTTGTGCGGGCCACGGTACAGAGAATAGTGGCATCAAACCGTCTTCTGCCAAGAGTTCCGTCACGACTGGGCGTTGCGCTTCCCAAAGAAGTTGCGCATCTTCGTAGCTTGTCGCCACAAAGGGCTGGCTGTCGATTCCGAAGGCGGCATCATCGTTAACCAGACGCGACAAGAAGAATTCACCGATGGGAACTTGCCCGGACCGGACAACATTGCGGATTTCACCATGGGGAAACAGGGAGCCGCCGGAGTGAACCGTGATGTCCAGCGCCCCATCCGTCGCCGCAGCGACATCCGCCGCAAATTGAGAGATGTTTTGAGTGTGGAAGGTCGCGTCACCGTAAGGGGTCGGCATATCCCATGTATCTGCGGCTGCGGCACCGGTCAGACCAACGGCAAGACCAGCAGCCAAGATGAAGTGTTTCATTGTTAAGCTCCTCTGTTGAACTGAACCCGAGCCATAATCCCGAATTCACTACGTTGACAAATTGTCAGCGTTTTGCACATAAAGCAACAAATTTATTCATAGGAGATTCAAATGACTCTGCAAACTGATCCGAAGTGGGATTTCTGGATTGATCGTGGTGGCACGTTCACAGATATTGTGGCGCGTTCTCCTGTCGGCGACCTCAAGACGCATAAGATTCTGTCGGAAAAACCAGAGTCATACAGCGATGCAGCGGTGCAGGGCGTTCGCGAAATCATGGGTCTTTCAAAGGATGAAGCTATCCCCAAAAACGCAATCCGTGCGATCAAAATGGGAACGACCGTCGCAACAAATGCACTCCTTGAGCGCAAGGGGGAGAGGACTGTTTTATTCATTACACGGGGCTTTAAAGACCTCTTGCGAATCGGGTATCAGAACCGTCCGGACCTATTCGCACTTAACATTCAGTTGCCTGATTTGCTCTACTCTGACGTCGTTGAAGTTGATGAGCGGTTAGATGCCGATGGGAATATCATCGACGCCATAGATCTGCGAAAAGCGAGGGAGGCCATTTCTCATGCCTATGGCCAAGGATGCCGGTCTGTCGCCATAGCTCTGCTGCATAGCTACCGGAACCCGGAGCATGAAAAAAAGCTTGGCGAGATGGCAGCCCAACAGGGGTTCGAACAGATCTCACTTAGCCACGAAGCAAGCCCACTGATCAAACTGGTGTCGCGCGGAGATACGACAGTCGCGGACGCCTATTTGACGCCGATCCTCAAAAAATACGTAAATCAGGTCCGCGGCGCTCTCGGTTCTGACGCGGTTGAGCGCTTGATGTTCATGCAATCGAATGGCGGCCTGACCGACGCTGATTTTTTTCACGGTCGCGATGCAATACTGTCAGGGCCCGCAGGTGGTGTCGTAGGCATGGTTGGTACAGCCACGCAGGATGGGTTCGACAAACTCATTGGTTTCGACATGGGTGGAACATCGACTGATGTTTGCCACTATGCCGGTGAATATGAACGCAGCTTTGAAACCGAAGTTGCTGGTGTTCGCATGCGTGCGCCAATGATGAACATTCACACGGTTGCAGCTGGCGGCGGGTCGATACTGTCTTTCCGCGATGGCCGGCTCCAGGTTGGTCCTGAAAGTGCGGGCGCTGACCCTGGTCCTTCATGTTATCGGCGTGGTGGACCGTTGACGGTTACCGATTGTAACGCCGTCCTTGGCAAGCTTCAGCCCGAGAATTTCCCGAACGTCTTTGGGCCAGACAGCAACGAGCCGCTTGACATTGATGCCCCTCGCCGCCTGTTTGAAGCACTAGCGCAAGAAATTTCAGAACAAACTGGCGAACAACCCTTATCGGTTGAGGCTCTTGCCGAAGGTTTCCTTCGCATCGCCGTCGACAATATGGCGAACGCCATCAAAGAGATCAGCGTCGCACGTGGTTATGACGTCACGGGATACACGTTGAACTGCTTTGGCGGCGCGGGTGGGCAACATGCTTGCCTTGTCGCGGATGCGCTTGGGATGACGTCGGTTTACTTGCATCCTTTTGCGGGCGTTCTCTCCGCACTTGGAATGGGGCTGGCCGACATTGTGTCGATGCGCGAACAACAGTTGCTTGTACCAGTTTCCGACCTCGCCGCGATCACAGCGGCCTCTGTCGAATTGACCACCGGCGCAACAAAAGAGGTGCTGCAACAAGGTGTAGACCGCTGCAACATCTCTGTTCGCGAAAAGGTCTACCTGCGGATGTCGACCTCGCAAACCACCTTGCCAGTGGCACTTGGGACGAAGGAAGACATGATTGAAGCGTTCCGTTCTTCCCACGAGACCGAGTTCGGGTTCCGCCCTGAAACGGACGATATTGTCGCGGAAATGATCTCAGTCGAGGCTGTTGGCGCGTCAGGTGCAGCAGCGAAACTGCCGAATGCCGAAACCCAAAACAGTCAGCATGGCTCCACCCTGATGTGGGCGGACCATAGCATGCAATCTGTTCCAACCCATGATCGCACGAAGATGGGTGTTGGCACCGTTGTGGCTGGCCCTGCCGTAATCAACGAACCAACCGGCACAACAGTTGTTGAACATGGATGGGAGGCCACATGTATTGACGGTGGATCGCTTGTGTTACGTCGCGCAGTGCCGCTTGTGCGCCAAGAAGCGATTGGGACGACCGTTGATCCCATCATGCTTGAGGTCTTCAACAACCTTTTTATGTCGATTGCCGAACAAATGGGCGCGACACTTGCCAAGACGGCAGCCTCGATCAACATCCGCGAGCGGCTGGATTTCTCATGCGCGATCTTTGATGCATCAGGCGATCTGGTTGCGAATGCGCCACATGTACCCGTGCACCTAGGCTCAATGAGCGCAAGCGTCAAATCGATCATTCGCGAAAACGCGGGCCAAATCAAACTTGGCGACGTCTTCATGATGAACGACCCTTTCAATGGCGGCACTCATTTGCCGGACGTAACGGTCATCACGCCAGTCTTCGATGACGGCGGAAAAGAAATTCAGTTCCTTGTCGCATCGCGTGGGCACCACGCTGACATAGGTGGCAAAACACCCGGCTCAGCACCGCCTGACAGTCGTCATATCGATGAAGAAGGTGTCCTGATCAAGAATTTCAAGCTGGTCTCTGGCGGCCGTCTCTTGGACGCCGAGGCTCGGGCGCTACTGGCTTCCGGTGCGTATCCTTGCCGTAACATTGATCACAACATGGCCGACCTGACTGCACAGATCGCTGCAAACGCAACTGGTGCTACCGAACTGCAAAAGGCCGTCGATCAGTTCGGCGCCGATGTCGTCCAGTCCTACATGCACCATGTGCAGGACAATGCTGAAGAGTCCGTCCGCCGGGTTATTGATGTACTGGAAGACAGCAGCTTTATCTATCCGCTGGACAGCGGAGCCAAGATCGAGGTTGCGATTTCAGTCGACCGGGCAACACGCAGCGCGACCATAGATTTCACGGGCACAAGTTCCCAAGATCGCTTGAACTACAACGCGCCCTTGGCCATCTGCCATGCCGTTGTCCTTTATGTTTTTCGCACGCTCGTTGGCACAGACATCCCCATGAATGAAGGCTGCTTGAAGCCGATCAAAATCAACGCCCCCGTGGGCAGCTTCATAAATCCCAAGTACCCCGCTGCCGTGATTTCAGGAAACACGGAAGTCAGCCAAAGCATCGCAGACGCTCTCTACGGCGCTCTAGGTGTCGTCGCAGGAAGCCAAGGCACCATGAACAACTTCGTCTATGGCGATGAGTACCTTCAGAACTATGAAACCATCTGCGGCGGCACCGGTGCCGGGCCAACCTTTGAGGGATGCTCAGCCGTTCATAGTCATATGACAAACACGCGGATGACTGACCCGGAAGTGTTGGAGACCCGCTTTCCGGTTCACGTGCGCTCGTTTTCGATTAGAGAGGGCTCTGGTGGGGACGGGCAACATCGGGGCGGCGATGGCATCGTTCGCGAGATTGAGTTCCTGTCTCCGATGACCGTGACCGTGTTGTCATCGCACAGGCAAACAAGAGCTTTCGGTGTGAATGGCGGAGCAGCCGGCGCACCCGGAGAAAACCAAGTGCGCCGCAAGGATGGCAAGCTTGAAGACCTTCAAGGAAACGATCAGCGTGACATGGCATCTGGAGATATCTTTATCATGAAAACGCCCGGCGGTGGTGGCTTCGGTTCTTCAGGAACAACATCCAAGGTAGCGGCGGAATGAGCGGTTCGTTTCTGTCTGACGTCGAAGGTTTCTATGATCTTGCCGTCAAGGATCTGTCCTTGCCCGTAGGCGTTGGCGAGAAAATCAAAGTCGCCAACGCCACTTACACCACCCGGTTTGGCGTAAGGTTGCGCAACAGAATGTTCACTTTCACAGGCTGGCGGTCGGCGCATTCTAGCCATCAAAGCCCTTCTAAGGGCGGTATCAGGTACGCGCCAAACTGCACAATCGAGGAGGTCGAGGCGCTTGCGGCGCTGATGACATACAAGTGCGCTTTGGTGGGCGTGCCATATGGCGGTTCAAAAGGCGCACTTTGTATTGACCCGCGGGAATGGACCGAAGTTGAGCTTGAGAAAATCACGCGACGGTTCGCCCAGGAAATGATCCGTCACAGGTTTTTAGACTCTGCAAACAACGTCCCTGCTCCCGACGTCGGTACGACCGAACGCACGATGATGTGGATTGCAGATGAGTATAAAAGGTTGCGGCCAGAAGACATCAACGCGCTTGGCTGCGTCACGGGCAAACCACAAGGTGGCGGCGGTATCGAAGGGCGTGTTGAAGCCACAGGCCGAGGCGTCCAGTACGCCATTCATGCCTTCTTCGACACGCCAACCTTGATCGATCCAATTTTTGGCGATGCGCGTTTGACCGATAAAAGCGTCGCCATCCAAGGTTTCGGGAACGTCGGAGCGCATGCTGCTCTGTTCTTAAGCGAAGAAGATGGCTGCAAGATCACATCGATCATCGAACGCGACGTTGTTGTGAAAAATCCAAACGGGATTAACATTCGCGACCTCATTTCGCATCGTGACGCCACTGGCTCAATCGCCAATTTCTCAGGCGCAACCTGCACAGACACTCCTCCAAACGCGCTTACGGTGGATTGTGACATCCTAATTCCGGCCGCTGTGGAAGGCGTGATCAATGCGGGCATTGCACGACGCTTGACTGCAAGGCTCATTGTCGAGGCCGCGAACGGGCCTTGCACATTTGATGCAGCGGAAATTTTGCAAGAGCGGAACATCCAGGTCATTCCGGATCTCTATGCCAACGCGGGTGGTGTGATTGTCAGCTACTTTGAATGGGTGAAGAACCTTGGACACATGCCATTCGGTCTCCTTGAGCGACGGTACCATGAGAAAGGTCACCGTGTTCTGACGTCGACCATCGAACGCACAGTTGGCGCATCACTTCAGTGGGATGAAGACGCCAGCTATCTCAGCGGCCCAACAGAACTCGATATGGTTCGTTCTGGCCTGGAAGAAATTATGCGCCGCACACTCGGCCGGATTGTAGCAGAGCAATCCGCACGCGGTGGGGACCTGAGAAAGGCAGCCTACCGGTTGGCAATCAATCAAGTGGCGGAGGCATACAGAGCAATAGGTCTTTAAACGAAATGTAATAACTGACCCAGACCGGAGAACCAATTTATGTTTGCTTTTGCTGAGGTCGGAGCTTTCAATAAGCGCGCTGCGGTCACGTGCTCCCTGGCAGCGAGCCTGAGTATGGCGCTAGTTGGGGCGTTTTCTAAGTCGGATTACGACATCATGTTCCTGTTGCTTATCCGCTGCCTGGTTCCGTTGGCGGTAGTAGCGATCGCTGTTTTTTGCCTGTTTCGTGAGGAAATCGGTTGCAGCAATGTTCTGAGTCATTTAATTCGCGGCCTGCTTTTCCTCATGAACCAGGCCGCATTTTTCTACACGGTTAAGCACAGCAATGTTTTGTTCGGAACCTTAATGTTTAACATGGCGCCCTTGTATGTGCCTATCCTGGCATTTCTTTTTTACAACGAGCGGACCGCCCAGAAAATTCTGATAGCAGTTGTGATTGGTTTTTTTGGTGCAATCATTGCGATACGGCCTCAAGTAGAGACCCTGTTTGCACCGGCGACGATCACGGGGGTTTCATCCGGGATATTGCTGGCAGCATCGCAGCTCATACTGCAAAAAAACGTGAGAAACGAAGCAAATCTGTCGTGCATGTTCTGGTTCTATCTTTTCTCAACCGTGCTCGCCTTGGCTGTTTGCGCCATCGCCTATTTTGCCAATGGCTACAACGTACTCGATGTCAGTTTCGCCAACTCCATGACCTGGTTGGTTGTTGTTGGTATCTCGGTAAGCTCGCTTTGTTTTCAATATTTTACCGGTAAGTTTTTCTAATACTGGACACTACGCAACCTTGCTCCTTTTATGTACTGCTCAATCCTGTTCGCGGCTGTGCTAGATTTTTTGGTTTGGCACATTCTGCCTGACGCACTCGATTTGTTGGGTATTTCAATTATCGCTCTGGCTTGTATTTTTGTGATGCGAAACAAGGGCCGTAGCTAACTAGAGGGTTCAAGCGACATAAACAGGTTGAGGTCTGTTCCGGCTGCGGGCAGAAAGACACTTTAAGGTCGGATGTCACCTGTATCCGCCTGTGAGCAGGATATGCGCCCGACTTCCCGAAGCCGCTGATTGGATTCAGTGACATCACCGCACTTCAAATGGCCCTATGGCGAAACAGCGCGACCCTCAGCGTCCATGGCGCTTTGACCGGCAGTAACGACGGCCAACTCAGTGATATTGCAGCACGCTCCTTGCGCTCCGTCTTGATGGAGAGTGAACCGATCACGGTCAAATCCGATCCCGCCATTGAATCCGGGGCGCTGACAACAGAGGGGAAAGCAAGTGGCACGCTTATCGGCGGCAGCCTTACGATGTTGGCTACTGCCGCCGGGTGGGCGCTACCCTCCCTGCGCGGGGCAATCCTTTTGATCGAGTCTGACGGGATCGCAATCGGTCAGTTTGAGCGGGACCTGACCATGTTAGTGAGAGCGGGTCATCTTGACGGCATTGCAGGCGTTGCAATCGGCCACATCAGCGGCACTCCTCCGAATCCGCCGATTGATGCAATCGGATTGCTGCGACAAAACCTTGAGGGGTTTGGCGTTTCGATCCTCGGCGGGCTTCCGATAGGTCACGATCCAGATGCGCGCTCGGTCTTGATTGGTGCCCAAACGCAAATCGACGCAGATTCAGGAACGCTAACACAGCCTGCAAGAGCTTAACCTATCAAACGCGGATCATGTCGGCAGTTCTGATGACATCAGCGATAAGATAGCTTAGACCCAAACCGAAACAGCCGATGATTTTTGCCGACTAAGCAGGTATCAATAGGGTTGGAGATGCGGCAGCAGGGAGTTTGGGTCACTCCATCGCCATGGTTCGTGACTTTTGTGAGAACGCCGAAATCTTAGAAGGTTTTCCTGTGGACTGTTCTAATACTTGTCCCATGCAACTGAGCCACCGCAACCAAAGGATCACGCCACACGTATTCTGTGTCTCCCCAGAACATCGTCACAAGTCCATTAGCTCGGTTCTGTACTAAGTACATTTCGACCATGGTTTCTGAGAATACAAACGCACGTTTATGAGCAAAGCGCTTCGCGGCGATTTCATTCTTAAGTTCGCCATCAATTAGAGCTTGGTCTATTGCTGAGAAATCATTGGCTTCAACAACTATGTCGATGTCCTTATGTGGACGGGGCGGGATTATGCCAAGTGCTTCCTCTGCCCAGCCACCGCACAAAGCTGCTACAATCCTCAGTTCCGCCAGCTTGGCTAGAACGGTTGTCACTGTTTCAGGCGTATTCACGTATCTCGATCCGTGGTCATTGTTCGATTGTGGTCGGCGATAGGAAAGAAGCCCGCAAGCTCAACAGATGTCCTCTGTCGGTCGGTCTGCATCGCGCATTTGGGCAAAAATTGCATTTGCAACTTCTTCAGGCGTTCCTTGAAAGACGGTGACTTGATCTGCGAGTGACCTATATACAGGCAGACGCTCCAAGAACTTCGGACGCTCGATTTCTTCACTGAGATTGAGACCGCGTTGAACCTGGCGAGACACAATAGTATTTGCGCATTCGACTGGGTCCGCGTTCGGTAATAGCAGTATTGAATGCCCAATCTTCTTCACCGCAGACCTGTTTTTCTCGACGGTTTCGATTTCAACCTCAGCAATCATAAAACCCGAAGAAAGAGCCCCGACACACGGTTCGGCACGCTGGTAGATGTTCTCAAAGAACAGTTTTGAGTTTTCACGCACGTACTTGGCGTAACCATAGTCGTTTATGTACTTACCAATGTGTCCAGGTCCGGACATGAATCTTTCATCCAAGTCGATGAACTCGCGGCCAAGGAGCTTTGCGAGATGAGGTCCGGATGAAGTCTTTCCGACCCCACCAGGTCCAACGAGAAAAATGTGCTGATCCATATGAACACTATACCAGCGAGTGACTTATTCGCACGCTCACAATTGTATCGAATGCGACCGTAACGGACGTTGGAGTTGAAGCAACGAACGGCAGCAAAGTCCCGCATCTTACCAGTTCTGGCCTGGCGATGCGAAAGGCATTTCTCGGAACTCCAGCCCGATGTGATATGCACAGTCTCAGTGACGTTAGCCCGTCTCAGATAATCTGCGCTCAGTAGCAGTTATTGTGAGCCAGTGGCGATTTTGGGTCTCAAATAAACTGAGCCGAAAATACCGATGATCTCGCGCCCGAGTACGGATAATCTCAAGCCGCTACACGTAGGCATATGAACAAGGCAGTAGAAACGCGACGGAAGCCGGGAACGAACGTGGTATGGCTTTATCTTTGCCTCGGCCTTGTGTCTGGTGTCCTTCTTGCCATTTCCATTGTCACTGTCGTTCTGCCGTGGAATGGAATGAGGAGCGTCGTGCCCTTGGTCACTGTCATCTCCGTGCACGTCATGCTTATCCTGACTGTGTTTGGGATTATCAGGGCTCAACGAGGTACGGACAGGCCAGATGAGGATTATTAGCCTGGTCAGCCCATCCAGCGGAATTCGACCGATACGCCTCTAAGTTGTTGAGACAATAACACTCGTCTGGTACCTTCCAAAGTCGGAAACCCTGATTCAGGAGGATCAGATATGCTGAATCGTCAGACCTCAGTGCTTCGCGCGGCAGGCGCAGTAGCCCGTTAAAGCGGTCTGACAGGTTTCCGATCTGAAGGCCGCCCCATGAGCGGCCTTTTTCGTGTGTTTCCTCATGTGGCGGCTTTCCATCATTAATGGAGAGTGCAATGCCAAACCTATCCCTTTACATCCCTTTGAACCGGTCGCGTCACCTTTTACTGAGGCTGGCAGTTACTTTGGTTCCGCGCCACCTGGGCGAGCATCCTGCTCCGCGTGGGCACGTAGACTTGCCGGACTACCTCAAGAAAGACGTTGGTCTCCCGCCAGAGGTTGAGCGCCCCCCGCCTCTGGACCTTCGGTTCCCATTCTGACCTGTCAGTCGAACAGGGACAGTTTACTGTCCCTGTTGTCAACAACGCACAGTCCTGTGTGCGGCCACTATCTCACCGGGAATCAGAGCGTTCCAAGCGGATAGGGTTGCTCTGCCTCAAGCCAGTGAAGTGTCCAATTGCCCATGGGTTGGATCACTTTCAGAAAGGTAGTCTGTCGATTATTCGTTGCAGCGTATTCCGTATCCGGTTTCGCGGTAACCTTCTGGAGGTCTAGTATCGAAACTTAAGCTTCCGGTAGTCTCGCACCCCGTCGTATCCAGGATGATTTCGTTATAGTTTAGGCCATCGAAGACGATGGGATCATCTTTTCGCCGTATATACGCAGTGTTCTTCAACTCTCTGTCCCACCAGACTGTTACTTCCGAGCCGTTGTGCAACGCTTTCCGTTGCTCGATGGATGGACCGCTGATGGGATCGCTTGGTTGCGCTGTTTGTGCGCATGCGGACAGTGCCAGTATGCCGAGAACCAAGGCGAGACCAGATGTGAATGTTTTGCGTAGCATTGTTGAGGGGACTCCAGATTTAGGGTTAGGTCGTTTAGCGGTCTTTTGCGGAAGGCACACCCTGCACCTTCAGCCCAGTTTGCTGTCTCGCTGATGAAACTTAGCGAAGAGCACTCATCTTGTACCAGCGGCGCTGGAAAGAGCGTTTCACCACAAACCAAAGCGCTGCCAGCGGGAAGATCGAAAGGACGATGATCCCAAAAACATTGGCAATAAGTGTTGAGTAAGGTTCGATGGCGTCCCTTACTGACATTCCGATCAGGCTGAAGGCACCCAAGGCCATTACCCACAAGAATAAACCGATTACCATGCTCATCAGTGGCGGGCGGCACAACACAGCGCCGCAGGCTGAGCAAGCGGTATAGCCCTCTTTGATTTCAGTTCCGCAGTATCCACAATTCATTGCCATTTGTCTGACGTCAGCACCAATGGGACAGTTTAAGTCGATTTGATAAGAGAGGGTTTCTGGCTCATCGTAACCGCCAAGGAGTGGAGATGAGTAAGAAACCCGGAACCAAGCA
>NZ_JBDZYF010000023.1:0-12513 GCF_040329495.1 Ruegeria sp. SCP10
AACCCGGCGCTTGCTTCACCGCAAATCCGCCGCATAATCAATCCAACCAGATGAGCCACATCCTCTCTTAGATCAGAGCGCCATCTGTCCCAAAATCCCTGACGACGGACATCTATTGGCATGTAGAACGGCAGGCGACCTGTATTTATTCCCAGCTAAAGCGCTGCTCATCATCCGAAGTGGCCGCTATGATTGAAGGGGTTCTTCGGCACTGCACGGATTTGGAGATCCAGCGACAATATGTCGATAGCCACGGCCAAAGTGCCATCGGCTTCGCCTTCTGTCACCTTCTTGGTTTCGAACTGGCCCCACGCCTGAAGGCGATAGCCGGCCAAAAGCTGTCCTTACCGAATTCCGCAATGCGAGGGCAACTGCCCAACCTGTTGCCGGTCCTGTTCGGCACTGTTGACTGGGCCGAGATCGAAAGACAGTACGACGAAATGGTTAAATACGCTTCCGCATTGCAGCATGGCACGGCCGATCCAGAAGCCATCCTGCGTCGCTTTGCACGCGCCGATGTGATGCATCCAACATACAAAGCTCTCGCTGAACTGGGCCGTGCGATCAAGACAATATTTCTGTGCCGTTATCTTCGATCTGAAGATTTCCGCCGCGAGAGTCATGAAGGGCTGAATGTGGTTGAGAACTGGAACAGCGCGAACGGTTTCGTGCTCTTTGGCAAAGGTGGCGAGATTTCCCGCAACCGGATTGCCGATCAGGAAGTCTCCGCACATGCCTTGCATTTGCTTCAGACATCCCCTGTCTATGTAAACACGCGCATGGTGCAATCCGTGTTGTCGGAGCCAGGATGGATAACCCGACTGTCTGAGCGGGATTACCACGGCCTCACACCACTGATTTTTTCCCACATCAATCCGTATGGCCGGTTCGATGTTGACCTGGAGAAGCGGATCGATTTCGGAGCAATGGCCGCCTGATCTGTCCGTCACAAAAGGGTGCACCCGCAGGAGACAGGCTGATGTGACGGGCCTAAATGTCACAAATGAGTGGTCATACAACTATTGTTACACTATCAGACTGCAAGCCACCCTAATGTGACGGATTGCCATGCCAATGATCGGATACGCCCGCGTCAGTTCATCAAGCCAGGAACTCGACATTCAGAAAGCCAAGCTGAAGGCAGCAGGCTGTGAGATCATCCGCTCGGAGACGGTTTCCGGTGCTTCGCGGGATGATCGATCCGAACTGGAGACGGTGATGGAGTTCTTACGGGAAGGTGACGAGTTGGTCGTTCACCGCCTGGACCGCCTTGGTCGGTCCACCCGAGATGTGCTGAATCTGATCCATGAGTTGGATGCCAAAGGCGCATCGTTGCGTGTTCTTGAATCGGAAGTCACCACGGCAGGTGACATGGGCCGCATGGTCATCACCGTGCTAGGCATGGTGGCCGATATGGAGCTCAAATTCATTCGCGACAGACAGCGCGCGGGGATCGCTGCCGCTAAAGACAAAGGTGTCTACAAGGGGCGGCGGAAGTCGGTTGATGCTGCCGCGATCCGACGATTGGCGAGCGAAGGCGTTGCTAAGGCCAAGATCGCTCGTGATTTAGGGGTTTCAAGAATGACCGTCTACCGAGCGCTCGCAGATGCCGAAACATAAGCGTACCTTGAATGAAAGCGCGGTGGTTTCACGCAGAGAACCGAGTTGCAGTTCTCATATTTATCGATATTTATTCTTCTCAGACAGAATCTTAGGAATAATTATCGATAAAATGAAATATGCTCACATCTTCTGGACCCCTGAGACCGCGCAAGCTTTGCATGACTTACCTTTGATGGATCTGTTGTTTCGTGCTCAAACGGTGCATCGTCAGAACTTTGATCCTAACAAAATCCAGACGTCCAAGCTGCTATCCATTAAAACAGGTGGCTGCGCCGAGGATTGCGCCTATTGCTCGCAATCCGCAAGAAAAGGCGCAATACTCTCGGCATCGAAACTGATTGAGGTTCAGCGCGTCATAAACGAGGCACGCAAAGCCCGAGACGGCGGCGCGACACGTTTCTGTATGGGTGCCGCTTGGCGAAAGCCGAAAGATCGCGACATGGAAACGCTGGTGGCAATGGTTCAAGGCGTCCGTGATCTTGGCATTGAAACGTGCATGACCCTTGGGATGCTGGATGACAATCAGATCGTCCGTCTGCGCGATGCAGGGCTGGACTATTACAATCACAACGTCGATACGTCTGAACGTTACTACCCAGAGGTTATCACGACGCGCACATTCGCCGACCGGCTGGACACTCTGGACCGCGTGCAGAAAGCGGGGATCAAGGTGTGTTCCGGTGGCATTCTTGGAATGGGCGAAGCTGTGCAGGACCGGGTCGACATGCTGGTGACGCTGGCCAATATGAATCCAGCGCCCGAATCCGTGCCGATCAACATGCTGATGCCTCAGGAAGGCACGCCTATGGCGGATGCAAAGCCGATCGATCCGATTGAATTTGTCCGGGTGATCGCAACGGCCCGCATCATGATGCCTGGCTCCTATGTACGCCTGTCGGCCGGCCGCAGCGACATGAGCGACGCCGTTCAGGCGATGTGTTTTCTGGCTGGGGCGAACTCGATCTTCGTTGGGGAAACCCTTCTGACCGCAGAGAACCCGGAAGAAGACGCTGATGCTGTGCTGTTTGGCAAACTTGGCCTTCAAGCAGAAGGCCCCGAGGAGCAATGCAGCAGGAACGTCGCTGAATGAAGGGGCTGGTGCGCCTTGCTTCCATGTTACAGGTGCTGGAAAACCGCCATCGGCGGCGCACCTTGTCGCAAGCATGTGGCCTCGACTTTGCGTCTAATGACTATCTGGGTCTGGCGGGATCAAAAATACTGCAACGGGCCGCACATGAGGCGCTGGAGGCGGGGGTGCCGATGGGGTCCGGCGGATCGCGCCTTTTGCGGGGGAACCACCCGGAACAAGAGGCGCTGGAACAAGAGGCGGCCGATTTCTTTGGCGCTGAAGGGGCATTGTTCATGGGTGGAGGGTTTCAGGCCAACCAGGCGCTCTTTTCAACCCTCCCCGCTGCCGAAGACCTGGTCATCTACGATACAATGATCCACGCCAGCGCGCATGAGGGGATGCGCCTTGGCCGGTCGCAAACGCGTGGATTTGCTCACAATGACGTGGGCAACGCCCGCAAGATCATCGCTGAATGGCGGTCTGCTGGCGGGGTCGGTCAAATCTGGATCGCGGTCGAAAGCGTCTATTCGATGGAAGGCGATCTTGCACCGCTGCAAGATCTGTCATTGCTGTCTATTGAAAGCGATGCAATTCTTGTGGTGGACGAAGCTCATGCAACCGGCATCTACGGGCCGCAGGGGCGTGGACTGGCTCATGATCTGCAGGCTGAGGTACTGTCGCTGCACACATGCGGCAAGGCGCTTGGCGTGTCCGGTGGTTTGATCTGCGGATCGAAGATGGTGATTGATGCATTGGTCAATCGCGCCCGTCCGTTCATTTTCGCAACCGCACCTACCCCGCTTACCGCCGCACTGGTGCGGGCTTCACTGCAAGCATTGAAGACAGACAACGATTTGGTCGCCTCGGCCAAAGCCCGTATCCGTCATGGCCATTCAGTGGCACAAAGCATCGGGTTGCCGCAATCGATACTGAACAGTCAAATCATACCCGTGCTGCTCGGCGACGAGGCTCGGACCATGACTATGGCGACTGCTTTGCAGAAACAGGGCTTTGACGTGCGTGGGATCCGCCCCCCGACTGTGCCGCGCGGCACGCCGCGACTCCGTATCTCAGTCACGGGGAATGTCAGTCACGCAGATATCAGCGCTCTGTTTGACGCGATATCTCAATTGCAAAGGAATGCCGCATGAGCAGTTTGATCGTGGCGGGAACGGGTACCGGTATCGGCAAGACAGTGTTTTCCGCCGGGCTGACGCGCGCGCTGTCGGCCCGTTACTGGAAACCAGTGCAATCGGGCCTCGAGGACATCACGGATACTGAAACGGTCACATCGCTTTCCGGCGCCGAGACGCTACCCGAACTGTATCGGCTCAACAAGCCCGCTTCGCCGCATTTGTCGGCAGAGGATATGGGTGTCGAAATCCATCTGAAACACCTGAAGCTGCCCGACATCGATGGACCGCTGGTTGTTGAAGGGGCTGGCGGGATTATGGTGCCGCTGAACCGAAAACACCTGTTTCTTGATCTTTTTGCGCAATGGCGGGCCCCGATCGTTCTTGTGGCCCGCACGTCGCTGGGTACGATCAATCATACACTTTTGTCGCTTCAGGCACTACGACATGTTGGCTGCGCTGTTGTCGGCGTGGCCTTTGTCGGTGAAGCGGAACCGGACGTGGAACAGACAATCACCGAAATGGGCGGCGTCCAGCATCTGGGTCGGTTGCCCTATCTCGACAACCTGTCGCGTGAGACCTTGTTCGAAGCATTCTCGGCAATCGATGTTGCCACGATCCGGGGGTTTTTGTGACACCTCTGGATTTTGACGCCCGACATCTTTGGCACCCATATACCAATATCTCGGATCCGGGGCCGATGCACCTGATCACTCAGGCCAAAGGGGTTTGGCTGACACGCGATGATGGCGTCAGGATGATCGATGCCATGTCATCCTGGTGGTGTGCGGTCCACGGGCATTGTCATCCGGCCATCACCAGCGCGATGCAGGCCCAACTGGCACAGATGCCGCATGTGATGTTTGGCGGGCTGACGCACGAACCCGCAATCGAGCTAGGTCACAGGTTGGTCAGTATGCTACCAGACGGGCTGGATCGCATATTCTACTGCGACAGTGGATCGGTTTCGGTCGAAGTCGCGCTGAAGATGGCTGTGCAATATCAACAGGCCAAGGGGCGCTCGGAACGGACCGAATTTGCCACCATCCGCGGCGGCTATCATGGCGATACGTGGAAGGCCATGAGCGTCTGCGATCCGGTCAACGGGATGCACGGGCTGTTTCGTGGGGCCTTGTCGATCCAGCATTTTGTGCCGCGCCCCACAATCGCCTTTGATAAGGACTGGACGGATGACCCAGTTGCGAACGGGCTGGGCGCACTTGAGGCATTGTTGGAGACAAAAAATGACCGCATCGCAGCCCTGATCCTAGAACCCGTGGTTCAGGGCGCGGGCGGCATGTATTTCTATCACCCCGGCTGGCTGCGCGGAGCGCGCGCGCTGTGTGATGCACATGGCGTTTTGCTCATCCTTGACGAGATTGCGACCGGCTTTGGACGAACGGGTGCATTGTTCGGAATGGATCACGCAGATGTCGTGCCAGATATCATCTGCCTCGGCAAAGCGCTCACAGGTGGTCATATCACAATGGCTGCAACTGTCGCCTCGGAGCCCGTTGCATCCGGAATTGGCGAAAGCGAACCGGGCGTAGTGATGCATGGGCCGACCTACATGGCCAATCCACTGGCTTGTGCTGCGGCGATCGCCAGCCTGGATCAGTTCAAACAGCGTGATTGGCGCTATGAGGTTCGCGAGATCGCCAGCCAGATGGAACGGGAACTGGCACCGGCGCGGAAACTTCCCGGCGTCGTGGACGTCCGGATTCTGGGCGCGATTGGCGTGATCGAAATGGAGGGTCGCGTTGACACTGCGGTTGCACATCAGCGCGCACCTGAAACCGGCGTATGGCTGCGCCCCTTCGCACACAATATTTACTGTATGCCGCCTTACATCACCACATCCGATGAACTCAGCCGCGTAACGGCGGCGATGGTGTCACTGGCTGGAGACATGCGATGAAACGACAGTGGCTATTTCGGGCAGACTCTGCATCGCTCACCGTTGTTTTTGGCGGTTGGGCGGTCGGAGCGGCGGCTTTTGCCGGGCTATCAAGTGATGGCGCGGTCCTGCTTGTCGAAGACTATACCCGGTTGGACGATCCCCTTCCCGAGCTGGCTCAATATGACGAGGTCACGCTGGTTTCCTTTTCCTTCGGCGTGGCCTCTGCCGCGCATTGGATGGCGCAGACTGGCTTCATCCCCACGCGGCAGATCGCGATTAGCGGAACCTTGTGGCCCGCCGATAAAGACAAAGGGATTGCACCGGATCTGATCCGGGCCACGGCAGAGAACCTGTCCGATGACAGCTTTGTCAAGTTCTGCCGTCGTGCCGGTCTCAAAACGCCTGCACCCGCAATCGATATCAAAGCCGCCCGAGCCGAGTTGGGTGCGATTGTCGAACGCGGACCAGCTCCGGACGCTCAGTTTGACCGAATCTGGATACCAAAGCGAGACCGGATCATTCCCACGCAGGCGCAGGTGCTTGCGTGGGACTCGCAACCGCATGCCATTCGCTATGTCCCCACCCCTCATTTCCCGTTCGAGGTAGGCCAAAGCTGGGCAGACTGGATCAAATGACACCACAGACTATTGAACATGTGCAACGCAGTTTCAGCCGCAGTTTTTCAAGCTATCATGACGAAGCTGGTCAGCAGGCTCTAATCGCCAATCGTTTGGTACAAGACCTGTGCGATAACGGCGCGCCGCGGTACTTCTCATCCGCTCTCGAACTGGGATGCGGCACCGGTCTCCTGACGCAACGCTTGCGCGCTAAATTTGACTTTGGTGTGCTTACTCTGAATGACCTTTCGCCCGAAGCCCGTCATACGGCGCAAATGGCCAAAGCCGCATTTCTGAGCGGCGATGCGCAGAGGATTGAGTGGCCGCACAAACCAGATCTGATCGCATCGTCATCGATGATCCAGTGGCTTTCAAACCCCGCAGCTTTGATGTGCAAAGCGGCCGATGCGTTGGCACCGGGCGGGTGGCTGGCAATGTCGACTTTTGGCCCAAACCAATACAACGAGTTGGTACAAATCGGGTCTTCGGCCCGGGCACCCGGGCTGTGCACGTCAACCGATCTAGTCACCGCCTTATCAGGGAAACTGGAGGTTGTGACAACAGGCGAAACAGTGCAGCAAATTCACTTTGATTCACCGCGTGATGTTTTGAAACACTTGCGAAACACTGGTGTGAACGGACGAGCCCAAAAAACCTGGACCAAATCGCGCCTGACACAGTTCACCGATGACTATATACGGCTTTTCCCCGACCCGCAGGGCCTGCCGCTGACCTATCATGCCGTCTGGATCATCGCCAGAAAATGCACTTAATCTGACTACAGACGCATCACATGGCGATGCATCACCGAACGCGCGCGTTCAGCGTCACCATCTTTGATCGCAGTCAGAATAGCCGCATGATCCGGGTCATCGCGCCGGCGCCATTTGGCAGTGTAACGCACGTTGAAATGCCAGGAATACAAGCGTTGCAGATTGCCAATCTCAGCAATCAGGCGCGGCATTCGACAAGCGGATATGATTGCCATGTGAAAACGCCGATTGGCCATTTCCCATTCTTCCGAGGTCTCTGCGGCATCACAGCTTTTGTGAGTGTTTTCTATCTCAGCGATCTGTTCTGGCGTCAGATTGCGGACCGAATGATACAAAGCCACCGGCTCTAGCGCGCAACGCATGGTGCGCAGTTCTTCGACCGCTTCATGATCCATAGCGGCCACGCACATACCCCGCCGTGGCTGACTGGTCGCAAGCCCTTGCGACACGAGGCTAAACAAGGCTTCCCGAACGGTAGCCTGGCTTACGCCGAATTCATGAGCAATCAGATCCTGCCGCAATTTTTCACCCGGTTGAAACTTACCCCGGACAATTCTCGCCGACAGTTTTTGAGCCAAATCATCCGATTTTTTGATCTGCTGATGCGACATCCGGCCTCCGTCGATCTTACGGTCGATAGATCGTTCATCCAGACGTTTACAATCACGTGCCGTATTGAACAACACACCAATCCCCCAACCACGGCCCATTCAGGGAGAGCACTTCAGTCGAAAGCGAGCGCCGATCTCCACTGAGTTCTTTCCTTGCTTGTTCGCATAGCGTTGCGAGGTTCCCCTATCGTTCTTCACAACGCCCAAATATACACGCTCGGGCCAGTTGGGCCTGCAAAGATCGCGTCGGGTTGTTGAACGTGCTGTTGGCAGAGGGGTTGAACCTTGGCCTGAGTAAAATGGCCGAAGCCACCGACACGCGCGACTATCTCCAACTCTCGCGCCTGTCACGTTGGCATATAGAAAGTGATGCCATCAATCGGGCGTTGGCTACAGTCATTGAAACCCAATCTCAATTGCCCATGGCCAAGTTCTGGGGTGGCGGTGTCACAGCGTCCAGTGATGGTCAATTCTTTCCTGCGGTTCGACAGGGCGAGGCGATGAACCTGATAAACGCGAAATATGATTCTGAACCAGGTTTGAAAGCCTACACCCACGTATCTGATCAGTTTGGCCCTTTTGCGACGCAGAACATCCCAGCCACGGTGAATGAAGCGCCTTACATTCTGGACGGGTTGCTCATGAATGAAACGGGCAGAAAAATCGAACGGCAATATGCTGACACTGGTGGATTTACCGATCTTGTGTTCGCCGCCACCTCGCTGCTCGGATATCGATTTATTCCACGCATCAGGGACCTGCCCTCAAAGCGGCTGCATGTCTTTGATCGCCGCGCTGTCCCAACCGAGCTAAAGGGATTGGTAGGTGATCGCATTCGGGAACACACTATCGTCGCCAACTGGCCTGATATTCTGCGCTGCGTCGCAACAATGCTCTCAGGCAAGATGCAGCCCAGTCAGCTCCTGAGGAAACTGGCAGCGCGACCACGGCAACATGACCTAGCCATTGCGCTGCGCGAAATCGGGCGTATCGAGCGGACGTTGTTCATCATCGAATGGCTGCTCGACACCGATATGCAACGCCGAGCCAATATTGGTCTCAATAAAGGTGAGGCGCATCTTGCGCTGAAAAGCGCCCTGCGGATCGGTCGCCAGGGGGAAATCCGCGACCGCACCGCGGAGGGCCAACACTTCAGGATTGCAGGGCTGAACTTGCTCACCGCCATCATAATTTATTGGAATACAAAACAGCTTGGCATAGCGGTTGCGCAGCGACAAAAAGCCGGGTTGGACACACCTGCCTATCTTCTCGCGCATATCTCACCCCTCGGATGGGCGCATATCATTCTGACCGGCGAATACCGGGGGCGGAAAATGAAGTCCGAAAGGTAACTATGATGTTCTATGCCTTGCGAACTGACTTTGACTCGCCCGTAAGACGTACTCGAACAATGGTTGGGTTTTCCCCGACACGCTCGACTTCAGCGACACCAGAGGCGTCCACCTAATCAGTCAGCCGTCGAAATCCGAAATTACGAGCATCGAAGTCGGGAGCTTGTTTGGCGAGGTGTGCGCCAACCCTTGCAAGATTTGCCTTCCCGTCGTCTTCAGTGGTTGCATCAATAGCTTTGACAAGCATGTCGAGTGTGGCTGCATCGAGCACGACTTTCTTCTGACCAGCCTTTGCAGCAGGTGTTTCGAGCGCGGAGGGACCGCCTTTGTCAAGGTTTCCTCCGTCCCCGTGTTGTTCTATTTCCGGCGTGTTCAGGATGTCGAAATAGACGAACTTGTCGCAAGCGGTGATGAATGGTCGCGGTGTTTTGCGTTCGCCGAAACCGTAGACCGTTACACCCTGTTCTCGAGTTCGGGCGGCTAGGCGAGCGAAGTCGCTATCGCTCGAGACGATGCAAAATCCTGAAAATCGACCGGTGTAAAGGAGGTCCATCGCATCGATGATCATAGCTCCGTCAGTCGCATTCTTGCCAGTGGTGTAGGCAAACTGCTGAACTGGCTGAATAGAGTGTTCGAGCAAACATTCCTTCCAACCATTGAGGTTCGGTTTGGTCCAATCACCATAGATTCGCTTCACACTCGCAGAGCCGTAATTTGCTATTTCGGCCAGCAATCCCTCAACAATCTTAGGCGAAGCGTTATCACCATCAATCAATAGCGCAAGCGATTGGCTCTGCTCATTCGTCATCGTAGTCCTAAGTGCCTAAAATGCCATCTGGCAGACACTTTCAAGCAATGTCTATGCCCATTATCGGGTTGACGAAAATCAGATCACTGATTGGGAGGCCCTGCACAAGCTGCTGAAATCACAAACTCGCTTAACGCCCTATTCTGCACTCAGCCGGAGTCGACCCCAGGCTGAGGCGAGGCCGGCTCCGACAACGATGATCATTCAACCGGTTCATTCACGGGCACATACAGATCGCCACCTTCGCGGAATTTCGCGGCCATCGCTTCCAATCCCGCCTTCTGGGCTTCGCTGCGAATGTCGTGGCTGATCCGCATGGAGCAGAATTTCGGCCCGCACATGGAGCAAAAATGCGCCACCTTATGGGCTTGTTTGGGTAGGGTCTGGTCGTGGAAATGCCGGGCGGTGTCAGGATCAAGTGACAGGTTGAACTGGTCTTCCCAGCGGAATTCAAACCGCGCGCGAGACAATGCATCATCGCGCCGTTGCGCGCCGGGCAAGCCCTTGGCCAGATCCGCAGCATGCGCGGCGATCTTGTAAGTGATGACACCGGTTTTCACGTCGTCTCGATCCGGCAGTCCAAGATGCTCCTTGGGAGTGACGTAACACAGCATGGCGCAACCGAACCAACCGATCATCGCAGCACCAATACCGCTGGTAATGTGGTCATACCCCGGAGCGATATCGGTGGTAAGCGGCCCGAGTGTGTAGAACGGTGCTTCGTGGCAGCATTCCAACTGCTTGGCCATGTTCTCTTTGATCTTGTGCATGGCCACATGGCCGGGCCCTTCGATCATGACCTGGCAATCTTTGGCCCATGCAATCTTGGTCAATTCGCCCAGTGTTTCCAGCTCGGCAAACTGCGCCTCGTCATTGGCATCCGCGATCGAACCGGGGCGCAGACCGTCACCCAGACTGAAGGCCACGTCATACTGGCGGCAGATATCACAAATCTCGTCGAAATGCTCGTAAAGGAACGACTCCTTGTGGTGATGCAGGCACCATTTGGCCATGATCGAGCCACCGCGCGAAACGATCCCGGTCACCCGGTTCACGGTCATCGGCACCATGTGCAAACGAACACCCGCATGGATGGTGAAGTAATCCACACCCTGTTCGGCCTGTTCGATCAGCGTGTCGCGGAAAACCTCCCAAGTCAGATCCTCGGCAATGCCGTTCACCTTTTCCAGCGCCTGATACATCGGGACAGTGCCAATCGGCACCGGGGAATTGCGGATGATCCATTCTCGGGTGTTATGGATGTTGCGCCCGGTAGAGAGATCCATGACCGTATCGGCACCCCAGCGGATGGCCCAGACCATCTTGTCCACCTCTTCCTCCATACTGGAGGTCACGGCGGATGTGCCCATATTGGCGTTGATCTTTACCAGAAAATTACGCCCGATGATCATCGGTTCGCTTTCAGGGTGGTTGATGTTGTTGGGGATGATCGCACGCCCAGCGGCAATTTCCGATCGGACAAATTCCGGCGTCACATTATCGGGGACATTGGCCCCAAAGTCGTTCCCGTCCCGATCGCAAGGCGACGTTTCGCGCAGCTGGTTTTCGCGGATCGCCACGAATTCCATTTCCGGCGTGATGATCCCGGCGCGCGCATAGGCCAATTGGGTCGGTGCGGCCTTTTCTTTGCCACGCAGCGGGCGCGGCCTGACCGGGAACGCAGGTGTCAGCTTGTCGCCTTTAACAAACCCGTTATCGGCGTCGGTTATCTCCCGCCCGTCATATTCCTCGACATCACCACGCGCCTTGATCCAACCGGCCCGCAGCGCCGGCAATCCCTGCTTGATATCGGTCAAAGCATTCGGATCGGTATAAGGGCCCGAGCTGTCATAGACAGGTAGCGGCACCTCACACGCAGTGGGGTGGGTTGAAATTTCGCGCATGGGTACGCGAATTTCCGGATGCATCACTCCCTCGACATAAATTTTGCGCGACGCGGGCAATTCACCAGTGGTGATTTTGGGGTTGGGGACATTCATATTTGGTGCTCCTCAAGCTCAGGTCTCAAAAATACACCAGTAGAGTTTGGAGAGGAGGCGAAGGCACGATATGCCCTCTGTTCGGGTTGCGCGGGCCAGATCTGGCGATGCTACCTAAGCTTCCTACGCCAGTGTCAACTGGGTCAGGTTCAAAGGGTCGCGTCACCTGGTTCTCACCAAATCAGCTTCTCAGTCCCATGGGCGGGACTCCCCTGCCTAGGTCTACGCTAGAACGGATCAGCTGGTTTGTAAAGTTTCAACCAGCGGTCGTTGGCGCAAGTGCAGCGAAAAGGTGCTTCGTCCGCACCTTGCCAGTTCGTGCGCCGCAGCGAAAGTCAGGCCTGGTGCCGGTTGAGTGTCCCGTAGATGGTTGGGCGAGACACGGTAAACACCTCTGCCAGATCGCTGATGGAATATTCGCCGGTTCCGTGCATGCGGCAGAGTTCCTTTTGTTGTTTGTCTGATAGCTTAGGTTGCTTGCCCCGCAGTTTGCCTTTGGCGCGAGAGATGGCCATGCTGTCCGTCGTCAGGGATTTTGGGACAGATGGCGCTCTGATCTAAGAGAGGATGTGGCTCATCTGGTTGGATTGATTATGCGGCGGATTTGCGGTGAAGCAAGCGCCGGGT
>NZ_JBDZYF010000024.1:0-11854 GCF_040329495.1 Ruegeria sp. SCP10
CAAGACGTTTGATGTGATGATGCGAAACGAAGTCAACCAAGGGTAAGGACACTCCGACCAATGTCGCGGCCTTCGAGGTCGTTAAGCCGATAGGAACCTTGCTCGCGGAACTCATCAGGGCCAGTGGCAATCGCCACGCAAACAGGCCGGACACACGACTGTACTGACAGACCATCGCAATCGCAGAAATCTCTTGCTATGCAGGAGCCATCCACATAGGACTTTCGCCGCGGCTGCAGTATCCAAAGGCTGATGCACCGGAGAATTGCGGGACAAAGTACCAATTCCGCGATTGCGCCAATGGTCGCTTTCAGAAATTCATCAGGTCGAAAACCTTGGCTCGTGAGAGCGCTGCGATGTTTGAGTTTTAGCCTTTCAGCCCAGCCCTATTGGACAGATTCGGATACGTGGTCCTGTCTTGGGGAGCGTCCGAAATTGCGGACATATCCCCATCCACTGTGATAGGGCGCGCAGTTTGTGCATCGCAATCGCAGCTACGCCCTACCCGACTGGTATCTGGCAAGGCGAAATGAGTATCCGCTAAATCGATATACAGATGCGGCCCGTGGTTTCGGTGATAGACCCGGTTGTGGAATGCATCAAACTGAAAACAAGTCGCGTGACAGTTTCGACAGCGTGCGGCAACCGTCGGCGGTAACAATAGCTACTTCCTCCAATCGGACTCCAAACCGGCCCGGCAAGTATATGCCCGGTTCAACAGTAAAAACCATGCCTTCTTCCAGAGTTAAATCGCTATTGCCGGTCAGGTAAGGGGGTTCATGTATCTCGGACCCAAGCCCATGTCCGGTGCGATGGGTAAAAAACTCACCATATCCTGCCGCATCAATGACATCGCGGGCGACCTTGTCGATCATACGCGCCTTGACTCCGGGCCGGATCGCGGCCAACGCAGCCTTGACCGCAGTATCAACCAGGTCGTGAATTTCCTTATATCCATCGGGTGCGTGGCCAAGACAGGCCATCCGCGTGATATCTGAGTAATAGCCGCCCTTCTTACCCCCGATATCGATGACGACCACATCGCCAGTGCGCACCGGAGTATCGCCTGATTGATGATGTGGGAACGCGGAATGCACGCCAGTTCCGACGATTCCGAACGCTATGCGTGCGCCATCCGCTTCGAACCGTGCTTTTGCGACCTCGACCAGTTCGCGCTCGGTTATGCCTTCACGCAGGGCTTCGCGAATGGCGGCATGGGCCGCGTCGGCGATGCGGGCGTTTTCCTCCAGAGCAGCCAGTTCGCCAGCGTCCTTTATCATCCGCAGGGCACCGACGGTGCCGGAAGCAAAAGTGCGCTTTGCCTCCGGCATGAAGTCGAGCAGCAAAAGCGTATGGTCGGCACGCATGACCTCGTCAACCGCGACACATCTGGGTTGCGAATTGATCGTGCACAGCGCATCCGCAAATGCTGCATCCGGGCCTTCGTCGTCGCCCCACTCCCAGAAAGGCAGATCGGTGTGTTGTCGCACATCCTTGGCATTAAGCGCAGGCATCAGAAACCCGGCGTTGTCGAGGCCAATCAGCAAAAGACAGGGACGTTCGTCAGGATGGGGTGCAAACCCCAACAGCCAGTGCATATGCGCACCCGGCGACAACGCAACAAGGTCAACCCCGGTCGCTGCCATGCGATCCCGCAATCGTTCAAGCCGTGTCATATGTTTTCCTCCAACTGGACGTCGTCAAAAGCGGCGAGTAAACCTGTCTGTGCGTCCGCGACCATCTGTTTCAGCACTGTCACGCGCTGCTGGGTAAAATGCCCGGCTTTGTCGAGGATATTCACCGTGCCGACGACCAATCCTTCTTTGCTCACCGGGATGTTTACCGCTGCTTCGCAACCCAGCTCATTGATAAGTTCGTAGTCCACAAAATATCGTGAAAATTCCGCCGTTTGGTTGGCAACAAATGTTTCGCCATGCTCAAGAACCTTTTCAGTCCAGTCATTGCTGCCCATCGGCTTGGTCCCTGTGACCGGATAATCTGAGGGATGCGAGGAATAGGCGCGGCGGGCAAGATTCGCCTTTCTGTCCAGAACGGTGACCGTGAACAAACGCGCACCGCAAATGGCATCGGCTTCACGATGCAACGCCGCAAAAACTTCATCGGGTGTCATGAAATGCTTTCAACAGGTGAGCCGGGAGCGATTATCGCTCCCAGTTTGGCCATCAGTTCTTTTCGACAAGGCGGTAGTAGACATAATCCGCGTTGGCGCCGTTCACGAAGCCCTCGACATTATCAGCCATCGCAACCTGTTTGACGGCCTGGAACATGATCACAAACGGAGCTTCCTCCTGCATGGATTGTTGCAGCTCGACATACATCTGGTTGCGGGCTTCCGCGTCCTGTTCCGCCAAGGCTGCCTTGGTCTTTTCGTTGATTTCGGCAGGCGGCATCCATGCGTTACGCCATGTTGTTGTCGATGCGTATTTGTCGTCCGAGTTGTCGGCGTTATAGGCAAAGGCCTTGGCGTTTGAATGCGGATCCATGAAGTCCGGGCCCCAGTACAGCAGCATCCCCTCGTGGGTGCGTGCACGGTACTTCGTGATCACTTGCGCACCTGTGCCGGGCAGAATTTCAAAATTTATTCCGGCTGGTGCAAATGTCTGCTGCAAGCTGGCCGCCATGTCGGTAAACGGCGCCGAGTTGATCACGTCCAGTTCGATCGTAAGGGGCAATTCAACTCCCGCGTCCTCAAGGATCGTCCTGGCTTTGTCCAGGTCGTAGCTGAAGGGCGTATCGGTCAGAGCACCGGGGAAGCCTTCGGGCCAAAACGCCTGATGCACCTCCATCTGACCTTTGAGGAAACTGTCGGCCATACCGTTGTAATCCACCAAATAGCGCGAGGCCTCCCACAACGCGGGGTTGGTCAGCGGTTCGTGCTTCTGGTTGAAGCTGAACCAGTGTACCGCGGTCTGTGGATAGGTTTCGATCTTGATATCGGCATTGCCTTCAAGACCGGCCACCTGGTCGGGGGTCAGGTTTTTAGCCATGTCCACGTCGCCGGATTCCAGCAGCAAACGCTGGGTCGCCGCTTCGGGTGCGTGACGGATCATCACGTGTTCGGTTTTGGGCGCACCGTTCCAATAGTTCGGATTTGCCTGAAGCATAAGAACTTCACCCGGCGCATATCGGGCAAGCGTAAACGCACCCGTTCCGGCGCTGTTTTGGTTCATCCAGGCGTGGCCCATATCGCCGTCCACCTCATTTGCCATCGCGGTTTCGAAATCCACGATGGCCGCCGGACGTGAGGCAAGAACGTTCAGCACGAAAGAGGGCGCAAAATCGCCGTCCCAGCGAACCGTGACCGTGTTGCCGTCAACCGTGACCATCTCTTCGATATTGTCAGCCGACCAACCCAGGTTTTCTAGAATAAACGCCGGAGCCTTTTGCAGCACCAGAACGCGCTTCCAGCTTCCGACCACGTCTTCGCCACGCAATGGGTTGCCCGATGTGAATTCAACGCCCTCGCGCAACTGGAAGGTTACTGTCTTTGCATCCGCATCGATTTCCCAGTTTTCCGCCAGACCCGGTGCCAGAACGGTAGTATCTTCGGCGTCATATTGTACCAGTTGGTCATAAGTGTTGGTGACATACTCGCCCGAGGTGAACTCATAGGCCGACGCAGGGTCAATGGTCACAATGTCGTCGATATTCTGCGCTATCACCAACGCATTGGCAGGTGTTTCGGCCAATACCGGAGCGCTCGAAAGCGCAACAAGGCTCACCGCCAGCGATTTGGCAATGTCGGGGACGTATTTCATTGATCTCTCCTGTGTATTTCGTGATTGTTTTGTGCGCCCGGCTTAGGGCCAAGCAATCTGGGCGAGGTCCCGGTCCACAAAAGTTTCGCCGGGCCATCGCCCACGTTCTCAAAGGCATGTGGGGTGTCGCCCATAAAGTGCAGGCTGTCGCCCGCGTGTAATACGAAATGCGTTTCGTCCAGCGTCTGGCGCACGGTTCCTTCCAACACGATTATGAGCTCTTCTCCGACATGAGCGGTGACCTCTGACGCATAACCGGCAGGGATATGGATGATCAGCGACGACAGGGTTCCGCCTGGCAGAGCCGTCGAAATGTGTTCGTAAGATAACGACGAATCCGCAAGCGCGAACCGGGGGCGTTCACCTTGCCGGGTTACGCTGTCCGCAGGTTTCGGCGTGGAGATGAAGATGTCCACATCAACGCCAAGCGTCGCCGCGATGTTGGCCAGTGTTCCAAGGCTGGGTGTCGCCTTGTCCCGCTCAACCTGACTCAGAAAGCCAACCGAGATGCCCGCCTGATCTGCAAGGGTCTGCAGCGTCATGTTCGCCTTGCGGCGCAAATCCCTGATGCGGCCACCAAATGCTGGCGGGCGCACAGAGTCGATTTTGGGCATGGGTTGGGACATAGACCCTCCTGCAATAATTTTTGATATTAGTAAAAAAATTTTGATCAGTCAAAAAACTTTGATATTGTGACCGAAACGGAGCCGAACGTGACGCGATCAATCCCCGCCTTCCAGTTCCTTATGACGCTGGCCGTGACCTTTCTCGGCCTGCTTGCGATCACGTTCGTGATCGGGCGGGTTGTTCCGATTGATCCGGTGGTTGCAATTGTCGGCGACAGGGCCAGCGCAGAAACATACGAGGCAACTCGGCAGGAGTTGGGTCTGGACGATCCCCTTGCCGTGCAGTTTCTCAGATATGTGAAACAGGTAGTTCATGGCGAGCTTGGTATGTCCGTTTCCACCGGCCGTCCGGTGGCCGAGGATTTGGTGCGCGTGTTTCCGGCCACTTTGGAAATGGCCACGATTGGCATCATCATCGGCGTGCTGCTTGGTGTGCCGATGGGTGTTTTCGCAGCTTCGCGGCAGGGAAAACTGGCGGATCAGGTAATCCGCGTGATCGGTCTGGCGGGTTATGCCATCCCTGCATTCTGGCTGGGGCTTGTTGGATTGGTTGTCTTCTATGCCAACCTGCGATGGGTTGGAGGCCCAGGTCGGATCGACTTTTTTCTTGACGGCACGGTGCCAGCGCGTACCGGACTATTGCTGGTCGACAGCACTATCAATGGGAATTGGGAAGCACTGGCAAGCGCCATCCATCATATCATTCTGCCAGCCACGATCCTTGGTTTCTTTGCCCTCGCCTATATCGCGCGTATGACTCGCAGCTTCATGCTTGAACAACTGAGCCAAGAATACATCATCACGGCGCGTGTCAAGGGTGTCCCGGAACGGCTGATCCTGTGGCGTCATGCGTTCCGACCCATTCGCGTTCAATTGATTACGGTGATTGGGCTCAGCTATGCCGGGCTTCTGGAAGGCTCGGTGATGATTGAAACAGTCTTTAGCTGGCCGGGTATAGGCAGCTATCTGACAACCGCCCTTCTGAATGCCGATATGAACGCCGTTCTTGGCGCGACATTGGTGATCGGCGCGGTCTTTGTCGGGATCAACAAAGCCTCTGATGCGCTGTATCGTCTGCTCGATCCGAGAGCCCGGTTATGACAGTCCGTCACTATTTGCTGTCCGACGATCCCGAAACACGGATGCAGGCGCGATTGGGTCGCACCTACAGGCTGGCCCGAGCGTTGGCCCGCAACCCGCTGGCAATGGTTGGCCTTGTCATCATTCTGATGTTGTTGATCGTGGCGGCACTGGCACCGTTGCTCGCCCCGTTTTCACCCATTGAAGGGGAACTAGCGAACCGTCTGCAACCGCCATCCGCAACCCACTGGATGGGCACTGATGAACTGGGCCGGGATATTCTGTCCCGTGTCATCTACGGCGCACGGATTACACTAATGATCGTTCTGCTGGTGGCCGTGATTTCCGCCCCGCTTGGCTTGATGATCGGCACTGTCGCCGCCTATTTCGGCGGCTGGATCGATCGCGTCCTGATGGGGTTGACAGATATTTTTCTGTCCTTGCCCCGCTTGATCCTTGCCCTAGCGTTTGTCGCGGCGCTTGGTCCGGGGATCGAAAACGCAGTTATCGCCATCGCTATCACCGCCTGGCCTGTCTATGCGCGGATCGCGCGTGCCGAGGTGCTGACATTCCGAAACGCCGAGTTTCTTGATGCCGTGCGCATGCAAGGCGCATCCTCTTTGCGCGTGATCGCACTTCACGTTGTTCCACTGTGTCTGTCATCGACCATCGTTCGCGTCACGCTCGATATGGCGGGGATCATCCTGACGGCTGCCGGACTGGGCTTTCTTGGCCTGGGCGCACAGCCCCCGTTGCCGGAATGGGGCGCCATGATTTCCCGTGGTCGCTCGTTCATTCTTGACCAATGGTGGGTTGCGACCATGCCAGGTTTTGCCATCGTGATCGTATCCCTGGGTTTCTGTCTGTTCGGAGACGGGTTGCGTGATGTACTTGACCCAAAACAAAGGTCGCGCGGATGAGCCTGCTTTCGATAGAGAACCTGCGCGTTACCTTCCCCTCGGACCACGGTCCGGTTGAGGTTGTGCGCGGTCTATCATTTGATCTTGGTCTTGAACGGCTGGGCATTGTCGGAGAAAGCGGTTCAGGCAAAAGTATGACAGGCCGAGCTATTATGGGGTTGATCCCGCCTCCAGGTCACGTATCTGCGGACCGGCTTGAATTCGACGGTATCGATCTGCGCAACCTGTCCGAAGCTGACATGCGCCAGATGCGCGGCGCGCGGATGTCCATGGTGCTGCAAGACCCGAAATTCAGCCTGAACCCGGTAATACGCATCGGCGAGCAAATCGAAGAGGCGATGACGGTACACTCTGCCTGCGATCCCGGTGAACGTCGCCAACGGATGTTGGATGCTTTACGCGCCGTGCGCATCGACAACCCTGAACGCGTCGCGAAGCTGTATCCGCATGAGGTGTCCGGCGGCATGGGGCAGCGCGTGATGATTGCCATGATGGTGGTGATGGAACCGGCGTTGATGATCGCGGATGAACCCACAAGTGCACTAGATGTCTCGGTTCGGGGTCAGGTTCTGCACATACTCGGTGACCTTGTCCAACGCCGGGGCATGGGCCTGATACTGATCTCGCATGACCTGAACATGGTGGCGCGCTGGTGCGACCGAATTCTTGTGATGTTCCAAGGCAAAATCGTCGAGGAATTGGGTTCAGGCGAGCTTTACAAGGCCCGCCATCCCTATACGCGCGGCTTGGTGGCCAGCTTGCCCAGGATTGATGAAGACCGTACGCGGTTGCCGGTTCTGGACCGAGGCGCGCTATGATACAGGTTCAGAACCTTTCTGTAAGATATGATGAAACCACAATTCTCCATGACGTCTCGTTCAATGTTGCGGCAGGTGAGAGCTTTGCCCTTGTCGGTGAATCCGGTTCCGGCAAATCGACCATCCTCAAAGCGCTTGCCCGGCAAGTCAAACCTTCCAGCGGTGCAGTCCAGATTGGCGTCGATCCGCAAGAAGGGGCAGACAGACTGACTTTGGCGCGGCAGGCTCAGATGGTGTTTCAGGACCCATACGGCAGTCTGCATCCGCGTCGAACAGTCGATGATGCGCTCATCGAACCGTTGGTTGTTCACCGTTTGCCAGACCGGGATCAGAAAGTACTAGACATGCTGGATGCCGTGGGATTGCCCCGGCGCTTTCGATTTCGCCTGCCTCATCAACTGTCGGGTGGACAACGTCAAAGGGTCGCCATCGCCCGAGCGTTGATGCTTGATCCTCCTGTATTGCTTTTGGACGAACCCACAAGCGCCCTAGATGTCAGCGTTCAGGCAGAGATTCTGAATTTGCTGAAGTCACTGCACGAGGAAAAAAACCTGACCTTCCTCCTCGTCACGCATGATCTGCCAGTTGCCAGCTTCTTGTGTGACAGGCTGGCGATTTTGAAATCGGGGCGCATCTTGGAACTTGCTGATGTTGCCACGTTGCGAACCGGCAATTTTGCATCTGAATATGGAAGAGAACTTTTTCAGCGTTCCGTCGGATAGAAACGGCAGACGGGTGTGTCGCAAACATTGAGCCTGGATTGACGAGTATATAGATTTCTTTTTTTGGTGTCCGCGTAATGTTCTCCAACAGATTTCAGCATGATTTCCTTGAAAGGCTGCCATTTCCCCAAGGACGCGGTTTTGTATACCGTTTACTTCTACCTGCGGTACACGGTTTCCTATCGTGATTTGGAAGAGATCATGGCTGAGCGCGGTGTGCGAGTTGACCACGCCACATTGAATAGATGGGTTGTGAAGTTCTCGCCGATCGTCGCAGCTCGTGCGCAATCAAAGAAGCGTTCTACTCAGAGTTTATGGCGCATGACTAAAGGCATCAAAGGCCCGAGATATCCACATATACTCGGTAATCCGCGATCCTGTCCGCGCGAAAGTTGAACCGTGCGGCAAAGCGTACTTCGTGCATGCTTTGGTCGTTGCGCGTGTAGTGAACGGTGCCGTCGCAGAAAGCGGTATCGCCGCTGGACCAGATACCAGTGATCGTATGTTGCATACCCTGGATCGTGGAAAAGAATCCCGCGTTCGCGGCTTGCACGGCTGTGCGCCCATCAACCTGTTCGAAATTGCCAAGCTGGAACTGAACATCTTCGGTGACATGCTCGACAACGCCGGCTTCGTCCAGCGCGTCAACCGCGGTGTAAAGGGAGGCGATCAGCGGCGCGTGGACGGCGGTGGTGGGGGTGGTGATTTGCATCTTGTGATTTCCTTCTCTGATTGAAAGTGTGATGTGTTTATGCCTGACGCCTTCCGGACCGGCTGCGCAGGACGGGTGGGATACTCAGATGACCGTTGGTGATGGCGAGACCGAGGAACAGGATCGCGAGTGAGCCAAGCAGCCCAAACCCAAGCGGCTCGCGAAAGGCAAATGCGCCGATAGCAATGCCGGAAAGCGTGGCAAAATACCCAACCTGTGCGAACCCAACACCGTCTGTTCGACGCTGCACTTCGAAGGTCAGCACATAGCTGAGCGCTGTGATGGACCCGATGCCAAAGACTGTGCCAAGCAGCGCAGGTGGAACCGAGATGTCGCCGATGGAGCTGCCGCGACCGAATAGCAGAGAGGAAATCAGCAACAGCTGTGACAGAAGTGTCCCGGTTGCAAGCCCTAACGGATCGCCGCCGGGCGGGTAGGCATAGCTGCGAAAGACGTTGCCGCAGGCCAAAACCAAAGGTCCTAGGAGCGACAGCGCAATCCAGGTCGGCTCAACATCTGACAGTTCAAATCCACCTAGTGTGGCAAGGCTGACACCGGCAAGGCCGATCAGAATACCAATCAGGCGCTGCAGCGACGGCATCCTTCGCGCAATCAGTGCCGTTATCGCAAAGGTGAACAGCGGCGACAGCGTGACAAGAGCGGAATAGAACCCAAGGCTCACGTGCTCCAGCACCAGAAATCCGATCAGGGCGGGGCCGCTGACACCGAAAACGCCGGCGCCAAAATAATAGGGGATGTGCCGCGTGTTGAGCGCCCCGCGCTTCTTCGACCGAAAAGACAACGCCAACAGCGCGATGCTTGCCAACAGAACCTGCCAGAACAATGCGGTCAGCGCTGATATCCCTGCCATTGAGACGAGTTTTGACAATGTGAAACTGACACCCACCAGAACACCGATAGCTATGATCAACGCTGATACAGGGGACCTTCTGACAATATCAGACATCACGCAGCCCCATTTCTGACACATCGGCTGTGCGCAAAGAAGCCGGGCCAATCGGGATAATTCCGCTGGGGTTGATGTGCCGATGGCTGAGGAAGTAATGCTGACGGATATGGGCCATGTCCACAGTGTCAGCCACGCCCGGCAACCGCATGATGTCGGCCAGATAGCGGGACAGGGCGACATAGTCGCTGATGCGTTTGTAGTCGGTCTTGAAGTGGGTCACATAGACCGGGTCAAACCGCAGAAGTGTCGGAAATAGCTTCAGATCAACCTCTGTCAGCACGTCACCAGCCAGAAACCGGCGTTGGCCAAGCGTTTCTTCAATCGCGTCGAGACAGGCAAAGAGCGCCGTTACAGCCTCGCCATACGCGATCTGGCTGGTGGCAAACCCGGCGCGATAGACGCCTTCGCGGATCGGTGACTGAATTTGTTCGGCGATCCGGTCGATTTCATCGCAAAGATTTGACGGGCGAAGATCGGGTCCCGCGGTATCGGGAAACGCCGTCTGAAGCATGCGCATGACCTCGGCCGATTCGGTGCTGACGATCCGGCCCGTAACCTTGTCCAGTAGCACAGGCACGCTGATCGGACCCGTGTAATCCGGCTTGGCACTCTGATAGACTTCGTAAAGGAAGCGGGTGCGTTTTACACCGCTTTGGTCGTCGAATAGCGTCTGGTCGATGACCCAGCCGTTTTCCGACATGACCGGGTCCATCCATGTGATGCTGAACGCATTGCGTAAGCCTTTCAAAGTTAGAATCAGATCGACGCCATGACACCAGGGGCAGGCCTTGGACAGGTAAAGGTGGTACCGGCCGGGCGTGTTCGGAAGCGGGGCGCCCGGTTGCACGCTGATGTGGCTCGTGAAAGGGCTTTGCAGGCGGTGAAAACGACCGTCCGAGGCGAGCGGTCTGTCACGCAGAACTCCGTTGATAAGCATCTTGGGCATGTCAGCCTCCGGCGTTAACAGGACATGCAGATACCTATTAGGCTTTCTATTTGATGATAATCGTGTGAATTTGAAACTTATAGGTGAGAATAACTCGCCCAAAGGATCGCAAAACATGACTGAAATTGGCGCTATCCCCGTTTTTGTTGCTGTGGCGGACCATGGCGGGTTCGCAGCCGCCGCCCGGCATCTGGGTCTTACAAAATCAGCGGTCAGCAAGCGGATCGGCGTGCTGGAGGCCCATCTGGGAACGCAGCTCTTTCATCGGTCGACGCGGTCCATTTCCCTTACCGAGGCGGGCGAAATCTATCTGGCCCACGCGGCGCAGGCGCTTGGCGCAGCGCAGGACGCCGAAGACGCAGTTGCGGCGTTGCAGGGGCAACCGGTTGGATTACTAAGGCTCAGTACACCCATGTCCTTTGGACAACTGCATGTTGCGCCTATGATTGCTGCATTCCTCAGGCAATATCCGGGGATCAGAATCGACCTGACGATGGATGACAAATTTGTCGATCTCGTCGAAGGGGGCATCGACGTGGCCTTACGCGCCGGAACGTTGCCGAACTCGGCCCTGATCGCACGCAAACTCGCCCCGATCCACAGCGTGATTGTCGCTGCGCCGGACTATCTTGCGCAGTCCGGAACGCCAGAAACACCTGAGGATCTTCTGGCGCATTCCTGCCTTCACTACGCCTATTCGCGCGACCCTTCGGAATGGCGCTTAGCCGGGCCCGCGGGTGACATGCGCGTTCAGACATCTGGTGTTCTGCGCGTGAACAACAGTGAAGCCCTGTGCACCGTGCTGCTTGACAGTCTTGGTATCGGTCGCCTGCCGACCTTTATTGCCGGAGCCCACTTGACCAGTGGCCGTCTGGTCAGGGTGCTGCCCGAATATCGCCTGCCTGAGCAGGCGCTATACGCCGTCTTCCCTGAACGAAAGCACATGCCAGCGAAAGTTCGCGCGTTTCTGGATTTCATCGTGGGACGTATCGGGCGCGAGGTGCCTTATTGGGATATGGATGCAGGTCCGCTTTAGGTTCCTGCCTCATAGCCAATAGATGACGCGTGCTGCGAGTGCGATGGCCGACAGGAAGACCTTGGGGCATCTGTCGTATCGGGTTGCGATGCGCCGCCAGTCCTTCAATCTGCCGAACATGATCTCGATCCGGTTTCGCCGTTTGCAGCGGCGTTTGTCCTACTTTACCGGTTTCTTCCGCTGCTTCCGGCCAGGGATGCAAGCGCGTACCCTTGGTTGACTTCGTTTCGCATCATCACATCAAA
>NZ_JBDZYF010000025.1:0-10625 GCF_040329495.1 Ruegeria sp. SCP10
AGAATACCCGCCGTGTCGCAACACGATATGACAAGACAGCCGAAAGCTACCTCGGCTTCATCGACATCACATCAATCCGCCTCTGGCTGCGTCATTTGTCAACATGACCTAGACAGATTGCAGAATTATATGCATTCCTTTCGCTGACTTAGCAGGCATAAATTTACCTACACTTCCGATCTTATAAAACTCCGAAGCTACACTCGGGTTATTCACAGTCAAAATACCTTTCTTTTTTGCCAACGACCTAATATTGGCAACGTTAGCGCCCTTAGACTTATAAACCATAAAAGGTAACATATTATGACCATGGTAGTAAATAATTGCCACTAGCACCATATTGCCGAAGACAACATGAGTAGCTTCATCAATTGTAGGTAGTTGTGAATCTTCGTTAGCTATTGATTTCCTTACAGACCTCAACATAGGATCGCCTTCTGCTTGTTTGTGCTCGCGTTTGACTTCATCCTTAGTCATTTTGTGTTGGCTGAGAAAAACTAAATTTTGTATTTTGTAATCTAGCGCAGCGAATACTACATGAAGAAAAAGAAAGCTCAAAACCAATTTAAAAAGTAAGATTAGAAATAGATCAGAGCTACAAGCCAATCCACAAAAGCTGGCTTCTAGAACGTCTCGAAAGTTTCTCGTAATCAGAAAAAGGGATGCGGCTGAAATAAGAAGAAATAAAAGCGTTAATCGCAAGAAATTATAAAATGTATTTTTGGAAAATATATTCTTAAGTCCCGACACCGGATTAAACTTTTCAAACTTCGGCGCAATAGAAGCGATGGAGAAATTGAATTTGTTTAATAACAAGCCAAAAAGGAGAGTGGTAAAGAATGTCACTACCAGAATACCCGAAACGAGAAAGGTAAGCTTTCTCGCAGGGGCGGCCATCGCTCCAATTACATCTCCGAAAGTTTGTCCAGTTCCTTTTACCGCTAGTACAGCAATCGCCTGAACTTCTACTAAGATCATTTCCGAGAAAACTAATAGGCTAAGAATAACCTGCACTAGCAGAATTGCCTCTAAAATATTTTTCCTCTGAGGTAACTGCCCTTGCCTCCTTGCATCTCGAATCTTTTTCTCCGACGCCTGCTCAGTTTTTTCTCCCGATTCACTCACTTTCAAATGACCTATCGATTACATCTATAGATTCAACGAAAGAATGTAATATGAACGGGAAAACTATGTCTATATAAAAAAGCAGCATAAAAAGAAGAACAGCTGATTTGATTGGCATCCCTAGCGTAAGCGCATTTAAAGAGGGCGCACTTTTGGCCAAAAAGGCCACCACAATATCAGCAAAGAACATCAGACCTGCTATTGGAAACACAATTAGTAACGCCGAAACTAGCAGGCCACCTGCAAGCTCCATAATAGCCAAAAAGCTTGATTTATTCATGGGTACAGATATCGCGTGTGGCGGCCACTTCACCAAACTGTCAAAGATTACGTCCTGCATCAAAAGCATCCCACCGGTCGCGAAGAAATAGCCACTGAATATCTGCGCTAAAAAGATCGCCGATGGAGTTGTCTGTGACCCGAATATAACATCCAAGTCTTGCGCCATTGTACTCCCACGTTGTGTGTCCAAGAAAGCCCCAGCAAACTCCAGCCCTCGAATAGGCAGCCAGACGACGATACCCATCATAAAACCCAACAATAGTTCCTTTACCAAAAGGGAAAACATCCGTGAAAAACTTGGCAAATTTAGGACAACATCATTATAAACCGGTGGCACAGCAACTATCGCAATGGAGATCATGAGTCCATACCGTATTATACGGCTCATGGATCTTGCAGTAAATATCGGGGAGGTATAGAAAAAGGCCTGCAGTCTTGCAAAAATCAATACGATAGAAAAAATCAACGCCAACAGTGAATCGCTATTCTCCAATAAGTTCGAATACATATTCCTTAGCCTAGTGTTTTCCGATACTTTCAAATAACTCGTTAAAAAAAATCACTATTTGCGAAGACATCCACTCCCCAGTAAGTAAAAAAGTGACGATAGCTGTCACCAGTTTTACAGTGAAGGATAGCGTTTGCTCTTGGAGCTGAACTAAAGTCTGAAATAGAGCAATAACAAGACCAACTGCGGTAGCCGCAACAATTATCGGCAAAGACAAATATAACATCAGGTAAACAGAAGCTTTAGCAGCATAGAAAATATCCTCGGGGTTCATTACTCTACCTAGCTGTAACTTAATATTAGACCATGAAGTAGCTTTGACCAACCATCGATAGATACAAATAGCAATATTTTAATTGGAAGTGAGATCAACATGGGCGGCACCATCATTGCACCCATTGCCAGGAGGACATTAGACACAATCATGTCAATCACTACAAATGGGAGGAATATTAGAAATGCGATCTCAAAGGCCCTGGCTATTTCCGAAGAAACGTGTGCAGGCAAAAGTATGAAAATATTGTCTTTTGTAGCATGAGTATGATAGCTCTCTGGCCATATAGAGTGAGCAGCATCGATAAAAAAGTTAAGCTCTCGGCCATTTGTAAACTTAAGAAGGTAGTCAGAAAATACTGAGGCGACTATGTTGAAGGCCCTCTCTGCACTTTCCCAGTCGTAAAACCCAGCATGCTCTGATCGCAGCTCAGAAAGAATCTCATCTCCTACCGGCAACATGATAAAGAGGGTAAGAGAAAGAGCAATAGAATTTATTACAATACCAGAGGGGGCCTGTTGTACACCCAATGCGTTCCTTAACAGCATCAATACTATGGAGATTTTTGTAAATGCTGTTCCCATAACTACGATAAATGGCAGAAACGACAGAGATGTTATTGCCAGAATTGTAGGTATTACCACCGGAGATTCAGTCATCGTCTATTTGCTCCGAATTTTGCCAGTGTGTGACTTGTACTGCGACGCAATCGTTAATACGGAGCAAAGCGCCCTTACCTACCGCTCTATCATTAGCCTTTATTATGATTGATTCAGTGAGATCAATTGAAGTTACCAAGATACTGCCCAATTTCAGCTGTGACAGCTTGTGTAACGAAATCTTTTCAGGCGAAAAACAAATAGAGAGCTTCACTGGCAAGTTAGCTAGATCTCCCATGCTAGATACATTGCGAGCATCAACATCACCTTGGTTTGTTGATAGGTCTGCAAAATCGCTATCAATAACTGAACTTTCACTATTTTCAATATCGGACTCATCTTGTTCCAATTGCGAGCCTACCCTTCTAAACGATTCGATTAATATGTTTCCTGTATCGTCTAACTTTCCCTTAATAGTAATGTAATTTTCTAAATCGCAGGTGATGGGCATCTGCTCAGGTGAGCCAACTTGCAGTAACAGCGCGTCACCGGGCTGAACACTTCCAAACTCACTGAGTGTGAGAGTTGGTCCTGCTATACTCAGATCAATCGGAATATCTAACTCCACTAGCCGATTAGTAGGTTTATCGGCATTAAGGTAAATGGCCTTCTTAATCCTTGCGTAATCCGGTTTCTGGAGGTGAAGTGAAAATCCGGAGCACAAATTACCGATACGTATACACCCGACGATGTTATGCGGGGTTGGGCGTAATACTATACTTTTATCTTCCGTTACTGATAAGATATTCACATGCTTTTTGAACAAACCAGAGACACTGAAAATGCGTGAGAATATGTACAATACTCGAACAGTTTGAGATATTGACCCTTGTTGCTCTTCATGCCATCCTGGCAATGCAATGTTACTTAGTTCATCTATTAGTGTGCTCCCCAGTGAAAGGCTAAATACTCCGTAGTCTGTCACTATTTCAGCCTTGTAGTAAATGTCTTTTGGCAAGTTTGTTAATTCTTGAGTTATAGAAATCTTATGTATTTCTGGATCTTCCATTAAATCACGATAGAATGGCATTTCAATGCCAAAGATTCTGTCAGTCAGATCGTTTATCAACGATACTTTCTCACTCTCGGCATCCGTCAGAAGATCAAAGATTTCCAATTTTCAAATACCCGTTGCGCCTGGATTATACTGAAGTATGTCTTCCAATTCGTTCTCTTCTGCATAGTTTATCCTTCGAAAATTTATGTCTTGAGTCTTCTCCTTAAAAATTGCCGAAGCCTTTTGAGAGGCTATGGCTCTCAAATATAGACCTTGGTTTACTTCTTGAGAATGAAGTCGCTCACTTAGGCGTTTTTTGGCTTTCTCAAAACTTAGTACGCGTTTTATCGCCTCTTCTTGAGCAGTACGAAGTTTAGCCTCTATTTCTCTAAAGTCTTCCATTGTAATCTTTTTGTTCATTACCCTTGCCAAAAGCTTCAATTCCAAGTTTTCAATTTCACGTCGAAATTCTTGAATAGATTGAGATGCTTCATCTACCTCACGTTGGGCTTTTCGTTTTTCCTCACTAGAGAGCCTAAGCTTTCTCCGCGATTGCGTAACCCTATTGCTTTTTACCATTATTAGTTGATCAATTTTTTCCATCACCACCCACCTTGGTAAGGGTGCGCATTGTCTCGTCGAAGTCTGCACAGTCTAACAAAGATTGACGCAAGAACGCGTTTATTGCCGGCATCATTTTAATAGCTTTGTCGGCTTTAGAGTCTGCTCCCGACTGATATTCACCGATCTGAACAAGTAACTCCACCTCATCGTATTTTGATATAAGCTCTCGTAGATTATTTGCGGCAATAACTTGCTCCTTAGTGGCTACTTTCGAGAATACACGACTACTACTCGAAAGTACATCAATTGCCGGGTAATGACCTTTAGAGGCAAGTTTTTGCGAAAGAACAATGTGACCGTCTAGCAAGGAGCGAACCTCGTCTGCTACAGGCTCTGCCATGTCGTCTCCTTCCACTAAGACAGTATAAATCGAAGTTATAGATCCGCTTGATGCTCTACCAGAGCGCTCAACTAGTAAAGGTAGTTTTTCAAATACGGAAGGCGGAAAACCTCTTCTGGTAGGAGGTTCTCCGGCAGCTAAACCAATCTGCCTTTGGGCACGAGCAAAACGTGTGATGCTGTCCATGAGCAACAATACGCTCTTTCCCTGGTCTCTAAAGTATTCCGCTATAGCTGTAGCTGTGTAGGCCGCATTAACTTGCTCAGCAGCTGGTCGATCAGAAGTTGCCACGATGGTGACTGAGTTTTGAACGCCATCCGATTTCTGCAGATTCTCGACAAATTCCAACACTTCCCGCCCTCGTTCTCCAATTAGAGAAACAATAACCACATCGCACACGGCGTTCCTAATAATCATTGACAGCAGAGACGATTTTCCTCCCCCTGCCGCAGCAAACAATCCTAATCGTTGACCCAGGCCGCAAGTTAGCAGTCCATCTATGGCGCGAACACCAAGCGCAAAAGCCTCAGTTATAATTGGTCGAGACATAGGATCGGGCGGCAATGCGTGGCAAGGGTATAGACAATCGATACCGTAAGCTGGCCTTCCGTCTATGGGCTGACCTAACCCATTCAAAACTCTTCCCATCATTGAGTTACTTACCGGCACCTCAAAGGTTGAGGACACTTGTGTAATCAAAGATTGATGTGAGATGCCAGTGAGTGGACCGAATGGTGTTAGAAGAGACTTTCCTTCCCGAAATCCCACAACCTCAGCAAGAACAGGGTCATCATTATGTCGGGAAACACTGCAAACTGAGCCGATACTATAGCAACCAGACGCACTCACGATTGCGCCTGTAGCGTCAAGTACTCTACCGCCTCGTTCGTAAAATACCGATCTATCAATACTGCCCTTCTTAGAATATGTTGATTCCATGTATGATACCCTCAACTCAATTACTTCAAAATTGTTGTGGTGAATTTGCTACTTTCTAAACTCGCGAATATGTTTGCAACCATAATAGTCACGCTCGTCACAACAACTTCATCTGCAGTGCATATTCTGCACTCACCTTCTTTAACTTGATTGTCGCTTACTATTGTAATTTTGGTTTTTATTGCCTCACTTAGGCTACTCAAATCGATCGCCAACTTGACGCTTTCAACGTCCTCGGCTGATGCAAATATTTGTATATCAGAACCTGTTCTAAGCTCTTCCAATGCGTTCCCTACGGAAACCGCGAATAGATCCTTGTCCGCAACAGAACCAAGTAGATTGGAAAGTGAATTATATAAAAGATCATCTACTTGTTCTCCAAGTTTTTGAAGTGCATCCTCGTATTCCTGAATAATACTAGACAACACTCCAAAGCCCTCTTGAAATCCAGCGGTATAGCCCTTATTCTTCTCCTCAGAGACAGATTGCACCATTCTACGATGCATATCAGCGAGTATTTCTGCACCTCTAATCCTTATCGCCTCTACGCCGGAAGAATTTCTGATAACATCCGACCTAACTATCCCACACGATGGCATGTTATTTTCATCGATGATAACAGATTTCATTTGTATTCCCCTAAATAAGCTTGGCCTCAAAGCCTATCACTATAAGTGACCAAAATCCCTCAAGTTGCTCTTTTGTCATCTCCACAATGTCCGGTTGATAATCGGCATCCTTTCCCTGAAAGAGAAACATCCTTCTTAAAAAGGGTTTGGGCATAATGCTATGAGCGCAGTTTAGTAGTTCCTTGGAAAGGAATTCCATCCGCTCCGGGACGGTATCTGGGTAACAATCTAAATCTATAAACTTCTGAACCCTCACTTTGCCTAGCAACTGAAAGACATCTTTGGATTCACACCAGTTGGCGATCGGTACTAGTTTCTCCGCCTCATAGATACCCAAAATGTAATCTTGACTGGCAAGCACAGACAATCGGTGAAAAAATAACCGAAATTTTTGCTCGCTCAGCGTAGCGATAGTAAACAAGATAGATCGCACACGGCTTTCCACTATAGGAAGCTCTCCAACATAACGGAGAAGCTCCTGATTTATATACTCCAAAGTGTTATCATCGTTCAGGTAGGAATCAAAACTACTTATTGGCAGCGATCCAATAAGCGACACTAAGGATTGATGCCGAGCGTACTTCACCGGCCAATTTTCAAACGTTGCTATGTCCATTAGTTTTTTTACCGGTAAATGGGTTCGCCTTTAGAACGATTACTATGAGAAGTGTAACCAGAGACACCAACAACAAGGTCATCATCAAGAGAAACCAGACCAAGCGCTTCTTGCTTGCCTCTTGAATCACGAGCCCGAACACACTTATGAGCCGTTCTTTAGGTTTTTCGAATTGTACTGCAGCGACCACCACTCCTACATCATCACGATTAAGCTCTTCAACACCAAGTGCTACTAAATCTTTAACATCTTCTACTAGATTAGAACTTGTAAGGCCCTCATTTATAGTAACAAGAACTGAAGCACTCGGCTTTATTGCATCTTCAAAGGCCGTTTTTTTCTGTGGCCTGGCTATGTGAACCTTAGCACTTATAATTCCCGGTATTATGGAGATGGACTCTGACAATTCCTGACTTTTCGCGTACGAATATCTCGCCCACTCTTGTACTGGGCTCGATATTAGGCCGTCATCCTTAAAAACTACTCCTAAAGAATCATATTCTTTTCTGGGCAAACCATAGCTCTTTAGAAGCTCCACAGATTCACTAAACTGACTTTCATCTACGAGTACGCGGTATGTTCGACCCTCCTCCATTCGTTTACTGGCTGCGATACCATTCAACAACAGCTTTGACATAACCTCATTTGCGGACTGCTCCTCCAAACCCGAATTAAGTTCAATTTGACAGGCCGACAAGCAAAAAAATACGGCCAATGTGAGAAGTGCACGCAATAAGTGCTGACGACCCAATTTAATTCGAAGACACATCCGCGCTATTCCACAAACCCTATTGAGACGAGCTCAAAATCTGCTGTATGCTACTAGTAGCGCGACTGATACCCTTCACTACCAATTCCGTCTTAAAACTTTCGACTTTGCTGGAGTAAGTCGTTAAAATATTCTGCTTGCGAAGACTCTCTATTTCCTGAACTGATCTTCGCACTAGATCCACATAAGATCGCCCTTCAGGCGTTCGATGAATTTCTTGCAAAAGCTTATGAGACTGTTGCGTACTTCTTGGTGTGCTTAGGAGGCTTCCATTTGGTCTGATTGTTTCTTCAATCCCTTCCTTTATCCGATCCTCATAGTCTCGAAATGCAGTAGACAATCCTAATCTTAAATCGAACAACTCTGTCCGTTGCTGATCTGTTGAGATCGAAATCTGTGCATTCGTGATCATTTTCTATCCTTCCCTCATAACGTCTATGTCTCGGTGAGCACGCTCCATTGCAATCTCGATCACCTTCAACGCAGACGGCTCATTAACAAGATTCTCTTCTATGTAAATCCGCCCAAGTCTAGAGACCTCGCCTATGCGCTCCAACTCGAACAGTAAGAGCAAGTGGAATGCAATCGCGGCATCTCGGTTCTTCTCCATTTGGAAGATATTATTGCTCTCGAGAAACGCTAGCGCTAGCTCTCTTTCACCAATCGACCGATAGTAACTTGCTTCCAGATGAAAGGTCGCAGCGTTCTTCGGCTTAGCTAATTGCAAGAATTTTAGCATCCTAAGACAAGACTCGCCGTTGCCGTTCCGTATAGCCAACGAGGATAAGTTTCCGAGTACGAAGAAGTCGCATTCAATATAGGTGAAGTCAGTTGCCATCAAGGTAGATCCAGGTTAGTTCTTTTTGCTCATCCTCTATAAGTATCTTGTTTCGCTCAATCTTTCTAAGCAGATATTTTTTCTTTATCTTTTGATTCTCTGAAGCTGTTGTTCCATCTTCGAACACTATATACTTGTTGGTCCCACTCCATATCGCTGAAATTGATTCTTTCAGGTATTGTGTATTATCCTTAGGTTCAACTTTGAAATTGACCGCGTTAATTCCGGGCACGTTCGCAATTATTTTGCGCCTGAGCTCGATCTTTCCTGCGTTACCGTTTTCATGGATTTCTATCGATGCTTTGCCTTCCTGTACTTTGACAAGCCGTGCGCTGCTTCCTTGCTCTTCAATAGTCCTAGTCACTAGTCCGAAGAGCACATCGTCCTGATAAATTTTCGCCTCAAACGGAAGAGTAATTGTATCGATTTTGGCATCCAGAGACTCTTTACCGGCAGCATTGGCAACATAGAACAAAGCCGACCATCGACCATCAACTTTTTGCAATACGCCTATTTTATGCTGGTTTCCGCTTAGTTTACTTAATATCACTTTACGTTCGTCTTGGTTTACTGCCTCTTGTTCTTTCAATTCATTAGAATTTGTTTCACTAGACTTAAAAGTCTCAATTTTTTTGGGGTTAGCATCTTGTGGTGCGACTAATATCAGTGTTGACAAACCAGCGATAGAGACGAAAGCGGTCAATAGAGAACCCCTGATTAGACTGTTTTGAAAGATTACCTTTAACGTTTCACTTTCCAAGTGACTATCGAGTTTTTCCTTCCAACCACGTAGTAAGGGCGCCGGTTCCTCACACTTAAGGGCTATGTTGATCTCTCCTGCTTTTATGATGCAATTTTTCTTTATCGGTATGGCTTCGTTGTTGCGAGGGTGTATACACTTTTCCGCAAATAACCCTGGGGTTAAGACCTTGGCGCTCTTTCCGCCAGTAAATGTAATTTTGGGGCAGATATCGTTTTGCAGTCTAAATGATATGTCCTCTTTTATTCCACCAAGAAGTACTATATCGTTTTCGAGTTCACGTCCGAAACTCGTGACCACCTTTCTCACATTAATGGTCTTATTTTGTCTGCCGGGGGCGCTTATTTCTAATGAGTGAATCATTGCTACTGTTTTTTACTTTTTGCTAATGTTGTTACGCAGCCTGTATAGGTTCAATAGGCGTGTAGCATCATCGCAAGCTTCGAGGTATAGTTTTAGTTCGCTCGCTTTCTTTTTTTCGGTGAAGTCAGAAAGTAGGCTGCTGACCGCGGCTTTTCTGCGATTTTCTAGATACAATTTTAAATGCGGTATCCCTCCTAGGCTTCCTCCAAAAACTATTTGCTCAATCGTAAATCCCTTTCTTGAGTATAGTGTTTTCAATAGCTTAACCCCGTGTTATAAATCTTGAGCCTATTGTGGCGGTGGCAGTTATTGATACAAACATTATACTACTTGAACTTTGAAGTATTGCAGTTGCTTGTTCAATATACAAATCCTTAAACTATACATCTTATACCCTATGTTAGGATAGAACTGAGGATCCGTTATTTCATGTGGATACTGTAATAAAATTTTCATATGAAATTTGGCTCTATAGGTTCAAAACAGTGGAGTGCTGCATCTGAATTGGTCCACCGTTATGTTTAGGAAACGGAGGACAGAGAATGGCGAACAAGCGGCACAAGCCAGAGGAAATAGTTCAGAAGTTGCGGCAGGTTGATGTGCTTGCCGGACAAGGAATAGCGCGCGTTGATGCGATCCGCGAAGTGCACATAACTGAGCAGACCTACTACCGTTGGCGCAAGTAGTATGGCGGGATGGGAACGGCCCAACTCAAGGAGCTCAAACGGCTTCAGAAAGAGAATGAGCGGCTGAGAAAGGCTGTATCGGACCTGACGTTGGACAAGCTCATTCTAAAGGAAGCAGCTCGGGGAAACTTCAGAGCCCCGCACGTCGCCGAGCCTGCATCGAGCTGATCCGGAGCGAGATGAATGTATCGGAGCGCCGGATTTGCCGGGTGCTTG
>NZ_JBDZYF010000026.1:0-10279 GCF_040329495.1 Ruegeria sp. SCP10
GCTTGGTTCCGGGTTTCTTACTCATCTCCACTCCTTGGCGGTTACGATGAGCCAGAAACCCTCTCTTATCAAATCGACTTAAACTGTCCCATTGGTGCTGACGTCAGACAAGCGGTAGAATGAAGCGGGGCACGCCGGTGATCCAGACAATTGCCTTCCAAAGCACAACAACGACAAGCGTCGCCGCCAGCCCTGCACGCCAGCCGCTCATCGCGCAACTGGGAACCCGGCCCATGCCGCATCGAAAAAGGCGCGTTCGAGGGCGACGGCCTTGGTAAACGTCGCCTCGACATCTGCGCGGGCGTTGTCATCAAGACCCAGCCAGACGGCATCAAGCTGCGCGCGCAGATAGGCGACGACCCCTTCGAAACCAGCGCCCGCATGAAGGGTGATCCATTCACCGAGCCAGAACGGCAGGTCATTGGCCTTATCTTCAAACGGCGCGGCCCAGTCTAGGTAGATCCACTCGGCCACGACAAGCACTGATAGCATTATTTCATATCGGCCCGAGCAGCGGGCGTCGTCCATCAGGTCCTGGAAGGCGCGGGTTTCGGGGGCGGCCTCTTCAGCCTGCGGCACCTCAAGCGCCTCTAACGCGCGCAGGAAATAGGTGTTCTCCGGCCCGCAGATCAGCCCAAGGAACCGCGCACCCGGCACCGCATCCGTCAGACGGGGTGCATGGGTCACGGCGGAGGCAAGCAGCCGCACAAATCCTTCAACAAAAAGATAATCTTGTTGCAGGTATCCGGCCATCGTGTCGCGCCCAAGCGTCCCATCTGCAAGGGCATCGGTGAACGCATGAGAGGTGGCGGCGTGCCAGTCGTCGTCGGCCAGCGCTCGGAGGGTTTCTGTGGCGCTCATTCTGGGCTCCTGAGGTCATTGAGAAGTCTGGTTTGCGTCGCAACGACGTCCGGCGCATTGACAGGACGGGGAATTGTGCCGCCGGGTCTGGGAATGTCGATCAGCTGTGACGGGGTCATGATCTTGATGTGCTCGCCCAGCCGAGCGGCCTCGGACGGGTTATGAGTCACAAGCAGAACAGTCCGCCCTTTCAGAAGCGACGCGGTCAGGTCCTGCATCTGCAGACGTGTAAGCGCGTCGAGGGCAGAAAACGGCTCATCAAGGAGGACGAGGGGACGATCCTCAAGACCAACCTTTTCCAAAAGCTGCATTGCACGGTCTCTGTCAGGGGTATCACCGCGCAGGCGAGGCCCGATCATGACGTTGTCCAATGTATTGAGCCAGGGCAAAAGCAGGTCTTGCTGCGCCATCAGGGCGACGCGGCCCGGATCGGTGATGTCACCCTGAAACGCGACCGCATCGGCCAGCCCGGCAAAGAGCTTGAGCACCGTGGATTTGCCAACCCCGCTGGCCCCCAACAAGCAGGTCCATTTGCCCGGCTCCACGGTCAGATCAAGGTGCGAGAAGATTGGCGCGCCGCCAATGCGGGCCGACCCGCTGAGCCGCACAGCCTGTGTCACGGGGTCAGCCCCATGTCCCAGAAACCGACCTCCAATCTTGTTGCCGTCGCAAACCGCTTTTGAAGTCTGGACCAGCGCGGGCTGGATTGCGGGTCTTCCCCCAGTCGGCTTTGCACCGCCGTATCGATCAGGGTGCCGACATCCCGGCAGACCTGTTGGTAGTCTTCACCGGCGTAGGTGTTGATCCAGTCGGCATAGGTGTCGGACGTCTTGGACGCCGCAAGCGCACGGCCAATTTCGCCGTAGCCCATGACGCAGGGTACCAGGGCCGCGAGCAGGTCCAGCAGATCACCCGAATAGCCCGCATCCAGCACATAACGCGTATAGGCCAGATTTTCGGCGCGTTCTTCGATCTTAAAGAGTGTCGCCTCATCAATCCCAGCTTCGGCGCAGATTTTGGTGTGCAAAGCAATTTCTTCGTTGATCAAACCGTTCACCATGCCTGCGGCCAACCGCATTTCCGCTACCGTGTCCGCCTTTGTGACGGCAAGCGCCCAGGCGCGCGAGAAGTGGATCAGAAAAACGTAATCCTGTTTGAGGTAGTGCAGGAACGCCGCTGGTGGCAATGTTCCATCCTCAAGGCCACGCACAAATGCATGTTCCGTGCAATCAGACCAGGCGGGGGTCACCCCCCGCCAAGTCTCAAAGACCACTCCGTAGCTCATTCTGCACCCAGATCGACGGCAAGTGCTGAAACGGGTCGCGTCCCCTCGACCAAACCACTGTCGGCCAAAAACTGTTCAAACCGGGTATAGCGGCCTTCATCCAGCGCTTCGGGACGCAAGGCAAAGCGGGGCAACGTATCGACCCATGCTTTCGCGTTCAAACCATCGTCCAGTTCCGGCGCATAGCCCTTGAAAAGCTCCCATGACGCATCGGGGTTGTTGACGATGTACTGGGTCGCCAGTTCGGTCGCGCGCAGAAAGCGGCGGACCTGATTCCGGTCCATCAGCTCGGGATTGGCGACATAGATCAGCTCGTCATAGGTTGGTACACCCTCTTCCTCGACATAGAAACACTTGCCTTCGACCCCTTCGATTTCCATCTGGTTCAACTCAAAATTCCGGTAGGCGCCGATCACCGCATCCACCTGACCGGACATCAGCGAGGGGCTGAGCGAGAAGTTGACATTGACCATCTCAACCTCATCAAGGCTGACACCGTGCTTGCCCAGCATCGCTGTCAGCACGGCCTCTTCCACACCCGCGACCGAAAAGCCGATCTTGGCACCTGACAACTGGCTGATCTCTTGAATGGGCCCGTCTTTGAGGACCAGCAGACAGTTCAGCGGCGTGGCGACCAGCGTGCCGACGCGGAGCAGCGGCAGGCCTTCGGCGACCTGCAAATGCTGGCTGGGCTGATAGCTGACGGCGATGTCCCCCTGCCCCGCGGCGACCAGTTTTGGCGGGGCGGATGGGTCCGCGGGCGGGATAATCTCGACCTCAAGGTTCTGATCGGCGAAAAGCCCAAGCTCTTCGGCGACAATGATCGGGCCGTGATCGGGGTTGATGAACCAATCCAACAGCACGGTCATCTTGTCCTGTGCATAGGCTGGGGCCGCAATCAGCAATGCTGCGGCGGTTGTCAAAAGAACTCTCATGTGGGTCTCCTTAGTCTCCCAATGCAAGGAGCTTGATGTCCCCTTGCCAGTGTTGCGAAAGCCGCTCGGCCGCCTGCCAGGCGCGCAGCCCGCTCCGACAGGCCAAAACGACGCGCATGTGGTGCGTGGGTGCGGGCCCGCCCGCACCGAACGCAGCAGCGGTGGATCGGATGGCGTCGGGCAGCGGCGGACCGCCCTCATCGCTTCCGCGCAGGTCCACCAGAAAGTCTTCCGCGGCAATGTCACAGGGCGCGATAAAGGCGGGGTTGGGCGCAGGATCGGGGGCGCTGTCAAAGCGAAAGCCGCCAAAGCGTAGGCTGCGCGCGTCATAGGTGACCAGCTGCCCGAGTGGTGCACGATCACCAACAAGAACGGCCAGTGCCATGTCCGCTTGCAGGCTGCCGATCACACCTACGCTGGGGCCAAGAACCCCATCGCTGTCACACGACCCAAGCCGGTCGGGCAGGTCAGGAAATACCGCACGCAGGCCCGGTTTGCCACCGCAGAAGCCGCCGACATATCCGTCTGAGCCTACGACGCTGGCACTGATCAGCGGCTGGCCCGTCTGAAGGCAATGATCCGACGCGATATAGCTGACCGCAAAGCTGTCGGCGCAGTCCAGAACCAGATCAACATCCTCGCAAAACGCCGCAATATTGGAAGGGTCCATGCGGGTCGAGACCGCCTCAATCCGCACGTCACTATTAAGATCGGCAAGGCGGCGCCCTGCCACCTCTGTCTTGGGCTGGCCAAGGTCCGTTTCGCGAAACAGCGTCTGGCGGTGCAGATTGCTGAGGCTCACCACATCCGCATCCACCAGCCGAATATGGCCCACGCCAGCGCCCACAAGATATGGCAGGCCCGGGGCTGCCAATCCACCAGCCCCGATCACAAGAACCCGGGCATCGGCCAGCCTCGGCTGCGCGTTAGCCCCAAGGACTGCGGTTTGGCGGGCATAGCGGCTCATGCGCAAGCCTCCAGCCACGCGTGGACGCGCGCTTCGGGGTCGTCATTCAAAGTGATGTCCGTCACCGCAGACACGATGTCGGCCCCGGCGGCAAAAGCACCGGACGCACGTTCAACACTCATCCCGCCGATCGCAACTAGAGGAACGTCGCCGATGCGCTCTTTCCAGATCGTCAATTTCTCGACGCCCTGCTGAGGCCATTTCATTTTCTTTAGGATGGTGGGATAGACAGGGCCAAGCGCCACATAATCGGGGGCAAGGGCCAAGGCGCGGTCAAGCTCTGCGTCATCATGGGTCGAGACACCCAGCTTCAACCCCGCTTTGCGGATTGCTGCTATGTCAACAACATCCAGATCCTCTTGCCCCAGGTGCACCCAGTCGCAGCCCAATTCGATGGCCAGCTGCCAGTAATCGTTGACAACCAGCACGGCACCCTGCGCGCGGCAGAGATCGCGGGCCTCGGCCAGTTGCACCCCGACAATGTCATCGGGTTCATCCTTGATCCTGAGCTGCACAAGCTTGATCCCCAGAGGCAGCAAGCGTCGCAGCAAGGCAACATCATCAAAGATGGGGTAGAAGCGTGGGAGGGTCATAGAAACGCCTTCCCCAGAACGGGGGTCGACGGTGCCGCCATATCGCGCGGCTCCATCGGGTCGGCATGGGCGGCCAGCGCTCCAGCCTCAACCGCGCACGCGAACCCCTCGGCCATCGCCGCGGGATCACCGGCCTTCGCGACGGCGGTGTTTAGCAAGACCGCGTCATATCCCAGTTCAATCGCATGGGCGGCCTGCGACGGCAGACCAAGGCCCGCATCAACGACCAGTGAAATTTCGGGAAAATGTGCGCGCAGGCTGCGCAGCCCGTAGATATTGTTCAACCCGAGCCCCGTGCCAATCGGTGCGCCCCAGGGCATCAATACCTTGCAGCCCACCTCGACAAGACGTTCACACAGCACCAGGTCCTCGGTGCAATAGGGAAAGACTTCGAAGCCATCATCGGTGAGCTGCCCCGCCGCCTCAACAAGACCGAAAGGGTCGGGTTGCAGCGTGTCCGCATGGCCGATGACCTCCAGCTTGATCCAGTTCGTATCAAACAATTCGCGGGCCATCTGTGCTGTGGTGATGGCCTCGCGGACAGAGTAGCAGCCGGCGGTATTGGGCAGTACCGCGACACCGAGCTTTTGGATCAACGCCCAAAAATCCTGCCCCGCCTGTTCGCCACCGGCCTCGCGCCGGACGGAGACCGTTGCAATCCCGGCAGCCGACCTTCGAAAAGCATCGGCCAAAACGGCAGGTGAGGGGTATTGCGCCGTCCCCAGCATCAAACGCGACGCAATCTCTTTTCCATAGAAAGTGGGCATCTCAGCCCCCCTGCCTTGGGGCAACGATTTCAATTCGGTCGCCATCGGCCAAGGCCTGCGTGTCGCGCATCGCCTTGGGCACAAACGCCTCATTCAGGGACGTGGCAACCTTTGCATCGCCTTTGCCCAATTCGGCCAGCAAAGCCGCCAGGGTTGGTGACGCGGTGTGCACGGCCTCACCGTTCACGATGATCTTCATACCAAACCTCCGGTGTTTTACCCTCAAGAACGAGGTCAGCTGTCATGCGCGCCAGTGCAGGGGCAAGCATGAACCCATGCCGAAACAGACCATTTGCGCAGATGCGATCGCTCAGATGCCGAATGCGCGGTTGATTGTCAGGAAAAGCCGGGCGTGCGTCAACGCCGATTTCCAGCAGTTCGGCTTCGCCAAAGGCAGGATGAAGCGCGTAAACCGCGTTCATCAACTCCATCACTGAGCGCAGTGTCGCGCGGCTGCGATCGCTGCTTTCGATCTGGGTTGCACCCAGCATGAAGACCCCATCCCCGCGCGGCACGATGTAAAGCGGAAAGCGCGGGTGGAGCAGTCGCACAGGGCGGGAAAGTGATACGTCCCTGCAGCGCACCACCAACATCTCACCCTTGACCCCGCGCAGGTCTGCCAAGGTGTCGTTCGCTACAAGCCCTCGGCAATCGATGATTTGACCGTTGATGTGATCATCAAAGACAACCCCGTTCTCAGCGAGCCGCGCATGAAGGGCCATCAGGGTTGCACGCGGATCAAGGTGAGCCTCTGCATTAATGAAGAGCGCTTTGGCGAAGTGATTCGCCAAATGCGGCTCAAGCGTGTTTATCGCCTTGCGGTCCAAGCTCCGGGCACTTGGCGCACGGCGGGCAAAGGTGGTCAATTCGCATTGATCGCGTTCCAAAGCAACCACGAGTGTTCCCTTATGCGAGACCTCTGCTCCATGGCGTTCCCACCAATCAGCGGCCATGCGGCCTTGCCGCACAACCTCTGGCTCTGCGCCGACCCCCTCGCAATCGGGTGCCAACATGCCACCGGCCCACCATGAGCAAGCGTGCTCACCGGGAGCACCATTGAGATCAAAAAGAGTCACTTGTGCGCCGCGCGAAGACAGCTCTGCCGCCATAGCGAGGCCGCAGACACCGCCGCCCAGTATGGTGAACGCATTACTCATGCCCAAAGCGCGTGGAAGTGGTGAACAGGGCCATGACCGTGCCCGACCTCCAGCGTATCCGCCTGCACGATTGCCTGATGCAACCAGTGATGCGAACGCACGACGGAGGCCTTCAAGGTCAGACCTTGTGCAAGACATGCGGCAATCGCGGACGAGAACGAGCATCCTGTGCCGTGAGTATTGCCGGTTTGTATACGAGGCGCAGACAACTGATGCGTTGCATCGCGTGTCACCAGTGCATCGACGCATGTCGCCCCGTCGGCGTGCCCGTCTTTCATTAAGACGGCTTGCGCTCCGAGATCGAACAGCCGGGCGGATTGTTCTGCGAGTGTCCCGGCTCCAACGAGACTTTCAGCTTCGGGCAAGTTTGGGGTGAGCAAAGTTGCGCGCGGGATCAGCTGTGTTGTTAGGGCGTCAATAGCACTGTCGGTCAAAAGTTTATCACCTGACTTCGCGACCATCACAGGATCGAGCACGACCGAACCCGAAAAGTTGCTGAGCGCTTCGGCAACGGCCTTAATCAACGAAGGTGTCCCCAGCATTCCAATCTTGATGGCATGAATGTCAATGTCGTCCAAGACGGCTTTGATTTGCGCTGCTACAATATCATCCGGCACAGCATGAATGGCCGTAACAACTTGCGTGTTTTGGGCAGTAATAGCGGTGACAACGGACGCGCCATAGACCCCCATCGCAGAGAATGATTTCAAGTCAGCCTGTACGCCTGCGCCACCACCCGAATCCGAGCCTGCGATCGTTAAAGCTTTGGCTATCACGATACCGATCCTTTAATTTCTTCGAACAGGACAGGTACCGGAAAAATAGAATTTTCCATACCAGCCCTCACTGTTTACTCCGCCGATCCTGAGCTGATTAGGTTCAATAGGTTTGCACCAAAACGCACCTCAGCCCGGGACTGGCATCAAAACATAAGTAGTTACAGACTAATTGTTGCAGTGGATTCGTCAATGCTGCACCGACGAGATGCCCAGAGAGCCCGAATTGTGCAACAATCCCTATAGAAAAGGATACGCGATACGAAAAAACGGGACCCGGCTGAACTGGCCATATACCCTGATTAATGCAACAGTTCCTTTGAAAGATGCTAGCTTAAGGCAAACGGACACAGGAAAGGCGATCCATGGAACATCACATCGCGGTCGGAGCGCCTGTCCTGAGAAGCAACCGGCTTTTGTTGGCTCGACATACTGTTCCCGGACGCTTTGATTTCTGGGCACCTTCTGGTGGCAGCGTTGGCGATGGGGAAGAGCTTGAGGCTGCCGTTGCCCGAGAAACCTTCGAAGAAACACGGGTTATGGTACACCCAAAGCAACTCGCCTACATCGACGAGTTGATCGATGATAGCGGACGCATGGTGAAATTCTGGTTCGTCGCGGACTATCTCAGTGGGGAGATTGATACGGCTTTAAACCCGGCCCTGGAGGAGGCGGTAACTGAGGCCGGCTGGTTTGCGCAGAACGCATTGCCGGCCGGGCACGTTTTCCCCGAGATTATCCGCTCGGTTTTTTGGGAGCCTCGCGAGGCGGGTTTCGAACAGATTCGAAGACTCTCCTTGCAACACTCAATATTCTAAAGATGACGTATCGCCCTTGCCATTGGAGCAATCCTGCAGACACTGTGAAGTCTCCAAGAAGGCCAACCAATGTGTGCTGCCAAACAAAAAATTGCGAAACGCAATCGTATGTTACGAAACCAATTTTCAATTGGGGATCATGCTCCGACAATCATTAATGCCATCGTCAGAGATTCCAAGAACCGATGCGATGACTCAAAAACTAGAGGTCGATCTTGGCTCTGGGAAGGTCATTGCCGCGCGGGAGGCGGATCCCCCTTTGCAAATCCACAGGCACTACGGATGTGTCCCAGAAACGATCGGAGACGAGGGTGAAGCACTAGACCTACTTGTCTTCGAACCGATGCCGCAAAATAGGAAGGCTGGTGACGTGCTCGCCGTTCGCCCGCTAAGCATACTCAAAACCCACGATGACTGGGAAATGCGGGATGACAAAATCATCGCATTGCCCTCGGGTCAGATATGGGAACACATCCAACAGATCGATGATCTCCCTCTGATCCAGCGTGGGGCGGGTTCGAGATGCAGTACCAAGGATGCGATCGAAACCTTCTTTCGTTCGTACAAACGGATGGCACCGTTAGCTTTGACCGGTTGGGGTAACGCAGCCGCCGCAAAGAATGCTATCTCGAAAGGTCAGAAGCGATATAGCTCCATAATAGGCCCTTTGAGCGTCGAGACAGCTCGTGCGTATCAGCAATTCCAGCATGTCTTTGTTCCTCCGCCACCAAAACATTTTGGGCCCACCAAATATGTGGAAGACATTCAGACCGTACGGAAACTCTTCGAGCGACAAAAACCCACACCCAGAATATGGCCAGATCGTCTCCGGCCAAGGTCTTCACAGCATCCGACGACCGTGTCTGGCTTAAACAGGCAAGCAATTCCGGCATTGTCGCTAGTTTCGTGGATCATGAGAACCACGAGGTGGAAAACGTGGCTGGCCTGAGTGCACAAGACCTCAAAACCATTCAGTTTCAAAGAGCGGATGGCACCAAGGTTGTAATCGCCGAAGCTAGGGTGGACGAACACGCAATTCTCGACCGTCTACTGAAAATCGGGATTGACATCGAAAATGAACGCTGCCTCGTACTCAATGCGCCTGACAGGATGATACCGTGGGAGGTTCCCGCGCACGGTCCTATCCGTATGACGCAGCTCACAAATTGGATCGACTACGGATTCAATATATGGCCAAATCGTGGCAACCTGCCACAATTGGTAATTGGCGAGGCGTTGGAGCACATCGCCGCCTTTCAGGGAAGGCCTGCGGCACTTGATGATTTCATAGCCCAAAGCAAGGAGGTCTTCGAGGGCGTTCACATCCTCTAGCTTAGTGATGGCGCACCATTCGGAAGCCCTACGAACAGTATCGACGTAGGGACGGCCATAATTAGTAACGCCAACCTTTCCGCCCGGAGCCGTGATGCCATGCAGGAAAGACTTGGCCGCCCTATCGACAACTCATTGCTCGTTAACGAAGACGCGCCCAGCCTGCGTTGCGCCGTTGTTCCGGTCGACAAGGTGACATATGCCATGCTTTTGGAAGGAGGTCCCCTATATCACGCTTCGATTAATCGTCGAGAGCTCGACCCGCTTGATCCCATGGATGCCTTTTTCGACCTGCACGGCTCCGCACACCAAAGTCTTGCCGCACGTGTGCAAGCGAAGCGCGAAGCACACAAAGAGTTGGATCCCCATCACTGTCCAAGAGGGCCTGCGCCTCATCAATCGAGCGGAGAAAAAGACAACTAAACAACCGACCGGCGCGAGCCGGTCACTTGTTTACCTCTTGCCCGTCAGATGCTTGCTGGGATGCGCGGCAAAGACTGATCTTGCCGCCGCACCGCGGTCTCTACAACAGAGAACTAACAGCAATTTTCGTGCTGCTTGCTTGCGTCGCAAAAAATGAACTCTCAAGTTGGGCTTTTTCTTCGAAGCCGCGGCACGACTGACGAATGGCAGGTTCAGATTTCAGCATCGACGAGCGCCCGATAAACGGTCATCCGTGAAACCCCCAGCTTTCGCGCGATCTGTGCCTTGGCAACGCTCTGTCTTGCCAATCGCCGGATTGCATCATCATCGACGGATTTCTTCCGCCCTTTGTAGATGCCCTTGCC
>NZ_JBDZYF010000027.1:0-10212 GCF_040329495.1 Ruegeria sp. SCP10
CCTAGCAGTCGATGACAACTGCACTTTGGCACGTGCGATGCCGGTGGAGCAGGAGCCATCCACCTCATCCGCTATGGGCCGCAAAATGACAAAACCCTGCAAAAACGGGGCTACTGTCTCAGTTCTGACCCAGGCAATACCTCTTAGATTGCCTCGACAAAATAATGTCCGACATTACGGTATATTTTGTCCGACATTAATTGTATTGTTGTAGTTAACTTGATTCGGAGCCACCGCACGTGACAGAAAATTTGCCACCCCAGAAGCAAAGCGATGACGCAGGAAACTCGCTTAAGGAGCTGCCCTCCGGCAGCACCAGCCGGGATGTTCTGGATGCGCTGTCCTCGATGATTGATGCGGAAGGTCTAAAAATTGGCGACCGTCTGCCTCCGGAAGTGGAAATTGCACGCCGGCTTGGAATTGGGCGGGCAAAAGTCCGCGAAGCGCTGACGAGTTGGCAGAACATGGGCATCGTTGTTCGCAACAAGAAAGCCGGAACACGTTTGGCGGCCGAAGTGTCAGCAAATGCGATTCACCTTCCTCTGACATTGAAGCTTGAAGCAGAAAGCTTGTTGCGGACCCACGCTGTACGCCGTCCATTGGAAATCGAAGCGGCACGGCTGGCGGCACTAAACTGTACTGAAGCACAGGGCCGCTTGATTACAGCCCGCGTTGCCGAGCTTATAGCCACACATGCTGCCGGCGAGGATTGGCGTCAGGCTGACTACCGGTTCCACTCATCACTGCATGACGCTTGTGGAAACCCTCTGTTCGGGCAATTGATCCGTCAGATCCAGCAGGGGTTCAACGAGGTTTACGAAGCACCGTTCGGCCAGCCTCATTTGGGTCAGGCGACAATCCCGATACATAGCCAGCTTGCCGAGGCGGTTGTCACCGGGAATGCAGAGGAAGCTGCTCGGATTGTCGGCGAGATCATGGATATGGTCGAAGCGGAAATTCTCCAGATCATGGAGAGCCAGAATGTCTGATCATAGAGACATCGCAACCCTGCTAGCAGCGGTACTGGCCGACTCTGAAGGGGCAGTGACACCTCCGATCGTTCAAACCTCGCTGTTTACGTTCGATAGCTACCAGTGTTTCGAAGACAGGATGGCGGGCCGATCGGATTCTGCAATTTACACGCGCGTGGAAAACCCAACCGTTGCGGCGTTTGAAAAACTTATGGCTCAAGCCGAGCAGGGGGAAGCAGCGGTTGGTTTCGCTTCCGGGATGGCGGCCATTTCTTCAACGCTCTTGGCATTCGTTAAACCCGGTGACCGGATCGCCTGCGTCGAGCATGTCTATCCGGATACATTCCGGTTTTTGGAGCGCATGTTGCGCCCCTTCGGGGTGCACATCGAATACCATGCACCGGAACGCTTTGAGAATGACCCGGATCTTCTTGCTGATGTGACGCTGGCCTATCTGGAAAGCCCTGGATCGGTCGTTTTTGAAGCAATGGATCTGCGTCGTGTCGCTGAACACGCCAAGCGTCACAATGTGCTGACGATGATCGACAATTCCTGGGCCAGCCCGGTGTTTCAACACCCCCTCGCACTGGGCATCGATATCGTCATCCACTCAGCCTCGAAGTATATTTCGGGGCATTCGGACACGGTTGCGGGCGTGGTGGTCGCCTCCCTGGACCATATCGCCCGCATCCGTGATCTGACCCTACCCTTGCTCGGTGCAAAGCTGGCTCCTTTTGAAGCGTTCCTGCTGACGCGCGGCCTCAGGACTTTGAGTGCGCGCATGATGCAACATCAGTCGACGGCCAATATGTTCGTTGATCGCCTAGCAACTGTTCCACAAGTTCGACAGATCAATTCACCCGGCGCCAACGACGTTCCAGGGTTGTCGGGCCGGTCTGGCCTCATGTCAATCGAGTTCGATGACAGTGTCGATATCGCAAAGTTTTCCGATGCTCTGAGCCTGTTCCGCCTCGGCGTGAGTTGGGGTGGTTTCGAAAGCCTGATCCTGCCGGCGCGCGTTGGCTTGGCTCAGGCGGGCGAACAGAATTCAATGCAGAAATTTGGCGTCTCGCCCAATCTGGTGCGCCTGAATCTTGGGCTCGAGTCTGCTGACGATCTATGGGCCGATTTCGCATCAGCGCTCGAGAAAAGTACCGCTTAGAAATGCGATCCCAAGCAGAAATTAAAACCAACAGGAGGAAAACATGAAAAAACTACTAACAGGAATGACAGCTGCTGCCATGCTCATGGGATCGGCTTCGTATGCCGAGACCACACTGAAGCTGGTTGAGGTGATCACAAGCCCCGAGCGTACCGAGGTGCTGCAGGGGATTGTCGACGAGTTTGAGGCCGCCAACCCTGACGTCACGGTTGAGATCGTGTCGCTGCCATGGGGCAGCGCATTTGAAAAACTGGCCACAATGGTAGCGGGCGGTGACATCCCGGATGTGGTTGAAATGCCCGACACGTGGCAGGCTCTCTATGCAGGATCCGACCAACTGGTCAGCCTCAAAGACCATGTAGCCGGATGGGACCACGGGGCAACACTGACCGACAAGACCGTCGCAATGGGCAGCCAAGCGGGTGATCTTTATATGATCCCTTATGGCTTCTACCTGCGGGCGATGTTCTACAACAAGAAACTGCTGGCCGAAGCGGGCGTCGATGCTCCTCCGACAACGATGGAAGAGTTCAAGGCAGCCTCGGCGGCGGTATCCGAGCTTGATGGTAAATACGGGTATTGTTTGCGCGGTGGTCCCGGCGGCACCAATGGCTGGATCATGTTCGCCGCAGCGATGAACGGCACCAACGAATTCTTCACAGAAGATGGCGTCAGCCGCATCAATGAGCCCGGCTCGGTCGAAGGCATCCAGTTCATGATCGACATGTATCAGAACGGATATGCACCCAAGGACAGCGTTAGCTGGGGATTCAACGAAATCGTGGCTGGTTTCTATTCAGGCACCTGTGCATTCCTTGATCAGGACCCTGATGCGCTGATCGCCATTGCCGAGCGGATGCCAGCAGAGGACTTTGCAGTTATTCCGATGCCGGTCGGACCTTCAGGCAAAGCGTTCCCGACCATTGGTTTTGCAGGCTGGTCGATCTTCAACGCGACCGAGCACGAAGACGAAGCCTTTGACCTGGTCGCAGCTCTGTCCTCGCCAGAGGCCAACGCCACATGGGCCAAACGGGTAGGCGTTATTCCGATCCACAAAGGTGCTGATCAGGATCCGCATTTCCAGACCGAGCAGTTCAAAGGCTGGTTCGAGGAACTGAATGGCGAGCAATATGTGCCGACCACAATGCCAACCAACCTTGAGCAATGGGGCTATTTTGGCAGCACGCTTCTGCTGGAAACCAGCCAGGAAGCTTTGCTGGGCCAGCGCAGTGCTCAGGACGTGGCGGATGAGTGGGCAGAGTTCCTCACTGACGAGCACGCCAAATGGAAGGCAAACCAGTGATTGCTCGCGCTCAAAAAACTGTCAGGCCCGGGGAAACCCGGGCGCGACGCTCGCTTTACCTGCAATATATGGTCGAGCCGTTCTTCTATCTGTCGCCCGCGATCCTTCTTATCGGTGCGGTGATCATGATCCCGCTGATCATCGGAATCTCCTACTCATTCCAATCCATTGAGCTGTTGAAGCCTTTTGACTCCGGCTGGATCGGGTTGGAAAACTACGTCGATCTCTGGAGTGATCGCAAGTTCTGGATCGCGATGGAGAACACGCTGTTCTGGACTTTCTGGTCGATCACGTTCCAATTTTTGCTTGGCCTTGGCCTTGCCATGCTTTTGAACACACAGTTCTTTGGTAAGAAGCTGTTTCAGGCCCTCGTTTTCTTACCATGGGCCGTCCCGACCTTTCTCTCCGCGCTGACATGGGCGTGGCTATTCAACCCGGTCATCGGTCCGCTACCGCATTGGCTGGCGGCACTTGGCATTCTGTCAGAGCCTTACAACATCCTCGGTGATCCTAAGCTTGCCATGTGGGGCCCAATCACTGCGAATATCTGGTTCGGCGTGCCGTTTTTTGCCATCACATTGCTGGCGGCGTTGCAATCGATACCCGGTGAGCTTTACGAAGCAGCGGAAGTTGATGGAGCGAGCCCATGGCAGACTTTCACCAAGATCACTTTGCCCTTCCTTGCGCCGATGATCGCGATCACGGTTATGCTGCGGACGATCTGGATCGCAAACTTTGCTGACCTGATCTTCGTGATGACCGGCGGTGGGCCTGCAAATTCGACACAAATTCTGTCGACCTACATCTTCACCACGGCCTTCCGCAAACTGGATTTTGGCTATGCGTCAACCATCGCCGTGGCACTTCTGGTAATCCTTCTGATCTACGCTGTCATCCTGCTCTGGCTTCGTAAGAAGCTGGTCAAGATTTGAGGAGTTGGCCATGTCAGCCGTCAGGAACCCCAACCCCGCATTGATCGTGGGAAAATACGCGGCGCTTGCGTTCTATCTGATCTTTGCGCTGTTCCCACTCTATTGGTTGCTCAAAATCGGATTGACGCCAGATGCGCTGATTTATTCTGAAGGCACCAGGCTGTTTCCAAGCGAGATCACGTTCTCGAACTTCACGACGGTCATTTTCCAAACTGATTTTGTGGCCTACTTTAGAAACTCACTGGTTGTATCCCTAGGGGCAGCCTTCTTTACCACTCTGTTTGCAGCCGGGGCGGGCTATGCCTTTTCACGCTTCGTATTTGCGGGCAAACGGATCATCATTGCACTAATGCTGGTCACACAGATGTTTCCGCTGCTGATGATCATTGCCCCGATCTACAAGATCGTGGCAGACCTCGGACTGCTGAATTCGCTGATCAGCCTGATCGTTGTCTACACCGCGTTTAACATCCCCTTTGCAACATTCCTGATGCAGTCCTTCTTTGACGGCATTCCCAAAGATCTGGAAGACGCGGCAATGATGGATGGATGTTCGCGATTTCAGGCGCTGTGCAAAGTCGTGTTTCCACTGACATTGCCCGGTCTTGGGGCGACGCTTGGATTTGTCTTCACTGCAGCATGGTCAGAGTTGCTGTTTGCGCTGATGCTGATTTCGAAGAATGACGCAATGACCTTCCCGGTTGGCCTGTTGACGTTTGTTTCCAAGTTCTCGGTCGATTGGGGGCAAATGATGGCAGCCGGCGTGCTGGCGCTGATCCCAAGCTGTCTCTTCTTCATCTTCATTCAACGCTATCTCGTGCAGGGCCTCACGTCCGGCGCGGTCAAAGGATAGGAGGCCAGATCATGGCACGTATCGAACTTCGTGACGTTGCAAAACGATATGGATCCGTTGAGGTCATGCGCAACATCGACCTCGAGATCCAGGATGGTGAGTTCATCGTTCTGGTGGGTCCTTCGGGCTGCGGCAAGTCCACTCTGCTACGCATGATTGCCGGTCTTGAGCCGATATCAAACGGCGATTTCCTGATTGATGGCGAGCGTATGAACGACGTGAGACCAAGGGATCGAGACATTGCGATGGTGTTCCAATCCTATGCTCTTTATCCGCATATGGATGTCGCGCGGAATATGGGTTTTTCGATGGAAATCCGCAAAGACCCGCTGGCAGAACGTAAATCAAAAGTCGCCCAGGCAGCGGAAACTTTGGGCCTATCCAACCTGACAGATCGCTTGCCCAAGGCCCTTTCCGGCGGTCAGCGTCAGCGGGTTGCCATGGGCAGAGCCATCATCCGTGATCCGCGGGCCTTCCTGTTTGACGAGCCTCTGTCAAATCTCGATGCGGCGCTGCGTGTCGAGATGCGGCTGGAAATTGCGCGGCTGCATCAAAAACTCAGCGCAACCATGATCTACGTGACACATGATCAGGTTGAGGCTTTGACGCTGGCAGACCGGATCGTTGTTCTGAATGGCGGGGATATCCAACAGGTCGGCAGTCCGTTGGAACTTTATGAACGTCCGGCCAACAAGTTTGTTGCGCAGTTCATCGGTTCACCCACCATGAATGTCGTCCCTGTCACTGGAACCGATACAGGTGTGACCGCCGGAAACGGAGCCGAAATCGAACTTCCTGATCAACCTCTTACTGCACAGGCGAAAGAGCTGGGGGTAAGACCAGAGCATATTGATGTCGTGGACAATGGCACAGGTGATCTTTCGGCCGTGGCTGATGTTGTTGAACATCTGGGCTCGGACACGAACATCTATGCGAATGTCGAAGGCATCGGGTCAATGATGGTGCGCAAGCATGGCAATATCCCCGTAAAGTCTGGCGAACAGCTTGGTCTGCGCATTCAGACAGAAAACGCTCATCTTTTTGCTAATGACGGCACAGCGTTGCGGCGGGTTAGCTGAGATGACGAACGAATTGGAAATTCGCGCAGCGCTTGAGAAAAAGACGCTCTGGCTGTCATCGTGGATGATCCACAATGCCAACCACATTCGCGCCAAGGGCAGGATCAAGGTGGGTGGTCATCAGGCGTCATCAGCCTCGATGAATGCGATACTGAACGCGCTATATTTCGATGTGCTGCGCCCGGAGGCTCGTGTCGCAGTCAAACCGCACGCGAGCCCGGTCTTCCATGCGATCCAGTATCTTCTTGGAAACCAGAGCCTGCAGCAGTTGCAGGATTTCCGTGGTCTTGGAGGCGCACAGCCCTATCCATCGCGCACCAAGGACAAGGATGATGTCGACTTCTCGACCGGGTCGGTCGGGATGGGTGTTGCGATGACGGCGTTTGCCAGCCTAACGCAGGACTATCTGGCCAGCCATGGATGGCTCAACCAGCCCAAAGGCCGAATGATTGCGTTGGTTGGCGATGCTGAGCTAGACGAAGGCAATATCTATGAGGCGCTTCTTGAAGGCGCCAAACACGACCTGCGCAATTGCTGGTGGGTCATCGACTATAACCGGCAATCGCTTGATGGCGTCGTCACCGAAGGGCTGAACGCAAGGTTCCGCGATATATTCCTCGCCTGCGGGTGGGAAGTGATTGAACTGAAATATGGCTCGCTTATGCAAGCCGCTTTCAGGCGACCAGGTGGTGAGTATTTGCGCGATTGGATCGATAGCTGTGAAAACGCGCTTTATTCAGCTCTGACGTTCAAAGGTGGTGCTGCATGGCGCGCACAACTGGAGCAGGATTTCACCGGCAATAACGAGGCGCTGGCGCTGGTGGCGGATCATGATGATGACGCACTGGCGCAGTTGATGGGCAATCTGGCGGGGCACGATGCCGGACTGATATCTGGGACAATGAAGGCCATCGACCACGATCGACCGGTTTGTTTTATCTGTTACACAGTGAAAGGTCATGGGCTGCCCCTTGCTGGACATAAGGACAATCACGCCGGGATCATGACCACGGCGCAGATTGAAGGTCTGCGCGATGATTTGGGGATAGATGCGGGCCATGAATGGGAACGCTTTGCGGGCATCGGTGTTGACCAAGAAGACGTTCAGGCGTTTCTGAATAATGTCCCGTTTAACGCCAAGGGACCCCGCCGCCATACCGCTACCCCGATCAGGGTTGATGAAATGGCCCGGCCAAGGATCAAAAACGTTGCCTCCACCCAGGAAGCGTTTGGGCAGATACTGTCGGCCATCGCCAGTGAAGCTCCGGCCCTCGCCGAGCGGATTGTTACCACATCACCTGATGTTTCGGTCTCTACCAACCTCGGTCCTTGGATCAACAAGACTGGCCTGTTTGCAAAAGCTGAGCAAAGCGATGTGTTTCGCGATCAGGAAATCCCTTCGACACAAAAGTGGCGCAGGCATAGGGACGGGCGGCATATTGAACTTGGCATCGCTGAGAACAACCTGTTCACGTTCCTGGGCGCGCTAGGTCTGTCTCATTCACTATTTGGCGAGCGGTTATTTCCGGTCGGTACGGTTTATGATCCGTTTATTTGCCGCGGGCTCGATGCATTGAACTATTCCTGTTATCAGGATGCGCGTTTCATGCTGGCTGCAACCCCCTCTGGTGTATCGCTTAGCCATGAGGGCGGAGCACACCAATCCATTTCGACACCTCTAATCGGTATGGCACAGGACGGGCTTGCAACGTTCGAGCCTGCTTATGCGGACGAACTTAACGTGATCATGCGTTGGGGGTTCGAATATATGCAACGGGATGGCGCAGCACCGCAGGCTGAACAAAACTGGCTACGCGACGAAAAGGGCGGATCTGTGTATCTGCGCTTGTCCACGGTACCGCAGGAACAAATCGGGCGCGACATGACCGGTGACCTTGCGCAAAACGTGATCGCGGGCGGGTACTGGATGAGGCCCCCAACCGCAACAAGCGCGGTCGTGCTCGCCTACACAGGTGTTGTCGCACCCGAAGCTATTCAAGCGGCAGGACTACTATCCGATGACGTTCGGGACGTCGCTGTATTGGCTGTGACATCCGCAGATCGGCTGAACGCAGGATGGCAGGCTGCCGAGCGCGCCCGACAACGTGGTGACAGCGCGGCGCTTTCACATGTCGAGAAACTGTTCGCCAATGTGCCGCGTGACGCTGGGTTGGTGACCGTTGCCGATGGACATCCGGCGGGCCTTAGCTGGCTTGGCGGAGTGCATGGCCACCGTACCAAATCCCTTGGGGTGGAGCATTTTGGACAGGCTGCAACAGTAGATGACACCTATCATCTGCATGGAATTGACGCGAACGCAATTCTGCATGCGGCGCGAGCGTTGTTGCCAGGGCGCGGTGCACGCTACATCACACCCCTCGCAGGATAAAAAAGATGATCAAAGACCAACCTCTGCCTGTCCGTCGTCAGGGTTTTTGGTGCCAATGGCGCATAAACTCAGAGAGTGTTCGACCATAAAGGGCCCGATATTCAATCTGATTCATGGAACAGCGACTGAATGTAACTAGGCACCTCGTCCAGATTTACTCTGCCGCATCTTCGGGCGGCTCTCAGCACGTGAGATGTCGAGTCCGGTATCTTCTCCAGCGCCCCCTTCACTATCGTTGACCTATCGGGAGATTCCGTTTGCGGGCAATAAAATGTTCCTGAAAAAATATGCGTTGGAAGCGCGCGATAATTCGAAAACGTGCGTTTTTGCAAGTGACCCAACACAAGTATGTTGTCGAACCCGTCAAATGATAACATGCATAGATTTCCCGCGCTCAAGAAAAGGGTGCTATTGCATTCACTATCGTATTCCCAAAGGGTGCCTAATTCGCCAAATTGAGAGGCGATGCGGATCATACTAATTCGCATCTTGTGTACCCCGGCATCTTTTGTGACTTTCCCCAGAAGCACCTCAACCTTTTTACAATCTGAGAACATCTGTTTCCAAAAAAGATAGAAGCCTTCGGGTAGAAAATCTTCCGGAAGTTCAAATTTACGGTGCTGGACTGCGTTACGCATGGACGTGCCGAATGCGAGTTCAGCAAGTTCTTTTTCAGCATCACCTTCTGCGAAAAACCAGTCCAACGGAATGCCAAGTTGCTTTCCTACCAGAGCCAGAAGTTCGGCCCTGGGTACCGAAGTTCCCGCCAGATACCTACTCATCTGGGTTCGGTTTACACCTGCAATATCAGCGAGGTGTTTCGCGGACCCAACTTTTTCAGCCAGAAATCTTAATCGCCCTGCCAGTATTTCTCTTAGTTCGGATTGACGCATGTACTACCCTTATTGCCAGCATCAACTCAGTGTTGAGTGCAAGAAGTTCATTCCAATGCAACGTTGCTGCGGTCAGTTATATTTTTCAGAACTGTCAAATATTGTCGCACATCTGCGTCGCATTCTCTGTTTTTTGTACATCTGAAACACAACTTAACGCCTTCACGAGGCGGTTCAAGAGCGTACAGTCTGACCAAGAAACATGCACTGTGCACTGACAAGAGCGAGTTGCCACTCACCTCAAAACTTCGCTTTGGCGCACAGGGGATAAATAGAGCCTTACCGTTCACTGCGGTTGGTGGGCTCAAGCTTAGTTATGGAGGATTTGCGATTTAGGCGCTGACGTGCTTGGGGTGACCCGCAACCAACACAAATGGATTCGTCTTGGAACAATGTAGTCCTGCCAGGCAGCCTAGGACACCAATTTAGAGAACAGTTCGTTGAAGAACTAGGTGGTCACCTACCACCAACTGATGACTCGCACGCTGACATCACTGCGCCTGAGCTTTTCTATGCCTTTGAGCAGCCTCATCTGACTGGTCCAACCTGATTGTTAGTGCATCATCGGCCTGTAATCCATTGGGATGATGGTTTCAGGTGCTGGCGGGCGATAGCCCAGTGCACTGTGTG
>NZ_JBDZYF010000028.1:0-8886 GCF_040329495.1 Ruegeria sp. SCP10
GGCAAGGGCATCTACAAAGGGCGGAAGAAATCCGTCGATGATGATGCAATCCGGCGATTGGCAAGACAGAGCGTTGCCAAGGCACAGATCGCGCGAAAGCTGGGGGTTTCAAGAATGACCGTCTATCGGGCGTTGGCAGAGGTAGAAATCGAGAATTGAAGCTTGAACGCATAGGGATAGAGAACCGTTGTGAGGATGCTCACTCAATTTGCCAGTGGCCGAATTGCAACACCGTTAACCTAAGCAATGGCACCTCTCAAACGTGACACGCTTTGTACCAAGGCCCGGATACATCTAAAGAACCGAACGTCCCAGAATGGTACACAAGCGGTGCGGCGGAAGGATCTCTTTCCAAGTGTCTGACATAGCCCAGGAAAAGAACATGATCCCCTGCCTCGACCTGCTGTGCGAGATCGGCCACGAGCACCGCCGCAGCATCGCGCAGAAGCGGCAAGCCATGTTGCTCTTTAAACAGATCTGTCAGTGCGTTGTCTGTTTGACCGGCAAAATGCAATGCGTGGCGGTCCATGCCATGGCGGAGTATATTCACAGCGAATCGGCGCGACGTGTTGATTTTGCTTAGCATCTTTGACTGCTTGCTCAGTGAGACGCAGATCAAGGGGGGGTCAAGTGAAACCGACATGAAGGCACTGACTGTCATCCCGTAGTCTCCGTCGAGCGTGCGGGTGGTGACAACCGTGACACCAGTTGCGAAGCTGCCGCAGCAATCGCGCAGCGCGTGCGGATCGATGGTGTCGGCGGTGGACGTATCATACACGGTAGGTCTCCATTTCAGCATGACGTGAAAGCCCGCGCGCTGATAGGCGTCAGCGCACAGACCTGAGACTGCAAAAAAAGCCGACTCGTCTGGATCGGCCCGCTTAGAGCCTGAAAAAAAATCATGCAGCGGATTTCTGAACCGCAAGCTCTTTTCGGATGATCTCCGCACCAGCCCCCAAAGACTCGAGTTTGCCTTTGGCGACCACACGCGGCAGAGGGGCCATGCCGCAATTGGTGCAGGGGTAAAGCTTGTCGGCATCGACATATTGTAAGGCTTGCCGCAGCGTGCCAGCAACCTCTTTGGGAGATTCAACTGCATGGTTTGCTACATCAATCGCGCCCACCATGACTTTCTTGCCGCGCAGTAGCTCGATCAGCTCAAGGGGAACATGCGAATTGTGGCATTCAAGCGAGATCAGATCGAGATTGGACTTCTGGAGATTGGGGAAGGTTTCCTCATACTCGCGCCACTCCGAGCCGAGTGTCTTTTTCCAATCCGTATTGGCCTTGATCCCATAGCCATAGCAGATATGCGCTGCGGTCTCGCAGTTCAGCCCTTCAATGGCGCGCTCCAAGGCCGCAATACCCCAGTCATTCACCTCGTCAAAGAACACGTTGAAGGCGGGTTCATCAAACTGGATGATATTCACCCCGGCGGCTTCCAGTTCGCGCGCTTCCTCATTTAGGATCACCGCGAACTCCATCGCCAGCTTTTCGCGGCTCTTGTAGTGCGCATCATAAAGCGTATCGACCATAGTCAGCGGCCCCGGCAGAGCCCATTTGACCGGAGCATCCGTGAGCGAACGCAGGTACTTTACGTCTTCGACAAAAACTGGTTTGTCCCGCGACACAGCTCCTACAACCGTGGGCACGCTGGCATCGTAACGGTCGCGAATCCGGACGGTCTGGCGTTTCTCCATATCGACACCTGCCAGGTGTTCTATAAGGGTCGTGACAAAATGTTGCCGGGTCTGTTCACCGTCGCTGACGATGCTGATACCCGCGCGCACCTGGTCGTCCAATGTCAGACGCAGGGCGTCGCGCTTGGCGACAGCGAGTTCCTCGCCTTCAAGTTTCCAGGGGGACCAAAGTTTTTCTGGCTCAGAAAGCCAAGAGGGTTTGGGAAGGCTGCCAGCAGTCGAGGTGGGTAAGAGAAGTGTCATGTGAGAGGCCTTTTGTTTCAATGAATTCAAAGGGGCTACTGGGCAGCGAACTGCGCCGACCATGCGTCCAGAACGGCACGGTGAGGTGTGATGAGATGCGTCTCGGCGAATTTGCCCTGTTCGACAGCCAGGCGACTACGTTCGTCGCGGTCATAAACCACCTGTGTATAGGAGAAGTCTGCATGTTTCAGGCTGGGCTTGAAACACTGTCCGGCGACGGAATTGGCGTTATAGATCTCTGGGCGATAGATTTTCTGGAACGCTTCCATTGTGCTCAGCGTGCTGATCAGCTCGAGATTGGTGTAGTCGTTCAGCAGGTCGCCGACAAAATATAGGGCAAAAGGAGCTGCGCAATCCGGTGGCATGAAGTAGCGCACCTGAAGCCCCATCTTCTGAAAGTACTGCTCTGTCAAAGAGGGTGAATCCGGCAGATATTCAAAGCCAAGCACTGGGTGCTCATTGGAGGTTCGGTGATAGGTTTTGTTTTCAGATACGCTGAGACAGATTACCGGTGGCTTGCTGAAGTGCGTCTTATAGGCTTTTGAAGCGACAAAGGATTTAAAGATCTGTCCATGCAGATCGCCGAAATCTTCAGGGACAGCAAAGCCGTCACGATCTTTGTTGTAGTCTTGCAGCCGCACGCTGAAATCGTAGTCGCGCACATAAGACGAGAAGTTGTTGCCCACGATCCCCTCAACCCGCTTTCCGGTCTTCCGATCAAGAACGGTGGTTTTTAGAACCTCAATCGCCGGGAATGCGTCTCCTGTGCCATCGATTTCCATGTCAACTGATACAACATTCAGTTCGAGCGCATAGCGGTCACCCTCAGCATTGTCCCAATAGGCGAGGTCGTTGAATCGGTTATCGATCATGCGCAGCACATTGCGAAGATTGTTTTCGCGGTTCGTGCCGCGCGCGAGATTTGCAAAATTGGTGGTCAGACGGGTTCCGTCTGATGGGATATACGTTTCGTCAAAACGATAGCTTTGAAGATGAAAGGTGAAATCGCGAGGCATCGATAACGGCTTCCTGATTGTGTGACTGCACGAAATAACACAGCCTGATTATGGACACGCCAAACGGGCATCCTGAGTGTGGGTCTACCTTGGAATGTCTGCGCACTGTCCTGCGCAAAGGTCTGAAACCGGTATGCCGAAACAAGTTCATGAAGAAAAATGACTTTTCCCAATGTAAGTATGAATTAATGTCATGTTTATCGTCGAAAGCATGCAAGCTGCAGGACTTGCCTGACCAGGGGGTCTGTTCTGCCCCTAGCCAGAACAGACCCCACCAGGCACAAAAAATGGGCGCCTGCGGAATAGGCGCTACCAATCCGTATTGCTGGTTTTCAATAAGCGCCCTGCTCAGACGCGCACGATCTGTGCCAGCTGTAAGAACCCATCCAAATAACTTGGCGTACTTCCTGCCCGGCGCCCTAGGTGAATGGACTTTGCAATACCCTTACCAATTTGAAGGCCTGTAACGCCAGGCACTTGGGAGACGAGCCAATCCGGTGTAGCGCTTACGAAACGCCCGGTTGCCACCAGCCGCAACATCAGATCGGTTGTTTCGACCTTCCGATGTCGTCGCGGCAAAGCGTTTGCCGGAACAAGAAACCGCGTGTAGATGTCCAGCCTCTCATTTGCGACTGGATATGTGATCAGCGTTTCTGCCGCCAAGTCCTTGGCTATGACGCGGTGTTTGTTTGCCAGCGCATGGGTTTCGCAAACGGCCAGCAACAATTCGTAGTCGAAAACAGGCGTATACTGGAGACTAGGTCGTTCGACTGGGTCAGGCGTTACCAATATGTCGATCTCATGCCCCAGCAAGGCGGCAAGCCCTCCAAACTGAAAGGCGGAGGTCACATCCAGCTCGACGTCCGGCCATTCAGCGAGAAACAGATCCACAACACGCATAAGCCAATCTTGACAGGGATGGCATTCTACGCCGATCCGCAGAGCGCCACGTCGCCCTCGTGCAAAGTCCTCCAGCACAGTTGCGCCATGCTCAAGCTGCGGCAATACCCGAAGCGACAAGCTCAGCAAGTACTCTCCAGCAGGTGTCAGGCGCAGCTTCCGGCCGTCACGTTCCCATAGCTTGACCTCATAGCGTTCTTCAAATCGGCGCATAGCATGGCTGACGGCAGACTGTGTTAAACACAGTTTGTTCGCGGCCTCGGTCAAACTCCCGCTCCGTTCAATTTCTCGCAACATTGCCAATGGTTGGATATCAATCACAATACATGACCCTCCGTCATGTATTGACTAGATAAATGTACTTCAGGTCATGATCAAGCGCAATAGCCACCTGCTCCCCAAGTAAGAAAGCGCTTCCTAAAGTTACAGCTCACTCTCCAAGCACGTTTTGTTCCTCGCAACGCCCAAATATGCACACTCGGTCCGGTTGGGCCCAATCGGCAAGGTTGCCGTAGAAATCTAAAAAAGTGAGGCAACGCTGTGCCTCCCTTTTGCTTTTCGCGTAGCGAATTTTAGAAGTCCCAATCTTCGTCTTCCGTCGCGACCGCTTTGCCGATCACATAGGACGAACCAGATCCGGAGAAGAAGTCGTGGTTCTCGCTATCCGGGCTCAACGCGGCAAGGATCGCTGGGTTCACCTCGGACACTTCTGGTGGGAACAAAGCCTCAAACCCAAGGTTTTGTAGCGCCTTATTGGCATTGTAGTGCAGGAAGACTTTGACGTCCTCAGTCAGACCGAGCTCATCGTATAGCTCTTCGGTGTATTTGTTCTCGATGTCATAAAGTTCGAACATCAAAGAAAAGGCATAATCCTTCAGCTCCTGCTGACCGGCCTCATCCAGTTGCTCATAACCGCGCTGGAATTTGTACCCGATGTAGTATCCATGCACGGCCTCATCGCGAATGATCAGGCGGATCAAGTCCGCTGTATTGGTCAGTTTGGCGCGGCTGGACCAAAACATGGGCAGGTAGAAGCCCGAATAGAACAGGAAGCTTTCCAGAAATACGGACGCAATCTTGCGTTTAAGCGGGTCATTTCCAGGCGCATAGGTGTCCAGAATGACCTTGGCTTTCGCTTGCAGATGCGAGTTTTCATCGGCCCAACGGAAGGCTTCATCAATTTCCTTGGTCGAGCAGAGCGTTGAGAAGATCGACGAATAGCTTCGCGCATGCACTGCTTCCATAAAGGCAATGTTCGTGAGTACCGCTTCTTCATGTTGGGTTATCGCATCGGGCATCAGGGCCGGCGCGCCGACACTATTTTGAATAGTATCGAGCAAGGTCAGCCCCGTGAACACACGGATCGTCAGCTGCTTTTCATGATCCGTCAGCGTACCCCAGCTTGGGATGTCGTTGGACAACGGCACCTTCTCAGGCAGCCAGAAGTTCACGGTCAGCCTGTTCCAGACCTCAAGGTCCTTTTCGTCCTCCAGGCGGTTCCAGTTAATGGCGCGAGGGACGCGGGTTTCGATGATATCTTTCATGGTCTCTCTCCGCTTATAGGCTGCAGGATACGCAGCCCTGCACCTCGGTGCCCTCAAGAGCATCTTGGCGCAGGCGCACGTAGTAGATGGTTTTGATGCCCTTTTTCCACGCATAGATCTGGGCTTTGTTGATGTCCCGTGTCGTCGCTTCGGCTGGAAAGAACAGCGTTAGCGACAGGCCTTGATCCACGTGCTCAGTTGCAGCCGCATAAGTGTCAATCAGCGCCACGGGCCCAATTTCATAAGCATCTCGGTAGTATTCGAGGTTTTCATTGTTCATAAAGGCCGCAGGGTAATAAACGCGACCGATTTTGCCCTCTTTGCGGATCTCAATCTTGGATACAATCGGGTGGATCGAAGAGGTGGAGTTGTTGATGTAGGAAATCGAACCCGTAGGCGGCACGGCCTGTAGGTTTCGGTTAAACAACCCATGTTTCATCACGTCCGCCTTCAGCGCAGCCCAGTCATCACGGGTTGGCAATTCCACACCCTCAAAGACAGATTTGACCTTGTCGCTTTCCGGCAACCAATCGCGATCAGTGTATTTGTCAAAGAAGCTGCCAGAGGCGTATTCAGATTTGTCGAAATCTTTGAAGGACGTACCCCGCTCCTGCGCCAAATCGCAGGACGTGCGGATCGCGTGATACGCCACAGCCGCGAAGTAAACCGATGTGAATTCAACACCTTCCGTACTGCCATAGTGAATGTGCTCGCGTGCAAGGAAACCATGCAGGTTCATCTGCCCCAAACCAATCGCATGGCTTTCATCATTGCCCTTGCGCACAGATGGGACAGAGTCGATGGCAGACATTTCAGACACAGCCGTAAGCGCGCGGATTGCTGCGCCGACAGTGCGCCCTAGGTCTTTGCCGTCCATGGTTTTCGCAATGTTCAGGGAGCCGAGATTACAGGAAATATCTGTTCCCATCTGCTCGTAGCTGAGATCGTCGTTGAACTTCGATGCAGTGTTCACCTGAAGGATTTCAGAACACAGGTTGGACATGTTGATACGCCCATCCACCGGGTTCATCCGGTTCACGGTGTCTTCAAACATCACATATGGGTAGCCAGATTCAAACTGGATTTCAGCGATGGTCTGGAAGAACTCACGCGCGTTGACCTTGGACTTGCGGATGCGTTTGTCCTCGACCATCTCATGGTATTTCTCGGTCACTGAAATTTCCGACAGTGGAATACCATAAACCTTTTCCACATCATGTGGCGAGAAAAGGTACATGTCCGAATTCTTCTTCGCCAACTCAAAGGTGATGTCCGGAATGACCACGCCCAAGGAGAGCGTTTTAATGCGGATTTTTTCATCTGCATTCTCACGCTTTGTATCAAGGAACCGCATGATGTCTGGGTGGTGGGCGTTCAGATACACCGCTCCGGCCCCCTGACGAGCGCCCAACTGGTTGGCGTATGAGAAGCTGTCTTCCAGTAGCTTCATCACCGGTATGACGCCGGACGATTGGTTCTCGATACCTTTGATCGGCGCGCCGTGTTCACGGATGTTGGTTAGAAGCAAAGCAACACCACCACCACGCTTGGACAACTGAAGCGCAGAGTTAATGCCTCGCCCGATGCTCTCCATATTGTCTTCCAGCCGAAGCAGGAAGCAAGAGATAAGCTCGCCACGGGAGGCTTTACCCGCGTTAAGGAAGGTTGGTGTTGCAGGCTGAAAACGACCTGCCAGAATTTCTTCCATGAAAGAGATCGCCAAGTCTTCATCACCACGTGCAAGCGCCAATGACGTCATGACAACCCGGTCTTCATAGCGCTCCAAATAGCGTTGCCCATCGCGGGTCTTCAGCGTGTAGGAGGTATAATACTTGAAAGCGCCCAAGAAGGTCGGGAAGCGGAATTTCTTTTGATACGCCTCATCCCAAACGCGACGCATGAAATTCTTGGAATATTGATCCAGAACCGCTTCTTCGTAGTAGCCTTGCTCGACCAGATACCGCAGCTTTTCATCCAACGAATGGAAGAACACAGTGTTCTGGTTCACGTGTCGCAGGAAATACTTTCGCGCCGCCATGCGATCCGCGTCAAAGCGAATATTGCCCTCTGAATCATAGAGGTTCAGCATGGCGTTTAGCACGTGATAGTCCTGCTCGTTTATGCTGCTGTCGAGCATTGTTCTCTCCCCAGTTTTTCCAGCACTGCGCGGGCGCGGGCGATATCTGTGTCTGTGCCAGCCAGCTCAAAGGTGTAAAGCAGAGGCACGTTGCATTTTTGCGCGATGATGCGACCAGCCAAAGCGTAGGTCTCACCGAAATTGCGGTTCCCAGCACCAATCACACCGATGATTTGGGCGCGATTGGCTGGGGAGTTTAGAAAGCGGATCACCGGCTTTGGCACCGCGCCGCGTCCTTCTCCATCCGCAAAGGTTGGACAGATCAACACAAACGGAGTCAAAGGTGCTGGGTGCTGATCGGGATCCATCGAAATTCGGGACGCTGGCAGACCCAGACGCGAGACAAAGCGTTGAGTGTTTCCTGATTTCGAAGAAAAATAGATCAACGCCGGGATCGACGCGTTCATATCAAGAAAGTTGGTTGATCATATCAGGGCGAAAACCTGACCAATGATCAGCGCCCGCAATCACAACTGGCGCCTGACGATATCCCAACTCGGTCACACGGGTCATAGCGTCAGCATCTTCGGACAAATCGACCACATCATAATTGATGCCTTTTGCATCCAGCGCGCGTGTGGTGGCGGTGCATTGTACGCAAGCTGGTTTGGAATAGACGGTAATGCTCATGTGTCCTCTGTCCTTTTGTCAAAGCCGAGGACGCATTGGGACCTTTCCCAAATCGCCCCCGAACCCTCCGTTCGTGGTTGTCATCAACGCTCACGGCAGGTCTCCTGACTTACGGCTCATCGCTTGGCTGACCTTCCCGAAACATAGGTTTCAGTGGTATTTTCAACCTTGCTTGCCGCTTACAGTTGCGGGGGCAGTGTCGGAATTCCACCGACTTCCCTCTTAGCCCTTGATCGGAATCAAAGGAACCGAAGCAACATTATATTGGGGCTGTCTTTAGATAAGTGTCAATATGTAGTTGAAGGTTCTGTGGGATATAAGCCAATAAGTAGCTGACCATGAGGTGAGAGGAGCAGCACCAACGCTCAAATTCGAGAGGAAGCCACAGACTTTCATTCACAACTGAACGAACGCAACAATCGATTGCGGATTCATTTCTCTGCCTTCGCATTGTGCACAGAGCAGATCTTGGATCGTCGTCGTGGAACGGCCGGATTGTCCGAATTCTACCTGTTCAAACAACGCGCAGCGAATGGCCACTGCATCGTGCGTTCCTCTTGTGTTCCTCATAACCCCCATCTGTGCACGCTCGGGCCGGTTGAGCCTGATAGCGGCGGCCCACTCGATAGCGCATACCGCGAGGATCGCCAAACGCCGGTCGCTCGTAATGTCGCGCAGGCCATCTGCAAAGTACCTTTCACCTTGGCGGCGCAGGC
>NZ_JBDZYF010000029.1:0-8453 GCF_040329495.1 Ruegeria sp. SCP10
GATGTTCTCGGATGCGATCAGCTCGATCTCGTCGCGCTGACGGCCCAACTCGGATGTGATCGAGCCGAACAGCTCAGGGTCACGGTCAGACAAGGACTGGGTGAAAAAACCTTGGGTGCGTTGCGGGGCGTTCACGTTGAAACCTCCTGAAAAGGGTTAGCCGGTCCAGCCGAGGCCAGCGGAAATGGCGTTCATGGATTGCAGCAAAGGCACAGGAACCGATCCTGCCTGCGGCTCGCTTCGGGCTTGTCGCAGCAGCTCGACCTGCAGCGCGTGAATGCGGGCCAGTTCGGCCCGTTTACGATCAAACCGCTCGCACAGACGAGGAAAACGGTGACCGATGGTCTGACCGCCGGTCAGAAACTGCACTGCGCTGCAGGCACTGTCGTATTCCGCTCTGATAGCCAGCGAGATGCGCCGGCGGGTCTCAGTATCAGGGACAAGGTCGCCGTATTGTGCGGCGATATCCATATCCGCCTGATAGAGCGATTTTTCCATCTCATCAACGGCGAGGCGGAATAGACGAGAATCCTTAAACATGTCCTGCAGCACTTCATCACCGCGCGCTCCACGGAATTTACGAAAGCTGATCATGGCGGCGCCAAACCCGTACCAACCGGTGATCAGGTGACGGTTCTGCGACCATGCAAAAACCCATGGTATGGCCCTCAGGTCATCCAGACTGGCTGCGCCAAACCGGCGGGTCGGGCGGGACCCGATTTTCAGGCGGGCAAGTTCTTCGACTGGGCTGGCTTGCTGGAAATAATCCAGAAAACCCGGCATCTGCAGAAGCGAGACGTAGGCCGTCTGCGACAGTTCCGACAGGGCATCCAGCGCATCGTCGAACTCGGGCCGGGCAGGGGTTTCGCCAGGGTTGGCGGTATGGCGTAGCGTGCTTGAAAGCAGCAATTCCAGATGCGCTGCAGCCGTTCCGCGGTTGGCATATTTGGTTGAAACAACCTCGCCCTGTTCGGTTACGCGCAACCGCCCGGCAATTGTTCCGCTGGGTTGCGCGGCGATGGCGCGTCCTGTAGGTGCGCCGCCCCGACTGACCGAGCCGCCGCGACCGTGGAAAAATGTGGCCTTGAAGCCTTGCGAGGCCAATGCCGACACGATCCGGCGTTGGGCACGTTCCAGTTCCCATGTTGAGCAGAAGTAGCCGCCATCCTTGCCGCTGTCCGAATATCCCAGCATCACCTCAATCACGTTACCGTTGGTTTTGAGGCTGCGGCGGGCAAGCGGAACGCCCAGGACATCCAGCAAGATCGCCGGGGCGTTGCGTAGATCGGCAATTGTCTCAAACAGCGGAACCACCGAAATATCAAGTGTTTCGGACCCGAACCCGGCATAGCGGGCCAGCAGGTAGACGCCAAGCATATCATCGGCAGAGCGGGTCATAGACAGGATGAACGGGCCGATTGCCTTGGGATCTGGCCCTGATCGTACGCTGTGGACCAGCGCCAGAAGAGCGAGCAATTCCTGTGCCTGATCGCTCAGCGCATCGCGGCTTTGATAAGGCAGGTTCTGATCCGACAATTCGGTTCGCAAACGGGCAGACCATTCGGCCGTGCCATAGTCCGGAGCCTGCCCGGATTGTGACCAGATTTCGGCCAGAACATCAGTTGTGACGGTCGAATTCTGGCGGATATCCAATGTTGTGGTTCGGAACCCAAAAACCGTCGCGGCACGGCGCAGAGAGCGGATATGCCGTCGCGCCAGAATATCGGCGTTGACCGCGCACAATGCGTTATCAAGCGCATCAAGATCGCTCACGAATTGTGAGATGTGACCATAGCCGCCATCTGTCAGCCGCTGGCGAATGGCATTGAGAGCCTGCCGAAACGGTTCGTTCCGATTTCGGCCAGCATCCGGAACCCGGTCGATTATTTCTTGTATACGCGCTTTGTTGGGTTCGGGCAGCGGCAATATGAGTGCACTGATACTCAGCCTGCTTGCAGCTTGATCAAGGGCCTGACGGTAAAGGTCCAGAACCGTTTCACGCCCGCGTTGCAAGGCCAGCGCGGTCATCTCGGTCGTGACATTCGGATTGCCGTCCCGATCGCCGCCGATCCAGCTGTGAAAGCGGATATCGGGTGTTTCATTTAGGGTCTGGCCTAGCACATGCAGGCAGGCCTGATCGAACCGATCCATGACCTGCGGGACGGCGTCAAAGATTGCATCCCGGAAGAATTGCAACCCCCATTCGATTTCATCGTGCAGGCTTGGGCGCGACAGTCGAAGTTCACCCGTCAGCCACAGAAGATCGATCTCACCCTCCAGGCCATTCAGCAGTTCGGCGCGTTCGGTCGGGGTCCAGCGTTGGGTTTCAAGACCGACAAGGTTGCGGTAAATCCGACGGTGAATTTCCAGAACAGTGACCCGTTTGGCCTCGGTCGGATGGGCGGTCAGGGTGGGACCGGCGCACAGATCAGCGGTCAGCTTCTCCGTCTGGCGATCCGTCAGGGACAGGTCAGACAAAACCTCGGCGAATCCGCCTTCGACCGCTTCGGCCCCGCTTTGAGTCTCGGTCAGGCGACGGTCCCGGACTTCTGCGTTTTCGTCAATGATGCGCAACAGTTGGAACCAGATCGACAGGGCCTGTAGGTAGGGCGTTGCTTCAGGCCCGGTGGGGATGAGTTGCAACGGCGTGGCCTCAGCCCAGGTCGCCACATGAGGCGCCCGTTTCAGCAAGATGTTCCGCCACAACACCCGCAGTTCCGAGCGCAACCCTTCGGCATAATTCGAAGGTTCCGGGGTGGGCTGAATACTCCGCGCCAGCGCTTGCATCAGATCACCTGATCCCGCGGAGTACGACCTGCAAAAAAATCGCCGAGATTGTCGAGAACGCGAAACCCCATGGCTTCGCGGGATTCGCGCGTGGCGCTCCCCAGATGGGGCAACATCACCAGATTGTCGCACTGCAACAGGTCCGGGCTGATCCGGGGTTCGCCGTCAAAGACATCGAGCGCCGCGCCGCCGATCGTGTCGAACATGAGGGCTTGTACCAGAGCGTGCTCGTCCACAACTTCGCCGCGGGCGGTGTTGATAAGGAAGGCATCAGGCTTCATCAGGTCGAGCCTGCGCCCGTTGATCAGGTGTCGGTTCGTCGATCCTCCGGGGCAGTGCAGCGAGACGAAATCGCATTGTGGCAGCAAATCATCGACCGTTTCGACCTGCGTTGCGCTGAACTGTTTCAGCACCTCGGCTGACACTGCGCTGCGGTTCTGCACCAGAATTTTCATGCCAAAGCCGTGATGCGCGCGCCGCGCCATTTCCTGCCCGATCCGTCCAAAGCCGATAATGCCAAGCGTCTTGCCGCTGACCTTCGTGCCGACAAGGTGGGTCGGACGCCAACCTGACCAGTTTCCAGCGCGCAGTTCGCGCTCGCCTTCGCCAGCGCGACGCGCAACCATCAGCAGCAATGTCATGGCCAGGTCGGCAGTACATTCGGACAGGACATCCGGTGTATTGGTCACGGTCATCCCTAGATTGCGCGCCGATGGTTCGCAGATATGGCTGTATCCAACGCCGTAGTTGGCGAGGATTTTGGTCTGCGCTGCGGGAACGTCCAGCGCCTCGGCGCTCAGCGTATCCGTAACCGTAGGCAAAACCGCGTCGTATGTCTTCAACGCATCGCGGAGTTCCGACGGAGACATCGGAATGTCCCCGGTATTCAGCACGGCGTTGTAGTTTTCGGCCAGTTGCGCCTCGACGGCGGCAGGCCAACGACGGGTGACAAGAACCGAAGGCTTGACCATCACGCAGCCTTTCCCATGACACGGGCGATCGTTTCACCGATGACGGCAGGGTTTTCGGCAACCGTCACACCGGCGGCCGACAGAATCTCGACCTTTTCCGATGCACTTTCTCCAAAAGCCGAGATAATCGCACCGGCATGGCCCATGGTCCGTCCTTTTGGTGCGGTCAGACCGGCAACATAAGCAATGACGGGTTTGGTAATGTGATCGCGGATATATTCAGCCGCTTCAGCCTCTTGCGGCCCGCCGATCTCGCCGATCATGGCAATAACCTCGGTGTCCTCATCCCACTCAAAGCGTTCGAGGATGTCGCGGAACGAAGAACCGTTGATCGGATCACCCCCGATGCCGACGCTGGTCGACACTCCGATACCGCGCTCTTTCAGCTGCGCCGCAGCCTCATAGCCCAGCGTCCCCGAGCGGCCAATGATGCCGACATTGCCGGGCAGGTAGATATGCCCAGGCATGATCCCCAGCAGCGCCTTGCCGGGGCTGATGGTTCCGGCGCAGTTCGGTCCGGTCAGCACCATACGCTTATCGCGGGGATAGCGATACATGTAGCGTTTGACGCGGATCATATCCTGAGCCGGAATGCCGTCGGTGATGCAAACGCAATAGCGGATACCGGCATCTGCGGCTTCCATGATCGAATCTGCCGCAAATGGGGGCGGGACAAACACAAGGCTGGCATCCGCGCCAGTGGCTTCGACAGCTTGTTTCACGGTGTCAAACACGGGCACACCCTCGACGGTTTCGCCACCTTTTCCGGGAACGACGCCGCCGACGACGTTGGTGCCATATTCCAGCATGTCCTTGGTATGGAAGCGCGCCATGCGTCCGGTGATGCCCTGAACGATTACGCGAGAGTCGCGGTCGAGAAGAATGCTCATTATACAGCCCTCACCTTAGTGTTTTGGGTCAGGTCATTCCGCCAGGCGCCCACCGCCCGTTCTGCGGCTTCCATCAGCGTTGTGGCGCGGATGATCGGCAGGCCGGATTTGGCGAGAATCTTCTGACCCTCTTCGACGTTGGTCCCGGCAAGACGCACAATGACGGGGATGTCGATTTCCAATTCGCGCAGCGCCTGTACGACGCCTTCGGCGACCCAGTCGCAGCGGTTGATACCGGCAAAGATATTGACCAGAACCGCCTGAACATTGTTGTCGGACAGAACCAGACGGAAGGCCTTGGCGACACGTTCCGGCGAGGCACCACCGCCAATGTCGAGGAAGTTCGCGGGCTCGCCACCGGCCAGCTTGATCGTGTCCATCGTGGCCATGGCCAGCCCGGCCCCGTTCACAATGCAGCCGATATTGCCTTCAAGGCCCACATAAGACAGCCCTCGGTCCGCCGCGCGGCTTTCGCGCGGGTCTTCCTGACTTTTGTCGCGCAGTTCGGAAATCTGGGGATGCCGGAACAAAGCATTGTCGTCAAAACTCATCTTGGCGTCCAGCGCCAGAACCCGGTCATCGCCAGTGATGACGAGCGGATTAATCTCAACCATGGTCGCATCCAGCTCGCTGAAGGCGGCATAGCAGCCCTGCAGCGTCCGGACCATTTGCTGAACCAGACGGGGTTCGATGCCCAGATTGAACGCGATCTCGCGGGCCTGGAATTCCTGCAGGCCAACGGCGGGTTCCACGATGGAGCGCACGATGCTGTCGGGGCGGTCCGCCGAGATTTCCTCGATCTCCATGCCGCCTTCTGAGGAGGCTACAATCATCACCCGCTGGCTGGAGCGGTCCAGAACGAAACCCAGATAAATCTCGCGATCGATCGGCACGGCGGATTCGACATAGACACGATAGATGCCCTTGCCGTCCGGTCCGGTCTGGTGGGTCACCAGCTTGCGGCCGAACATCTCGTCGCATGCCGTATGTATCTCATTTTCGCTGTTACATAGCTTGACGCCACCTGCTTTGCCGCGGCCACCGGCGTGGACTTGTGCTTTGACAATCCACTTGTCTCCGCCAAGCTCTCGGGCGCGATAGGCCGCCTGTTCCGGGCTATAGGCCAACGCGCCGGACGGAATGGCAACACCGAAGTTCGAAAGAACCTCTTTCGCCTGATACTCATGAATATCCATCTGCATTCCTCCCGTTTATGCAGTGCGTTCAAGCAGCGATCGACGTGCCGTAACGGCTTTCGAGCAATGCCTCGATCTCTTCGAAGTCGACAGTGCCACCCAGCTCGCGCAGGGCTTCGGCGAACAGACGGATGATCTGGCTGATCGCCTGGCGATTCAGTTGATTGAGGATGCCGATCCGAACCTGTACCGGTGCGCTGAGCGTCGGCCAGATACCGAACCCGCGCGACCGGCAATTCTGGACCAGCTCCATCTCGCGCCCGGCCAGTTCCGGTGGCAGGTTGAGGACCAGTAGGCTGGGCATATCCGAAGTCACTTCGCAACCCATCGCGGTTACGGCGTCACGCAGCACCTTTTCGTGCGTGCGGTACGAGCCCGACCGCTTTGCCAATCCTTCAGTCAGCGTCAGACGAAGGGATTCATGGAAGGCAGCCACCGCGTACCCGGAATGGGTTCGGTGATATGTCCCTTTCTCGACGTCCTGCCCATCGACGATTCCCCAATGACGGGCCTCGAAAATGGGATTGTGGACATAGCTGTAGGCACCTGTTGATTTCAGGCTGTCGATGTATTCATCGGAAAAGCTGACCGGCGCATAGGTCAATGGCAAACAGCACAGGCCCTTTTGCGGGCACGATGCCCATCCGGCGATGCCCGCATAGTCATCGATCCGGAAATCTTCGACACCCAAAGACGAAACGGCATCAATCAGACCCATTACACCGTGACGTTCACAAGCATCCGAGAATCCGCGCAGATCATTGATACGACCCGAACCTGTCTCCCAATGCGCCATGAAGGCCCATTTGGGCTTATGCTCGGCCAGCGCGGCCTCGACCAGTTCGCCGGTCACCGACTGGCCATGCGGCACATTGATGACGGTCACACTGGCGGCCTGCGGGTCCAGAGGGTTGGCAGCATGCTCCTCCGGCGTTGCCGCCTTGATGCGCAGGGTCAGCGTGTCGATGCCTGAAAAGGTGCCATTGTTGAATGCAACAACCTTGTCACCAGGCATGACGGCCGAGAACATGGTGTCCAGTGCGCTCCAACCCGTGCCGGCGACAGCGAATGTATATGTATTCGAAGTCCCCCAGATCTCGCGCAGCATGTGCTTGCATTCGACCATGCCGCGCAGAACGTCGCCCTGCATGTGATCCGCAACTCCGGCGTTGGAAAAGGCCTGCAGAACGCGGATATCGGTGTTGCCCGGCCCCGGACCAGCCGCCAGCGTCTCGGGGATTTCGAGCGTAGGGTAAATCTGGAAAGTCATTCGATCCTCCTTGACCGTTGGGGTGGTCGACCACGCCCAAATATCGTGTTGTGGATCAGAAAAGCGTTGCTTGCTTCGTCGCGCAACGTAACTTACTACTGCTTTAGGCCTTCTAATAAGATGGGTGGAAACCTACCCATTTTGGCAAGAATGCCAATGTATACCAAGAAATGCCCCACACTAATGGGTAGTATTTCTGAATTTTGGGTGTAAAATCAATGGCAGAGCCTGCTCAGGAACCGATTGACGTTATGCTTGCCGACAATAATCCGCTGGTGTTGTCGGCCATGTCAGAGATCTTTGAACGTGATCCGCGATTCTCTCTGGTGGCCACATCGGCAACCGCCGAAGGGTTTCTGGGCGCGGTGATGAGAGTTCCGGTCAAGGTTTGTGTAATTGCCTGGAATTTGCCGGTCCTGGGTGCGGCCAAACTGATCGAAGTTTTGCGTGAGCAGGAGAGCGCGCCCCGTTTTGTCGTCTACGGTGATGAAGCAGGAGATGCTCCGCGCCTCGCAATGCAGGCTGGCGCAGCGGGGTTCGCTTCGCGGTCGGGTGAGGTTGAGCATCTGTTGGAAACCTGTGCAGACGTAGCGGCTGGAAAAATGGTGTTCCCATTCATCGACGTTCGGAAAATGCAGAGAGACCCGATCCACACCTTGTCTCGTAAAGAGCGCATCATACTTGAAGCACTGGCCAAGGGGCTATCGAACCGCGATCTTTCGAAAGACCTGCAAATCTCAACCAACACGGTCAAGTTTCACTTGTCCAATATCTACGAAAAGCTCTCAGTAAAAAATCGGGCTCAAGCGATTGCATTCTTCTACTCTTCTGGCGCAGCCTCAGGTTAGTTGAATTGCTCCAATAGCCGAGCGTGTACTGTCGGATTGCCCTAATGGTGAAACTGGATTTCCAGCAAAATCAGCTACTTAGAGTTTTAAATTTTTGTGACTCCAGAATCCGGGATTTGCTAACCAAACAAATAAAAGGCAGTTGTAATGAGTCCAGCCTGTGAATTCGCTTTTCGCGCTGCGTACGCGCGCAGCACGAAGTATGAGGCAATTGTGTAAGTTTTTGGTGTTGCCTTGCGGAGACGAAACCAACCATTCTCACAATGGAACTAACCGCTTCTTGCCTGCCTCAAGAAACTCTTTCGACCAGCTGTAATACAGGCTCGTGGCTATTCCTTCGCGGCGGCACAGTCCAGCAATGCTGTCTTCATCACGAAGCCCCCTGGGGTCAGGACCCATTGATTTCTATCGCGCGGCATGATTCAGGGCTCAAAAACGAGCGGTGAACATGTCTGATCTTTTCTGGCTGACGGATGCGCAGATGTCGCGTC
>NZ_JBDZYF010000030.1:0-7436 GCF_040329495.1 Ruegeria sp. SCP10
CTCAGTTATGTGCACTTCGCGGATCGCATCAACGCGCGCTATTCCTTGTCCGGCAAGCACATCAACCTGCCGCAACTTCTGAACTATTTCCTCTGGCTTGTGCCGCTTGTTTGCCATTCTCTGTCCTCCGTTTCCTAAACATAACGGTGGACCAATTCAGATGCAGCACTCCACCAGAGCCTCCGTTACGAAACAGCCAAAGCATTCCGAAAAACTCTGACAACGGGCAGCCCGCCATAGAATACGCTAGGATGTCCACTATCGATGCTGGACACTATCAGGCACTCCATCACGCCGTCAGAGCGGGCAAACCGGACGGATACCATTCCGACCCCGCCGCTATCGCCTCTCTTCCATTTCCTACCGCCACGCCCGATTGGACGCGCACGAACTTTGGAATGGCTATGCTCTCAAGTTGACCGCCTGACCGCGCCAGCAAAGGCGCTTTGCAACCGCTGGCAAACAAATTGGCAATGTATTCTGCCTTCAAGCGGTTCTGTCAACAAACACAGAAAACCCTAGGCGGCGAACTTTAGATTCAGGTGACTAGTGCTCCTCATCACAACACCCGTTCTTACCTGTGTCCAGTGCAACCAAAGTTGCTCTGTCAGCAATCAACTCAGGCTGGCTCAAATCTATCTGAAAACCTCTCCGGGGCCTCAGTCCGTTAGCACGCCGCGCTTTCGCTATCGTACTTTCTTCGGAAAGCCTGTTTCCCCGAGCGAGTTCAGCCCCCCAATCCGCTCCTTTGGCTTTCAACATGTCTTCCCAGGCTTCACGCCGCTCCTGCATCTCCTCGTCATTGAAGAAACGATCGAAGGTATCGCGCGCTACATTGTCGACAACCTGCATGAATGGAGCGCCCTCCTCACGGCCTCTTGCTGTTCCAACCGCCAAGAACATATGATAAATTGGATACAGCGTCTTTGTATTCACTGAATATGCTGCCTCCCCGTGCGCTTTTGTGCCAACGGCCAAGGCATCAGTACCGAACATCAGCCGGTCGCTGTGTTCATTTAGTACATTCAACCAGTTGTTGCCGTTATTGCCATGCACCACCATTAGGCTCTCTAGCACGTCGGCAAAGCGTGGATCTTCTGAAATGAGCCGATCCAAGCTGTCTTTGAAGGCTGCAAGTGTAGTCAAGTGAAGTTGCGCGATCTTGTTCGAGCTCACTCGGTGCAATGCCGATAGATTTTCGTCGCCAATGTCGGCGGCTGTATCAGACAAGCTACCTGCTTCGGAAAAAGCTTGATAAGATTTTACAATCGCATCCAATCCGTCTTGTAGCTCTCGCATTCCATGACGCATATCTTCTGGCACATTGGTTTTTACCAGAAGATCGCGGGTGTTTTGAAGAATGTCATGGGCAATAAAATCCCAGGACAGATCTACAAATAGAGCGCTTTTCAGTTTCTCATTGCTCAGTAGTTCGTTGAGATCACGCGTATGATGCCTCGAGTCTGGCGTAAACCTTGAAATGCCAGCACCATGTGCCCAACTGATCATAGCCTTACGCCTAGGCAGATGCCTTGACGGTCCACCAACTGAATCAAATAGAGGGTCTGCGCGGTGAATGCCTTCTTCTCCATTAACCTCCTCAATCCAATCTGTTAGAACCTCTACAACTTGAGATGTATATTTGTTTTTGTTCGTTGGTGTGCCTCGGTCACAATGCAAAATTATCGGTAGCCCCCGATCCGAACAGTCGCGCAACATCTGTTTCGAAGCCGGGCCAGGGATGTTTGGAATTTCTGGGTTCAGCTCTGAAACAATTTCTTTTATCCAAGTGACCTCTCCAACCGATTTGAAGAGCCGGGGATACTGAGCGAGCTTCAAGTCTATCGACTTACCGATTGTAGGTTTGTCAGTAAGGTCGATCCCCGTGATCGACAATGAGATCGGCCGTCCCTTGTTCGGATCATGGCGAATTGTATTTATTAGATCCGAACCAAGGGCCTCGTCGTGGGACCTGTATCTAAGACCAAACTCGGGGCTAGGCCCAAGCATCGTATCAATCAGTGCTTTTCCAGCTCGATTTGGCTTTACCTCTGCGGCGTAATACTTGTGATCTGGCCGAGTATGTGCAAGCTGTGACGGGATTCCCGCAGCATTCGTCTGTAGTACTCCGTTGTCTCTCATGAACTGTTGCAACATTTCCAAGTCATTTACAGCGCCGGAGTAACTTGTAGGGTGATAGTGCGCATCATTTTGCTCAATGGTCTCCATCGGTGCCCTATCAAATACTTGGTTCGTTTTGTGCGCCGCCTCCCACAACGGTTGATGACGGAAATGCATTTTTGCAAGATCCTGGCCCAGGGCTTCAAACGCGCGAACTGTCGCTATGTCAAACTCGTCTTCGGAGGTCGGGTTAGGGTATTCATCCAAGATGGTATCAAAAAGCTCATGGCCAAATGCGTTCCTGAGATCATGCTCGGTAGTCAGGGGAACAATTACTGGTCGGTTCTCCGATGGTCCGGTCTCGACTTCACCTCTGTGTCTAATTGCGTTGCGGCTACGTCGAAGTTCCTCCGCGAGGTGTTCGAACGAAAAACTGCCCCGGCCCAATTCCCGCCGCAAATTAGATAGGTCTCTGTTTCTATTCCATCCACCCTGTTTTTCAATGGTCAGAGCGGTTCGAATGGTCTTGCGAGCGTTTCGCCTAGACGCTGTGACCTGTTCCTGATCTCCGGTCTCCACATCACCTAAAATACCGCACCCTTCCATTGCGAAGCGGTTTCGAATGATTGCAATCTTGGCCTCAGCTAATTTGGTATCCTTGCTGCACCAATTGACGGCCTGCTCTAACTTAGATAGGAGCGTATCCAGTTTCTGACCTGTAGCAATCGCGTGCTCAGCAAACTGAAGCGACGGAAAACTAGCAGACGATTTTTTGGAGAGCGCATCAACGATAACGTTAGCCTGAGTTAGGATCTTACGATCCCGAAACCACCCGCTAGACCGAAAACGCCCGGCTTTCTGAGGTCGAAAATCAACCAATAGACCTGTCAAGTTATTGATTTGACCAATTTTATCTGTGGTAGAGAGGCCTGCAAGCAAGGGCAAAATAGGTCGCAACGCACCGTTCGCTGATCTTTTTTCGACCCCTTCTTCTTGGGTTTGCACTTGCGCTACAATGGCCTGAGCGTCACGCAAACGACGCTGAGCATTCTTGACGTAGACATCAAGCGTCCTGGGCTCTTCGGGTCTTTCTTGTCCAGCTCGCCCATCTTCGGCAAGCTGCTGATAGTCCGCAGCTGTGCTTAGCGAGTGCGCTGCTTTGCAGAGGTAGTTTCCGATTTCCGCGAGCTCAGCAGCTCCGGTATCGTGGCTAGCGTCGCTAAGTCTGGCCCCCAATTCTTCGAAGCGTGAAGCGCCTTCTCGAAAAATCTCAATCTTGGAAACTCCCATCAATGCGGGGCTAGAGAATATTTTCTTGACAAGCTCATAGTCCGCTTTTGCATCGTCTAGGGTCTCACTTGCTTCAACCTCGGCATCCAATTTCGACGCCAATAAAGCGGCTGCGTTTTCAAACCGCTTCATTGACGATTCTTGAAGTCCAGCGACCATAACTTGTTGGGACGCTTTGATGTGCTTATTCGCATGTAAGGCTGGGTGATTAAAGAGCCTGGTCATCGCTGCGCTTGCCACCGATTTCGCTGCGAAAAACGCCGAAAAAGTTGCCATGACCTTTCGGAATTCCCCACTAGCACTCCCATCACTTTCTTCCGTCAATTGATCGACACCATACTCGGCTGCGCAAGCGAAAAGCGTCGAAATAGTCTCCGTAATCAGCATTCGTGTAGTGTTGCCACTCCAACCTTCGTTGCCTGCACCTTTTGAAAGGTTCGGAGTTTCACTATATTGCACTCCAGCAACTGCGCTGCGATTATGGACAGCAATCGGTTGCGCGTGAGAGTTGTCCGCCCCATTTCTATGAATAGTCAACTTCGCGATCGGTGCGTAAATAACCTCCTTTGCCACCCCCATCGCCAGCGAAGCACCGGCTGCCGCCATGTAGGCTCTGCCGCTCATGCTCAATTGCCCAGCCAAAGTCTTGCCTGTGCTGTCCCAACCCCGACTTTCTGCCAACTTGAGCAACCCAGCACGGGCCCCGGAATACACCGTTGTACCGATAATTGAATCCACGAGGCCACCTGCTTTAGATTTTATCGGCCCAACACCGGCGGAATTGCCAGAAGGAAGTAATACTTGGGTTTCTGCTCCCCCGAGCCGGTGTCTGACCGAACCAGACGCACCAGCTGACGGTATCGTAAGCATTAGTCCAGCAGCAAAAACCCCATCACCGATTTGACGCGCTGCATCCCTTGAGACGCCATTATTGCGCATATAAAGTTCCGCACCAGTTGAAACTGCTGCTGGAAGAGCAAAGCCGATATTACCAACCACACTTGAAAGCACATTGACTGAAGAACGTTTAATCGAAGGGTCTACTGGACCTGAGTCTGACTTTGACGCGCGATATAGGAAATCCGCTGATCGCTTTGTATAGTTCGCAAGGGCACGTGAGAATGTGTTCAGCGTCTCTCGGCTGGCTCTGCTTCCCTCGTGTTCGAGAACGCCGATTGCGCGGAACAATTCATTTTCAGCCGCGATCAAGTAGTCTGGAATGCCTTGGTTACGCTTAAGTGGCTGTAGTGATTGTGCAAGCTTCCTAAGTTCTGGTCTTGATTCTGGTTCTGAATTGGAAGCGGTTACCCGATCGCCTCTAACCCCTGCGGTTCTGCCGCTGCGGAGCCGACCCATTGCCGAAGACTCTCCTGCCGAGTATCTTGCACGCAACCCGGGATAATCGTCATTATCTTCATCCCCAGCAGTGGAGGTCAACATTTTTCGCGAAGTTTGCGCCAGCGCTGGAGTGATCTCGTCCATAGATTTTGACCTTTTCTTGTTATTCCTATCTCTACTATCTTCAACTTAGTGGTATATTTTTTACTATATGAAAATTAATATGTGATATAACCTCAGGCAATCTCGTCAAAGAATACGGGCATCTTTGCACCAATTCGATTGTTTGACATGCTTTGATCCGGGCCGTTCAGGTGTAGAATCCGTTCCTGTTTCTTTCTGTTGATATGGTTGCAGTCAAGGCCTGCTGAGCGGAGCCCTTGCGGAGCTCAGGCGAGGCAGGCCGGGCGGCACGGTTGAGATTGGCGTAGACGGCTGGTGCCAATCCGCCAAGTGATGTGTGCCGTCGTTGCGTCTTGTAGTCGATCCTCCAGTTTTCGATGATCTTCCGAGCTTCGGCGAGGTTGCCGAAGATAGTCAGCAAGTTTTGCTGCCAGCTTCCAAAAAAGGTAGTTTTCCTTCCTCTTGCCCCGCGTGCGCCAGATCCGGTGTCAAAGGGCGCGATGCTGCGCATGGCGGGCCAGGACAACAAACAGCTGGGGATCTACCTGTCGGTCCTGATGGGCGGTGGTCTGAATGCGTGGCGCAACCCCGCGATCGTTCGCGCGACAAAGACCAATGATTTTGACTTTGAATCGATGCGTTGGGAACCCCAGACCTGTTACATCTCGATTCCGGAAGCTCATTAGCAGGTGTCGCGCCCGCTGATGCGTCTGTTCATCCAATGCGCCATCAACGCGCTGCGCCGGCGTCTCATGGCCTCGGGTGAGGATTTCCTGCCGGTTCTGTTTCTGATCGATGAATTTCATTCGCTGGGGACAATGCAGGGCGTCTTCGATGCGGTGACCACCCTCCCCGGCTATGGTGGCCGGCTGTGCCTGATTGTGCAATCGCCGGCATCGCTGCGCGAACACTATGGGCCAGCTGGTGAAGAGATCCTGACCGAGAGTTCGCACCTGCATGTCTGGCTGACGCCCAATTCCGAAGAGACAAAGCAAAAGCTGTCCAAGGCCCTTGGCAACAAGACGGTGACGCAAAAATCCGTCTCGGGTTGTAACTGGTCGAAAGAGCCTGGAAGGTCTGAAAGCTGGTCGGAGAAAAGCCGGGCGCTGCTGACACCTGAAGAAATCGGCCGTCTGGGCAAGGAAGAGGTCATTATCACCGGCAAGGGCATGTTCCCGATCCGCACCAACCGGGTATCCTATTGTATAGACCATCGGTTCAAAGCGCTGAACAACAGTCAGAAGGGCAAGCCCTGGCCGGATGTGCCTGTGGTCAAGGATGGCGTTGTGACTCGGTATGACGAGTTCCTGAAGGATGCCGGTTCCTCAAACTCGGGCAATGCCGAAGAACCGGAGCCTGAGCCTGTCGCCAAACCGTCCTTGTCGCAGCGTGCGGCTGTCACTGGGCCACGCTCGTACGATCCGCCTGAGTATGCCGGACACCTTGATCAGGGCGTGGTCGGCTACGGCTTCTTCGAAGATCCGAGCGAGATAGCCGGTGGCGAAGAAACAGCCGAGGATCGCCAGCTGACGCAAGCAATCGAAACGGTGAAAGCACGCAGCTTTGCGGACAACCTCGGCAGCTTGTTGAACCTGGCACCGATCAGCGCAGACAGCGAGCCGGAGCTTGCCGATCTGTCACACCGGCTTTCACCCGATGAGCTGGTCAACAGATTGATGCCACTGTTCAGCAGTCAAAGCACACAGCTGGCTTAGTCCGGCTGCTGTTGTTCCATCTCTCCGAAGTTCTTCAAAAAGAGGCCAAGCCCGATGAAAACGCCGAGTAACACTCCTGAAAATGACCCGCTCACTACAGCAAAAACCAAACCTCGAACCGTCTCAGCAACAGGAACGGAAACGCCAAGATCCGGTAAACTTGTGACGCCGATCGTCAATGAAGGCGAAAGGGAACAGGTTCATTTTTTCTCACCGCAGGATGCGATGGAGGTTGCCAATTTACTGAACGAAACGGCAGTGGCTGTACTAGAGGGCAATCGCAAAGTCGATCCGAATGTGAGGTTCGCAATACCAATTAGCCACGGAAAGGCTCCAAGAAAGGTACGGATGAATGAACCTAGGCTCAGAACTCATAATCAGGCCTACCCGCCCCGAACGTGAACAGACGAGGGCTATGAGGAACCCAAGAAGAACACATGACTTTGTGGCCGTTCGCTGCGCATTGTTCGAACTAGCAATATGCGGGACTCGCAGACCTTGGGTTTTCTTCATTCGCAGATGGATGCAGTATGGCTTCGCCCATGAAACACGCTCATTGCTGATAAACCTCGGAGTGGGTGCCGAAGTTCACCGTCGTGTGCTCTTAAGTTGCCTCAAAACTCACCGCACCATCATCATTATTCCGGGTGGTCCAGCTTCTTTTCGCAGAACTTGTTAACACCTGCATGCAGCAGGATTGTCAGAACAGCAAGTACAAGCAAGGCAGCAAACATCAGGTGTCCGTCGTCAGGGATTTTGGGACAGATGGCGCTCTGATCTAAGAGAGGATGTGGCTCATCTGGTTGGATTGATTATGCGGCGGATTTGCGGTGAAGCAAGCGCCGGGTT
>NZ_JBDZYF010000031.1:2500-6428 GCF_040329495.1 Ruegeria sp. SCP10
CTCCTAGGCTCCACCATTCCTCGCTTCGCTCGTCATGGTGAAGTCTAGGATTTTTGATGCGCCAATCGTCAAGTCGATTGGCGGTGGCTCCACCATATAGCTTCGATCAGATCGTTAAGCACTATGTCAGTGTTTAACCGTCCGATTGGACGACAGAACAGCGTAAGCTGTTCGTCTTTTACATCGTATAGAGAGAAATCAATCAACACTGTTTGATCGTGCCGAGTGTGGCACTGATCTCGGTCGTTCTTATCTTTGGATAAGCGGCGCAGTTTGGGTCTAGCCGGCCTGGAGTGTGTATCGCGACTGAAACGAACAGAGTTGTCCAAGTCAAATATACTAACCCGAGCGACCTGCGTTGATCAGCTGCACGGCTGAAAGACCACATGGGGTTGCTCAATTGTCCTCGTCCAAGTGGCGGGGGCGGGAAATGTATGTTTTTGGTTCAGAAGAATGACTGCCTTTAGTTACCAGCTGGGCGGTCTCGATTGATACGCCGTCTGCGAAGAACGAAGTTCGCAGCAGACACCGTGCTCAAGTAGCCGAATAGGCGGTAGCACAACTATCGTGTGTCTTTCTTTTTCTGGATCAAATCAAGCGCGAGAAGGGCGTTTGGTGAATGCCTTGGCAGCAAGAGGCGATGAAAGACGTGATACTCTGCGATAAGCCATGGGGAGCTGAGAATAAGCTTTGATCCATGGATCTCTGAATGGGGCAACCCACCTGAAAGCTTCATATTGTTATCTTTGGTAATCAATATGGGGTTTAAACAGGTACTTAAGACCTGAATACATAGGGTTTTAAGAGCAAACCCGGGGAACTGAAACATCTAAGTACCCGGAGGAAAGGAAATCAATTGATACTCCCCTAGTAGCGGCGAGCGAACGGGGACCAGCCGAGCCAGATAAGTGACTAGAACACGTTGGGAAGCGTGGCCATAGCGGGTGACAGCCCCGTATAGGAAGCTTTGATGGACGTATTAAGTAGGGCGGAACACGTGAAATTCTGTCTGAAGATCGGAGGACCACCTTCGAAGGCTAAGTACTCCTTGCTGACCGATAGCGAACCAGTACCGTGAGGGAAAGGTGAAAAGCACCCCGACGAGGGGAGTGAAACAGTACCTGAAACCGAACGCCTACAATCAGTCGGAGGATCCTCGAGATCTGACGGCGTACCTTTTGTATAATGGGTCATCGACTTGGTCTCACGAGCAAGCTTAAGCCGTTAGGTGTAGGCGTAGCGAAAGCGAGTCTTAATAGGGCGAATGAGTTCGTGGGATCAGACCCGAAACCGAGTGATCTAGGCATGGCCAGGTTGAAGGTAAGGTAACACTTACTGGAGGACCGAACCCACATCCGTTGAAAAGGATCGGGATGAGCTGTGCCTAGGGGTGAAAGGCCAATCAAACTCGGAGATAGCTGGTTCTCTGCGAAATCTATTTAGGTAGAGCGTCATCCGAATACCCCGGGGGGTAGAGCACTGGATGGGTAATGGGGCCCCACAGGCTTACTGATCCTAACCAAACTCCGAATACCCGGGAGTACTAGATGGCAGACACACTGCGGATGCTAACGTCCGTAGTGGAGAGGGAAACAACCCTGACCTACGACTAAGGCCCCCAATTCATGGCTAAGTGGGAAAGCAGGTGGGACGACCAAAACAACCAGGAGGTTGGCTTAGAAGCAGCCATCCTTTAAAGATAGCGTAACAGCTCACTGGTCTAAATAAGTTGTCCTGCGGCGAAGATGTAACGGGGCTCAAGCCATGAGCCGAAGTCTAGGGATGCGTAAGCATCGGTAGCAGAGCGTAGTGTGACATAGAACTCATCCGTATTTGCATCCTTCTGTGAAATATCAGTGGGTGTAATGACGGATCGAGTTCTTTCGATGAAGCCGGGGCGTGAGCCATCCGGTGGAGAGATCACTAGTGAGAATGATGACATGAGTAGCGACAAAGAGTGTGAGAGACACTCTCGCCGAAAGTCCAAGGGTTCCTGCTTAAAGCTAATCTGAGCAGGGTAAGCCGGCCCCTAAGCCGAGGCCGAAAGGCGTAGGCGATGGGAACTAGGTTAATATTCCTAGGCCAGGAGGATGTGACGGATCACAGGTGTAGTTCAATCTTATCGGATTGATTGGGCTGCTGAGTGGTTCCTGGAAATAGCCCTCCATCAGACCGTACCCTAAACCGACACAGGTGGACTGGTAGAGCATACCAAGGCGCTTGAGAGAACGATGTTGAAGGAACTCGGCAAAATACCTCCGTAAGTTCGCGAGAAGGAGGCCCGGTTCCTAGGCAACTAGGGGCTGGGGGCACAAACCAGGGGGTGGCGACTGTTTATTAAAAACACAGGGCTCTGCGAAGTCGCAAGACGACGTATAGGGTCTGACGCCTGCCCGGTGCCTGAAGGTTAAAAGGAGAGGTGAGAGCCTTGAATTGAAGCCCAGGTAAACGGCGGCCGTAACTATAACGGTCCTAAGGTAGCGAAATTCCTTGTCGGGTAAGTTCCGACCTGCACGAATGGCGTAACGACTTCCCCGCTGTCTCCAACATCGACTCAGCGAAATTGAATTGCCTGTCAAGATGCAGGCTTCCCGCGGTTAGACGGAAAGACCCCGTGCACCTTTACTACAGCTTCGCACTGGCATCAGGATTGTGATGTGCAGGATAGGTGGTAGGCTTTGAAGCGGAAACGCAAGTATCCGTGGAGCCTCCCTTGAGATACCACCCTTCGCACTCTTGATGTCTAACCGCGGTCCGTTATCCGGATCCGGGACCCTGCGTGGCGGGTAGTTTGACTGGGGCGGTCGCCTCCTAAAGCGTAACGGAGGCGCGCGAAGGTTGGCTCAGAGCGGTCGGAAATCGCTCGTTGAGTGCAATGGCAGAAGCCAGCCTGACTGCAAGACTGACAAGTCGAGCAGAGTCGAAAGACGGCCATAGTGATCCGGTGGTCCCGAGTGGAAGGGCCATCGCTCAACGGATAAAAGGTACGCCGGGGATAACAGGCTGATACTGCCCAAGAGTCCATATCGACGGCAGTGTTTGGCACCTCGATGTCGGCTCATCTCATCCTGGGGCTGGAGCAGGTCCCAAGGGTACGGCTGTTCGCCGTTTAAAGAGGTACGTGAGCTGGGTTTAGAACGTCGTGAGACAGTTCGGTCCCTATCTGCCGTGGGTGTAGGAGACTTGAGAGGAGTTGCCCCTAGTACGAGAGGACCGGGGTGAACGATCCACTGGTGGACCAGTTGTCGTGCCAACGGCAGTGCTGGGTAGCTATGATCGGACAGGATAACCGCTGAAGGCATCTAAGCGGGAAGCCCCCCTCAAAACAAGGTCTCCCTGAGGGCCGTGGAAGACCACCACGTCAATAGGCCGGAGATGTAAGCGCAGTAATGCGTTCAGTTGACCGGTACTAATCGCCCGATAGGCTTGATTTGATCCAGTAATAGGAAGACAAATCAAAGACATACACACCTTGACCAAGGACAGCGCGTGCCAACGCAAATGGCACTGTTGATTGACTATACAACCGTGCGGGAACGCGCATTCGCAAGCGAATACGCTGCCTCCCGCGCGTCGCCTTTTTGCAAAGCAAAAAGAGCGACGTGGGCTTTTCCTCGGTTTGGTGGTCATAGCGCAAGTGAAACACCCGGTCCCATCCCGAACCCGGAAGTTAAGCACTGCCGCGCCAATGGTACTTGGGCTTAAGCCCCGGGAGAGTAGGTCACCGCCAAACCTAGTAAAAGCCCATATCTCTCTAAACGATGAAATAATACCCGGCCTCAAGCAGCGTAAGCGATAGGCCAACAATGGTCTCAAGTAGCCGAATAGGCGGTAGACCATACCAAAGTGTCGCGGGATGGAGCAGCCCGGTAGCTCGTCAGGCTCATAACCTGAAGGTCGTAGGTTCAAATCCTACTCCCGCAACCAA
>NZ_JBDZYF010000032.1:0-5097 GCF_040329495.1 Ruegeria sp. SCP10
AGAATACCCGCCGTGTCGCAACACGATATGACAAGACAGCCGAAAGCTACCTCGGCTTCATCGACATCACATCAATCCGCCTCTGGCTGCGTCATTTGTCAACATGACCTAATCTCCGATCAGATGCACCAGGACTGGCGCTTGCCGCCCCAGTATGCACGTGCAAGTCCTTCTGAAATCAGGATGGTCCCAACATTCCGAGCCAGTCACGCGCCCAACAGCTAGGAACCGGTCATGCTCGTCCAGCTCTGGTTGTATGACCAACTTGATTTGGCCCGCTGTCTCAATAAGCTCTGTCAGCCGCGCTTTCGCCTTCAGGCCCAGAGCCTTTTCCGCTGCGCATTGCGGGCGGTAAGTCTCGGGCGTATCGAAACCAACAAGCCGGTAGCGGTCATCGCCATGGTCAATCGTGTCGCCATCAACGGCGAAAACCTCATCGGCACTCAGAACCTTTGATGTACGGCCAAAATTATGATCTGCGTAAAGCAGTCCGGCCAACACCATGCAGGCGACAATGAGCTTGTTCATGCGCCCTGCCCTCCTCGATGGATTCCAACGCAGAAACCTTCGGCGACGGGTAAAAGTGCGCTCGCTACAAGGCACCCTATCCCCTGCGGTGCCGGGTGAATGGCTGCAACTGTTCTTGCTACTTCGGGTTTTGTTTGTGCCCTGAAGGTCTGCGCAACAGCGCCCGCATTGAGCGACAGAACAGCAAGGCCAGCGACAATCCTAGGTAGGAGTAGTCGGCTATTCTTGCTCTCGCTCAGCTTCCTCAAATTTCGGCAAACGGATGCGACACCGAACGCCCTCGTGCCAAGGGACGTGCTGAATCTTGAGGTTGAATTGATGGAAGAAGCCATGCAGGCCGTTGATGGTACGGAACTCACGCACCTTGAAATCTTTCCTAGACGTGACCAGAACCTTTTCAACCTGGCCGTCAGGAGAGACCGCCCGGATGATCCAGTTACCAGAGAACGAGTTATGCTGCTTTTCCGCGCTTTGCATACACACGATTTCTGCAAAATATCCTTCGTCGAACAACTGCTTGAAACCATCTTCGCTGACCACATTCGGCCCCTGTGTTAGAATGTTTTCTGTCATGGTTTCACCCCGGTCTGCGACCGTAGAAACCCAAGTACACACGATGCACTTGGGTTGCTACGGTATAAGTGTTTTGTATGCAAGCCACTTTTTTTGTCTTTTTCGCGGCCTGCGACTCACGCTAATTTTGACCAGAAACCGCGTGTTCAAGCAATAATTTAAGGGCTAAATTGTCTGCCCCTATTCGATTGCGCACGTTGCACAGCCACTGATTTTACACCCATCAGCTACGCGGAAACCGACTTCGGCAAGAGACGAGGAAGCGGGCAAAACTTGAGGGCTTGAGCCTATCTCTCGCTCAAGCCCTTACAGTTTCAAATCCCCAAGGCTACGATCATGACTTAGCCGCCGTATCGACCTTGGAAAAGAAGTCAACGATCTCTGTAATCACATCTCCGCCGACTTCCGGGATTTCCGTCAACACGTCATGTTTAGCATTGCGGATCATCGAAAATTCGCCATTGGGCCATGCGGCGTTTGATTGACGCATTGTCAACAAGCTGATCCAGTTCACCACAGAAGGTTATGCAGGGAACATCCGGAGACTTGGTCTTTGACAGGCTACGACACTCGGCCAAGCTCACTTTCCTTCAGAGCCGGATCCTTGATCTTTTCGCGCACGGATTGAGGAATACGGTTCCAGACCCGCGACGGCGTAGGTCTGTGATCTTCAAGCGCTTCGGGCCACCGACAAGATATCGGTCGTACCAGCGATAGAAGGTGGTCTTCGGAATGCCCAGCTTTTCCAAAGTGCGCTTGGTCGGCAACTGCGATCGCTCAGGGAACGATCAACGACGGTGGCCCGCGCCTCGCGCGTACAATCATCCACGATGCAAAGGACGCGGAACCGCTGCCCATCTTCGAAAGCGTCAGACACAGAGTCCAACGACCAGCGCTGGTTGGCGCGATCCGGCACTAGAATGGGCCTGCGCGTGCCCAAGCCCGCTCGCGGGACCTTCTTCAACGCACCGCCAGCCCTTCCTCGCGGTAGAGCCGGAACAGCTTCTTGTGGTTCACCTCAAACCCTTCTTTGGCCAGAAGTATACCCAGACGGCGATACCCGAACCGACGTCGTTCATTGGCCGGCTCGCGCAATCGCTTACGCAGGACTTCATCGCACCGATCCTACTTCTTGTATTGCAAGACGGACCGATGAAGGTCAGCCAACTCGCACGCCCGACATTCTGACAGGCCGAGCCGACCCATCACGTCCGACACGGCCCGTCTTTTGACATCGGGCGTCAGTAGTTTTTTGTCGCTAGATCTTTCAGCGCGGCCTCGTACTCTTTGATCATCCCAATGATCTGCTCGTCACTAAATCCGCGTTTCATAGTCCATCCTTTGCTTGGACCGACTACTAACACCTCGGTGGCCTGACTTCAGGGGGCTGGGTCAATACAAGTTGGCAGTGCCCATCTAACAACTACGAAAGGGCCGCCGCTGAAAGGCTGGAATCCCTAAGCCCATAACCGTCCAGGAAACAGGGGGAACTCCAGACGTCAGCATCAATCTGGCATACGAAAACACCTATACTCGAAACTGACTGCCAGCGGAGGAACCAGAGTCAATGATAATTTCCTCAAGCTCGATTTCTGGGCTTCTGACGTTGCTCGAATTTTGGGCTGCTGGTGTCGGTTCAGCTTCTTCAGGAGCTTGGCTTCCATGAACGACAGCAACTTCCTCCAAAATCAAACCACTTCGGCGATCCAGTTCTTCTTCATAGCGATCAAAGCGGTCGTTAAAGCCCTTACTTTCACTATCAAAAAACGTCATTTCTTGTATGAGTTCGAAGATTGCGTCTATTGATCTAATTGTATCCGTATCTAGTCCGCTTTCAGATTGCGATACACGGCCACGTTCGCCAAACTCAGCAAGAGAGCGCCTGAGTTCGGCAAGAGATTTGAGGGCGGTAACGCAATCCCGACGATAAATCTCATTCGGGGGCATGTTTTGAGACGTTATCGTCTGGACTAGGGCGCCTGCGCCTTCTTTGATAGCACCGCCCACACCGGCTTGAATCAAATTTCGTGCATGAAGGATTTCCGCAGCTGGTTCTTTGCTAGGGTCTGCGGCAGCGCTTATAGCAGACTTCATGTACTGAACCGCGACTCGACCCGCCACGCGAATAGCGGCTTTTACGGTCTGTTTCGTTGCCGGTCCAGCCGATTCGGGCATAAGCGCTTCGCGACCTGCATCGATCGTTGTATTTGTTCCTGCCGCCAATAGAGAGAAACCAACGGTTTTCGCGGCGTCAATACTAAGACCGGCTATCGACTTATTGTTTGCACCGAACACCGAACTAACGGCGACTGCGATAAGGCTTGAAACTGCGGATCCTTTAAGCTGTGACGGCAACGAGCTTTTTGCCGCACTCAGAGCGGTAGCCCAGCGGCTTGGTCGGTCGGATTCAGCCGGCGGCCGGGTCGCTTCCTGAGCCGCACGCTCTTTGAGGCTGCCCTCAGTTTTACTATCCGCCCAAGCTAGAGCAACGCCGCGTATTGACCCCACGCCGGCTTCGGTCGCCATGATAGATCCGACCGTATTGGTAGCTTCGTCCAGATAGGTACTCCCGGGCTTGGCAACTAGTTCGGCCGCGAGATCAATCTCTTCTTCAGACAATACGGTGCTTTCTTCTGCAATTTGAGCAATAGCCTCTGGCGTAAGATCACCGACGCTCGCTTCGATGTCTGAGATCTGATCGGGATCAAGATAATACTCTGCTAGTGGTGCGTCCTCGAAGGGAACCGCGATCGTGCCTTCCGAATCTGTAGCTTCGCTCTGTCTTATTCGGTCGATTATCTTCTGTGAGATCAAGCTGGGATCATCTTTGACCATATGCTTGATAAGAGCGATTGTACCGACTTGCAATAGAGAAGAAGCGCCTGTTACAATCAGCGATTGTGCCGAACTACGCAACAAAATTGAAGCTAGTGTGTTAGCGCAAAAGGTGCTCCCTAGATCTCGAGTATCAAACACTCTCCCTTCCACACCTCTTCGCTTTTGATCTGCGCGGAAATTGAGGAAGCTCTCATAGCTTTCTTTACAGCCTGCAATATTCACCTCAACCTGTGCTACGAGACTAATCAATCGATCGCGAAGTTCCGCATTCGCGAGACGGTTACCATTGCTTGGACTTTCAGTAAGACTGTTCGCCAGTGCTCTGACGTTTTTAGAAAGACTGCTGCCAGATCCGTGACTCTCTAAAGCATCATTGATCATTTGCAGCTTTAGATCAGCAGACTTGGCCTGTATTTTTTTTTTGCTTAGCAGGTCGATTGCACGCCGTTCAAGAGATGTCTCCGGAATGTCGATGACATGATGGTCAGGCATTGAACAGTCAGCTATAGTTAGGGCTCGGTAACTGTTGGACCCGCCTTGCGCCTCATCATTTGTGCTAACTATCTGAGAACGGTGCGCACACCGATCATACAAACTCGCGTCGGCAGGATGATCATATCTCACACCAAGGTATTTAGCTCCGTACGAGTACCCATTGTAGCTAGCCTGCCCGGACGTTGTCTGCTCGAATCGTTTTTCAATTCGCCTGCTCGCGGACAAACCCGTTTTTTCTATGCCCGCGGTATCAAATCTTGCACTCAATGGTCCCGAAGAAGAGCCAAGGGCGCTAGAAACCATGGCAGGTGTTTGTTTCTCGGCTGCACGTCTAGGCTCGCGGATGCCAGCGCTACGACGTGGTTCATTGGTTTCGTGTCTTGGTGCTCTCAAGATTGGCCAGTTATTATTAAAGCCATGAATGTTTTCCATAGTTATTCTCATATTGTGTTTTTGACCGCTTCCAATCGCATTAGCGGCCTGTCAGGTTATTTGTTATGGTTAGACAATCATATCGAAGTCGATTAACTACAATTAAGTTAATCTCCAAGTTAGGCTCTGTACCCATTGATTTTCGCTTAGCGGCCTGATTCACGGCTCAAAAACGAGCGGTGAACATGTCTGATCTTTTCTGGCTGACGGAGGCGCAAATGGCGCGTCTGG
>NZ_JBDZYF010000033.1:0-4945 GCF_040329495.1 Ruegeria sp. SCP10
TGATTACGGATAAGCTGAGAAGCTATTTCAAACCGATCCGTGATCTCGCGCCGGGTGCAGATCACCGAGCACACAAAGGGTTGAATAACAGGATCGAAGGATCACACAGAATGGACCTGTGGCGGTTTGATGCCGCTCCTTTGTTAGCATTTACTGCAGCAAAGGAGACAGACTATGGGGCTGAAACGGACAGACGAATTCCGTGCTGATGCGGTGCGGCTTGCACTGACAAGTGGGCTGACACGCAAACAAGTGGCCTCAAATTTGGGTGTTGGCTTATCGACGCTGAACAAATGGGTCACCGCACATCGGGACACCGATGTGATATCCGACAAAGATCTGGATCTTGCCCGTGAGAATGAACGGCTTCGACGTGAGAACCGCATTCTCAAGGAGGAGAGGGATATTCTAAAAAAGGCCACAGCCTTCTTCGCGAGCCAAAAGCCATGAGGTTCAGGTTCATCGAAGAGCACGGCTGCGATTTCCCGACTAACCGCCTTTGCCAGGTTCTGGATGTCAGCGAACGAGGCAAACGTGCCTATCGCAGTCGCCTGGCCAGCCAACGGCAGCGAACCGACATGATCGTTCTGGCGCACATCAAAGAACAATCTCGGCTCAGCCCGGGCAGCTACGGCAGGCCGAGAATGACGGAGGAGCTGAAAGAGCTCGCTTTGAACATCGGCCATCGCTGCGTCGGTCGGTTGATGCGCGAGAATGGTATCCGTGTCGAACGGTCTAAGAAATACAAGGTGACCACCGAAAGTAACCATGCCTTCAACATCGCACCTAACTTACTGAACCGAGACTTCCGTGCGGAGCTGCCAAAGCAAAAATGGGCTGGCAATATCAGCTATGTGTGGACGCGTGAGGGTTGGCTTTATTTCGCTGTGATCCTTGATCTGCACTCTCGACGTGTCATTGGCTGGGCGGTGAGCAACCGGATGAAGCGTGATCTCGCAATCCGGGCTTTGAAGATGGCTATCGTGCTGCGGCAACCGCAAAAAGGCTGTATCCACCATACGGACCGCGGGTCGCAATACTGCTCACATGACTACCAGAAGATATTGCGCCAGCACAGGCTCAAGGTGTCGATGAGCGGCAAAGGCACTTGTTACGACAACTCTGCCGTCGAGACGTTCTTCAAAACGATCAAAGCTGAGCTGATCTGGCGACGCTCGTGGCAAACCAGGCGGCAGGCTGAAACGGCCATCTTCCAGTACATCAACGGCTTCTACAATCCGCGCAGGCGACACTCAGCATTAGGTTGGAAAAGTCCCGTCGCATTCGAGCGTAAGGTGGCTTAAACGAGCACTTGGGGCGGCACAAAAGCGTGACAGGTCCAGCCCGACTGCCCAGATAACCCGGATGGTGGCTCTCGATCTCGCCATGGGCCTCCTTCTGTTGCTTGGCCTTTTCCAACAGCCCGAGTTTCGGTTTGATGACCTTCTCCTGAATGCTTGTCGTTGATCGACACTCCTTTTTGCGGTCCAAAAGAGCAGAAATGTCAGATCAAGTCGTGTGTTTTACACATTCCGGCCCCACCGCTATCGCCTCTCTTCCATTTCCTACCGCCACGCCCGATCGGTCGCGCACGAACTTTCGAACGGCTATGCTCTCGAGTTGACCGCCTGACCGCGCCAGCAAAGGCTCTCTGCAACCGCTGGCAAACAAATTGGCAATGTCCTGCGGAGAGATAAGCAAAAGTTATTTCCGGTTCGAGCGTATCGCGGGCTATCTTGTCAGATAGCTTAGTGACCGGTCTCTCACATTTAGGTGCGCTCTCACGCGGAGGTATAGAATGAAAGTCCCAGGATTCCTAAAACCGATCCAAAACCTAGTCGACACGTTCAGGACGAAAGCCCCTTTCGGGCGACGGGCCTCACAGCAGCCGGGATTGGCGATGGAGCGACTTAACTCTCACCGCCCACCACGAGAATGGAACGGGATAAATTCCACGCGCGCCGAACACAGAGCGACCCAAGTCGCGCTAGTCGCTCAATCAGCCGCCGCCGAAATCGGGCCCGGAAGCCGATCGGGGGATGCAGGTCGCGCGCCTTCGGGCAGCGCACAGGCGAGTGTTTGGGAAGAGATGGTCGAGTATCTCGAACAGCACGGCACCAGCAGCCGAATGAGCCCGGTATCAGATGACGGTACCGAATTCGAAGACTTTCTCGAGTTCGATGTCGATGAGGATGGTAGTCTCGTGGAGCAGCGGGAATTGATCAACACTCGGGGTTCGGATCCGATGGATCAGGGGCGCGGCGACCGTGATATGCTAGGTGCAAAGATCGACGATCGTCATGACTCATTTGGCGTAGAAGCGCCGAGCACTGCGTTGCGAAATGAGATCTACGAATTCATGCCGCAGGATGAGCTACCAGCAGGTAGCGGCGATGCTGACGGGTTGGGCACCAGCGTGGCAGACCTCGATGAATTGCTGGGCCTCGAAACGCTAAGCCCCGAGGGGCCCCGTCGCACGGACAGCACAAACCCTGCTGCCGAGGACTCTCCAAAGATCAGCCGTCTGGGAAGAGAGAGCATTGTGCCGCCGGGTGTGATCACGCGGTCCTTTGACGACAAGTCGAGGCCAGAAATTGGTACCGTACGCTTGAATACGATATTCGAGGCATCCAATGAGGACGCCAGCTCAACATCATCTGTGGACGCTGGTGAAAAAGCCAAGGGCGGCACTCCTCTCGACGGTCTCAGCACCGCCGAGCAGGCGGAAGTTTTTAAGAAGCAAATAGAAGAGGCGCAGAGCAGACCGAAGAAATCCCTGCTTGATACGATTCTTGGGAACGACTCATCGGCATCGGAAGGCGAAGCTTCGCATGGCGAGGCTACCACATCAGCATCTGCTGACTCGATGCCCCGCACCGCGGTCGGTCGAAGCGATCCGCCAGTCGTCACTGAAATCGAGCTGCATGAGACCCGCTCCTCTGGCGAAAATCGAGACCAGTCGGGAACACTCGATTCCTCTGGGATTGACCCCTCAGAGCAGCGAGAGGGTCCGTCTACCCCCGGCAAATTGCCACGGCAGGTTACCGTGTTCGAGCTAGCAGCGCGCGCTTCCGATACTTACTGGAAGTTTTAGAAAATAGTCAGACACAATATTGTCGATGGAGCGTTGTGAAAACCCCACCGGTCCAGATCAATCGACTTAGCCCGTCCTGTTCTGTGACCCTTGCCGCTAGGCTAGTGATCCCGAGACGCCAGCCCGATGGCTGACGTGCGAATATCCGCTACGAGCTTGGGCTCGCCTAGAAGGCCCCCTTTGCGACTTCGCCTATCAGAAAAGAGTATTTCGGCTTCAACGGGTTCGCGTGTTCGGTTGTGTGCCAGAGTAATGAACTGTCGTGTCGATTTTGGGTTACGAAAGGAGCCTGACAATGAAAATACCAGTTGTCCTAAGCAAGGCGTTCAATGCGGTCAAAGACGCTGTCCCGAACTTGCGCGGCCCAAGAGACAGACCCAATGTAAGTGCTCGACTGAACGGCGGCTCGTTCGGCTGGCAAAGGCAACACGCAAGTTCGTCATTTGCGAATTCGACGGCACCGCCGGTTTTCTCCGAAGCGGCACAGACAAACACAAGCTGGCGGGGAAAGTTTAAAGCACTTTTTCGGCCATCTGGCACCCCCGGCCGTAACGGGTCTGCTCCGACAGAGACACCTTCAAGCGCTGGTTCGCAGGCGAGGCTCAATCCTTTTGCAATTGCGCAACTTGCTGAGCAGGGACGCGTGGGCGATTTGGATGATGAGCAGTTGTCGTTCGTTGAACACGACTCTTATCTTCCAAATCTGTTCGGCAATGCCCGTGGCGCATCTGTTTCGGATTTGGCCGATCCGATGCAAGAAGCGTATTTGCGGGACAGTGGTTGGGCATCGTTTTCCGGCAGCCCCGACCAAGACCTCGACGGCTTTCCCGAAACAGTAACCGTGCCAAAAGGGTACATGTCTGAGATTGAGGACAGCGACGGGAGCGAAACGCTTACCGAAGCATCCTTGCGCCGCTTGGATCGTGAATATAGCGGCGTTTGGCAGGCGGTACGTGATCAAAACGAATGGCTCCACCAAAGGCTGGCCGTAGATCTCAGCTCTGTTTCCGAGGCGGATCTGGGTGCGCTTTCCGATTTAGGTTCAACTGATAGCGATTCATTCTCGAACGCGGATTTTGGCCAGCGAGAAGCACCGGCCTTGGCACCGGCATCCTTCAAAGTGGATGAGCCTACCGCATCTCGAAGCTCGCCATTCACGCATACTGTTGCTAGACAGGGTGTTGGGGCGGCGTCCAGCAGCAGCCGATCCTGGACTTTCGCAGATCCCGCTCCCGACCGAGGTTTTGGACTGGCACTTGGCGGATCCTCACCCTTTGGTGAGGCTGCTCGAAACGTCCTGGGACGTGGCGAGTTCTCATGGGCAACCGGCGGCAGATTTGCGCCGACGGGCGAAGTTACCAACATACCTTTCGGCAATGACCTTGAAAGACCGGAACGCCCACGAAACTCGGGCAGCGACCCGGTCGATCGTGAACTGGATGACTGGTTGCCGGCTGCGGCCAAGTCGCTTCAGGAGGAAGACGATTTCGCACTGGCGCAGCGCCTGCAGCAGGAGGAAGACGATTCCGCCTTGGCGCAGCGCCTGCAGCAGGAGGAAGACGATTCCGCCTTGGCACAGCGCCTGCAGCAACAGGAAGTGAATTTCGCTGCGCGAGGCGCTGGCCACCGTCGTTGATCGTTCCCTGAGCAATCGCAGTTGCCGACCAAGCGCACTTTGGAAAAGCTGGGCATTCCGATGACCACCTTCTATCGTTGGTACGACCGATATCTTGTCGGTGGCCCGAGGCGCTTGAAGATCGCAGACCTACGCCGTCGCGGGTCTGGAACCGTATTCCTCAATCCGTGCGCGAAAAGATCAAGGGTCTGGCTTCGCAGGAAAGCGAGTTGTCA
>NZ_JBDZYF010000034.1:0-4896 GCF_040329495.1 Ruegeria sp. SCP10
GCACTGAGCGCAAACTGGTGGTAGACCCAGACCGCATAGGTGATGATCTCACGCGGAAAACGAAAGCCCTTCAGGCGAGGCATCTTGGACGGCATCTTCAGGCGTCAGACCCAATCAGATCAAAACACGCGAACAGGTTGGCAGTGCCGATGAATCTGGTTCACGAACTGGATGCCATAGGCGCATCGCTCCGAGTGCTTGAACCGGAAGTATCCACCGCCGGCGAAATGGGTCGTATGGTGATCACCGTCCTCGGAATTGTAGCCGCCAAGGGTAAGGGTGTCTACAAGGGGCGGCGGAAATCCGTGGATGACGGTGAAATCCGAAAGCTTGTGGACGAAGGCATCTCCAAGGCGCAGATCGCTGGCGATCTCGGGGTTTCAAGAATGACCGTCAAACGGGCACTCGTAGAATGCCGAAACCGAGATGGTCGTAAAATAAAACTGCTGCAAACTCGGGCAGAGAGCCCCAAATCAACCGACGCTGCAAGAGCAACCAATGTCGGCGAAAACTTGTTGCTGCTTGTCTCTAGGTAAAAATTGGAGATCCCGGTTGCGCTTGGAAGCGTTATCGATATTGAGGAGGGAGACAACAAAACAGCGCAGAAAAAACGATATAATGAGTTCGGCATTCGAAACGTGGACCCGAAAATCCGCGCAGGCCCTCCCTGATCTACCGCTGATGGATCTGTTGTTTTGTCCCCAGACGTTGCATCGCGCAAACTTTGATCCGAATAAGATTCAGACATCCAAGCTCTTGTCGATCAAGAAGGGCGGTTGCGCCGAAGACTGCGCCTATTGTTCGCAATCAGCGCGGAACGGTTCTAAACTCTCGGCCTCCAAACTGATCGAGGTGGAACGTGTGCTGGCCGAAGCCAGCAAAGCCAAGGCGGGTGGAGCGACACGTTTTTGCATGGGTGCGGCCTGGCGGGAGCCCAAGGATCGCGACATGGATGCGCTGGTAGCTATGGTCGAGGGCGTGCGTGGCATGGGCATGGAGACCTGCATGACCTTGGGCATGCTGGACGACAACCAGGTATTCCGCCTGCGCGACGCTGGCCTAGATAACTACAACCACTACATCGACGCGTCCGAGCGGTATTACTCAGAAGTGATCACCACTCGCACGTTAGCTGACCGGATCAATACGCTGAACCGTGTGAAAGACGCCGGTATCAAGGTCTGTTCCGGTGGTATTCTGGGTATGGGAGAAAAGGATCATGACCGGATAGACATGCTGCTGTCTCTGGCCAACCTCAATCCTGCACCAGACAGTGTCCCTATCAACATGCTGATGCCAAACCAATCGACCCGATTGACTTCGTGCGTGTGTTAGCACTGGTCCGAAATAATGATGCCCTCATCCTATGTGCGCCTGTCAGCCGGACGCAGCGAGATGAGCGATGAAATGCAGACTATGTATTTCTTCGCCCGGGCAAATTCGATCTTTGTGGGTGAAACCCTTCCGACGGCGGGAAACCCGGAAGAGGACACCGACGCGATCCTCTTTACTAAGATTGGCATCAGTGCTGAAACCGCAGCCGAGCACAGCTGCGCGAAAGCGGCTGAATGACAGCAGTGGAACGATTGAGTTCCATGCTGGATGTGCTGAACACTCGGCATCGCCGCCGGGTGCTGGTATCCCGCAGCGGAAGGGACTTCGTGTCCAACGATTACCTCGGGCTGGTGGAGTCGGCGCTGCTGGAACAGGCTGCGCGGCGCGCGCTGAACCGTGGTGTCCCACTGAGTTCGGGTGGGTCACGGCTCTTGCGCGGCAACCATCCAGAACATGAGGCGTTGGAGGAAGAAGCGGCCGAATTCTTCGGAGCCGAAGCGGCTCTGTTCATGGGGGGGCGGGTTTCAGGCCAATCAGGCCATATTCTCCACTCTGCCGGCTGCCGACGATCTGTTGCTGCTTGATGAACAGATACATGCCAGTGTCCACGAAGGTCTGCGTACCGGACGGGCCGAGGTGCGCGAGTTTGCGCATAACGACCCATCCGATGCCCGCCGCGTTATCAATGCCTGGCGCACCGACAGCGGCAGAGGGCAAATCTGGATCGCCGTGGAAAGCGTCTATTCGATGGAAGGCGATATCTCGCCTTTGTCCGAACTTGCCGAGCTGGCCCGTGAACATGATGCTGTGCTTGTGGTCGATGAAGCCCATGCAACCGGGGTTTTCGGCCCGCGCGGTCGCGGGTTGGCGCATGATCTGCCGACCGAGGTTCTGACGCTGCACACCTGCGGCAAGGGGCTGGGGGTATGTGGCGGGCTGATCTGCGGTGCGCGGCCAATGATCGATACTCTGATCAACCGCGCCCTCGCCGCTCAGCGCCGCGCTGGTACGCGCGGTTTTGGCAGAGCTGGGTGCTAATGGCGATCTGACCGGTGGGGTCGCTTTGTGTTGTAGTGTTTTCTCCATCCTTCGATGATGATTTGCGCTTCTCTCAATGAGTAGAAGATTTCCCTGTTCAGCAGTTCATCGCGGAACCTGGCATTGAAGCTCTCGACGTAGCCGTTCTACCGCATCGAAAAAACTTGCGCGGCCTGTCTGTCGACCAACGGCTCGCTGCACGGCAAGAGCGCTCAAAACCCATTGTCGATGCCCTTGATCTTTGGTTCGCCCAGAACCGCGCCCGTGTCTCGGCAAAATCGCCAACCGGAGAAGCACTGAAATACATGGCAAAATACTGGGGTGGGCTGATCCGGTTCCTCAACAACGGACGCATCGAACTGGACTCTAACGCCGTCGAGCGCACCATCCGCCCTATCGCACTGAACCGCAAAAATGCGCTTTTCGCCGGACATGATGCGGGCGCGCAAAACTGGGCCATCATCGCGTCACTCATCGAGACCTGCAAACTCAATGGGGTTGAGCCACACGGCTACCTGTCCACAGCCCTGGCTGCCATTGCTGGTGAGCACAAACAATCGGACATCAACGAACTACTGCCCTGGAACTGCGTCAGACCCGTGTGACCGGTGCAACGCTTGCGACAGAGCACAGAGCGGTCACAAATTGAAACAGTTAAACCGCCCTGGCGGATCAATCATGCTGCGCAAAACAGCTTGACTGGGAGGTCCCCGTTACCGAAGGCCTGAGTCTATAGATAATTGGAACGCTGAAGCCCGTATTTTGCCATCTTTTCATTTAGTGTCCTTCTAGGCAAACAAAGCTCATCCAATACCGAAGATATTACGCCTTTGTGTCGTTTGATTGTAGTATCAATCAGCATTCGTTCAAAAGCTTCCACGTATTCCTTTAGAGGTTTACCCTCTGTGGTCATCGCCGACAAATGTATCTCGTTGTCGGCAATCAGCAATGATGAGATAATATCAATCCCACGGCGATTCTTTAGAGTTACTCGCTCAGCAAAGTTTTTAAGCTGGCGGATGTTACCGGGCCAAGGTGCTTCCAACAATAGCTTTTTTTCGCTAGAATTAACTACAGGAATTTCACGTCCATACTCTTCCGAAAACGCTCTGATGTAGTGCGAAAACAGTGGCATAATGTCTTCGTTACGATCACGCAAAGACGGCATTTCAATCTGCGACGAAGTTAGCCTAAAGAACAAAGAAGGCCTTAAACGACCTTGGCATGATCCATCGAGCTCTTGCAGACTGGATACCGCCACGATTCTCGTTCTAGTTTCACTATTCTGTTCGTCCATTCTGGCTAGTAATCTGCTCTGCTGATCATCGCTTAGATACTCGACATCTTCCAAAATCAACGTGCCTCCGCGGCAGTCTTCAAGAGCTCCGACCGTTCGATCGTTACCACTGGAATCACCAAATAGCTCTCGATTTAGACCAACATCTGAAGTTGCTGAACACGAAATGGCTTTGAAGCAAGAACCGTTTCCTCCGCCCAATGCATGCAACGTATGTGCTGCAAGGGTCTTCCCCGTACCGGTTTCACCATTAATCAATACGTGTCCATTTGATCTAGATGCGTCTACTAATTGGTGGCGAGCTTGTGCAATCTTTTCACTACTACCCATGAAACCCCGCAACAACTGTAAGCCATCACCCGTCTTGAGTATCGCTGGTGCTCGGCTACTTAGGGTGATTCGGCGTTGGGCTAGGCAACACTCAACCTGCTCTACTAACGCCTCTGGCTTAAACGGTTTCTCGAGAAAGTCAAAAGCTCCTAACCTAATACAATCAACGGCTGATTGTATATCTCCGTGACCGGTAATCATTATGATTGGAATATCTTTATCAATTCTTAGAAGATTGGTTAGAAATTGCGACCCGTCCATTCCAGGTAACTTTAGATCCGAAATCACCACTCCTGGGTAGTTCGGTTGTATGTTTTTGAGAGCTTCTTCAGCGCACTCATATACGTCCGGCTGATAGCCTGATAGCGTTAGCCACTGTTTAAGTGAGTTGCGTATCTCTGGTTCGTCATCAACAATCGTAACTCTGGTTATTTTGTTCATTTCCAAACCTCATTTTCTACAACCTTACTTTAGTTTAGTCGGGCCTCTTATATTTCAATCGACCTTCACTGGCACGAATATCGATTTTCGATTACCAGAGTATCTACATAGTATCTAGGTTAGTAGCCCAGTGACAAAGAAGTGAACAGCTGTGATCTTTCTCTCAAGCCTTGAGCCTCCCTCAACCTGGTGCAGAGAGCAGTCAGATCTGGGTGGTTTGAAACGATCGCTGAGGCACTGCCAACCTGTTTGCGTGTTTTGATCTGATTAGGTCTGACGCCTGAAGATGCCGTCCAAGATGCCTCGCCTGAAGGGCTTTCGTTTTCCGCGTGAGATCATCACCGATGCGGTCTGGGTCTACCACCAGTTTGCGCTCAGTGCTGCCGATGTTGAAGATCTGCTCGCGGAACGCGGTGTGATGGTAAGTCGGGAAACGATCCGACAATGGGTCAACC
>NZ_JBDZYF010000035.1:0-4773 GCF_040329495.1 Ruegeria sp. SCP10
GCTTGGTTCCGGGTTTCTTACTCATCTCCACTCCTTGGCGGTTACGATGAGCCAGAAACCCTCTCTTATCAAATCGACTTAAACTGTCCCATTGGTGCTGACGTCAGACACGAAAGTGCATTGCCCAGCAATGTCACGAGAGGGGGCGGTTGCGCCGCTTGTAGCGTCGCTTGTCGTACTTCGCCGGCTTCTTTCGCTGCCTTCGTCCGGGGGTGTACGCGCGTATCCCTTTGTCTTTCAACGCTTCGCGGAACCAGTCTGCATCATAGCCGCGATCCCAGAGCAGTCATTCCACATCCGGCAGGCTGCTGAGCAACGCCCGTGCGCCGATGTAATCGCTGACCTGCCCAGCCGTCACAAACAAGTTGAGTGGGCGTCCCTTGCGGTCGTAGATAGCGTGCAGCTTCGTGTTCATGCCGCCCTGAGTGCGACCAATCAGGCGGCTACGCCGCCCTTTTTGACGCCCATGCTGCTCGCGGTTCGGTGGACTTTTAGATATGTGGCGTCCACTGCCCGGCAGGGTATTGCGGAGCAATGTCCCGAGAGGGGATCATCACAGTATCCTCTTCGTCGTGTTCGGCAACCAGGTCGGCCAATATGCGAGCGAAGACACCTTTCTCGCTCCATCGCTTCCACCGGCGGTAGTCTGTCTTGTGCAGCCCGTATTCCTTAAGGGCATCTCGCCAGCGCAACCCATTGCGATTGATGAAGATAATCCCGCTCAACACACGCCGATCATTGACGCGAGGCTTGCCGTGAGACTTCGGGAAGAAGGGCTCAAGACGCGCCATCTGCTCATCGCTCAACCAAAATAGATCAGACATGTTCACCGCTTTTTTGAGCCGTGAACCATGCTGGAGAGAGGAAATCAATGGGTCCTGAGCCTAGGCTAAACCAGCACTACTATATCCGTTAGCTCACTGGCATCACATAGTTCGGCTTGATTTTGTTCTTCGAGCACAACACTTTTGACTACGTGCGCTATAACGTCTTTAAAAAAATTATTGCTAGCGATACCCTTTCCCGAGAATACCAAATTCCTGTCTTTGAACCGAGAAGATTGCATCAAATCCAAAACTGATTTAAGGTCTTGATCGGGGCCGAGATAACCGTGCTCCTCAAAATCGAAGATATTTTTTAGATATAATTGACAAGATTCCTCAGAATGCTCAGGGAAAAGTGACTTAAGTAGCTCCATCGAAAAATTTGCTTCTTGCTCTGTGGAGTACTTAGATATTCTAAAACTGCTTAGTGGCACAGCCCAGCCAGATGGTTCATCTAAGGCACGTACTATGGACTGAAAACCCGTTGGATTGAATTTCTCATTGATCTTAAGTTGCAGAATCATCTTACCTTTTTGAGTAGCAATCGTACTATTATTGCTTGGCTCTGAAAGAGCTTTAGATAAATGCTGACGATTTGCCTCAAAGCCTGAAAATGGTTGATCTCCTAAAACAGCGTCAGCGATAGCTGTTGAAACTAGCCCTGTTAAAAATACAAAAGGTAGTGGGCTTTTTGTTTCACTCCCGGTGATAATATTCCGTAAATTGAAAACCATCATTCCCCCTTGCGAGATCAATCCGTGAACCGCACCAATCAAAAGCTCGGTGGCAGAAGCCTTAATCTTACATTTCCGAGCAAATTCTGTAAACGGTTGAGATTCAGGATTAGGGCTTTGGTAAAGCGCAGTCACAAGTTCTCTCGCCGCAGAAAAGACCTCAGGGATATGTTCTGCAATTATCAATGCATTACCCGTGGCAGCTGCAAAAGCTGCATGGTTGTCTCTTTGCTCGGCCGCAAAAACTGGGCTCAGTCCCATCGCTATCATGCCAAGAGTACCAACTAAAATACCCGTAGCTTCATTCCAGTCCTTGTTCTGTATCGCTTCGAGGAAACTCGGACCATCCTTGATCAATGTAGGAATTACCATAAAGGTAGTTACCAAACAAGCGGACGCAATGTTGGCATTGCGAAGCTTAGCGCCGCTCCCACTGTCACTGCTAATATCATCAAACTTTTCAATATTTATCGCGCCGATGATGTCATCAATTGCCCAGTCTTTGCCGCCAAAAATTGCTCCATAGGTTCTGGCTGTTCCCAATATGATTTCACCGATACTTCTCTGTCCGTCCCCAGATTCTTCGATCAAAGCATCCAGCTCATTACGCACTATGGGTAGCAACTCAACGGATAGTAAATTCCTTTGATGGGGATCTTCACATTCTAATACGCTGCGATAAATTTGGGTTAGTGTCTCACGTCCAACACAAGGTTGACTTTCTGCATCATCAATATTTAGTGGCTTAGAAGAAACGATTCTATCTCCAGAAAGCTTACAAGCTAGTCCAAGGGTGGTTAACTGTTCATTAATTATCTGGTATCTTGATTGGTTGACTTGTAGTGGTGCTTGATTGCTGTTGCGCGCGCTCCAGCTCAGACAATCCTCTACCGGATCGAAGTAGAACTCAGAAGTTGCGGAATGGAAGCTCGTTTGACTCTCACATGATATATTGCTCTCTCTGCTTTGATTTCTTCCCGTAGTTGATGTGTGTCTTAGTGAGTTAGTTGTTTCCATCATTTCTGCTCCCATGGTGGAATTTTTAACATCTATATTCAAAACCCTTCATGCGGTATTTACATCATATGATGTTTCGGACTCAGACCCTTTTCAATTGACTGCAACCAATGCCTGCCGAATAAATTTATGGAATTAAACGGTTGACACGCTTAGGTAGAGTTCGGCGATTGCTTTCGACTGAAGTACTTCCCTAAATGGGTCGTGGTTGGGAAATTAGGGTGTGTTTCACAATACGGTATGTGATTGTAAACGTCTGGATCATCGATCTATCGACCCTTAGGCTCAGGACCCATTGATTTCCTCTCTCCAGCATGGTTCACGGCTCAAAAAAGAGCGGTGAACATGTCTGATCTATTTTGGTTGAGCGATGAGCAGATGGCGCGTCTTGAGCCCTTCTTCCCGAAGTCTCACGGCAAGCCTCGCGTCAATGATCGGCGTGTGTTGAGCGGGATTATCTTCATCAATCGCAATGGGTTGCGCTGGCGAGATGCCCTTAAGGAATACGGGCTGCACAAGACAGACTACTCATGGAAACCCGCCAAGTTAAGGGAGCGCTGAAGGCCATGCCGATCAAGACAGATCGGCGCGATGCTGAAGGGATCGCTCGACTTCTTCATCTCGGCTGGTTCCACCCTGTTCACTGTAAATCCGTCTCTGCTCAGGAAACTCGCGCTGTATTTGGCGCTCGAAAAGCCATTCAGCAAAACATGATTGCATTAGAGATGTCTTTGAGAGGCTTACTTCGGAACTTTGGGCTCAAAGTTGGTGCGATCTCCCGCGGTAGGTTTGAGGCCCGTATCCGGGAGTTGGCAGAAGGCAACCTCATGCTGGAGGCCGCGACTGAACCGATGCTGCGAGCCAGAGTTGCCCTGCGACAGGAACTTGCAATCCTCGAGAAACAGGTACGCCAGCTTGCCCAGAACGATCCGGTTTGTCTCCGTTTGATGACGATGCCCGGGATCGGGGCGGTCGTGGCGCTAACTTTCCGTGCAGCCGTCGATGATCCAGCGCGCTTCCGATCTTCGTAGAGGGTCGGTCCTTGGGTTGGCCTTACGCCCTCGCGTAACCAGTCCGGCGAGCGTGATGTCTCAGGCGGCATTACCAAGGCCGGCGACGTAAACCTGAGGCGAGCGTTGTGCCAGGCCGCAACTGTCATGATGAACCGTGGACGGTCTACATGGCTGAGAAAATGGGGTGCGCAGCTCGCACAACGCCGCGGCAGAAAAATTGCGATGGTTGCTCTGGCGCGCCGTATCGCAGTCATTCTCCATCGGATTTGGGTTGATGGGACAGTGTTCCAAGCGGATGCTGCGCCGAAAATATCCTGATCCAGTCTTTGCTCCACCCGTTGCCTGCTTAATCGCGGGCTTTCGAGGTCCCGCAGGGACGTGGTTCCGATAATGCCGTGGTCAGGACAGTCGCTGACTTCAATCAAGCACGCCAATGAGATGGGCACATCGGAATTACATCGAACCAGCATCATGTTGGCGGCCACCGCGCTGACCACGAACCGAAGCATGTACCCGAAGGATCTCACCCGTAGGCCGCGACAGAAAGCAGGGCGGACACGAACAAGGAAAAGCTACACCGCCTTGGCGGATCGGTTATTCTGCGTAAAACAGCTTGACTGGGACGGCTCCGATACCGAAGTCCTGACCCTAACTTTCACCATTTTTTGCTATTCCTTCGCTATGCTTCAATTTACCACGTTGATTGCTTATGAGGTGTTTTGTTCTTTTGATAGCTTTTTCACGATCTTATTGATCGTTGATTGACTGACTTTGAACTCTTCAGCCAAGGCCGCCGCGGTGTTCCGCCGTCCGTCGGCTTCGATTTGATTGTAGCGTTGGGTGTTTCGCACGAATATTTCACGTTGCTGCGTGTCACTTAGCTTCGTGTGTCTTAGCCTTTTGCCTCCGAGTTCGGTTATCTGGGCGAAGATGCTGTGGGCGTCGGGACGTGCACGTTTTCTCGAAAGCGCGACATCTGGTCTGTTCCCAAGGACGGGGGCACCCATCTGATCCCGATCTAATGCGAAACCGGGAGTTGCCGAGGAGAAGATGGTATTTGCTGCCTCTGCAGTCTGTTGGGGGTCCGCTGCTGGTGCGGCATCCAGTTGCAGGGCATCGTCATCCAGCACCGGGTTGTCCCAAGGGAAGTCGGTGAGGATATCGAGCCCGGGTTGTGGCTCTCCT
>NZ_JBDZYF010000036.1:0-4354 GCF_040329495.1 Ruegeria sp. SCP10
GGGAAGAAGGGCTCCAGACGCGCCATTTGCGCCTCCGTCAGCCAGAAAAGATCAGACATGTTCACCGCTCGTTTTTGAGCCGTGAATCAGGCCGCTAAGCGAAAATCAATGCATCCTGACCCTAGCTAACCTGCGAAATTCTTCCTCGGATTAGATCAGAACCCTTTTCGGCGATCATTATCGTAGCAGCATTAGTATTCCCGCTCACGATACTCGGCATCACCGAGGCGTCGCAAATTGAAAGTTGGTCGATCCCGTGGACCGACAAATCTGGACCGACTACCGTATCTATGCTTGTTCCCATTCGGCAGGTGCCTACGGGATGCCATGCGGAGTTCGCCATTTGCCGCACAAACAGCTCGATTTCTGTGTCATTTTGAAATTCTGGTTGGGGCGGACCACTTCGAATCTTATCAAATGGTTTGGCGTTCAAAACCTCGTAATTCCATTTCAACTGCGCAATGGCGGTACGAATGTCATAATCAGCCGTGAGAAAGTTTGGATCAATATTCGGCGGGTCGAGTGGATTCTCTGAGCTTAAAGTTATCGTCCCTCGACTCATCGGTCTACAGGTATATCCACCGAGATAGAAACTCGAACGAGGCAACTTGCCATCGCTTCTAAATATTTCTGAAACGCTTGGAACAAAGAAACTCTGGCACTGTGGTTGCGATTGCCCAGGGTCTACCGCGAAGAAGGCACCTGCATCCATGCCTACCGTTGCTAAAGGCCCGTTGCGATTCTCTTGGAAATCAGTCAATGCATCTTCGAAGGTTTCGACAATTTCACCATATGTTTCATTCGGATTTCGAACAGTTCCAAAAACTGAACCGACATACAAGTGATCCTGAAGATTTTTTCCGACGGCGGGCAGGTCCAAATTGACACTGATACCATTTCTCATGAGATGGTCTGCTGGCCCTATACCCGAATCCATTAGCAACTTAGGTGAGCCAACAGCGCCAGCGGAAACCACAACCTCCTGTGTCGCGTAGAACAGTTTTTGCTTTTTCCCACCAAGCGAACATTCAACACCCATTGCTCTATTTCTGTTTATAATCAAACGTAATACAACTGACTTCTTTAAGACATCCAGATTTGGACGGCTTATTACTGGGTTGAGATAAGCGGTATCTGAACTACAACGCTTCCCGTCCTTGAGAGTAGATTCAAAGTATCCGCTTCCCCATTGTGATTCTCCATTGAAATCGGTATTCAGCGTGGCTCCGACTGACTGAGCCGCTTCAATAAAGGTAAGGCAGAGCCGATGAGCATTCTTGTTCTTACAAACGGCAATTGGACCGTCTTTCCCATGGTATTCACCCGAAAGACCGGAACTACTTTCAAGTCGCTTGAAGTATGGAAGTACTTCTTTGAATGACCAACCGACACAACCATTTTTCTCCCAATCGTCAAAGTCGCCTGCATTGCCTCGAACATGGATCATGAAATTCAGAACGCTTGAGCCACCAACCACACGGCCTCTCGGGTAGGCCAGTCTACGTCCCATCAATTCATGTTGAGGCACGGTCATATACGACCAGTCCATCTGACTGTTCTGCAAGCGGGGAGCTGCGCCCGGAATAGGTACTAATCGTGTATCAGCGTCACCACCTGCTTCAATAAGCAATACGCGACAACCATCATCCTGACTCAGACGGTTTGCTAGTACACATCCCGCAGAACCAGCTCCAACGACTATATAGTCGTAACCTGTTGTCATTCGGACCTCCAACAATGTCGTACTCGAATTAAATGTAACTTGCTTGCTTCCCTACGTCGAGAGGCATTGGTAGTACTATTCGCGTGAATGCTGTATATTTCACTCTGTGAACCAGCATGCAAAATTGATGGGGTGGATGCTCCCTCCCGCAGAGGCATCGCAATGTGCCAGACTGGCTTTGTGAGAAGTCAGTTCAAAAGAAAGGAAGCATCCATGTCAGAGATTAGCATTCTGGCCATAGACCTTGCAAAGCACTCGTTTCAGGTTTGCGCCACGACGGCGGAGGGCGTTGTCGTCTTCAATCGCAAGTACACGCGTGGCAAACTCGAACAACTGCTTACGGAGCATCCGCTTTGTTTGGTCGCCATGGAAGCTTGCGCGACCAGCCACCATTGGGGCCGTTTCGCCACAGAACTTGGTCACGACGTGAGGCTGATCCCGCCGATCTATGTGAAACCGTTCGTCAAACGGTCTGCCAAAAACGACGCCAATGACGCTGCCGCGATCGCGACGGCGGTGCGTCAGCCGGGCATGAGGTTTGTAAAGGTCAAAAGCCAAGAGCAGCAGAGCCATGCCTTGCTGTTCCGCACCCATCAAACTCTTACGCGTCAGAGGGCACAGCTCATCATCACAGTGCGCGGCCACCTGGCCGAGCACGGGGTCATTGTCGCCAAGGGGAATGCTGCCTTGCTCGACTTCGAGAACACTTTGGAAAGTGAGAATGAACTCGTACCAGTTTTGGTTCTGGAGGCGGCGCGGCTGTACTACCACCACATTGAACAGCTGGCGCAGTCCATCGCCACGCTTGAACGGCAGATGGCCGAAGCAACGAAACGCGACGAAGACATGCGACGCCTGCGAACAATGCCCGGCATCGGACCAATCAACGCGGCGGCGTTTATGGCATTTGCACCGCCGATGGAAAGCTTCCGTCGCGGGCGTGATTTTGCTGCTTGGCTTGGGTTGGTTCCGAGACAGCTTTCAACGGGTGGCAAAACCCGATTAGGCCGTGTCAGCAAGATGGGTCAATCCGATCTCAGGCGACTACTGATCACCGGCGCGACGGTCTGCATTCGATGGGCGCGATGGAAAGGGATCAGGCCAGACAGCTGGCTTGGGCGACTACTCGAACGCAAACAAGGAACGCTCGCAGCCGTCGCATTGGCAAACAAGATGGCACGTATTCTTTGGGCCATGGTCACGAAGAAACAGGATTATCGCGGAGGACTGGTGGAATATGCCTGATAACGCGCAAAGACTCGGGCTGGTCAACTCAAGCTGACCAATTCCGGAGAGTGAGGAGATCTACGACGATTATGGGAAACAGGATCGGCTGATCCACCAAGGGAAAACCAGCTAGAGGTCAAGGACGAAGCGAGTCCTGAAAATCGATTTGGACCCTCGGTGATCGAACACCATAACGGCCCGTGGCAGTTCTGAGCCACATCTCATGAGGCCTGACACACGACCGATACCGATAACTGAGACCCCGAAATTCGTCCGAAATCGCCTTGCGAAACCGGGAGCATCCACACATGACCTCTATATTTTGGGGCTACCGGCGTCCAAAAGTGACCCCCCTGATATTTCTGTTCAGAAGCTTCCTCGAAGACTTGAGGGAGCGATTTGGGGATGTTGGTTGTGAAAACGAATCGAACGAGCGGCCTCATCTGACTGGTCCAATTTGATTGTTATTGCATCATCGGCCTGTAATCCATTGGGATGATGTTTTCGGGCGCTGGCGGGCGATAGCCCAGAGCACTGCGGGGCCGCTTTGTGTTGTAGTGTTTCCTCCATTGCTCGATCAGAATTTGTGCTTCGCGCGGGTTGTAGAAGATTTCACCGTTAAGCAGTTCGTCCCTGAACCGGCCATTGAAGCTTTCGCAGTATCCGTTCTCCCACGGGCTCCCTGGTTCGATGTAAGCCGTTTGGGCGCCGACGGCGGTGATCCAGTCTCGGACAGTCTGGGCGATGAATTCTGGCCCATTGTCTGAACGTATGAAGCGGGGTGCACCCCGAAGTATGAACAGATCCGTTAGGGCATCGATCACATCGACCGAGTTCAGCTTGCGCTTCACTCTAATCGCCAGGCACTCCCGGCTGTGCTCATCAAGGATGTTCAGCGTCCGAAAGGCTTTGCCATCGTCAGTTCGACAATGAACGATGTCATAGCTCCATACATGATTGCGAAACTTCGGCCTCAGCCGAACACTCGACCCATCGTTCAGCCTGAGCCGGCCTATCTTCGGTTGTTTTGCGGGCACTTTCAGCCCCTCTCAGCAATGCAGCGCTCCTGCGATAGCCATATCGGCCGTATTGACGGGTCAGCTCGATCATGTCGGCCACCAATCGGTCTTCGTCTGCGCGACCTTGTGGAAAACTGGTGCAGCGAGACCGCAATTTGGGTGTTCTTATACACCTACTCTGGCTTATTCGCGTAGGATCTGGCCCGCAGGATCAAAGGGTGGCTTTTGCAAGATAATTGCTTTGTGAAGGCGGCCCCGCACCATCACCTCGACGGGCATTGCCAATTTGTTTGCCAGCGGTTGCAGAGAGCCTTTGCTGGCGCGGTCAGGCGGTCAACTCGAGAGCATAGTCATTCCAAAGTTCGTGCGCGACCGATCGGGCGTG
>NZ_JBDZYF010000037.1:0-4096 GCF_040329495.1 Ruegeria sp. SCP10
TGCTTGGTTCCGGGTTTCTTACTCATCTCCACTCCTTGGCGGTTACGATGAGCCAGAAACCCTCTCTTATCAAATCGACTTAAACTGTCCCATTGGTGCTGACGTCAGACACAAGTGTCGAAGTCGGACACAGTATTTTGGTGGATGACGGGCGTTTGCGTCTAAGGGTCAACCGTATCGCACAGTCCCTTGTTGAAGCTAAGGTCTTGAATCCGGGCGTACTCAAGGATCGCAAGGGCGTAAGTTTCCCTGACAGCACTTTAGCGGTCGATCCCATTACACAAAAAGACCGTGAAGACCTCCAGTTTGCCTTACAGCTTGGCGTGGATTGGGTCGCAATGTCCTTTGTTCAATCGGCTGATGACATTCGAAATCTCAGGCAACTGATTTGTGGGCAAGCCAAGATCGTTGCAAAGATTGAAAAACCTATCGCTGTGCAAAATATCGACGCTATTCTTGAAGAAGCAGACGCCATTATGGTCGCGCGTGGCGATTTAGGTGTTGAATGTGCGTGGCACGAACTCCCTGCTATTCAACGGCGACTGGTGTCAAGCGCACGTGATGCCGGGAAATCAGTTATCGTAGCAACCCAGATGCTTGAAAGCATGATCACTGCGCCCCTGCCTACACGGGCGGAAACCTCCGACGTCGCTAACGCGGTTATGCAAGGCGTCGACGCTGTTATGCTTTCCGCTGAAAGCGCTACGGGCAACTATCCTGTTGAGGCCGTCGCGGCGATGTCATCCATTATCTTGGCGACAGAAAAGTCGCGCAGTTGCAAACCCCAGTTGATTGAGGAGCAGTTGACCGAAGCGCTCGACGATTCAGGGTCAATTGCCAATGCAGCGGGGATACTTGCCCGACTGAGGGGTGCCTGCTGCATCACAACCTATACCGAGACAGGTGCCACAGCTCTTCGCGTCGCAAAAGGGCGCAGTCCCGTGCCCGTCCTTGCGGTTTGTCCAAATAGGTTGGTTGCTGGAACTCTAACTCTCGTTTGGGGCGTGACACCGACGGTTAACTCTAAACATTCTGAATTTGAGTCTGCCCGACAAGGTCAAATCCCCTGTTCACTAGGGAAGAATGACTTGGTCAAACCGAAGAAACCGGTGGTTGTAACGTCCGGGTCGAAGCATGGACAGATTGGCGGCACCGACTCTTTGAAAATCGCATACCTTAAGGAGTGAGAACATGAAGAACCTAATTGGAGAGTTCCGAAATCTGCATGAATCGGGCTGCTTTATAGTCCCAAACCCTTGGGATGAGTGCTCTGCTCGCCTGTTCGCCAAGTGCGGATTCAAGGCACTCGCAAGTTCCTCTTCAGGCTATGCTTTTGCAACTAATCGAAGAGACGGATGTAGGCAGGTCTCCCGCGACGAAACCATCTCGTATTCCGAGTGCCTATCTCGAGCAACTGGTCTGCCTGTCACAATGGACGCTGAAGATTGTTTCGCCGACAGCCCGAAAGGTGTGGCGGAAACGATCACTCTTTCTGCCTCAGCAGGACTGGCCGGGATTTCCATTGAAGATCGAGACACGGCTAAGCCCGGCCGCATACGTGAGTTTTCGGAAGCTTTGGAACGGGTTCACGCTGCGATCGAAGCTGCGCAATCATCCGGGATTGTCGTTACAGCGCGTGCTGATGGTTTGGGAAAAGGCGCCTACGATCTAGACGAAACCCTGGCAAAGAAAATTGTCGCTGCCCGACTGTACCTCCGCACAGACAGCATCTAATCAAAGGTGTTAGCACGGTTCGCAGTAACGCAGGTTTAATTGGCGTGCGTCCATGCTTGGCTCCTATGAGGCGCCGAATGCAGATTCGGTTCTTCTGTCGGTTACGGTCTGGGGGATGCTACCCCTGATGCTGTGGACCAATTCCTTGGAAGAGTTTCGACACGTCAACCGTTGCCATCTTTCCAACGGAATCAAAATTAACGTCTAGCCACTCGGTGGCAGTGCGTCTGCCAACGTCCCTAAGGTGGGTTAGAAACGCCCATTCAGCATTTAACTTTGAAGAGGCGCCAAGTGGTTTCAACTCATCTTGGTTTTCGATGATGTGAACCCTTGTATCTTTGTATTCGTTCTTTGACAGTTTTCCCTCTCTGATTAGCCGGGACACGAAATCAATGGCCCGAAGCTCTTTCAGCAAGCTCGAGTTGAAACTGATTTCATTGATCCTATTCATGATGTCCTGAGCCGTCGTTGGTGCTCCGGAGCGGTCAAGCGGGTTTATCTGAACAACCACTATGTCGCTCGTGTCGGTCTGATTGTGGAAAGGAAAAAGAGACGGATTGCCCATGTACCCTCCATCCCAGTATGGAACACCATCTATCTCCACGGCCTGGTACAGCATTGGCAAACACGCTGAAGCCATAACCATATCCGCGGTCAGTTGGTCGCTGTCGAAAACCTTGACGCGCCCTGTCTCGACGTTAGTTGCTGAAATGAATAGTTTTGTTCGGGTGCAGCACCTTACACGCTCAAAATTAACCGTTTTTACTAGGAGTTCCTTAAGCGGATTTATGTTGAATGGGTTCAACTGGTACGGCGACAGAAGGCGTGTCACGGCGTCCATCATGTGGTATCCGACCGACCTTTCGAGGGTCCAATTGCCCATAAAGACATCGATCGGATGACGCTTGACTGGACTATGCTTAGCAGCATGACTCATTTCCTGCCAAAAACGGTGCAAAGCCTCGCGTGCCCCGTCCGGTCCATCTTGCATCATTCCGTCAGCCATAACGACCGCATTCATAGCACCGGCTGAAGTTCCCGAAACTGCTTCGAACTCAATCCGGCCATCGGCAAGCAAGGCGTCAAGTACGCCCCACGTAAATGCGCCGTGAGATCCGCCCCCTTGCAGAGCCAAGTTCACTTTCTTTGTTTGTTTTGGCATAGTCATTCTCCAACGAATATCATCATGAAAAACTATCCAAGCGGCATACTCTAAAGTTTTTCATCGGTTTTGCGGACTGGGAAATTCTCTCTAAGCCGCCTAGTTTCGCGATAGCTATTCATGTCCCTTCGCTGCTTTTTAAGGAAGTGCGCGAAAGTTATCTTCCTTAGAGTCAATCTGTGCGTGCTCTGAAATGTGAACGAAACTGTTTGGTTCCCAAGCTATCAGTTCAATGTCCCACCCACCCCAAAGCACCTACGTCAAAACAACGGTCAACGCGGCGAATGGAGGAACTTAATCAAACCTGTTTGATCTAGCAGCCATGGATCAATGCGCCACCCAACCGCCATCGACTGGCAGCGCCGTACCCGTGATTGATTTGGCACCGTCAGAGCACAGAAAAACTGCAAGATCCGCGAGTTCGTCGACAGTGACGAAGTTCTTCGTCGGTTGTGCAGCGAGCAGCACGTCCCGCCTGACCTCTTCCTCAGTGATCCCTCGAGACCTTGCTGTTTCGGGAATCTGTTTTTCAACGAGCGGCGTCCAGACGTATCCAGGGCAAATCGCGTTCACAGTCACGCCATGTTCCGCAGCTTCCAGTGCAAGCGTCTTGGTCAGTCCTACGATCCCGTGCTTCGCAGCCACGTAGGCCGATTTGTAAGGTGAGGCAACCAGACCATGCGCGGAAGCGATGTTGATGATGCGGCCCCATTTACGTGACTTCATCCCCGCCATCACAGCCTTGCTGGTGAAGAATGACGCTGACAGATTTAAGCTTATAATTGCCTGCCATTTTTCATCCGGAAATTCTTCCACGGGTGAAACAAATTGGATACCAGCATTGTTGACCAACACATCAACGCTACCGAAGTTATCCTCGGCAGTTGACATAAGTTCCAACGCACCTTCAGGGGTCATCAAATTTGCAGAACTGTAGACGGCTTTGACCTTAAAGTCCTGTTCGATACGACTCCGACTTTCTTCCACATCCCCAGATGTTTCGATTCCGTTCATCACGACGTTCATTCCGCTTGCTGCCATGCCGCGCGCGACCCCAAGCCCAATTCCGCTGGAGGAGCCGGTAATGACCGCTGTCTTTGGTTTTTCCATGTGAAGTTTCCTCTGGTTGAACACAGAATGAGGTTAAGTTTTTTTGAGTTAGGTCAGCGCTGTCTCAAAGGAGCGGCAACCAAAAGCGAC
>NZ_JBDZYF010000038.1:0-3519 GCF_040329495.1 Ruegeria sp. SCP10
CCACAAGAAGCTGTTACAGGCAGCGGCAATACACCACATAAAAACCACTCATCAAAAGTAACCCCGGAAGTGTTTGAGAAGATCAAGGCGCTGAGAGACCAGGGATTGTCTAACACAAAGATCAGCGCTGCGCTGAAAGAGGACAATATTCAAATTAGCACTAGGACGATCAGCAAAGCGCTTCGAGCGGATGCGGGTTTGTCGGCAGAGGGTATGCCCAAGGCGGTGACCCGTGATGTTATGCAGATCATCCTCGATCTGAAATCTCAAAAACGCAGCAGCCAGGCAATCTCCAAGCACCTCGAAGCTGATGGGATAAAATTGTCAACAACAAGCGTGGACAGAGCGCTTGGGTTTGCTTCATCGCAATTTAATGTGACCGCGGATTCAGAATCGTGGCGCAGTTTCCGGGAGACGGGATATCAGCAGGCCTCTCCCGATATTCAGCATATGCTGCAGGCACTGGAACAGCCAGCAGCATCTGGAAAAGTGACCCCGGAAGTATTTGAGAAGATCAAGGCGCTGAGAGACCAGGGATTGTCTGGCAAAAAGATCAGCGCCGCGCTGAAAGCGGAGAACATTCAAATTAGCCATGCAACGATCAGCAGGGCGCTTCGAGCGGATGCGGGCCTGTCAGCAGAGGGTATGCCCAAGGCGGTGACCCGTGATGTTATGCAGATCATCCTCGACCTGAAATCTCAAAAGCTCACCCTACAGGCAATCTCCGATCACCTCAAAGATAGGGGGGTACATTTGTCAATTGCAGGCGTGGACAGAGCGCTTAGAGTTGCTTCATCGCAATTTAATGTGACCGCGGATTCAGAATCGTGGCGCAGTTTCCGGGAGACGGGATATCAGCAGGCCTCTCCCGATATTCAGCACATGCTGCAGGCACTGGATCAGCCAGCAGCATCTGGAAAAGTGACCCCGGAAGTATTTGAGAAGATCAAGGCGCTGAGAGACCAGGGGTTGTCTGGCAAAAAGATCAGCGCCGCGCTGAAAGCGGAGAACATTCAAATTAGCCATGCAACGATCAGCAGGGCGCTTCGAGCGGATGCGGGCCTGTCAGCAGAGGGTATGCCCAAGGCGGTGACCCGTGATGTCATGCAGATCATCCTCGATCTGAAATCTCAAAAACGCAGCAGCCAGGCAATCTCCGCGCATCTCGAAGCTGATGGGATAAAATTGTCAACAACAAGCGTGGACAGAGCGCTTGGGTTTGCTTCATCACAATTTAATGTGACCGCGGATTCAGAATCGTGGCGCAGTTTCCGGGAGACGGGATATCAGCAGGCCTCTCCCGATATTCAGCACATGCTGCAGGCACTGGAACAGCCAGCAGCATCTGGAAAAGTAACCCCGGAAGTATTTGAGCAGATCAAGGCGCTGAGCGACCAGGGGGTGTCTCGCAGAAAGATCAGCGCTGCGCTGAAAGAGGACAATACTCAAATTAGCACTAGGACGATCAGCAAAGCGCTTCGAATGGATGCGGGCTTACCTGGAGAAGGTATGCCCAAGGCGGTGACCCGTGATGTCATGCAGATCATCCTCGACCTGAAATCTCAAAAGCGCACCCTACAGGCAATCTCCGATCACCTCAAAGATAGGGGGATACATTTGTCAAAATCAGGAGTGGACACTGCGCTTAGAGTTGCTTCATTGCAATTTAATGTGACGGCGGATTCAGAATCGTGGCGCAATTTCCGGGAGACGGGATATCAGCAGGCCTCCCCCAACATTCAGCACATGCTGCAGGCACTGGAACAGCCCCAAGCTACAATCAGGAAACCTGCCTCAAAAGTAACCCCGGAGGTGTTTGAGAAGATCAAGGCGCTGAGAGACCAGGGATTGTCTGGTATAAAGATCAGCGCCGCGCTGAAAGAGGACAACATTCAAATTAGCGCTGCGACGATCAGCAAAGCGCTTCGAGCGGATGTGGGCTTACCTGCGCGGAGTATGCCCAAGGCGGTGACCCGTGATGTCATGCAGATCATCCTCGACCTGAAATCTCAAAAACGCAGCAGCCAGGCAATCTCCGCGCATCTCGAAGCTGGTGGGATACATTTGTCAGAATCAGGAGTGGAGGTTGCGCTTAGAGTTGCTTCATTGCAATTTAATGTGACGGCGGATTCAGAATCGTGGCGCAGTTTCCGGGAGACGGGATATCAGCAGGCCTCTCCCGATATTCAGCATATGCTGGAGACATTGGAACAGCGAGCAACATCTGGAAAAGTGACCCCGGAAGTATTTGAAAAGATCAAGGCGCTGAGCGACCAGGGGGTGGTCAGTGAAGAGATCAGCGCTACGCTAAAAGAGGAGAACATTCAAATTAGCCATACAGCGATCAAGAAAGCGCTTCGATTGGATGCGGGCTTACCTGCGCGGGGTATGCCCAAAGCGGTGACCCGTGATGTCATGCAGATCATCCTCGATCTGAGATCTCAAAAGCTCACCCACCAGGCAATCTCCGATCACCTCAAAGATAGGGGGGTACATTTGTCAAGAACAAGCGTGGACACTGCGCTTAGCGTTGCTTCATCGCAATTTAATGTGACCGCGGATTCAGAAGCGTGGCGCAATTTCCGGGAGACGGGATATCAGCAGGCCTCTCCCGATATTCAGCGCATGCTGCAGGCACTGGATCAGTCAGCAGCATCTGGAAAACTGACCCCGGAAGTATTTGAGCAGATCAAGGCGCTGAGCGACCAGGGGGTGTGTATTGAAAAGATCAGCGCTGCGCTGAAAGAGGACAACATTCAAATTAGCGCTGCGACGATCAAGAAAGCGCTTCGATTGGATGCGGGCTTGTCGTCAAATAATATGCCCAAGGCGGTGACCCCTGATGTGCTGCAGATCATCCTCGATCTGAAATCTCAAAAACGCAGCAGCCAGGCAATCTCCGATCACCTCAAAGATAGGGGGGTACATTTGTCAAGAACAGGCGTGGACCTGGCCTACCGCCTTGCCAGGCCCTTTCTGGATGACGATGCCCTGCAACTGGATGCCGCACCAGCAGCGGACCCCCAACAGACTGCAGAGGCAGCCATGACCGGTGCCCCGGCAGCTCCAAACCCCGCAACTGACGCTGAGGCCGAGATCGGTTTGGAGGAGTTGTACCGCTTGCTTGACGACGAGAACATGCAGACCTCCGGCGCGCCTGAGATGGTAGGAGAGCCACAACCCGGGCTCGATATCCTCACCGACTTCCCTTGGGACAACCTGGGGCTGGATGACGATGCCCTGCAACTGGATGCCGCACCAGCAGCGGACTTCCAACAGACTGCAGAGGCAGCCATGACCGGTGCCCCGGCAGTTCCAGACCCCGCGACTGACGCTGAGGCCGGGATAGATTCGGAGGATTCGTACAGCTGGCTTGACGACGTGAACATGCAGACCTCCGGCGCGCCTGAGATGGCAGGAGAGCCACAACCCGGGCTCGATATCCTCACCGACTTCCCTTGGGACAACCCGGTGCTGGATGACGATGCCCTGCAACTGGATGCCGCACCAGCAGCGGAC
>NZ_JBDZYF010000039.1:0-3456 GCF_040329495.1 Ruegeria sp. SCP10
CTTGGTTCCGGGTTTCTTACTCATCTCCACTCCTTGGCGGTTACGATGAGCCAGAAACCCTCTCTTATCAAATCGACTTAAACTGTCCCATTGGTGCTGACGTCAGACAAACTTCAGTCCAAGCCTGCCGCGATCAAACGCTTCCTGAGCGGGCAGCTTGAACCCGCGCGGACCCGCGAACTGGCAGAGCGAATGAGGATGGTGGGATTGTCGCTGTGACGGCACGCCCCCGTTCTCACTTCACCGATCCCAGTCTCAGCAATGTGAGCCTGTTTCAACAATTCTAAGCCCGTTCTCAAATAAAGTGATCCCAAACTAATTTGCAGTCTCAAACAATCTGAGCCAGAAATGCCGATAATCTCGCGCCCAACGGCTTATAATCTCAAGCCACTACATCTAGGAACCTTTGTTGGAACTATCTGATTTTTCGATACGCATGTCTTCATATTTGACGAGCAGCGACAGCTCCAGGAATCAAACCTAAACCTCTCACCCAAATTTCTAATTGCCCCTACGTTCTGAAGCCATTCTTACAGGCACCTAATGATGGCGGGGTGGGTAAGCGCTCTATCATTGAGCTAAGCTGCCTCGGATACTGTAATTGCTGGAAGGGGATTGTTTAAGCCCAAATACAAGTATTGCGGGCAAGAACCAGGTTGGATAACTGATGCCGGCCACGCTGAACAAACCGGCGAGAGCTCTCACGCGGATGAAACAGCTACCAGAAATCAGGAGATCAAATTGAAAGTCGCATACGATCCTAGCAACCTTTCAGGCGCAGAGCTATATATGACACGGATAGGGACAATCGACACGTCGAATATTGGCCGCTGGATTGAACAAACGACTGCGCAGAAACTATCCGAAATCAACAACGGGCTAGAACACTTCGTAATCATCCATCGAGGTTTGGGCTTCTTTTGGTACATTGACGATGAGACGAACGCACCAGTATTCAAGTCGGTCGTTTCAGATCCAGAACATGAAATGCCAGACCTGGTAGCAGTTACCTATTGGGTAGCAGCTGATGCAGTGAATGAATAAGGCTGGTGTTGTTTATCCCGGCCGAGCGGGGCAGGGTGCCCAAATCGACTAGGATTCGTCGCTACTCGCGCGCAGGGCCGCCGAGGGACCGCTAGGGTGGGTTGTTTTTTTACCAGACCCAACGTATATAACACTTGTGACCTATCAGGCTTCGTGTCGGGTAGGAGCAGCGGTGACCCGGACCACCAAAATGGGCCGGTTGCCAGCCGCATCCAGAATAACAAAGGGCCGTTCCGTATGGGGCGGCTCTTTCGTTATAGAAGCTCGATCTCATAAGATTCGCTCAGACCCCGCGCGTTGATTTCTGCTTTGTTCACCCAGGAGCGAGTGTATGCGACAATATCCGCTAGTTGGAGAACGCGCGATGCAGCTGAATCGAGGGGGACGACACGGGTAACGCCCTTAAATCGGCCGTCATGGTGGCGCGCCGCCTCTATCACCCGGGCAAACTCAGGATCGCTGTTCTGCTCATTGGCATCGGTAATCACCTCAACATTGCCAAGCGTTTCACGAATACCTTGGGCCTTTCCGAACCGCTTCATGCCCGTCTTAACAGTTTCGATAACGCCTCTGGCGTAGATCTCAGGTCGTGAAGCGCCAGCCACATCAATGGTTTTGTTAAGCATGATCAAGCTTGCCGGAGCGTCAGTCTGTGCAAACCGGCCGAGAAGACTTTGAAGGGCGTTGTTCGACCAGTCCACAGCATGAACCTCATTGACGTTGGGAGGCAGCAGATCACTGAAGGCTTTATCGACTTTGCCGCATTCCCGAGCCCAGACCATAACGCAGCCAAGGGCAAAGCCGTCATCGCCAGCCGTGCCATACTCATCTACAAAACACAGAACTTTCTTGTTGAGCCGAGTCATTGTTTACTGCCCTAAGCCTTCGACACAGAGTTGCGCCTGGCATTAGGTGTTTCCGATCTGCGGCGGCTCTCCCTCCGTTCCTCACGTTCCTTGTCAAAATCAGGCACCAGCTTCTTCAACTTCCCGATCAATCCATCAAGATGGTAGATGTTCGAGCCAAAGTCGCCAGCATTGGTGACTTGCTGTTCACGCCGGATGAAACCCGCTTGTTCAAGAGCCTTCAGGTGCTTTTTCATCGTCGCATCCGAAAGACCGGTCCGATCCCGAAGCTCCCGCTTGGTCGGGAAAGGCGGTCGAGCCGGGTCCATGTAGTAGCTCAGAAGTTGGGCCAGAATATTGAACTGCGCAGGGTTCAAACCAAGGCGAGACTGCGCCCGCACCATGATGTTTGGAATAGCCGTATAGCCATGTTGCATGACTTCGGCGCCAAAGATCCTTTCGGTCGAGGACTTTTCTCGCTTCGGTGGCTTGTCTTTTGATCCTTCTTTGTTTTTAGCCATGTTTGTTTCCTTTCAAGGATCACTTACATCCTCACATGGCCTCAAACAACGGCACGACATGGCTTGGCGCGGGTCACTTTCTACCCCACCCGATATCCCGATATGGCGTTACATGGTTTACGGTCGTTAGATCACGGTACTTAGTGGTATAGTTTTTACCCGGAGGTGGGCTAAAAATTGAACCGGGGTAGGGTGCAAATATCACCCACGCGAAAATGTCAAAACCCGGAAAATTCCCGTCCCATAAATCATACTCGATCCATCTATAAACGCAATGATCGAAGCTTGGTCTCAGGCGCAGAATGATCAACGGGCATTGCGAGGGTCAACGTAGTACCAAATCCCCGTGGTCGCTTCCCAGTAGCAGTCTTCAACACCCTTGCGCCTGCCCGTCCAGGATACGTCTTCGGGAACCGTGTAGTATCTTCTGAGGACTTCCTCTATCGATGGCACCCTTTTGTTTACAAAGTAACTCAGGTGTTGGTTTGACTGGGGCATTCCAACAGACGTGATGTCCTTTTCAGGCACACGGGCAAAAGCTTCGATAGGGGAATCCGGCGAGAGGACGGACGGTTTCGGTTTTTTTGCTGCCTGTTTCGGTGCTTGCTTCTCGACCTTGGATATCTCGCTGACCCACCTGTTAGCTTTTGTTAAGTCAGCAACCTTTTTGAGCGGCGCTCTGCGTACCGCGTTGTTGTACCTTCGGGTAACAAGTTCGAGGTTCGTTGGCCTGTTGTCATCAGGCTTGTCGTTGAGGTGATGAACATCCAGATCTCTTGGGGGCCACTTCCCGAGTGCGACCGCGACGATGAAACGGTGTACAAGAATTCGCTTGTCGCTGTCTGGAAAAAACAAGTAACTGATTTCGTCTCGGTTGAACGCTCCATTCTCTCGTTGACCTTCCACTTGCCCTGTTGGAAAATCGAAATCGGTACTGTCTGACGTCAGCACCAATGGGACAGTTTAAGTCGATTTGATAAGAGAGGGTTTCTGGCTCATCGTAACCGCCAAGGAGTGGAGATGAGTAAGAAACCCGGAACCAAGCA
>NZ_JBDZYF010000040.1:0-3343 GCF_040329495.1 Ruegeria sp. SCP10
CCGTGGCTTGCCATGGGATTTCGGGAAGAAGGGCTCCAGACGCGCCATTTGCGCCTCCGTCAGCCAGAAAAGATCAGACATGTTCACCGCTCGTTTTTGAGCCGTGAATCATGATGCTAAAGGGAAATCAATGGGTACAGAGCCTAGAATGAGCTTGTCCAACGTCAGGTCCGATACAGCCTTTCTCAGCCGCTCATTCTCTTTCTGAAACCGTTTGAGTTCCTTGAGTTGGGCCGTTCCCATCCCGCCATACTGCTTGCGCCAACGGTAGTAGGTCTGCTCAGTTATGCGCACTTCGCGGATCGCATCAACGCGCGCTATTCCTTGTCCGGCAAGCACATCAACCTGCCGCAGCTTCTGAACTATTTCCTCTGGCTTGTGCCGCTTGTTCGCCATTCTCTGTCCTCCGTTTCCTAAACATAACGGTGGACCAATTCAGATGCGGCACTCCAGTCGCTTGGGCGCCTAAGGCAATCAAACCAAACCTAGGGCTTCTCCAGAGTCTGCAGGAAACTTGGGGCGCGGTCACACCATTCTCAAACAACGGGAAAGGATCGACCGGAAGACACTCGAAACCCGGCGCTTAAAGCACAGCAAATCCGCTGCATAATCAAATCAACCGGATGCGCCAGATCCTCTCTTAGCTTAGGCGGCCATCTGTCCAAAAAACCCCTGACGACGGGCACACCGGAAAACAAATTCAAGAAAGTAGATTTCGCCGGAGCGACATTTCAGCCAACACTTCTGCTCGCTCACCCTCATTCTCTGGCATTTCGGCTAATTGACTTGAAGCCATATCAATCTGTTCGAGTGCAATAGAGGAAAGCTGCATGTTCCACAACTGATGATTCTCCCGCCTGAAATGCAGCTCAGAAGATACAGGGTTGTCACTTTGCAAACTTGCTAGCGTATGAATACGGCCACTGTCATCTGCAAGAAACTGAGACCCGAATACGCTTTGCTCCGAGACACTTTGTTGAGGTACTAGAGTCGATACTTCGGTTAAAGGGAGCTCGTATTTCTTCACGTGTTCTCGTAGGTTCTCAGTGATAGATATTCTCCCATCTTGCAAATGCTCCGGCGGCAGCCGATCCAGAGCGGACATGTCCATTGTTTTGAGCAAGCTAACGGGCAGAATGAAATCTGCTTCACCATTTGCATGGGCACGAGCGGAAGCTATCAACTCATCAGGGTATAGCAGGGCTTCTTTTAGTGTTTCGATCGCATCACTACATCTTTCGAAAACACCACTGAGGCGAGTTTGATCATACTGCACGGTTGCAACTTCTTTATCCGAGCTCATAATGTTTGACAATTCACTTACAGACTTCGGTAGATCGCCGGAAGGCTCTAGTGAAACCACAATTACACTTTCTTCGTCGTCAATGCTTAACACAACTGGGACTTCATTTCCATCACTTCCTAGAAGAAGGCCAACGGTTCCATATCTATCCAGCACTTCGTGGATTTCATCAGCGGTCTCACCGGATCGGCCAGGAATATCTGTTGGGTCCAAAAGGAATATCTCGATTCCGTAATCTTTAGAGTAACTTTCCGCTAGAATGGCTTTGCCGATGTGTCCTAGATCCAAGCGAATCTCCTCGACTTTGTCACTGAGTTGGTGCCGACCTTTGAATGCAGACGCAGATAAAAACGAAACTTGTTCGTCGAATTTGACCCCCCCGATCTCTCGGGATTGCGATTGATCCATTCGAATTAGACGGACCAAATCAACTGGGCGTACTTCTGGTGGCAAGGCCGAAGTTATCTTTTGAAGATATTCAGGTAGGCCGTGATCGCGGATGTTCTTTAGAACAGGGTCAGGCGCAGGCTGTGATATTTGGTTGATATTCTCTGTCACTTGCACGTGGTCCGCAACTGGGATCGATTGTGCTGACGAAGACTCTGGGCCAGTGCTATCCATAGTTGACACAACTGGCCGCTCGCGATGTGTTTCAGGCTGCCGAACCCGATACCCATTTCCTTCCAGGAAAGAAAGGAGACCACGCTGTGCATTTTCGATTTCACCGAGGTCTGATCGCGCAGTGGCACCAACAATTGCATCAATATGGTTCCTTGCGTCTCTCTGAAAGCTGACCTGAGAATTGATCCGAGGATGTAGCTGGCTAGAGGGCCTCGGCGACCAATCGTCACCCATTGAAGACCCTGAAGAGCTCGCATCGTAGCCCTGCTCGGATGCGCTACTTTGTGCGTTGTCTTTGACCAAATTCCTGCTCAGCAATGGGCCGTCTTCTTGATTAAGTTCAGGATCAAACTCCTCGTCGATAGCCGAAGCATTGCCACCGTCTATTTCACCGCGTTTAGTGGGGGCTTTGGAGATTTCGGCTAATTCGCGGAACGGTTGTTGTGTTTGGGCGCTAAGGCTTGGTCTTAGGGATGGACCAGTTTCAGTAATGTCTGTCATGTGTCTAGCGAACGAAGAAGAGCGGCTCCCTATTTCTCTTCTATTGGGTGAAGTAGCTTCATTGAACAACTCAGACTGCTGACCTCTATCCAACTGTCTATTCGTTGCTCGCCCATCCACCGCCATATCATGGTTGGCATGTGATCTCTCTTCTCTTGGGGTTGCTGTCCCCACACCAAAACCAAAACAAGATGCGATAGTCTTAATAAATCCTGACATTATTCTATCCCTTCGATGTCCAAGAAAGAAGAGAGGGTTATTATATTATATTATATTCAGAACTTTTTAATTGGAATGGCGACGCACGATCGAGTCACCACGATAGCTGCGAGTGTGATTGGACCTGTGGCGGTTTGATGCCGCTCCTTTCTTAGCATTTACTGCAGCAAAGGAGACAGACTGTCCGTCGTCAGGGAATTTGGGACAGATGGCGCTCTGATCTAAGAGAGGGTCTGGCTCAACTGGTTGTTGTGATTATGCGGCGGATTTGCGGTGTCGAGGTCGGTTTCGATGGTCTTTCGTTTGATCCTTTCTCGTTGTCTCAGAATGGTTTGGCCTCGTCCGAAGTAGACGTCAGCGGGCGTGAGGTTTTGCAGGCTCTCGTGGTAGCGGCGGTGATTGTAATGCTCGACGATAGCGTCAATCTGCTGCGTGAGATCGCCAGGTAGATAGTAGTTTTCCAATAAGATGCGGTTCTTGAGGGTCTGATGCCAGCGCTCAATCTTGCCTTGGGTTTGCGGATGATAAGGCGCACCACGCACGTGATCCATTTGCTGATCTTCCAGCCAATCGGCCAACTCTCCGGAAATGTAGCTGGACCCGTTGTCGCTGAGCAGACGCGGTTTGTGCAGCACCGTTGCCTGATCACAGTCTGAGGCGTGCAAAGCGAGGTCCAGTGTGTCGGTCACGTCCTCGGTC
>NZ_JBDZYF010000041.1:0-2982 GCF_040329495.1 Ruegeria sp. SCP10
GCCGTGAGGCCTTCTGGTTCTGGCAGGCTGTTTGCGCGGCATGCGGCGGTGAGGGTGTTTGCGAGTAGGCAGGCGATGGTCATGGGGCCGACGCCTCCGGGGACGGGGGTGATGGCGCCGGCGCGTTCGGATGCTGAGGCATAGTCAACATCGCCAACCAGTTTGTTCTTGCCGTCGCGCTCGATCCGGTTGATGCCCACGTCGATCACCGTGGCACCTTCCTTGATCCAGTCGCCCGGTACCATCTCGGGGCGGCCCACGGCAGCAACCACGATGTCGGCCCGGCGCACGACATCGGGCAGGTCCTTGGTGCGGCTATGCGCGATGGTCACGGTGCAGCTATCGCCCAGCAGCAGCTGCGCCATCGGCTTGCCCACGATGTTCGACCGGCCAATCACAACCGCATCCATACCCGACAGCGAGCCATGATGGTCGCGCAGCATCATCAGACAGCCCAGCGGGGTGCAGGGCACCATCGACTTTTGACCAGTGCCCAACAGACCCACATTCGAGATGTGGAAGCCGTCCACATCCTTGGCCGGATCGATGGAATTGATCACCAGATCTTCGTTCAGATGCTTGGGCAGCGGCAGCTGCACCAGAATACCGTGAACCGCAGGATCAGTGTTCAGTTTATCGATCAGCGCCAGCAAATCCTCTTCCGAGGTGTCCACATCCAGCTTGTGCTCGTACGAGTTCATGCCAACCTCAACGGTCATCTTGCCTTTCGAACGCACATAGACCTGGCTTGCCGGGTCTTCGCCCACCAACACCACGGCCAGACCGGGCGTGATGCCATTCTCTTCCTTCAGCTTTGCAACCTGATCGGCCACCTGCGCGCGCACTTTTGCGGCAAAGGCTTTACCGTCGATAACCTGGGCTACCATTGTTCAATCCCCTCTTCCAAAACGGATCAGGCGCACGAGGCGCCTGTTCGGTCAGTCAACGCCGATCACGCGTTCCTCGCGGGCAATCGACCAGTCAATCAATATGCGCCAGAGCTTCTCTGCAAGATCAGGGTCCATGCCCAATTCATCCGAGCTCTTGCGCACACGCTGCACCACCTCTTCGACGCGATCCGGGATACGGGCGGGCAGCCCCTCGCCGGGTTTCAGCTGGGATGCGCGGTCGATATAACCCGCACGCGCTACCAACAATTCGATCAATTGGCGGTCCAGCTTGTCGATCTGAACCCGCAATTCCCGCATCGAGCGACAGTCTTGCGGCGGTATCAGAGTGGGCATGTTTCTCTCCTCATGGCCCGGGGTAACCCCGGACCACGAGATGTCTTATTCGGCGGCTTAGAACAAGCCCTCGATCTCACCTGCGTCGTTAAGGCAGATGGTCTCGGCGGCCGGTTTGCGCGGCAGACCGGGCATGGTCATGATCTCACCGCAGACCACCACGATGAAGCCAGCACCGGCGGACAGGCGCACCTCGCGCACCGGAACCGAATGGCCGGTGGGCGCGCCGCGCAGCGACGGGTCGGTCGAGAACGAGTACTGGGTTTTCGCCATGCAGACCGGCAGGTTGCCATAGCCTGCTTCTTCCCATTCCTTCAACTGGTTGCGGATCTTGTTGTCGGCCAGAACCTCGTCCGCGCGGTAGATGCGCTTGGCGATGGTTTCGACTTTCTCGAACAGCGGCATCTCGTCGGGGTAGATCGGCGCGAAGTTCGCGGTGCCACCTTCAACGATTTCCACAACTTTCTCGGCCAGCGGGGCAGAGCCTTCCGAGCCCAGTTCCCAGTGACGCGACAGAACCGCCTCAACACCGTGGTCGGCGCAGTAGCCCTTGACCGCATCAACTTCGGCATCGGTGTCGGTGACAAAGTGGTTGATGGCAACAACAACCGGAACGCCAAAGGATTTGACGTTCTCGATGTGACGGCCAAGGTTGGCACAGCCAGACTGAACCGCGTCGACGTTCTCGGCACCCAGATCAGCCTTGGCCACGCCGCCATTCATCTTCATCGCGCGCACGGTTGCAACCAGCACAACAGCCGACGGGGCGATGCCCGCCTTGCGGCACTTGATGTTCATGAACTTCTCGGCCCCCAGATCGGCGCCAAAACCAGCCTCGGTCACGACATAGTCGGCCACTTTCAGCGCGGTCTTGGTCGCGATGACCGAGTTACAGCCATGTGCGATATTCGCAAACGGGCCGCCGTGGACAAAGGCCGGGTTGTTTTCCAGCGTCTGAACCAGGTTCGGCTGCATCGCGTCTTTCAACAGAACGGTCATTGCGCCTTCGGCCTTGATGTCGCGGCAGTAAACCGGGGTCTTGTCGCGTCGGTACGCAACGATGATGTCGCCCAGACGCTTTTCCAGATCTTTCAGGTCGTTGGCCAGACACAGGATCGCCATCACTTCCGAGGCCACGGTGATGTCAAAGCCAGCCTCGCGCGGGAAGCCGTTCGACACACCGCCCAGCGACGCCGTGATCTGACGCAGCGCACGGTCATTCATGTCGACCACACGGCGCCATGCGACACGGCGGGTGTCGATCTCGGCTTCGTTGCCCCAGTAGATGTGGTTGTCGATCATCGCCGACAGCAGCGAGTGGGCCGAGGTGATGGCGTGGAAGTCGCCGGTGAAGTGCAGGTTCATCTCTTCCATCGGAACAACCTGAGCGTAACCACCGCCCGCAGCGCCGCCCTTCATGCCGAAGTTCGGGCCAAGCGAGGCTTCGCGGATACAGATCATCGCATTCTTGCCAATGCGGTTCAGACCGTCACCCAGACCCACGGTGGTAGTGGTCTTACCCTCACCCGCCGGGGTCGGGTTGATCGCGGTCACAAGGATCAGCTTGCCGTCTTCACGGCCCTGCACCGAGTTGATGAAGTCTTGGCTAACCTTCGCCTTGTCATGCCCATAGGGCAGCAGATCATCGCTGGATATGCCCAGCTTCGCACCAATTTCCTGAATCGGCTTCTTCCTCGCCTCGCGGGCAATCTCAATGTCGGATTTGTAACTCATTGGG
>NZ_JBDZYF010000042.1:0-2782 GCF_040329495.1 Ruegeria sp. SCP10
AAGTGACACGCAGCAACGTGAAATATTCGTGCGAAACACCCAACGCTACAATCAAATCGAAGCCGACGGACGGCGGAACACCGCGGCGGCCTTGGCTGAAGAGTTCAAAGTAAGTACATCAATGATCAATAAGATCGTGAAAAAGCTATCAAAAGAACAAAACACCTCATAAGCAATCGGTATGGCAAGGATTGATACTCGACCTGGAATGAACCAAAAGCCGTCCTATTGTTGAATAGCGTGTTGACTTTCACTGAGAACTGACCCGGTATTTTCACCGAGATTCGACCTACCCTCAGTTATGCGCCATGGTCTATGACGCGGTCAATGTTTTGGTCTCCTTTCCTGTTTTCTTTGCAGCCTCTGAGCTGGCCTTGAATCGGTAACTGTCGATGCCGGTTTCGAGAATGTAGCAGCGATGGGTGACCCGTCATAGCGATCGACGTTGGCCTCTGGTGTTGCGTGCAATGTCAGTGCGTTCGGCGTATCGACCTCGGGGTGAGCTGTCGGCTTACCGTCGATCAATCGGTGCAGCAGGTTCAGAATATGCATTTTGGTCGGCACACCCGCTTCCTGCGCCAGCTCTACTGCGCACAGCACGTCTGGGGTCTGTTCCGGCTGGGGGCAGAATGACACCTTAAGGTCGGATGTCATCGTTTTTTCCATCTATATTCTCCCGTGAGCAGGATATGTGCCCATCCAAGCGGCGAGAAATGCGAGAGAAGCTCAGGTGAACAGTCGAGACCTGCGCGTTTTCTGGCGGAGGCTGCGTGGCCGAGGTGCTTGGTGTTCCAATAGATGATGATCGTGGCCAGCAGGTTGAGACCTGCCATGCGGTAGTGTTGACCCTCGGCGGTTCTATCGCGGATTTCGCCCTGACGGCCAATGCGCAGGGCATTTTTCAAGGCGTGGTGCGCCTCCCCCTTATTCAGACCAACATTGGCACGTCGCTGCATATCGGCATCGAGCAGCCAGTCGATGATGAACAGCGTGCGCTCTATGCGCTCAATTTCCCGGAGCGCCAAAGCGAGTTCATGCTGACGCGGATATGATGCGAACTTCCGCAAGAGTTGGCTTGGTGGCATGACGCCTGCCGCCATCGTGGCGACAGCGCGGAAGATGTCGGGCCAATTCTCGACGATAAGTTTTTCTCTGACCTTGCTGCCGACCTGGCCACGCAATTCCTTTGGCGCATTGGCTGGATCGAAGAGATAAAGCCGCTTCGAGGGCAGATCGCGTATGCGGGGAATGAACCGATATGACAGCAGCGCGGTGACGGCGAAGACGTGATCCGTAAAGCCACCAGTGTCGGCATACTGTTCTTTGATTTTCCGACCGACCTCGTTCATCAGCAAACCATCCAAGATATAGGGAGCTTCGTTTACGGTCGCTGGGATGTTCTGGGTGGCGAACGGCCCAAACTGATCGGAGACATGGTTATATGCTTTCAGCCCTGGCTCGGAACCATATTTGGCGTTGATGAGGTTCATCGCCTCTCCGTGACGTGCCGTCGGGAAGAATTGCCCGTCGCTGGATGCGGTGATGCCACTGCCCCAGTACCGCGCCATCGGCCATTCCGACTGTGCAGCGATCACCATGGCGAGAGCGCGGTTGATGGCGTCGCTTTCGATATGCCAACGTGACAGACGCGAGAGCTGGAAATAGTCGTGCGAGCTTGTCGCCTCGGCCATCTTGCTAAGGCCAAGATTCAGCCCCTCGGCCAACAGCACGTTCAGCAGCCCGATGCGATCCCTGCAGGGAACGCCTGTGCGCAAATGGGTGAAGGCTTCGGTAAATCCGATATCGTCATCCACTTCCTGCAGCAGATCGGTGATCCGAACCGCAGGCAGGCGGCCATAGAGATCGAGTACCATGGCATCGGCCTCGTCAGGCACGGCTCCGGTCAGTCGATCTATTTTAAGGATGCCATTTTCAATAGAACCACCTGGGATCGTGCCCGTTCTCGCAGCTTTAGCCAACCTCGCTAGCCCTTCGTGCAGCCGTGCCTTTCGGTCGGCCAGCCAGGTTTCCGGCTCGAATGGCATTGTCAGGCGAGGTGTTGTTTGGGCAGCCTCCATCGGTACAAGCGCCTGTTTCAAGTCGGCATAACGCCGGGAATGCGGGAGCCAGATGTCACCAGATCGGAATGCTTCGCGGATTTGGAACAGCACAGCGACCTCCCAAAGCCGGTTGTCATCGGGCTCCTGGGCATTGAGGTGGCGATGCCATTTCGAATTTCGACGCAGGAAAGCAGTCTGGCGGGGCGCACTGGCCTGATCTTTGGCGATGATCTTAGCCGCTTTTATCAATGGTGCGGCCACGGGGGCATTCTGTATATCTAGCGCACGCAGCATGCGGGGCGCGTACCGCCGGAACCGGTGATATCCATGAATGACATGCGCCACGGCATCGGCGGCCATAGTGTCGGTCAACTCGGCGGCTGTTGATACCATCCTTTCGAGACGTGTCCAGCCGCAGGCGGTCTCTGTTGCATCATCAAGAGATGCACCATCGCCTTTGGCTTCCAGCAGGGCAGCTCCAAGGTCTTTGAAGGAACGCAATGTCTCCTGCAGCGATGATCTGGCATTCGCGATCCGCGTATCGCACAGTTTCTTGGCATCCCGCCAGGTTTTGCCGACGATCCGGTCATGGGTCTCGATCATAGCGTCAGTGATAGCGGCGGCCCACTCGATAGCGCATACCGCGAGGATCGCCAAACGCCGGTCGCTCGTAATGTCGCGCAGGCCATCTGCAAAGTACCTTTCACCTTGGCGGCGCAGGC
>NZ_JBDZYF010000043.1:0-2622 GCF_040329495.1 Ruegeria sp. SCP10
TAAAGGACTGGCGGCGCGTGGCAACCAGATACGACAGATGCCCAAAGGTCTTCCTGTCGGCAATCGCTCTCGCCGCAACCGTCATCTACTGGTTATGAATCCTGAGCCTAGTATGCAGCAGATTTTCATTGTTAGATAATATCAAGTATCGTAGCTTTTGAGAATGACTGTAGAAAATAGAGTTGGAACTCTTCTGAATCCATGCAGATACGTAACGGGTTCTGGGGATTTTTGCAGGAATGCCCAAGCCAGACCTGACGCATTCTTATATGTCGTTAGGAGCCCCCATGCTCATGCAATAATTAGATCGATCGATCAAACCGAATTAATGTCTCACGCTCAAAAAAAGGACTTGCTCGGGGTGTTTAGTTATGAGGACTTAGAAGCAGAACAAATTGGAGGAATACCGCATTATAGAGATTTTCTAAATAATGAATATTCTGAGAGGCATCGCTCTGAACGACCAATACTTGCGAAGAATAAAGTGAGATATGTCGGAGAACCAGTTCTATTTGTCGTCGCGAAGAAGATAGAACTTGCAAAGGATTTTGCAGATATGATTCATATTCGCTATGAGGAAGTTCCTTCCGTTACAGCGTTGAGTGATGCGATAGATCCTAAATCGCCACGAGTGTGGTCTGCTGCTCCCGGAAATATTTGTCTTCGCTGGGCCACCGGCGATGCTGCTAACGTAGAAAAGTTGATTGCATCCGCTAAGCACGTTGTTGCGCTTAAGGCGACAAACAACAGAGTGTTAGCGAGCCCCATTGAAACCCCGGCCGCAATCGCGAGTTACGAAAGCGATAGTGAGACGTTTTTGTTGGTTACTCCTAGCCAAGGTGTTTTTCTTCAGCGAAATACGCTAGCAGATTCGGTTTTCAGAGTCGATCGAAACAAAATACAAGTTTTTTCCGGTGATGTTGGGGGATCTTTCGGTATAAGAGGCGCTGTCTACCCCGAGCACGTGATGGTACTTTTTGCTGCGCGCAAGCTCGGCTGTACTGTCTTCTGGGACTGTGACCGCAGTGAAAGTTTTTTGAGCGATTCACACAGCCGAGATCAGCTAACAATTGGCCAACTTGCACTTGACGAGAATGGGCAGTTCATAGCTCTCAACATAAAGAACCATGCAAATGTCGGCGCATACTTGGCTAATTACGCACTCTTCACACCAACCATGGGAAGCGCGCCAATGCTCTGCGGCGCTTATAGAATAAAGAATATTCACTATGATGTTAGTTGTGTGTATACAAATACCGTTCCGATTGATTCTTATCGTGGGACCGGTAGAGCTGAAGTCTCATTTTTTCTCGAAAGAATTATTGATATGGCTGCAAAACAACTAGGGATATCCCCCGTCGAGATCAGAAAGAGAAACTTCATTTGTTCATCCGAAATACCATACGAAACTCCAACAGGTATCACTTACGATTCAGGAAACTTCGAGGAGATATTAGATCTCGCTTTAACAAAATCTGATTGGACAGAATTCGGAGAGCGCCGTAAGCGAAGGGCTCGCAGTGGCGTAATAAGTGGAATAGGTTTAGCTTACTATGTTTATAACTCCGGTTCAAGCACTGGAGAATTCGCCAGGCTTAGACTTGAGGAGAACGCAACTCTTTCCTTGTTTGTAGGGACACAAGACAGTGGCCAAAGACACAGCGAGATATTTGAAAATATCACTGCAAAGGAACTCGGAGTTGATAATAACTGTGTTCAACTCAAGCAGGGTGATACAAATCTATTGCCGTTTGGTTTCGGTACAGGCGCTTCCCGATCTATGCAAATTGGAACTACCATTATCCCAAAGGTTTGCAATCGTTTTCTAACTTCATTGGCTGCTTTCGCCGCGTTGAAGTACCGACTGAATCAGCTAAATATTCGGGTCAGCCCCGGTAAATTGGTTGATATCGGATCAGGTTTAGAATTCAGAGTTAGTGACCTTCTGGAATCCGCTGCATTTGATTTGCGTAATTGCAATCCACAGAATCCAATATATAGGCAATTACTCGATCAGACAGCAACTATCGAAGTAAAGAATCCTATTGCGTATCCTAACGGTTGCCATGTTTGTGAGATTAGCATCGATAAAGATACTGGCAACATCGAAATCTTACGTTATACTAGTGTAGATGATTTTGGTGTTATACTAGACGCTTCTTCTGCTCTTGGTCAAGTGCATGGTTCAGTGACGCAAGGTCTAAGCCAAGCGCTTTATGAAGAAATTAGATACAATGATTGCGGCCAAATAACAAACGGTTCGTTTCTCGACTATCATTTGCCAAGAGCTGGCGAAGTAGTGCGTCCAGAGACATCGTTTGTTCAAAGTTACCCTTGCAAATCGAATGCACTGGGTTGCAAAGGCTTAGGTGAATCGGGTACCGTTGTAGCTCCTGCAGCTTTGATCAATGCAGTTGTTAATGCACTCAGTGAGTTTGGAGTCTGCCATCTTGAGATGCCTGCTACTCCGTTCAAAGTTTGGAACGCAATGCAGCCAAAGAAACCTATGTGCTAGGCTCTGTACCCATTGATTTCCCTTTAGCATCATGATTCACGGCTCAAAAACGAGCGGTGAACATGTCTGATCTTTTCTGGCTGACGGAGGCGCAAATGGCGCGTCTG
>NZ_JBDZYF010000044.1:0-2415 GCF_040329495.1 Ruegeria sp. SCP10
AACCTGCCGTAACTTCGAGACAATCTCTTCGGGCTTCGGTCGCTTGTTTGCCATTCGTGGTCCTCCGTTTCCTAAACATAGCGGTGGAACAGCTCAGTTGGGGAGGCTCAGGGATGCGAACAATTCGCTGACCATTTTGGACGGAAATGGGAACCCTGTTTCCCCCAACGATTTAACGCCGGACAATACCGGCGTCGATATCGGCAGTCTTGTCCGCGCCAATCCAGATGGCGCCGTGGATGGCGAAGACTACGGCGAAACAATGGGGCCGCTTTATGATGATGCGGGCCAGCTGACAGATGGCGGTGGCGATATCATCGACGGGCCAGATGGTCTGGATGATCTGATTTTCGGCAACGGTGGCGATGACATCATCTCAGCCGGCTTAGGCGACGATGAAGTCTATGGCGGTGCCGACAACGATCAGATCTTTGGCGGATCCGGCAATGACGATCTTGTTGGTGAAGACGGTGACGATGCGCTGTTCGGTGAAGATGGCGATGACAGGCTGTTTGGCGGCACTGGCACAGATACGCTCAGTGGTGGCATCGGCAACGATGAGTTGGTCGGAGGAGATGGCAACGATGATCTGGACGGCGGTGATGGAAACGACTTGCTGTTTGGTGAAGCAGGCAACGATACGCTGACTGGTGGGCTTGGCGCTGATGTTCTGGTCGGAGGAGACGATGCCGACGACCTGAATGGCGGTGATGGTGACGACCGGCTGTTTGGCGATGCAGGTGAGGACACTCTGCTTGGCGGTGCTGGCAATGATGAACTTCAGGGTGGTACTGGCAACGACATTCTGGATGGTGGTGACGGCAATGACCTCATGTTTGGCCAGGACGGCAATGACACGCTGACAGGGGGTGCTGGGGCTGATCAGCTCATTGGCGGCGAAGGCAACGACGATCTGGACGGCGGCGACGGGAACGATCAGCTTTTCGGCCAAGATGGTAATGACACCCTGACCGGCGGGTTGGGCAATGATACACTGGTCGGTGGTATCGGAGACAATCAATCCACAGGCGGCGATGGGGATGACATCTTCATACATACTGCTGGTGAGGCATTGGATATCACCGATTTTGGTACGGGTTCCACTGATGCCGATGATGGTGACAATTCGAACAACGATTTTATCGATCTGTCCAGTTACTACACAGACCAAGCCGAGTTTGAACAAGATCTGGCTGATGATGGGATTCTGAACCAATCCTCTGGAGACTACACCGACAATACGTCGATGGGAGGCGGACAGATCACCGGGCTTGCCGCTTTGTCTGGCATCACTGGGTCTTCGTTGTTCGAACAAACAGGCGTGCCCTGTTTCGTATCCGGCACCGAGATCGCGACTGCCAAAGGGTTGACCACGGTCGAGCGCCTGAAGGTCGGCGACAGGGTTATCACTCGGGACAATGGTCTACAGGAAATCCGGTGGATCGGGTCCAAAAGAGTTTCTGCGCTAGGGAAACTGGCCCCAATCCGCATCGCCCCTGGCGTGCTTGGGTCGAATGATCAGTACCTGTGGCTATCGCCTAATCACCGCGTTCTAAAAAACAGTGCAGACATGGGAGCATTGTTTGGTGAAAGCGAGGTACTGGTTGCCGCAAAACACCTTGTTGGCCAGCCTGGCATCACGCGGCAACCCGGAGGTACGGTTGAGTATTTCCATATCTTGTTCGACGCTCATGAACTTGTCTTGTCAAACGATCTTTGGACCGAGAGCTTCTTTCCAGGCTCCGAGGTTTTGGCGCAAGACAGCGAAATGCGTGAAGAAATCCTGAACCTATTCCCAGAACTCGACGCGTTTGAGGAAACCTCAAACTACGGGTCCACCGCGCGTATGGTTTTGAAAGCCCATGAAAGCAACCTCATTAACCTCGACCGTGCAGTTTAAGCCGGCATCACTCACTTCCGCAACCTTTTGAAAGAAGGAGAACCAAAATCCACGTAAACCGAGTAGCAATTGCTCTTACATCAATCCTGAGTATTTGCGGATGCAATGACCCAAACTACTACGAAACAACTCCGGTTGAGATCGAAACCCCAAAGGGTATCGTGACCTGTCAGCTATATACACCTGACTTAGTCGTTTGGGATCAGGCAGTGCTTGCCCCGAAAGGGATGTCAATTCCCGAGGCTGACAGCATCTGCAAAAATGAAGGGTTACGCCGCAGAAAAGCGAGGTAATTTTGGCTTCCATCTTGCGGTCACCCGGCCTTGCCTGTCGCCCCCTTAATTCGGCAAGGCCGGGTATTTTCAATAGTATTTGAGGTTAAGTACACAGTGACGGCGTTCTGGCCTAGGTTCCTGCCTCATAGCCATTAAGTGACGAGTGCTGCGAGTGCGATGGCCGACAGGAAGACCTTGGGGCATCTGTCGTATCGGGTTGCGATGTGCCGCCAGTCCTTC
>NZ_JBDZYF010000045.1:0-2260 GCF_040329495.1 Ruegeria sp. SCP10
CTCTTGGCCATGAGGTCAAACTGATCGCTCCACAATACTTGCGCCCTTTTGTGAAGCGTCAGAAGAATGACGCCGCTGATGCCGAGGCGATCGTGATCGCCGCCCGGCAGCCGGAAATGCGCTTTGTAGCCATCAAGACAGTTGAGCAGCAATCCCGTGCGGCACTGTTCCGCGGCCGGGAGCGATTGGTCCATCAGAGGACTGAAGATGTTAACGCCTTACGAGCGCTTCTGTATGAACATGTCTACATCTTCCCTGTGGGGATACGCTCTCTGGGTCGCATGGCAGCGATTTTGGAGGATGAAACTACGAACCTGCCAACGCTGATCCGAGGGGAATGTAAGGAACTGCTAGCGTAAGTTGCAGAGAAAACAGCTCGTATCGTTGAAAGGAACAAGAAGCTTTCAGCTCTGGCGTTCCAGTCGGACAGAGCTCGTCGGCTCCAGACCATGCCGGGTGTCGGTCCGATCACAGCCATCGCGGTAGAGGCATTCGGACCCGACATGTCCTAGTTCAAAACCGGGCGTGACTTTGCAGCCTGGCTAGGTCTTGTGCCCAAACAGCACTCCTTCGGAGGTAAGGAGCGCTTGGGACGCATGACCAAAGCCGCCCAGGCAGATATCCGGCGCCTTCTGATCATTGGCGCAATGTCGCGCCTTAACTGGCTTGGCGCACGCTCGGTTGCTGAGGGTAGCTGGCTGTCACGTATGTCGGGGCGCAAACCCAAGATGCTGGTCGCGATTGCGCTGGCTAACAAAATGGCCCGACAGATTTGGGCAATGCTTACAAAACACGAGGACTACAAGAACCCGGAACTTGCGGGCTCGGCATGATGCTCATGTAAGACTGCAAGGATCGGGGCCATGGAAGTGTGAGAAGACGACGACATGAATGGGCGAAATGATCAAACAGATCTGGGTCAGGAAAACCAGTTAACCGCTGCGAGCACAAAGCTCGAAGGTTAGATTTGGACCCGACCCGCTGATCACCATATCGGCCTGCGGTTTCTGGAAGCGCCGAAGAAAGAGGCCTTACAGAAGTACGCACTCAATCACGCACCTTCAGAGTCAAAAACTCCTTGCACCTGGAGCGGCAACCACAGAAACGATTACATTGGAGCACGGGCATTGTTGAGCAGCCTGCCGGATGTGGAATGGCTGCTGGGAAGTCGAGGCTATGACGCCAACTGGTTCCGCGAAGCGTTGAAAGACAAAGGGATACGCGCGTGCATCCCAGGCCGAAAGCGGCGGAAGAAAGCGGTACAGTACGATAAGCGCAGGCCTGCATCCGCCGAATTGGCAGAAGGCAACCTCATGCTGGAGGCCGCATCAGAACCAATGCTACGTGCCAGAGCAACGCTGCGGCATGAGTTGGTCGCCCTTGAGAAACAGGTACGCCAGCTTGCCCAGAATGATCCAGTTTGCCACCGTTTGACGTCAATGTCAGGGGTCGGTGCAGTTGTCGCACTGACTTTCCGCGCAGCTGTCGATGATCCGGCTCGCTTTCGGTCTTCAAAGAGGGTTGGTCCTTGGGTTGGCCTAACGCCTCCTCGAAACCAATCCCGTGAGCGTGATGTGTCGGGCGGCATAACCAAGGCTGGGGATGTCAATCTGAGGCGAGCTTTGTGTCAGGCTGCAACTGTCATGATGAACTGCGGCCGGTCGATATGGTTTCGAACATGGGGAGCCCAGCTCGCCTAGCGCCGAGGCCGGAAAATAGCAATGGTCGCCCTCCCGCGTCGCATCGCAGTCATTCTCCATCGAATGTGGGTCGATGACACCGTATTCCAGCTCGATGTAGCACCGAACACCGCCTGTTAATCCATCTGTTGCCTACCTGACAGCAGGCCTTTGAGGTCCCGCAGGGACGTGGTCCGATGATGCCGAAGTCTGGACCGTCGCTGACTTCTGTCAAGCACGCCTATGAGATGGATAATCGGAATTACATCGAACCAGCATCATGTTGGCAGCGATCGCGCTGACCGCGAACCGTAGCATGTACCCGAAGGATCTCAATCGAAGGCCGCGACAGAGCACAGAGCGGCCACAAATTGACACAGTTAAACCGCCCTGGCGGATCAAACATGCTGCGCAAAACAGCTTGACTGGGAGGTCCCCGTTACCGAAGGCCTGAGCCTAAGGCTCAGGATTCATAACCAGTAGATGACGGTTGCGGCGAGAGCGATTGCCGACAGGAAGACCTTTGGGCATCTGTCGTATCTGGTTGCCACGCGCCGCCAGTCCTTTAGCCTGCCGAACAT
>NZ_JBDZYF010000046.1:0-2084 GCF_040329495.1 Ruegeria sp. SCP10
TGATAGCGGCGGCCCACTCGATAGCGCATACCGCGAGGATCGCCAAACGCCGGTCGCTCGTAATGTCGCGCAGGCCATCTGCAAAGTACCTTTCACCTTGGCGGCGCAGGCGCGTGACCCGGTGTGGTGGGATGCCGTCCAGGATATCTGGCGAAACGCCCAATCCTTGAAGGAATTCAAGCCGATCCAACAGTCGGGATGCAACTGCCGAGTTGCTGCCCACCTCGAATTGGCGCAACCAGACGAACCGGCTGACCTTGCCATCAACAATCTCAGTCAGCAGTGCATCCAACCTTTCTTTCGTTTGCTCAGCCAGTCTGTTGGCAATCCGGGTTTCTATTCTGCGTTCCGCCGCGACAAGCGCGTCTGCGCACAAACGCTCGATGACCGTGACACCTGGCAGGATCGTCTGCGTCCGGCGGCATTCTTCGACAAACCTGCGCGCCAGATCGTCGTTAGACCGGGCCGTTTCGGCCTCTGTCTCAAGCCAAGCCTTGAGACACCGTGCGCCATGGCCCGAGAACATCCTGAAGCCGTAGATCTGGCGAATGGCGTGCAAATGTTGCTGACGGGTCTGACGCCGCGCGGCATAGGGCAAGATATCGTCACCGGTCAGGCCAAGCTGGGCCGCGATGAAGCGCAGCACCTTTTCCGGGATCACCTCGTCAGACGAGAGAAGGCGTCCGGGATATCGCAACGCACAGAGTTGCAAGGCAAAACCGATCCTGTTTTCTGATCGCCTTCGGTCGTTGATATGCTCAAGGTCATCATCAGCGAGGGTGTAGTGGTGCAGCATCGACGCGTCGTCGGTGGGCAAATCGAAAAGCGCCAAACGCTGGCGCTCGGTTAGTACGGATCGTCTTGGCATGAAGGTGTCCTCAAAATAGTGTTGATCATTTTGAGACAGTGCATAATATAAAGACGAATAATGAGACAGTTTTGATCGGCAGAATCCCTGTCGCTCGGATTGCCCGGGACCCTGCCTCAAAAACGAACAGTTAAAAGACATATCTATGCTCCCAGTCAAAAGCTTCAGCGTTTCGATCTTCATTCTCAAACCCGATGACGGTGATGCCAAGGTGCTGCTTCTCCGCCGTACAGGATACTTGGCGGGTCTGTGGTGTCAGATCGCGGGCGGCATCGAGGCCGGAGAAAAAGCTTGGCAAACCGCGATACGCGAGGTTCGCGAAGAAACAGGCATCGAGCTGTCGGAAATCTGGTCTGCCGACATCCTTGAGCAATTCTACGAGGCAGACAAAGAATGCATCACTTTGGTGCCCGTATTCGTCAGCACGGTGCCCACAGATACCACCGTCACGCTGAACGACGAACATGACGCCTATGAGTGGGTCAGCTTTGAGAAGGCGGACACCATGCTGAGCTTCCCTGGGCAGCAAAAGGCCTTGGCTGCTGTAAAAGCTGAGTTCGTCGATAAGGAACCAAACCCGCATCTGAAAATTGAGATGAATGGCTAGGGCGGGAGATATCCTCGGCTACGCGAGAGTCTCGACCGCTGGTCAAGACCTGACTGGCCAGGTCACCCGTCTCAAAGATGCCGGGGCCATTCGCGTGTTCGAAGATGTGGTTTCAGGCAAGCAGTTCGACCGTCCGGGCTTGTCGGCCCTGATGGACCATGCCCGTCCTGGTGACAGCTTAGCTATCATCCGGTTGGACAGGCTCGGACGCTCACTCAAAGAACTATTAGAAACCGTCGAAAACCTGAAAGAACAAGATATCGGACTGATCAGCCTCGAAGAGCGGATCGATACCACATCCGCCGCCGGGGAACTGATCTTCCACGTCTTCGGAGCCATCGCCCATTTTGAGCGCCGCCTCATCTCAGAACGCACAAAAGACGGCATCCAAGCCGCTAGAGCGCAGAGCCGAAAACCAGGGCGACCACCCCTCGAAGCTAAAACCGTCCTGGCATTGCAAAATCTCGTCCAAGCCGGAATGACCGCCGGACAAGCCGCAAAACAACTCGGCATCGCAAGATCAACAGCTTACAGATTGATCAAGGAAACAGCGCAGCCCTAGCTAAACGGCCTTAAGGTGTCATTCTGCCCCCAGCCGGAACAGACCCC
>NZ_JBDZYF010000047.1:0-2071 GCF_040329495.1 Ruegeria sp. SCP10
GTCGCTTTTGGTTGCCGCTCCTTTGAGACAGCGCTGACCTAACTCAAAAAAACTTAACCTCATTCTGTGTTCAACCAGAGGAAACTTCACATGGAAAAACCAAAGACAGCGTGGAGTGCCGCATCTGAATTGGTCCACCGTTATGTTTAGGAAACGGAGGACAGAGAATGGCGAACAAGCGGCACAGGGTCGAGCGATCCAGATCGATCCCCTGATGGCTGTAAATCTGGGCTTGCCGATAGAGTGGCAAGTGATCTGCAAATTTAGAGACCAGGACATGTGCCAAAGTGGCCTCGGTCGGCAGACCGCCTGCGATGATGCGAGCGGGTGCCGGGGCCTGAGCAATTCCGCCTTCGCACGACCGGCAGGCATATTTTGGACGGCGCGTGACGATCACGCGGAATTGGGCCGGGATGATATCCAAGCGCTCGCTTACGTCTTCTCCAATCGGCTAACGATGCAGGTGCCTCGATCTCAACAAGCACAAAATCCATGCCACCCAAATTGGGCAAAACCAGCTTGCCCTGCCGTGCCAACCGACGCCAATCAGACACCGTGCTGGGGATCAACTCGTATCGCTGCGCCACAGCCTTGACCGTCTCGCCCTCAATCAGCGTCTCCGCAACGATCCGTGCCTACAACTCTGGCGGCCAATTTCGCTTGCCGTCAGCACGGCGAGGCACCATTGCCAGAAACTCGCTTGTAGCTCCCATCGAGAAACTCCCTTGAAACAAAAGAGCCTCTGAATCGCAGATCAGGCGTTAGGCCATAAGTGTGGGGTCGGCGCACCGCTTACAGACTGTCGAGGCTCGAATGTGGGCGGCAACGATTATGCGGCAAGCATGGCGCAGAGATGGGAACAGGTGCTCATTTATGTGTCGACCTGGGCCGGCTTTCTGTATCTTGCAGTCGTGTTGGATGCCTTCAGCCACCGCGTCATTGGCTGGGCCATGGGCAACCGGCAGAGAACACAACTGGTGCTTGATGCGATGAACATGGCCGTTGCACAACGCGAACCGACGGATGTGATTCATCATTCCGATTGGGGATCGCAATACACCTCCGTCGCCTTCGGTCTACGCTGCAAGGAAATGGGCGTCAGACCATCAATTGGATCGGTCGGCGATTGTTATGTCAACGCCATGTGCGAGAGCTTCTTCGCCACCCTCGAATGCGAGCTGCTCGAAAGCCGAAAGTTCCGCACCAAAGCCGAGGCGCGGGTTACCTGCTTCGAGTTCATCGAAGGCTGGTACAACCCCTCTCGCCGCCATTCTGGGGTATAAGTCAACTATCAACGACGAAAGGGTCGCCGCTGAAAGGCTGGAATCCCCAAGCCCGTAACCGTCCACGAAACAGAGGGAACCCCAAACTCCAAAGCTTGCCTTAATAGGTATTACACTCAGAAAATCTCGAACCCTACATCAGGCCAGAGAAATACACTTTCTAGATCGTTAAGTCGTCGATGGATTTCCCGGCTTCCAGAGCTGCAATTACCCATGCAGGTTTCCGCCCGCGTCCGGTCCAAGTTTGTGCCGGGTTATCAGGGTTGGCGTATTTGGCCGCTGATTTTTTGCCTGTACGGGAATGAAGCCTAATGACATCCTCAAAGTCCACACCCAGCTTTGTTGCAATCGCGCGCATTTCGTTTCGAGCCTTTTGCAGTGTCTCTTTTTCAACTTCTACAACGCGCTTATCGATCTTGGCTGCTAGTTCTCTAAGTTCGGGGGCATTTAGTCCGCTAATGTCGATAGACATTTAGTTCTCCTTAGTTTCTTTTCAAACCAGAAAAACCAGAAAAGCAAACAAAGAGCAAGCAAGGTTGCGTTCGTCTAGCCAATAGTGGCGAGACTGCGCCAACAAAAGAAATCAATGGGTCCTAACTCTATGCTTCAATTTACCACGTTGATTGCTTATGAGGTGTTTTGTTCTTTTAATAGTTTTTTCACGATCTTATTGATCGTTGATGTACTTACTTTGAACTCTTCAGCCAAGGCCGCCGCGGTGTTCCGCCGTCCGTCGGCTTCGATTTGATTGTAGCGTTGGGTGTTTCGCACGAATATTTCACGTTGCT
>NZ_JBDZYF010000048.1:0-2023 GCF_040329495.1 Ruegeria sp. SCP10
AAAACAACTCGGCATCGCAAGATCAACAGCTTACAGATTGATCAAGGAAACAGCGCAGCCCTAGCTAAACGGCCTTAAGGTGTCATTCTGCCCCCAGCCGGAACAGACCCCCGTCTTCCTCATTGTGCTGCAGAACCAATGAAAGGACATCGGCCATCTCTCGGTCTCCGCCCTCTTTGCGCAGCATATGAACCTGCAATTGACGGAAGGCGTTTGGCGTCTCCGCGAACGGAGCACCATTCCGAAGCGCACCCGGTTTGCGTTGGATAACAGCGAGATAGTGAGGCCGGTCATAGATGACCTTGCCGGGCTTGCGATGAGACCGCTCGATGATCCGCGCATGTTCGCAAACCGTTTGACCCTCAGCGACGACAACCAGCCTTTCGGGATAGACATGCAAGCTGATACGGCGGTTTGCAAAGCTGGCGGGCACGCTGTAGCGATTGCGTTCGAAGGTAACCAAACATGTCGGGGACACACGCTTGCTGAGCTCAATGAAGCCGTCGAATGCTGGAGAGCGCTATCAGCATGGGCTTCTCGGTCTCCCAAACGTCAGTGATGGACCCCGGTGAGGCTTTGTGTGGAGTCTCCGCCCAAAGAGTGATGCAACGATCTTCAAGCCACTGGTTCAGCTCTGCAAGATCGGCAAAAACGGGCATGATCTGCCACATGCGGTTACGCGCATCTTGTACGTTCTTCCCGACCTGGCCCTACTCCCAGCCCGTTGCCGGATTGCAGAACTCAGGTTCATAGACATAGTGGCTGGCCATAGCTTCGAAGCGTGCATTGACATCGCGTTGTTTGCCTTCGCCACTGCGGTCTACCGCCGTCTTCATATTGTCATAGATACCACGCCCGGGGACGCCGCCAAAGACTCTGAACGCATGCCAATGAGCGTCGAACAGCATCTCATGCGTTTGCAGCGGGTAAGTGCGTACCAGGAACGCGCGGCTGTGTGACAGTTTGATATGCGCGACCTGAAGTTTGACCCGCTCACCACCTATGTTGGCCCAGTCCTCGCTCCAATCGAAATGGAACGCTTCACCGGGTTGGAAGACCAAAGGCACATAGGTGCCGCGTCCCGTTGTCTGTTCAGCACGGTGTTGATCTTGGCGCCAGGCCCGGGCAAAAGCCGCGATGCGTTCATAGGAGCCATCATATCACAGCTTCACCAGATCCGCGTGCATTTGTTTGACCGTGCGCCGCTCTTTGCGCGACTTGCTGGTGTGGATCAGAAGCCAAGCGGACAACCGATCCGCATATGGGTCCAATTTGCTTGGACGCTTGGGCGTCTTGAACTTCGGCTCCTACGCGCCTTCGCGTAGATACTTCTTGATAGTATTCCGAGACAAACCCGTCCAACGGGCGATCTCGCGTATCGGCACTTTGTCTCGCAATGCCCAGCGTCTGGTGACACTCAAAAATCCCATGTCGATCACTCCAATTCCCCCCCAACCAAAACCGTCGGGGAAGTTTGTGCACATGGGTCAGTTCTCAGTGACAATCAACAGTGATAATGTCCGTGCGGGCTTGATCGAAGCTCTGAGCGGCAGGCACTGAGCGCCTTTCAATCTTGCTTTCGATCACCTTTCCGTCTCTCACTAATAGGTCAGTAATAGTTACATAATACCAATTGTGGGGTGTGGCTCAGGCGTGCAGATCGGGCGCCTATCTGACCCCTGGAAACTGTTCAGAAGTCGCTATTGCTTTCCGAAGTCGAATCATTGACCATGGCGCATTTGCTGTCCTTTTTGGGAGCAGCATCGGGGTTTGCTGTGTGCTTCATCGTTCCAGTCTTCTCTTGATGTGTGAGGAATGCCCCGGGCTTTGAGGTGTTACTGGTCCTGTCGATTACGCCAACAACCGACAGGATCGTTCCTTGCTCGATTAGTCTCCTTCCTCTTGCTGCATACTAGGGCGTTTTTTGAGCGTTTCATCCTCGACGTACGCGCTCCAAACGGGCGCAAACCCCATGATCACCGTCTTGTTCTTGATGGGATTTTCTGGATCGCCAGAACCGAAG
>NZ_JBDZYF010000049.1:0-1906 GCF_040329495.1 Ruegeria sp. SCP10
ACTGACTTTGCCAGATCGACCCCAATCATCATATCTTTCATGTCACTGTCCTCTCCATATTGTGGCTGCAAGCACCACGACCCTGGCACATTGCGATGCCGTCTGGGGAGGTCAGCGATTACATCGGCGCAGGGGCGTTGCTCAGCAGCCTGCCGGATGTGGAATGACTGCTGGGAGATCGAGGCTATGACCCGACTGGTTCCGCGAAGCGTTGAAAGACAAAGGGATACGCGCGTACACGCCCGGACGAAGGCAGCGAAAGAATCCGGTGAAGTACGACAAGCGACGCTACAAGCGGCGCAACCGCCCCGAGCGTGCACGGTTAGGAGTTATGAGGAACAATAGAAGAACAAGATAGTGTTTGACGGATTTCTGATTCCTCTGGAGGTTCGCCTTTTTTGGGAAAGGGGTATTCGGATGAACAGTGAAGAACAGCGGGTGTGGAGCTTGTCGTTTGGCGAGCTGATTTTCGTTCAGGGATATCGTCGCGCAATGCGCGCGGGGTTGGCACTTCAGTTGGTCCATTTCCGCACCTACGGATATTTTCCAGGGACGCTCGAAGACATCGCCGACAACCGCATCCAGTATATCGAGGAACAGTTGGGCACCCATGTCCATCTATACGATCTGCATTCTGACGCTGCCCGCCGTCACCGCCTTGATATCTTACGTCACCTGGGGTTCCGCCGGACGAATGCGAGGGATCGCGCAGAACTCCATTCTGTGCTTGTTGAGGAATGTGCCAGATCAGGCCCAGCCATCGACTCTCTCATTGGCTTTGGTTTCAGCTGGGCGTTGGTGGAAGCGATATCCGTGCCCTCGCGGAAGATCATGGAACGCGGCCCGTTCTGCCCTGCGTGCATTCCAGGAGAGGTTTTTGGCAGAGGTCTCGGGCAAGGTATTGAAGGAAGCCAGAGCGGCATTGGAAGAATGTCTTGCCGATCCGCGAGGAGCGCATGGTTTTCTGCGGCTGAAAGACGTTGTCGGGGCCGCGACCCTGGACAACGTTTTGGGAGCTGCAGACCGGCTGGCCCTTATACAGTGCCTTGATCTTCCATTTGGTATAACGGATGACGCCGACCCATCCTGGCTCAGGCACTTTGCGCGTCGTGTCGAAGGCGAAACGGCCTATGAAATGCGCCGTCATGCCCTGGAGAACTGGATCGGGCTGCTGGCCCTATAAATAATGTCTCGCAAATCGCAACTGATTGACGGGCTGGTGGACCTGTTGATTGATGTGGTTCACCGGATCGGCACGAAATCTCGGCGCGAGGTAATCGGTACAATCGCCGCCGACATCGAAAAGGTAAACGGTAAGGAGCGATTGCTGGTCGATATCGCCACAGCTGCGATAATGACCCCGAATGGCAGGGTCTCGGATGTGATCTTTCCTGTTGCGGGCGCTGCGAAACTGAAAGTGATTATCGATGAGCACCGTGCCAAAGGCACGCTGGATGCACGGATTCAGATGGTGACGCGAGGTTCCTGGGCCAGCTATTACCGATGAGTGTTGCCTTCTCCGTTATCTGTCCTGAAGTTCCGTTCGAACAATGAAAGCTGGCGCTCCATCCTTGATGCTCTGTCTTTGATCTACCGCCTGAACGAGGAAGGGCGACGCGTCGCTTCGGCATCATTGGCACCGGAAGGGTCAATCCCGCGCAAATGGCGTGACACCGTTATGGATCATCGGGGTCGGTTGAATGTCATTTCCTATGAGCTCTGTATCCTGACCCAACTACGAGAACGGTTTCGGGCAAAGGAAATCTGGATAGAAGGGGCCGATCGTTATCGCAATCTGATGACCGAATGGCATACCCGGTATGGCGGGTGCGGTGTCATGATCTATTGGCATGTAGAACGGCAGGCGACCTGTATTTATTCTCAGCTGAAACGCTGCTCATCTTCC
>NZ_JBDZYF010000050.1:0-1730 GCF_040329495.1 Ruegeria sp. SCP10
CAACGATCAATAAGATCGTGAAAAAGCTATCAAAAGAACAAAACACCTCATAAGCAATCAACGTGGTAAATTGAAGCATAGCGAAGGAATAGCAAAAAATGGTGAAAGTTAACTGTACTCCGAGTTGTTTTCGCGCTTCAGGTACTCAAAGTAACTCTGAATATACTGAATCGTTGAGAGGAGGAAAACTTGAATCACAAACAGCGGGTAGCAAAAGAGCTCATAGAAGGCATAATGGTTGCGCATCAAAAGTCTCTGACGCTTTTCGTAATGCGATCTCCAAGTTAAACCCTTTTCGATCATATCAACAGAGTACCCCCACCCTCTCACAGCATAACTCACAAACGTCTAGTCGCCCGCGATCGTCAGTTGAACAGAGCAATCCTGACCAAAATCTAGAAGGGATCTCAACGATTGGCACCGAGGCGGAAAGAAATTCAAACAACAGCGAAACGCAGTCACTATACTTTGATGCTTCGCAGTTCCTCAACCCACCAAAGACTAGCGAAATAATCGCGGATATTACTACAAACGGGCTGTTTCAAGCCTTGGAAAAGATATCTGAGAAAATACCCGGTCCATACAAAGCCGATGATATTTTTACAGCGGTAAGCTCTTCGAACGATTTTTCGAGTGATCGCGTTGTCGGTACGGAATTCGGAGTAGCAAAACTTCGGAGGGAAATAGAGCATTCCTCACCATTCCGCTTACAGCAATCAAATAATTCTGAAACAGTTTACCTAAAGTTGTCACACTTGGCAAAAGAGATCGTTGCCGACCGTTATCAAGAAAAATATGGAGCCAATATTTTCTTTCTGGATGGTAACAACCTTGATATACGTAATTCTCCCTCGGTTTGTGCAAAGGTCGCTGACATAGCCCAAAAAGAGGGAGAAATAGGGATTATTGTTCATAACGAGTTGCACTCTACACCAATTTCCATTTCTTCTCAGTCTGACGGTTCGCTAAAGCTTGAAATATTTGATTCAATGGGGAACCCTAACCTCAAAGTTGAAGCTATTGCTGAAGAATTGTCTAAAAGATATAATATCTCTGTAATTGCATTACCGTGGCCCCGACAGGCCGATTGGCATAGTTGTCATGTAGACGCGATTCATATTTTGAAGGAGAAGATGAACTACGAGAAAAGCAAGATTGAAAAAACTGAAATGAGCGCAAGCAATGGTGAGCCGCAGATTTCCGTAGGAATGCTTAAAGGAGCTCAGAGGTCAGACTTCATCACAAGATACTTGGATGGGGGCGACCACGAATACAAACCAAGAAGAACGATCGAAGAACACCGCTCTGATTTTTCTGTTAGAGGTAAGCGAGTTTCAACCTTGGAGTTTAGAGACCCTCGCGCTTTGCTCAAACAATCAGATCCGGTTTATGTAGATGGCTCTCGCTTTGACCTCGTTGTTCCAAAGGATTCTACTAATTTGCCTTTCTTAGAAAAGACGGAGCAGGTTGATTTGAACATATTTTTGCAAGCAAAAGCTTTCCAATATGCTCACATCGCTGCGGACTTTTTATCCACTCTTCCAACAGACACTGATGAGGCAAATCGGATAGTACAAGTCATGAAGGGAACAAGAAATATCTGTTGAATAGCCTAAGGGTCAGGATTCATAACCAGTAGATGACGGTTGCGGCGAGAGCGATTGCCGACAGGAAGACCTTTGGGCATCTGTCGTATCTGGTTGCCACGCGCCGCCAGTCCTTTAGCCTGC
>NZ_JBDZYF010000051.1:0-1703 GCF_040329495.1 Ruegeria sp. SCP10
ACTGACTTTGCCAGATCGACCCCAATCATCATATCTTTCATGTCACTGTCCTCTCCATATTGTGGCTGCAAGCACCACGACCCTGGCACATTGCGATGCCGTCTGGGGAGGGCGGCAACCATTCCATCTGACCTGCCCAGCCGCCACAAACGAGTTGAGTGGGCGCCCCTTGCTGTCGCAGATAGCGTGCAGCTTCGTGTTCATGCCGCCCTTGGTTCTGCCAATCAGGCGGCCACGCCGCCCTTTTTTGACGCCCAAACTGGATGCCGTGCGATGGACTTTTAGATCTGTGGCGTCCGCTGCCCGGCAGGGCATTGCGGAGCAATGTCCCGAGAGGGGGTCATCACAGTATTCTCTTCGTCGTGTTCGGTAACCAGGTCGGCCAATATGCGAGCGAAGACACCTTTCTCGCACCATCGCTTCCACCAGCTGTAGACTGTCTAGCGCGGCCCGTATTCCTTGGGGGCATCTAGCCAGCGTAAGCCATTGCGATTGACGAAGATAATCTACAAATTTTCAGTCAAACTGGATCTTGCATTAAGAAGGCTGCATAGCGTCGTTACCGTTCTGGACCGGCGACAATTATCTGACGTGGTTGCGCACGAGAATAAGGCTCTCTTTCATAGCTTCCAAATTTCTCTAATATAGCCAATTCAGAATCATGGATTAAATTAGCAAAATCACATGAATTCATGAGTCGTTGCGAATATTTCGAACCTGCCAATAAATTTTTGGTCTTTTTCTCATATAACTGCCATTCCACCTTTAGGTGGGCAGTTTTTCTTCTGTATGTAGAACTCTCAACCAAAATGAGCTCTCGATTGGTCTTTGGATCAATCAGCCCATCAATTGAGCCTTTATAGGCCTTTGGTATTAATTCGAGATCAGATTGAAAAGAATCAATTACAATACGGCCGGTGGGTTTGCAATGATGCTTGAAACAATTTAAGGTCGATACTACTTCTTCATCGCAGCGAAGATGCAGTATTGAATTAAGTGGACAGATAATAATGTCAAACTTTTCACTTAAGTCAAAAGATCGCATATCCGCTTTTAAGAGGCTAGCATCAGGCAGTCGATCGCGAGCAACCTCTAGCATCGAGTCCGAGAGATCAATTCCTGTAATACTAAGACCCATTCCTGTAGCGCTCTTACAAAGTTGAGACAATTTTAATGACAGCATTCCAGTCCCAACAGGCGCTTCTAAAACCGTGTCTCCTGGATTAATCATTTGCGCATAGAATTGAATTTCTTCATTTCGCGAACCGTGAATTACATCATAATAGTCTACAATATGTTCGTAAAACGCAATGTTCTCGTCCATTCTTTTGCCCCAGTTCAACCAATTTTAGCCTCAGATCAACTAAAAAAAAGATAATTGAAGGACTTGGAAATTAGAAATTAACTTTTTTAATAAAAAATGGCAGAAAATCGTAAATAATGCAGTTTGTGGAAGCATCGTGCCGCTAACCAGTCTTTAGGGTCAGGATTCATAACCAATAGATGACAGTTGCTGCGAGAGCGATTGCGGAGAGGAAGACTTTGGGACAGCGATCATAACGTGTCGCTACGCGCCTCCAGTCTTTGAGCCTAGGCTCAGGATTCATAACCAGTAGATGACGGTTGCGGCGAGAGCGATTGCCGACAGGAAGACCTTTGGGCATCTGTCGTATCTGGTTGCCACGCGCCGCCAGTCCTTTAGC
>NZ_JBDZYF010000052.1:0-1580 GCF_040329495.1 Ruegeria sp. SCP10
GATGCAGCCGAGCGCTGACAGGTTACAGCGGCAGGTACAATTATCCACGCCTGAGTCGTAAATCACAGCTACAGCAGACACTTTAGGATCCGAAACCGGGAGTGCTAAACGAGCACTTTTGAGATTAACGCATTCTGACTGGGGCTAGACCGTCGCAAGCGTTGCGCCGGTCACACGGGTCTGACGCAGTTCCAGGGCAGTAGTTCATTGATGTCCGATTGTTTGTGCCCACCAGCAATGGCAGCCAGGGCTGTGGACAGGTAGCCGTGTGGCTCAACCCCATTGAGTTTGCAGCTCTCGATGAGTGACGCGATGATGGCCCAGTTTTGCGCGCCCGCATCATGTCCTGCGAACTAAACACTAAGCTCTCATGGGTCCTCTCCCTGATCGCCGACCACAAAATCACACGCCTCGAAAACTCCTTCCTTGGAGTTACGCTGCACAAGCAGCGTAACTGGTCATGTAATTGCCCAACAGGGCGGGTTCATTGGACGGGCACACTGGATGCATCGGACAGCCAACAAGCCACTCCCAGCGCTGTTCGCTGTGGTGTCTATCAGATCAAGTTTGAAGTTGTCCACTTTAGTCGACCGACATCTTCACGCTAACGGACCACAGAGTTTGCAGTTGTCCTCACACCTGCTGAAGCAGATCCACCCGATGTGACGGCACTAGCGGAAACAGTCGCCCGAGCACTGCCACTACTAGAAGATGTCGATGTGTCGGCAGATATGGTAACGCGGCCACCAGATCCCCCGTCGCGGGATACTGTGGAAGCAACTCTGTCTTGAATTGTGTTACGGCCTCGGCTTTCGATCTCGCGAGGACGGCCATTATCCAGTTCGTTATCTCGATTTTCACCGCGATATTCGCTGTTTAGTCTTGCTAGATCACGCTGATAAATACACTTCTTTTGTTTTCTAAGCGCTTTAAACTGATCACGAGTGACGCGCCCGTATCTTCCGCAATTCATCAACTTAGGCTCAAATAGCCGCGTTGCGAGTCGCTCTACAACGGGATCACTGGTTCCGACTGCGCAATAGTTGCCAGCATAAACGATAGTTACGGACAGAAGTAGTGCCGCTCCGGATACAAACACAAGTTTCATTTTTGTATATTCCTTTGAGTTACCTAGTGTAAGCTGTTTGCCCTAGGACTGATTTATCTGGGATTTGAATTTGCTGATGTGCAACCGAAACTGGAACAAACACCTCTGTCTCAAGGGGTGGTTCTGATGGAATGGACATCCCCTGATTTCTCATCTGGTAGGTTTTGGAGATGGAAACAAATAGGAGGTTAGCAAAATGGCGGACTTGGAACTTGTCGGCATAGATCTGGCGAAGAATGTGTTTCAACTTCATGGATGCAGTGCCACAGGAGAAATGATTTTTCGCAAACAGCTGAGACGCAACAACCTTCTGTCCTTCGTTTCTGAACTGCCGGGGTGCACGATTGCTCAGGAAGAGGTGGTCGCGGAAATTTAGACCAGCGGCTAAGATGGATCGCATGACGAAAGTGACGATCCAAAATGAAGAAACGCAAGAACCATTTGCCGGAGTTCAAGGCCAAGGTTGCGCTTG
>NZ_JBDZYF010000053.1:0-1571 GCF_040329495.1 Ruegeria sp. SCP10
CCAGACGCGCCATTTGCGCCTCCGTCAGCCAGAAAAGATCAGACATGTTCACCGCTCGTTTTTGAGCCGTGAATCATGATGCTAAAGGGAAATCAATGGGTACAGAGCCTAAGGGTCAGGATTCAATATAAAAAGTATATCCGGCATCCGGAGCAGTACCTCCGCCTTCTGTTTACTATATACCCATTAGTCTGACTAAATACTGAATTTTTCTTTTTAATTAGGCAGTCAAAGGAATCGCCTCTGGAATCGATTGATAACACTAGTAGTTCACTATCCTTACATTGCCTAATGCCTTTCGTAGCTGCCCTACCAGCTGCTTGTGTAGGTAACTTATCCGCTTCTTCCATTAATACATCTGGTTCCTTCTGAAACAGCTCTTTTGCGGCGTAAAATTTCCTTTTCCAGTATGATACAAATTCTCTAGCGCTAATATGGTTTCTTTCCTGGTTTGCCAAATTTAAATTGACTGCTGCATTTCCAACAATAGTACGCGCTGGGGTATTCCCTCCTAATAGAAGCTTGACTGCATTGCCAGCACCTTGCTGGTGTGCGAGATACATCTCCGAACCGTCGGGTTCACGCCCAAGCTTCGCACGGAGGAAGCTTGCATTGTCTTTCCACAGGCGAACAGCAGCATCAGTGTTAGACTGGGCATTGAAAGGCTCCGACAGGCCGTAACTAACTGCTGTAGAATCAATGAACTGGAATACTCCTCTTGCACTAGAGTTTGGGTTCTTCGCAGTAGGAATAAAATTTGATTCGATCCATGCGACCGCGGCAAAGTCAAGCGAACTTAAGCCCTCTTCGATAGCAGTATCTACCACGATTTCTAACGCTTCTTGTTGTTCAATTGAAAGCTTTATTTCCTTTGATATGTTGCTTGAATAATCTCTTGCTTCCTGCGAAGCTCTGATGTAATCGTGCTTTGTTTGTTTGTTTTGCCCCCTGCTAACTCTATCTGCTTTTTCAATTTCTGCATATACGCTCTTGTTCACTACTCCACTGTTTCTGCCGCAAGAGCATAGTATTATTAACATGAATCCAATCGTTAATATGATTCGCCAAAAGTTCATCTTTTACATGTACCTATTTTTGTATACTCTGTGTGATTATATAGCTTTTAGCATTCTAAAAGCAGTTGGGTTTGTTGTTGATATGTTGAGATGCGGCAGGTTAGATTGTGAAATGGATAGCTCAATTAGGTGTATAGCTGTAGCTTTTCAACATTCACATTCGGAGGAATGTTTTCTATCTACTTTATTCGCAGCATACAGAACTATCGTGAAGTAAATTCGATTTTAGGTACTTAATAGCCACAGCTTTTTGGTTTTGTAACTCCCAGTAATATATCTTTAGTTTCGACTGAGGGAAGCGCGCTTTTTAAAGTAGTGCTTGAAGTCTTCGTCGTTACGATTAAGCTAATGTGGGGTTATTAAGTAATTACAATTATTAAATAGCAGAGGTGGTCCTACGTTTTGGACCAGTTTGCAGCCAACTTAAGATGGATCAGGGTTGTATTTAGGCTGCCAATTTCACGGTTTCGGCTTTGTTTCCATAAGCCTCATTCG
>NZ_JBDZYF010000054.1:0-1569 GCF_040329495.1 Ruegeria sp. SCP10
CAAGGGAAGTCGGTGAGGATATCGAGCCCGGGTTGTGGCTCTCCTGCCATCTCAGGCGCGCCGGAGGTCTGCATGTTCACGTCGTCAAGCCAGCTGTACGAATCCTCCGAACCGATCCCGGCCTCAGCGTCAGTTGCGGGGTTTGGAGCTGCCGGAGCACCGGTCATGGTTTCCTCTGCAGTCTGTTGGAAGTCCGCTGCTGGTGCGGCATCCAGTTGCAGGGCATCGTCATCCAGAAAGGGCCTGGCAAGGCGGTAGGCCAGGTCCACGCTTGTTGTAGACAAATGTATCCCACCAGCTTCGAGGTGATCGGAGATTGCCTGGCTGCTGCGCTTTTGAGATTTCAGGTCGAGGATGATCTGCAGCACATCAGGGGTCACCGCTTTGGGCATACCCTCTGCCGACAAACCCGCATCCGCTCGAAGCGCTTTGCTGATCGTCCTAGTGCTAATTTGAGTATTGTCCTCTTTCAGCGCAGCGCTGATCTTTCTGCGAGACACCCCCTGGTCGCTCAGCGCCTTGATCTGCTCAAATACTTCCGGGGTTACTTTTCCAGATGCTGCTGGCTGTTCCAGTGCCTGCAGCATATGCTGAATATCGGGAGAGGCCTGCTGATATCCCGTCTCCCGGAAATTGCGCCACGCTTCTGAATCCGCGGTCACATTAAATTGCGATGAAGCAACTCTAAGCGCAACGGCCACGCTTGTTTTTGACAAATGTATCCCACCAGCTTCGAGGTGCTTGGAGATTGCCTGGCTGCTGTACTTTTGAGATTTCAGATCGAGGATGATCTGCAGGATATCACGGGTCACCGCTTTGGGCATACCCCGCGCAGGTAAGCCCGCATCCAATCGAAGCGCTTTCTTGATCATCCCAGCGCTAATTTGAATATTGTCCTCTCTTAGCGCAGCGCTGATCTCTTCACTGACCACCCCCTGGTCTCTCAGCGCCTTGATCTTCTCAAATACTTCCGGGGTCAGTTTTGAGGCAGGTTTCCTGATTGTAGCTTGAGGCTGTTCCAGTGCCTGCAGCATATGCTGAATATCGGGGGAGGCCTGCTGATATCCCGTCTCCCGGAAATTGCGCCACGATTCTGAATCCGCAGTCACATTAAATTGCGATGAAGCAAACCCAAGCGCTCTGTCCACGCTTGTTGTTGACAAATGTATCCCACCAGCTTCGAGGTGCTTGGAGATTGCCTGGCTGCTGTACTTTTGAGATTTCAGGTCGAGGATGATCTGCAGGATATCAGGGGTCACCGCCTTGGGCATATTATTTGACGACAAGCCCGCATCCAATCGAAGCGCTTTGCTGATCGTTGTGTCACTAATTTGAATGTTGTCCGCTTTCAGCACCGCACTGATCTTGTTGCTAGACAATCCCTGGTCTCTCAGCGCCTTGATCTGATCAAGTACTTCCGGGGTTACTTTTGAGGCAGGTTTCCTGATTGTAGCTTGGGGCTGTTCCAGTGCCTGCAGCATATGCTGAATATCGGGAGAGGCCTGCTGATATCCCGTCTCCCGGAAACTGCGCCACGATTCTGAATCCGCGGTCACATTAAATTGCGAT
>NZ_JBDZYF010000055.1:0-1513 GCF_040329495.1 Ruegeria sp. SCP10
TGAAACCCCCAGCTTTCGCGCGATCTGTGCCTTGGCAACGCTCTGTCTTGCCAATCGCCGGATTGCATCATCATCGACGGATTTCTTCCGCCCTTTGTAGATGCCCTTGCCTTTAGCCGCGTCAATCCCGGCGCGCTGCCTGTTGCGGATAAGCTTCAGCTCCATATCGGTCACCATTCCAAGCACAGTTATTACCATTTGGCCCATGTCGCCGGCAGTGGTGACTTTGGGTTCAAGCACGCGGAGCGATGCACCTTTGGCATTCAACTCGAGGACCAAGTTCAGCACATCACGGGTCGAACGGCCGAGACGATCCAGACGGTGCACGACCAGTTCGTCGCCGTCTCGCAGGAACTCCATCACTGTCGCCAGCTCAGATCGATCATCGCTAGATACACCGGAAACCGTTTCCGAGCGGATGACCTCACAGCCTGCCGCTTTAAGCTTGGCTTTCTGAATGTCGAGGTCCTAGCTTGATGAGCTGACGCGGGCATATCCAATCTTCGTTATGGTAATCTGTCACATTAGGCTCATTATCACTTTGATACTGTAACAACATGCGATTGACTACTTATATGTGACATTTTTCTCTATAACATCAGCCTGTCTCCTGTGGGTGCATCCTTTTGTTACATAAGGTTCATGCTGCTATCGCACCGAAATCAATCCGCTGGTCCAGATCAACATCGAACCGGCCATATGGATTGATATGAGCATAGATCAGCGGGGAAAGCCCGTTATAGTCCCGATCTGTCAGCCGGGTTGCCCAAATCGGTTCCGCCAGAACCGATTGCATCATGCGTGTGTATACATAAACCAGCGAGGCTTGGAGCAGTTGCAGTGCATGAGCTGAAATTTCCTGGTCAGCAATCCGGTTGCTGGAAATCGCGCCACCTTTGCCGAAGAACACGAACCCGTTGGCACTGTTCCAATTCTCGACCACATTCAACCCTTCATGAATCTCGCGGCGGAAGTCTTCGGATCGAAGATAACGGCACAGAAATATTGTCTTGATCGCACGGCCCAGTTCAGCGAGAGCTTTGTATGTTGGATGCATCACATCGGCGCGTGCAAAGCGACGCAGGATGGCTTCCGGTTCAGCCGTGCCGTGCTGCATGGCTGAGGCGCATTTGACCATTTCATCGTACTGTCTTTCGATCTCTGCCCAGTCGATAGTACCAGACAGGATGGGCATGAGATTTGGCAGTTGTCCTCGCATGCCCGCGCTTGGCAAGGCCAGTTTCTGCCGCGCAATGGCCTTCAAGCGTGGGGCCAGTTCGAAGCCTAGAAGGTGACAGAAGGCGAAACCAATGGCACTCTGGCCGTGGCTATCAACATACTGGCGCTGGATTTCCATGTCGGTGCAATGGCGCAAAACCCCTTCGATCATGGCTGCCACTTCGGAAGATGAGCAGCGTTTCAGCTGAGAATAAATACAGGTCGCCTGCCGTTCTACATGCCAATAGATCATGACACCGCACCCGCCATACCGGGTATGCCATTCGGTCATCAG
>NZ_JBDZYF010000056.1:0-1444 GCF_040329495.1 Ruegeria sp. SCP10
CGAATGAGGCTTATGGAAACAAAGCCGAAACCGTGAAATTGGCAGCCTAAATACAACCCTGATCCATCTTAAGTTGGCTGCAAACTGGTCCAAAACGTAGGACCACCTCTGGAGGCTTGTTCCGGGAGTTATAATTGGGGTCGAGAATTTGAAGCGCTCGGGCACTCAGTGCGTTTAATCGCACCTAAATACGTCAAGCCTTTTGTGAAGCGCAGCAAGAGTGATGCGATCGACGCTGAAGCCATTTGCGAGGCAGCGCTGCGACCAACGATGCGGTTTGTGCAGGTCCGTAGCAAAGATAATCAGGCTGCGGCTTTGGCATTCAAAGCGCGGGATCTACTGGTCCGACAACGCACACAGATTACCAATGCCCTGTGTGGCCACCTATCCGAATTCGGCTTTGTTGTTGCGAAAGGCCCAACACACGTACGTGAGCTTGTTTCTGCGGTTGAAGATGGGAGCATTGAACTGCCGGAGATGTCCCGCCCTCTCCTGAGCATTTTTGTCGACACGCTTGAAGCGTTGAATGTCCGTATCAGACAGTTGGAGGCGCAAATCGCACAGCGTGCAAGGGAAGATGAAACATGTCAGAGGTTGACCGCGATACCAGGCGTCGGCCCAGTTATTGTGACAGCGATTGCGGCACTTGCGCCACCACCTTTGACTTTTAGACGAGGGCGCGATTTTGCGGCATGGGTAGGCTTAACTCCACTCCAGCATTCTACCGGCGGCAAGCAGCGGCTGGGGCGCACGTCAAAGATGGGCAACCGAACGTTACGGTGCCTTCTCATTATTGGCGCCGGCGCTGTGGTTAGATGGGCCGAGCACAGCGGGGCGGCACCGGGCTCCTGGCTCGCAAGAATGCTGGAGCGCAAGCCACCAATGTTAGTCAGGGTAGCACTGGCCAATAAAATGGCGCGCATCGTCTGGGCGCTGATGGCACATGGTGAAGAATACCGGGACCAACCGTTACACGTTAGAACCGTGCAAACAATCTGATCCCGGAGGCGTGGGAAGGTCAAACATAAGGTAAGGCGCAACAGTCGAAGAGACGAGATCAGGAAAACCAGCTTGCGACACAGTGCCTGGAGCACGTGGTTCTGAATTGGACTTGATCTGAGAACTCCATACGGGCCCGCGGCATGTGAAAGCCGCACTATGAGGCCGCATACATGTCAGCACCCGGCTACGCGAACTAGCAACCTAAGACACTTCTTGCCCAAAAAGGGGGATGTCCGTACATGTCACCAACTTTTTAGATGTGTCCGTCGTCAGGGATTTTGGGACAGATGGCGCTCTGATCTAAGAGAGGATGTGGCTCATCTGGTTGTTGTGATTATGCGGCGGATTTGCGGTGAAGCAAGCGCCGGGTTTCGATGGTCTTTCGTTTGATCCTCTCTCGTTGTTTTAGAATGGTCTGTCCGCGCCCGAAGTAGACATCAGC
>NZ_JBDZYF010000057.1:0-1368 GCF_040329495.1 Ruegeria sp. SCP10
CGCTGTCTTTGGTTTTTCCATGTGAAGTTTCCTCTGGTTGAACACAGAATGAGGTTAAGTTTTTTTGAGTTAGGTCAGCGCTGTCTCAAAGGAGCGGCAACCAAAAGCGACAGAAAACAGACAAGCACCAGCATAGACAGAACGACATTCCATCCGAGCCGACTGAATACCGGACCCATAACAGCCGTCCCGGCCAGACCCCCGACATAGTAGCTGGTCAGATACATCCCACTTGCCGTTGCGCGATCCACGGTCGCAACAGTACCAATGTTCCCGGAGATGACGGCCTGAGCGCAAAATGTGCCAACGGCAACGACCGCCAAACCCAACAGTACCAAAACGAGCGATGACGACATCAGGCTGCCCAGTCCGGCGACTGCAACAAGCATCGAAACTGTATATGCCTCAAAAACACCGCGCTTGGCCGACAATCTCCCGGCTAGGGGGGTGGTAAAAAGCGATGGAATGAAAACAATGTAGACAAGACCTAGCTGAGGGCCGGACAGGTCAAATGGCGGCTGTGAAAGTACAAAGTTGACAAAAGTGAACACAGCCAGAAACACGAACAAGATCACGAAGCCCAAGAGGTTGCTCGTCCGAAGACTTCGGTTCGCGAGATGAATTTTGACTGCTTCTAAAACGGTCGGCGTGCTCGGACTTCGCACGCGAGAAGAGGTGCTTGATAAGCAGAAAAATGCCAAGGCCGCGCCAGAAAGATTCAATAGAGCAAAAAGCCAGAAGCTCACGCTCAAACCGAACCAATCCGCAAAGTTTGCAGCCATGATTCTACCGATCAGATTGGACAGAACGTTCCCGGTTATGTAGGCCGCCATGGCAGTCGCGGCTTCGGTGGCCAGGCACTCCTCGGACAAATAGCTCATCGTAAGTGTAAAAGCCGAGGCCATCAAAATGCCCTGAACAACCCTGAGGGCCGAAAACAACGCAAGATCGTCTACAAATCCTAACAGAAAGGTCGGAACTGCCAGTAACGCCAGACTAAAGACAATTCCACGCATTCGATCCATCTTTTGGCTGAGAAAAACGACGATAACTCCTGCGACGGCCATGCCGAAAATCGAGGAATTGACCGCGAGTCCGACGCTGGATGGATCTACATCAAACTTCGCACGCAATTGCGGCAAAAGTGCCTGAGCGCCAAAGAGATCAATAAGCGTAAGAAAGGCCAGAAGGCCTATGATCAAGTTTCTTGGCATTACGCGTGCATCCGGTCAGACAACGATTGGAACTGAACACTTTGATGCAGCCGAGCGCTGACAGGTTACAGCGGCAGGTACAATTATCCACGCCTGAGTCGTAAATCACAGCTACAGCAGACACTTTAGGATCCGAAACCGGGAGTGCTAAACG
>NZ_JBDZYF010000058.1:0-1367 GCF_040329495.1 Ruegeria sp. SCP10
CAGACGCGCCATTTGCGCCTCCGTCAGCCAGAAAAGATCAGACATGTTCACCGCTCGTTTTTGAGCCGTGAATCATGATGCTAAAGGGAAATCAATGGGTACAGAGCCTAGGCTCAGGGCGAATAACCATTATGTTACGATAGCCGCGAGTGTGATTGCTGATAGGAAGACCTTGGGGCAGCGCCCGTTGCGTGTTGCCACGCGCCTCCAATCCTTGAGCCGACCGAACATGATCTCGATCCTGTTGCGCCTTTTGTACCTGCGCTTCTCGTACTTTACTGCTTTCGGCCTGGGATGCACGCGCGTATCCCTTTGTATTTCAAGGCTTCGCGAAACCAGTCGGCGTCATAGCCTCGATCTCCCAGCAGCCATTCCACATCCGGCAGGCTGCTCAACAAGTGGGTCGATTGCCGGAGGGGGCAGAATCCTACTCTAAGCCCGCTGTTGGCTGTTTTTGGCGCGCATAGTTGCGTTTCCTGCTATGATTGACCACATGGAGATCGACCCAGACCGCATTGACGAAGTTGTTTTGGGGCTATTGCGGTTGACGCTGCATGGTGAGTGTCGTGCCTGGAAAGGCCATGACTGGGATGTGATGAACCGATTGTATGAACAAGGCATGATCTATGATCCTGTCAACAAGGCCAAGTCGGTTGTCCTGACGGATGAGGGTTTGGCAAAGGCGGAAGAAGTATTTCGCGCCTTATTTACAAAGCCGGACGGGAATGCGGGCTGCCCTATGCAGCCCGGACTCGTTGTTTTCGCCATCTGTATTCACCGGTGAACAGGATATGGGCCCAACCGAGCGGCGAGATATGCGCCAGAAGGTTCGGCGGGCAATCCAATCCGGCTCTTTGCCGCTGTGTTACGGCATCGCTGAGATGTTTGAGTTCCAATAGATGATGATGGCAGCCAGTAAGTTCAGTCCGGCCATGCGGTAGTGCTGGGCTTCGGCGGTGCGATCCCGGATTTCACCCTGTCGCCCAATTCTCAGAGCGTTTTCAAAGCGAGACGCGCCTCGCCTTTGTTCAGCCCGATCTGCGCCCTGCGCTGCATACCCGCATCGAGCAGCCATTCAATGATGAACAGCGTCCGTTCGACCCGACCGACCTCTCGCAGAGCAAGAGCCAGTTCTTGTTGCCGAGGGTACGAGGCAAACTTCTTCAGCAACTGGCTGGATGGCACAATATCAGCCGCCACGGTGGCCACCGCGCGCAGAACATCCGGCCAATTTTCGGTGATCAAACGCTGCTTGATTGTCTGACGTCAGCACCAATGGGACAGTTTAAGTCGATTTGATAAGAGAGGGTTTCTGGCTCATCGTAACCGCCAAGGAGTGGAGATGAGTAAGAAACCCGGAACCAAGC
>NZ_JBDZYF010000059.1:0-1283 GCF_040329495.1 Ruegeria sp. SCP10
ATGGCAAAGGAAAAGTTTGAGCGTACAAAACCGCACGTCAACATCGGCACGATTGGGCACGTTGACCACGGTAAAACCACGCTGACCGCAGCAATCACCAAGTATTTCGGTGACTTCAAAGCGTATGACCAGATTGACGGTGCGCCGGAAGAAAAGGCTCGCGGCATCACCATCTCGACCGCCCACGTGGAATACGAGACCGACAACCGCCACTATGCGCACGTTGACTGCCCCGGCCACGCCGACTACGTCAAGAACATGATCACCGGTGCCGCCCAGATGGACGGCGCGATCCTGGTTGTGAACGCTGCTGACGGCCCGATGCCTCAGACGCGTGAGCACATCCTGCTGGGCCGCCAGGTTGGCATCCCGAAGATGGTCGTGTTCATGAACAAAGTGGACCAGGTTGACGACGAAGAGCTGCTGGAACTGGTGGAAATGGAAATCCGCGAGCTGCTGTCTTCGTATGAATACCCCGGCGACGATATTCCGATCATCGCAGGTTCGGCTCTGGCCGCGATGGAAGGCAACAACCCGGAAATCGGCGAAGAGAAGATCAAGGAACTGATGGCGGCTGTTGATGAGTATATCGACACCCCTGAGCGTGCTGTTGACCAGCCGTTCCTGATGCCGATCGAAGACGTGTTCTCGATCTCGGGCCGTGGTACCGTTGTAACGGGCCGTGTTGAGCGTGGCGTGATCAACGTTGGCGACGAGATCGAAATCGTCGGCATCCGCGACACCAGCAAAACCACCTGCACCGGCGTTGAAATGTTCCGCAAGCTGCTGGACCGCGGTGAAGCGGGCGACAACATCGGCGCGCTGCTGCGCGGTGTGGACCGTGACGGCGTTGAGCGTGGCCAGGTTCTGTGTAAGCCCGGTTCGGTAACACCGCACACCAAGTTCGAAGCCGAAGCCTACATCCTGACCAAGGAAGAAGGCGGTCGTCATACTCCGTTCTTCGCGAACTACCGTCCTCAGTTCTACTTCCGTACAACTGACGTGACCGGAACCGTGACCTTGGCGGAAGGCACCGAGATGGTCATGCCTGGCGACAACGTGTCGTTCGGCGTTGAGCTGATCGCGCCGATCGCGATGGAGCAGGGCCTGCGCTTCGCGATCCGCGAAGGCGGCCGCACCGTCGGCGCCGGCGTCGTGTCGAAAATCACTGAGTAAGGCGCGCTTGCCGCGCCTGGTTGCGGCAGGCGATTTTCCACAGGAAAATCTGCCGAGAGCAACTCGGTTGAACGAAAGAAGGCCGTCCCAAAAAGGGGCGGCCTTTT
>NZ_JBDZYF010000060.1:0-1217 GCF_040329495.1 Ruegeria sp. SCP10
TGAGCCTCCCCAACTGAGCTGTTCCACCGCTATGTTTAGGAAACGGAGGACCACGAATGGCAAACAAGCGACCGAAGCCCGAAGAGATTGTCTCGAAGTTACGGCAGGTTGAAGTTCTGATGGGGCAAGGCATGTCCCGTCTTGATGCGATCAGGCAGATCGGCGTTGTTGAACAAACCTATTACCGCTGGCGCAAGAAGTACGGCGGAATGGGCGTAGATCAGTTGAAAGAACTGAAACGGCTTCAGAAAGAGAATGAGCGACTGCGACGTGCGGTATCCGATCTGACGTTGGACAAGCTGATCCTGACGGAGGCGGCCAAGGGAAACTACTGAGCCCCGCTCGTCGTCGTGCTTGTATTGGCCATGTTCGCAACCAGCTGAACGTTTCCGAGAGACGCGCCTGCCGCGTGCTTGGACAACACCGGTCCACGCAACGGCGTGTCCCACAAGGTCGCGCAGACGAAGACCGATTGGTGGCCGACATGATCGAGCTGACCCGACAGTACGGCCGATATGGCTATCGCAGGATCGCAGCGCTGCTGAGAGAGGCTGGATGGTCTGTCAGCGACGGGCGGATTGAACGGCTCTGGCGACGAGAGGGGCTGAAAGTGCCAGTGAAACAACCGAAGAAAGGGAGGTTATGGCTTAATGACGGCTCATGCGTTCGGCTACGGCCTGAGTATCGCAACCATGTTTGGTCCTATGACTTCGTGCATTGTCGAACTGACGATGGCAAGGTCTTTCGCACGCTGAACATCCTTGATGAGTACAGTCGGGAATGTTTGGCTATCAGGGTCGAACGGAAGCTGAACTCGGTCGACGTGATCGATGCCCTGACGGATCTGTTCATACTTCGAGGAGCACCCCGTTTCATACGTTCAGACAATGGGCCGGAATTTGTCGCCCAGGCTGTCCGCGACTGGATCGCCGCCGTTGGTGCCAAGACGGCTTACATCGAACCCGGCAGCCCGTGGGAGAACGGATATTGCGAAAGCTTCAACGGGAGAATGAGGGATGAACTGCTCAACGGCGAGATCTTCTACAGTTTGCGCGAGGCTCAAATTCTGATCGAACAATGGAGGAAACACTACAACACAAAGCGGCCACACAGTGCACTGGGCTATCGCCCGCCAGCACCTGAAACCATCATCCCAATGGATTACAGGCCGATGATGCACTAACAATCAGGTTGGACCAGTCAGATGAGGCTGCTCA
>NZ_JBDZYF010000061.1:0-1173 GCF_040329495.1 Ruegeria sp. SCP10
CGTCTTGCGTCTTGCGTCTTGAGGCAGGATCAGGCGATCGGCTGCCGGTAGTCTTCCTGTTTTGTCAGCAGCGCCCAGATGATCCTCGCCGATTTATTCGCCATAGCGACAGTGGCCAGCCGGAAGGGCTTTTCGTCTATTAGCTTCGACGTCCATGTGTCAGCTTTCTCCGGACTGTTCTTGGCCATGAGCGCGCGCGATGTCATTCCGATGATCAGCAGTTTTCGGATGTAACGGTCACCCTTCTTTGTGATCCGCCCGAGGCGCTCTCGACCGCCGCTGGATTTGTTCAGCGGTGTCAGCCCCAGCCAAGCCGCCAAATCGCGTCCGGTCTCGAACTGTTTTGCATCGCCAATAGTGGTGACAACGGCGGAAGCGGTGATTGGTCCGATGCCTGGCATGCGCATCAAACGTCGCGCATCGGCATCCAGCCATGCATGTTGCTCGATCAGCTTGGTAAGCCCATCAACCCGCGCATTGAGTCCGGTCAGCTGATGACACATCACGCCAAGAATGCCGTTCGCGATCTCAGGCATTTCCAACTGCTCCTCGCTGCCGTGCTCTCGTGCGAACTTGGACACTGCTTCGATGCCAGTCGGCAGGATGTGATCGAACTCACGAAGGATGCTGCGGATCATGTTCACAACCTGGGTGCGCTGACGGACAACCAGATCCCGCGCCCGATGGATGGCAAGCACTGCTTGCTGATCTTCGGATTTGATTTCGACAATGCGCATGGTGGGGCGGCCCACGGCTTCACAAATCGCCTCGGCATCCGCCGCGTCGGTTTTGCCGCGCTTCACATAGGGTTTGACATAGGCTGTTGGCTTGAGCCGAACGTCATGACCGAGTTCGCGCAACTTGCGTTCCCAGTGATGGGATGATCCGCAAGCCTCCATCCCAACCACGCAGCGCGGCAACGTTCGAAAAAGGCGATCAGCTTCGCGCGTTTGATCTTCTTGTTGATGATCTTGCGTCCGGTGGCTGAAACGCAGTGCACCTGAAAAACATCCTTGGCCAAATCCAGGCCCACAGTCTTTACTGTCATTGGGTGGCTCCTTTCCTAGCAGTCGATGACAACTGCACTTTGGCACGTGCGATGCCGGTGGAGCAGGAGCCATCCACCTCATCCGCTATGGGCCGCAAAATGACAAAACCCTGCAAAAACGGGGC
>NZ_JBDZYF010000062.1:0-1131 GCF_040329495.1 Ruegeria sp. SCP10
TACATATTAGGATAGTTCGGACCATCCCCACCCTGTGGCGTGGTCCAGGTGATGTTCTGGCTGGGGTCCTTGATATCGCAGGTTTTGCAGTGGACGCAGTTCTGAAAGTTGATCACGAATCGCGGGCCGTTTTCGTCTTCGACCACCTCATACACACCTGCCGGGCAGTAGCGCTGCGCCGGTTCGTCGAACTGAGGCAGGTTGACCTTTACCGGAACCTCTGGATCAGACAGGCGCAGATGGCAGGGCTGACTTTCCTCGTGGTTGGTCATCGCGAATGACACGTTGGTCAATCGGTCAAAAGACAGAACACCATCGGGTTTCGGGTAGTCAATGGGCTTGTGCTTGCTTGCATCCTCGGTCGCCTCGGCATCGTTCTTGCCGTGACCGATTGTGCCGAACAGCGAAAAGCCCAGCGTATTGGTCCACATGTCCAAACCACCCAGCATCAGTGAGGCGGTCAGGCCGTATTTCGACCAGATCGGCTTGACGTTGCGCACTTTCTTGAGGTCGCTGCCGATGGGCCCGCTTCGCACTTCGGTCTCGTAATCTGACAGCTCATCACCAGACCGCTCGGCCTTGATGGCTTCATAGGCAGCCTCGGCCGCGGCTTTGCCCGACAGCATGGCGTTGTGGTTGCCCTTGATGCGCGGCACGTTGACCATGCCTGCCGAGCAGCCCAGCAACGCCACACCCGGCGCGACCAGCTTCGGCATCGACTGGAACCCGCCTTCGGTGATCGCCCGCGCACCATACGCTACGCGCTTACCGCCTTTCAGCAGGTCAGAAACGACCGGATGATGTTTGAAGCGCTGGAATTCCATATAGGGGTACAGATGCGGGTTTTTATAGTTCAGATGAACCACAAAGCCGACATAGACCTGATTGTTTTCAAGGTGATAGATGAACGATCCACCACCTGCGTTGCTGCCCAGCGGCCAGCCCATGGTGTGCGTGACGCTGCCTTCCTTGTGCTTGGAAGGATCGACCTCCCAAATCTCTTTCATGCCGACGCCGTATTTCTGCGGCTCTTTGCCAGCAGACAGGTCGTATTTGGCGATGACTTCTTTGGACAGTGACCCGCGCACACCTTCCGACAGGAAGACATATTTGCCGTGCAATTCCATGCCT
>NZ_JBDZYF010000063.1:0-1092 GCF_040329495.1 Ruegeria sp. SCP10
CAGAGGTGGTCCTACGTTTTGGACCAGTTTGCAGCCAACTTAAGATGGATCAGGGTTGTATTTAGGCTGCCAATTTCACGGTTTCGGCTTTGTTTCCATAAGCCTCATTCGGCGTCAATATACCGTGTGTGGAATGAGGCCTCTCTGAGTTGTAGTAGGCCAGCCACGTGCTGATCCCAGCGCGCATTTCTGAACCTGTCTCAAAGGCATTCAGGTAAACGCATTCGTACTTCAACGACCGCCACGGTCTTTCGATCATTCGGTTGTCGCGCCAAGCGCCCTTGCCATCCATACTGATCTTGATCCTTGCATCTGTCAGGACGTCGATCCAAGCACCGCTGGTGAACTGGCTACCCTGGTCGCTGTTGAAGATTTCCGGCTTGCCGTGTTTGGCGATGGCTTCTTTCAAAGCCTCCACGCAGAAGTCCCCATCCATGCTGTTGGACAGACGCCAGGCCAGGACTTTGTGACTGTACCAATCCATGATCGCCACGAGATACAGGAACCCGCGCCGCATTGGGATGTAGGTAATGTCTGCGCACCAGACCTGGTTGGGGCGATCAATCACCATGTTGCGCAGCAGGTATGGCCAAATCTTGTGCTGGGGATGCTTCTTGCTGATGTTTGGCTCCTGGTAAATCGGCACCAGCCTCATCAGACGCATCAACCGCCGTACGCGGTGCCGACCACATCGATGCCCATTCCGCTTCATGTAGCGGGCCATCTGGCGCGATCCATACCACGGCGTTTCAAGGAACTGCTTGTCGATGATTTCCATGAAACGCAGGTTTTCCGCGCTTTCACCAGCCGGCTGATAGTACAGCCGCGACCGTGATAACCGCAACAGTTCGCACTGTTTACGAAGGCTTAACTTGTGATCCCGGCTCACCATTTTTTGCCTCGCGTCCCGAGAAGTTGATGCGAGGCTTCCGCTAAAAAATCCCGTTCCACCACCAACTGGCCAATCTTCGAATGCAGCTTGTCGACATCAGCGGCGCTAACCTGTTCTGGAGCCGGAACAGACCCCTAAAGGCCGTCGCCATGTTCTCTATCGCTGCCCGCTTCCACGTTCCGATCTGCGTCGGGTGAACG
>NZ_JBDZYF010000064.1:0-913 GCF_040329495.1 Ruegeria sp. SCP10
ATGGTGAGCCTGATCTGACTGGTTCGGTTTGATTGTTAGTGCATGTTTGGCCTTTGGTCTATTGGGACGATTGTTTCCGGTGCCGGTGGTCGGTATCCCAAGGCGCTGTGGGGTCGCTTTGTGTTGTAGTGTTTTCTCCATCCTTCGATGATGATTTGCGCTTCTCTCAATGAGTAGAAGATTTCCCTGTTCAGCAGTTCATCGCGGAACCCGACATTGAAGCTCTCGACGTAGCCGTTCTCCCAGGGCGACCCCGGTTCGATGAAGGCAGTTTTGGCCCCGACAGCCTCGATCCAGGCCCGGACATCCTTGGCCACAAACTCAGGACCATTGTCACTCCGAACGAATGCCGGTGGCCCGCGCAGGATGAAAAAGTCGGTCAGCGCATCGATGACATCGGTCGAGTTCAGCTTCCGTTTCACCCGGATCGCCAAGCATTCCCGGCTGAACTCGTCCAGGATGTTCAGCGTCCTGAACGCTTTCCCATCGTCGGTTCGGCAATGCACGAAATCATACGACCAGACATGGTTGCGATACTCGGGTCGCAACCGGATGCATGATCCATCGTTCAGCCAAAGCCTGCCTCTCCTGGGTTGTTTCGGTGGCACCTTCAGCCCCTCCCGTCGCCACAGTCGCTCGATCCGACCGTCACTGACCTGCCAGCCAGCCTCGCGCAGCAGCACAGCAACGCGCCGGTAGCCGTAGCTGCCGTATTGCCTGGCCAATTCGATCATGTCGGCAACCAGCCGCTCCTCATCTTCCCGGCCCCTTGGTCGATGCCGTTGTGTCGAGCGATGTTGCCCAAGCACCCGGCAAATCCGGCGCTCCGATACATTCATCTCGCTCCGGATCAGCTCGATGCAGGCTCGGCGACGTGCGGGGCTCTGAAGTTTCCCCGAGCTGCTTCCTTTAG
>NZ_JBDZYF010000065.1:0-899 GCF_040329495.1 Ruegeria sp. SCP10
TATTCAGCATATGCTGCAGGCACTGGAACAGCCCCAAGCTACAATCAGGAAACCTGCCTCAAAAGTAACCCCGGAAGTACTTGATCAGATCAAGGCGCTGAGAGACCAGGGGGTGTGTATTGAAAAGATCAGCGCTGCGCTGAAAGAGGAGAACATTCAAATTAGCGCTGCGACGATCAACAGAGCACTTCGAGCGGATGTGGGCTTACCTGCGCGGAGTATGCCCAAAGCGGTGACCCGTGATATCCTGCAGATCATCCTCGACCTGAAATCTCAAAAACGCAGCAGCCAGGCAATCTCCGCGCATCTCGAAGCTGGTGGGATACATTTGTCAAAATCAGGAGTGGACACTGCGCTTAGAGTTGCTTCATTGCAATTTGGTGTGACCGCGGATTCAGAATCGTGGCGCAATTTCCGGGAGACGGGATATCAGCAGGCCTCCCCCAACATTCAGCACATGCTGCAGGCACTGGGACAGCCCCAAGCTACAATCAGGAAACCTGCCTCAAAAGTAACCCCGGAAGTGTTTGAGAAGATCAAGGCGCTGAGAGACCAGGGGGTGGCCTGTGAAGAGATCAGCGCTACGCTGAAAGAGGAGAACATTCAAATTAGCGCTGCGACGATCAAGAAAGCGCTTCGATTGGATGCGGGCTTACCTGCGCGGGGTATGCCCAAAGCGGTGACCCCTGATATCCTGCAGATCATCCTCGATCTGAAATCTCAAAAGCGCACCCATCAGGCAATCTCCGATCACCTCAAAGATAGGGGGGTACATTTGTCAACAACAGGCGTGGACCTGGCCTACCGCCTTGCCAGGCCCTTTCTGGATGACGATGCCCTGCAACTGGATGCCGCACCAGCAGCGGACTTCCAACAGACTGCAGAGGAAACCATGACCG
>NZ_JBDZYF010000066.1:0-882 GCF_040329495.1 Ruegeria sp. SCP10
AACCTTGGCCTTGAACTCCGGCAAATGGTTCTTGCGTTTCTTCATTTTGGATCGTCACTTTCGTCATGCGATCCATCTTAGCCGCTGGTCTAAATTTCCGCGACCACCTCTAACTGCAGACCGATCTGGATGAATGGATGGCAAAATACAACGAACGGCGGTAGGGTCGACGATGTAAACCGTAGCTCCTCAACCTTCCGCCCTCGCTCCCGCACGCAGGGCACCTTCACGGCAACTGGACCGACACCAGTCATAACCTCGCGCTCAGGCAGGTGACCATGTTGGACAGTCCGCGCATGGCCATCTGTCATCGTTTCATTGGAAAACTGCGCAAACGACACGCTCAGTTCAGCCTCAACCGCCTGCTCAATCAGATGGCCTGCGCTTGATCGGATCAGGTCGGGAAGTAGATCAGCCGAGAATCCGCTTGGACCAAGCAAGGTGGTGATGGTATCTCTCGTCATGTGGCATATCCCTTTCTCTGCAGAGAATTGACAGTGTCTTGAACAACGCCATCATATGCCGCCCCTCAGGGCCATCACCAACTTTCAGCTATTTCTCAAAAACCGTAACCACTATGCTATCTACCACGGAAGGGGGGGTATCCGCGCTACTCTGGGGAGGCAATGAGTAGTTTTCGATGCATAGCGGTTACGGTTGCTTGCCCACAGTTGTGAACAACAATTTGAGTTTACAGTTTACGATAGGAATGGACCAATAAAACTGACTTATTTAATCTGGGCTCTGGGCTCTGGGCTCTGGGCTCTGGGCTCATAACCAGTAGATGACGGTTGCGGCGAGAGCGATTGCCGACAGGAAGACCTTTGGGCATCTGTCGTATCTGGTTGCCACGCGCCGCCAGTCCTTTAGCCTGCCGAACAT
>NZ_JBDZYF010000067.1:0-863 GCF_040329495.1 Ruegeria sp. SCP10
AAATAGCTTCTCAGCTTATCCGTAATCACAACACGGGGTTCGCCGAATTGCGCAATCAACCGCTTCAGAAAGCGTCGGGCTGCCTTAGCCCTCCGCCGTGGCTGGACGAGGTGTCTGCCGTCAGCACCCATGGAACAGACTAGTTTGATTGCGTAGCGGAGGATTTCAGGCTCATCGTAACCATCGGAGAGTGGAGATGAGAATGAATTCCGGGAAACAGAAAGCGTCAGCAGAGAGAGTTGTCAAAGACATCCGCAGGAAGACACGGCGCCAGCATTCGGCAGAGGAGAAGATCCGTATTGTGTTGGATGGGCTTCGTGGTGAAGACAGCATAGCGGAGCTGTGTCGCCGTGAAGGAATAGCTACCAGCTTGTATTATAGCTGGTCGAAAGAGTTCCTTGAGGCCGGTAAGAAGCGGTTGGCTGGCGATACCGCACGCCAGGCTACCAGCTCTGAGGTGAAGAATTTGAGAGCGGAATCGTCGGCGCTGAAAGAGGTAGTCGCCGACCTGACCCTTGAGAACCGGCTGCTCAAAAAAAGCATGTTCGAGGATGGGGGAGACGACGAATGAGATATCCCGCATCCGAAAAGCTTGAGATCATCCGGCTGGTTGACGGTTCGCACCTGCCGATCAAACGCACACTGGAAAACTCGGCATTCCCAGAACGACCTTCTACCGCTGGTACGACACTGTCCGTCGTCAGGGATTTTGGGACAGATGGCCGCCTGAACTAAGAGAGGGTCTGGCTCAACTGGTTGTTGTGATTATGCGGCGGATTTGCGGTGAAGCAAGCGCCGGGTTTCGATGGTCTTTCGTTTGATCCTCTCTCGTTGTTTTAGAATGGTCTGTCCGCGCCCGAAGT
>NZ_JBDZYF010000068.1:0-853 GCF_040329495.1 Ruegeria sp. SCP10
CTGAGTTTGCGGATGGTATGGCGCCCCTCGAACATGATCCATTTTCTGATCTTCCAGCCATTCGGCAAGCTCACCAGAGATGTAGCTGGACCCGTTGTCGCTGAGCAGACGTGGTTTGTGCAGCACCGTTGCCTGATCACAGCCTGAGGCGTGCAACGCGAGGTCCAGTGTGTCGGTCACGTCCTCGGTCTTCATCGTCGTACAAAGCTTCCAGGCGATGATGTATCGGCTGTAATCGTCCAGGATCGTGCTGAGATAGAACCAGCCCCAGCCGATCACCTTGAGATAGGTAAAATCGGTCTGCCAGAGTTGGTTCGGTCGTGTTGTCTTGTCCTGGAACTCGTCTGCGGCTGACAAAACCACATAGGCTGGGCTGGTGATCAGATCGTAAGACTTGAAGATGCGGTAGACCGAAGCCTCTGACACAAAGTACTTTTCTGTGCCGGTGAAGCGGACAGCTAGTTCTTGCGGTGACAACTCGCTTTCCTGCGAAGCCAGACCCTTGATCTTTTCGCGCACGGATTGAGGAATACGGTTCCAGACCCGCGACGGCGTAGGTCTACGATCTTCAAGCGCCTCGGGGCCGTCGACGAGATATCGGTCGTACCAGCGATAGAAGGTGGTCTTCGGAATGCCCAGCTTTTCCAAAGTGCGCTTGGTCGGCAACTGCGAACCTTCGACCAGACGGATGATTTCAAGCTTCTCGGATGCGGGATATCTCATGCGTCGTCGTCCCCATCCCCGATCATGCTTTTTTTGAGCAAACGCAGCTCCAAGGCCTGTTCGGCAACCACTTCCTTCAGATCACGGGCTTCCCGTCTCAGATCCTTCACCTCGGTGGAAGTTGCCGCGC
>NZ_JBDZYF010000069.1:0-840 GCF_040329495.1 Ruegeria sp. SCP10
CCCTGGGGTCAGGACCCATTGATTTCTATCGCGCGGCATGATTCAGGGCTCAAAAACGAGCGGTGAACATGTCTGATCTTTTCTGGCTGACGGATGCGCAGATGTCGCGTCTTGAGCCCTTCTTTCCAAAGTCCCATGGCAAACCCCGTGCCGATGATCGGCGTGTGTTTAGTGGGATTATCTTCATCAATCGCAATGGGTTGCGATGGCGCGATGCGCCTGCAGCCTATGGCCCACACAAGACGCTGTACAACCGCTGGAAGCGGTGGAGCGATAAGGCGTCTTCACCCGGATGATGGTCGGCCTCGCCGCTGAGCATAGAGAAGAGAAGACGGTCATGATTGACGCCACCTATCTGAAAGCCCACCGCACAGCGTCCAGTTTGGCCGTAAAAAGGGGGCGCGCGGTCGCCTGATCGGGCGCACCAAGGGAGGCATGAACACCAAGCTGCATGCCATCTGCGACAGCAGGGGGCGCCCGCTGAACCTGTTCATCACGGCCGGGCAGGTCAGCGATTACATCGGGGCACGGGCTTTGCTCAGCAGCTTGCCGAACGTCGATTGGCTGCTCGGGGATCGCGGCTACGACGCCGATTGATCCAGAGAAGCGGTAAAAGACAAAGGGATACGCGCCTGCATCCCTGGCAGGAAACAGCGGAACAAAAGAGGTGAAGCACGACAAACGCTGCTACAAACGGCGAAACCGGATCGAGATCATGTTCGGCAGATTGAAGGACTGGCGGCACATCGCAACCCGATACGACAGATGCCCCAAGGTCTTCCTGTCGGCCATCGCACTCGCAGCACTCGTCACTTAATGGCTATGAGGCAGGAACCTAGG
>NZ_JBDZYF010000070.1:0-836 GCF_040329495.1 Ruegeria sp. SCP10
GGTTTTTTCACCCAGTCCTTGTCTGACCGTGACCCTGAGCTGTTCGGCTCGATCACATCCGAGTTGGGCCGTCAGCGCGACGAGATCGAGCTGATCGCATCCGAGAACATCGTCTCTGCCGCCGTGATGGAGGCGCAGGGCTCGGTAATGACCAACAAATACGCCGAAGGCTATCCGGGCCGTCGCTACTATGGCGGCTGTCAGTTTGTCGATATCGCCGAAAACCTGGCCATCGATCGCGCGAAAGAGCTGTTTGGTTGCGGCTTTGCCAACGTACAGCCGAACTCGGGCTCTCAGGCCAACCAGGGCGTGTTTCAGGCCCTGATCCAACCCGGCGACACCATTTTGGGCATGAGCCTCGATGCTGGGGGTCACCTGACCCACGGTGCGCGTCCGAACCAGTCGGGCAAGTGGTTCAACGCTGTACAATACGGCGTGCGCCAGCAAGACAACATGCTGGACTACGATCAGGTCGAGGCGCTGGCGAAAGAGCATAGCCCCAAGCTGATCATCGCAGGCGGCTCGGCCATCCCGCGTCAGATCGACTTTGCCCGCATGCGCGAGATCGCCGATATGGTCGGTGCCTACCTGCACGTGGACATGGCGCATTTCGCCGGTCTGGTGGCCGCAGGTGAACATCCCAGCCCGTTCCCGCACGCCCATGTGGCGACCACGACAACCCACAAGACCCTGCGTGGGCCGCGTGGTGGTATGATCCTGACCAATGATGAAGATATCGCTAAGAAAGTGAATTCGGCGATCTTCCCCGGCATACAGGGCGGCCCGCTGATGCATGTGATCGCGGGCAAGGCTGTTGCATTCGGAGAAGCTCTGCG
>NZ_JBDZYF010000071.1:0-788 GCF_040329495.1 Ruegeria sp. SCP10
TCATAACCAGTAGATGACGGTTGCGGCGAGAGCGATTGCCGACAGGAAGACCTTTGGGCATCTGTCGTATCTGGTTGCCACGCGCCGCCAGTCCTTTAGCCTGCCGAACATGATCTCGATCCGGTTGCGTCGTTTGTACCGGCGCTTGTCATACTTGACGGTTTTCTTGCGTTGCTTTCGACCCGGGATGCAGGGCCGTATCCCCTTGCCTTTTAACGCTTCTCTGAACCAATCAGCATCATAGCCGCGATCACCGAGCAGCCAATCGACCTGCGGCATACTGCCCAGCAGTGCCCGCGCACCAATGTAATCGCTGACCTGTCCAGCGGTGACAAACAGATTCAGCGGGCGGCCTTTGCTGTCGCAGATGGCATGCAGCTTCGTATTCATGCCGCCCTTGGTGCGGCCAATCAGTCGGCCACGCCCCCCTTTTTGACGCCCAAACTGGACGCCGTACGGTGCGCTTTGAGGTAAGTGGCGTCAATCATGACGGTCTTTTCTTCGCCGTGCGCGGCGGCCAAACCGACCATCATCTGTGCGAAGATGCCCCTATCGCTCCAGCGCTTCCAACAGTTATACAGCGTCTTATGCGGTCCATAGGCAGCCGGGGCGTCGCGCCATCTTAACCCATTGCGATTGATGAAGATAATCCCGCTCAACACACGCCTGTCATCGACCCGTGGCTTGCCATGGGATTTCGGGAAGAAGGGCTCCAGACGCGCCATTTGCGCCTCCGTCAGCCAGAAAAGATCAGACATGTTCACCGCTCGTTTTTGAGCCGTGAATCA
>NZ_JBDZYF010000072.1:0-781 GCF_040329495.1 Ruegeria sp. SCP10
GCTTGGTTCCGGGTTTCTTACTCATCTCCACTCCTTGGCGGTTACGATGAGCCAGAAACCCTCTCTTATCAAATCGACTTAAACTGTCCCATTGGTGCTGACGTCAGACACTGCCTAGATAACCCGGATGGTCGAGAGCCACCATCCGGGTTATCTAGGCAGTCAGGATACCTATTACGAGGGCACAATGAAGGGCGTGGGACGCATCTACCAGCAGACCTTTGTCGATACCTACGCGCGGGTCGCGATCTGCAAACTCTATACAGAGAAGTCAGCGATCACGGCCGCCGACCTGCTGAACGACCGGGTCATCCCGTTCTTTGCCGAGCACGGTATCAGCCTGCTGCGCATCCTCACAGACCGGGGCACCGAGTATTGCGGCAAGGTCGAAAACCACGCCTACCAGCTTTATTTGGCGGTCGAGGACGTGGATCATTCCTCGACCAAAGCCAATTCACCGCACACGAACGGCATCTGTGAACGCTTCCACCGGACCATCAAGGACGAATTCTACGACATCGCCTTCCGAAAGAAGCTTTAGGGCTCAGTGGAGGAACTGCAGACCGATCTGGATGAATGGATGGCAAAATACAACGAACGGCGGCCCCATTCGGGAAGATACTGCTATGGCAAAAAACCTATGCAAACATTCCGCGAAACCTTACACATAGCTGCCGGGCGGCGATCACGATCGCCTCGGCATCAGCGGCGTCATTCTTCTGACGCTTCACAAAAGGGCGCAAGTATTGTGGAGCGATCAGTTTGACCTCATGGCCAAGAG
>NZ_JBDZYF010000073.1:0-757 GCF_040329495.1 Ruegeria sp. SCP10
CTAGGGCGTTTTTTGAGCGTTTCATCCTCGACGTACGCGCTCCAAACGGGCGCAAACCCCATGATCACCGTCTTGTTCTTGATGGGATTTTCTGGATCGCCAGAACCGAAGCCCCTTGGCGCGATCTGCCTGATGAGTTCGGCAAATGGTCAAGCGTCTATCGCCAGTTCCGGCGCTGTACGCTGGCGGGTCTCTGGGAGCAAATCATGGACGCTCTGAACCAAAGCGGGGCCGTCCCGAGCACCTTACAAATGATAGACAGCACCGTGATCCGCGCCCACCATCAGGCAGCGGGCGCTAAAGGGGGACTCCGCGACAGGGTTTTGGCCGCTCAAGAGGTGGCTTTACGACCAAGATCCACCTCCTCGTCAATGCGCATGGCTTGCCCATGAGGACGGAAATCACGCCAGACCAGACATCCGACTCCGACTATCTCGGTTTCGATCTGGTCATGGCTGACATTCTACCCCAGCGAGCGTTCTGCTGGCAGACCGTGGGTACGATGGCGACAGCATCCACAAAACCATGGACAACTGCAACGTGCCGTCAGTCATACCCATGCGGAAATCACGCAAGAAACGTGACGGTGTCGGCCGGTCACTCTATCGCCTTCGCAACTTGGTGGAGCGTTGCTTCAACAAGCTGAAGAATACCCGCCGTGTCGCAACACGATATGACAAGACAGCCGAAAGCTACCTCGGCTTCATCGACATCACATCAATCCGCCTCTGGCTGCGTCATTTGTCAACATGACCTA
>NZ_JBDZYF010000074.1:0-739 GCF_040329495.1 Ruegeria sp. SCP10
AGTGCAGGTCTCGGTGGTTGAATACGTAAGAGCCGTAGAGGTTCGTAGGGCCTGTGACGATGGGACACTAACATTTTGCATAACAAAACTCCTGTTTTCCAAAAGATGACATCCACAAAAATGAAATCAAACTAAAGAAAAAATCTCCAAAAAAGTATCTATCGCTCAAACCCATAAACTTGTCCGGTAGGCGCTGATGCCAGACGATTTCAGGGGCTGGGTCCTAGGCTCAGGACCCATTGATTTTCAAAGCGCTGTATGTTTCACGGCTTGGAAAATGGAGCGATGTTATGAGCGACCTTTTCTGGCTGACTGACGAGCAGATGGCCACGCTTTCCTCTTTCTTCCCGCGGTCGCATGGCAAGCCGCGGGTGAGCTTCCCCAACTGAACCGGTCCACCGTTATGTTCAGGAAACGGAGGACAGAGAATGACAAACAAGAGACCGAAGCCCGAAGAGATAGTCTCGAAGTTACGGCAGGTTGAAGTTCTGATGTGGCAAGGGATGTCTCGTCTTGATGCGATCAGGCAGATTGGCGTTGTTGAACAAACCTATTACCGCTGGCGAAAGAGGCCAGAGTATCGCAATCATGTATGGAGCTATGATTTCGTCCATTGTCGAAACGACGATGGCAAAGCTTTTCGGACGCTGAACATCCTTGATGAGCACAGCCGGGAGTGCCTGGCGATTAGAGTGAAGCGCAAGCTGAACTCGGTCGCCGTGATCGACGCCCTGACGGA
>NZ_JBDZYF010000075.1:0-597 GCF_040329495.1 Ruegeria sp. SCP10
TCCAGTTGCAGGGCATCGTCATCCAGCACCGGGTTGTCCCAAGGGAAGTCGGTGAGGATATCGAGCCCGGGTTGTGGCTCTCCTGCCATCTCAGGCGCGGCGGGGATCTGCATGTTCTCGTCGTCAAGCAAGCGGTACAACTCCTCCAAACCGATCTCGGCCTCAGCGTCAGTTGCGGGGTTTGGAGCTGCCGGAGCACCGGTCATGGTTTCCTCTGCAGTCTGTTGGGGGTCCGCTGCTGGTGCGGCATCCAGTTGCAGGGCATCGTCATCCAGCACCGGGTTGTCCCAAGGGAAGTCGGTGAGGATATCGAGCCCGGGTTGTGGCTCTCCTGCCATCTCAGGCGCGGCGGGGATCTGCATGTTCTCGTCGTCAAGCAAGCGGTACAACTCCTCCAAACCGATCTCGGCCTCAGCGTCAGTTGCGGGGTTTGGAGCTGCCGGAGCACCGGTCATGGTTTCCTCTGCAGTCTGTTGGGGGTCCGCTGCTGGTGCGGCGTCCAGTTGCAGGGCATCGTCATCCAGCACCGGGTTGTCCCAAGGGAAGTCGGTGAGGATATCGAGCCCGGGTTGTGGCTCTCCTGCCATCTCAGGCGCG
>NZ_JBDZYF010000076.1:0-586 GCF_040329495.1 Ruegeria sp. SCP10
CGGGAGACGGGATATCAGCAGGCCTCTCCCGATATTCAGCATATGCTGCAGGCACTGGAACAGCCCCAAGCTACAATCAGGAAACCTGCCTCAAAAGTAACCCCGGAAGTATTTGATCAGATCAAGGCGCTGAGCGACCAGGGATTGTCTAGCAGAAAGATCAGCGCCGCGCTGAAAGAGGACAACATTCAAATTAGTGACACAACGATCAACAGAGCGCTTCGAGCGGATGCGGGCTTGTCGTCAAATAATATGCCCAAAGCGGTGACCCCTGATATCCTGCAGATCATCCTCGATCTGAAATCTCAAAAGCGCACCCATCAGGCAATCTTCGATCACCTCAAAGATAGGGGGGTACATTTGTCAAAAACAGGCGTGGACCTGGCCTACCGCCTTGCCAGGCCCTTTCTGGATGACGATGCCCTGCAACTGGACGCCGCACCAGCAGCGGACCCCCAACAGACTGCAGAGGAAACCATGACCGGTGCCCCGGCAGCTCCAAACCCCGCAACTGACGCTGAGGCCGAGATCGGTTTGGAGGAGTTGTACCGCTTGCTTGACGACGAGAACATGCAGACCTCCGGCG
>NZ_JBDZYF010000077.1:0-486 GCF_040329495.1 Ruegeria sp. SCP10
TGTCATCTTTTGGAAAACAGGAGTTTTGTTATGCAAAATGTTAGTGTCCCATCGTCACAGGCCCTACGAACCTCTACGGCTCTTACGTATTCAACCACCGAGACCTGCACTTTGGGAACACGAGACGGTGTGAGTTTTCCAATGACATCGGGCGGCGGTCAGGCAGATTTTCTGGACATCGGTTCTCAAGGCGCGGCTCAACCTCAGTACAGGTTGACGGATACATCTGCTCCTGGGGTTTTTGGATTGAGCTCTGATGCTGCAATTGGAGAAGGTCATGCGCCTTTCTGGGGTGGCACATCTGGCGAGACACTGAACACTCATTATGCACCGACCCTTCCGCATTTCGCATTTGGGCAGACGCCCGGTTCTGCTCCACAAGAAGCTGTTACAGGCAGCGGCAATACACCACATAAAAACCACTCATCAAAAGTAACCCCGGAAGTGTTTGAGAAGATCAAGGCGCTGAGAGACCAGGGATTGTCT
>NZ_JBDZYF010000078.1:0-475 GCF_040329495.1 Ruegeria sp. SCP10
GGAACAGCCTCAAGCTACAATCAGGAAACCTGCCTCAAAACTGACCCCGGAAGTATTTGAGAAGATCAAGGCGCTGAGAGACCAGGGGGTGGTCAGTGAAGAGATCAGCGCCGCGCTAAGAGAGGACAATATTCAAATTAGCGCTGGGATGATCAAGAAAGCGCTTCGATTGGATGCGGGCTTACCTGGAGAAGGTATGCCCAAGGCGGTGACCCGTGATGTCATGCAGATCATCCTCGACCTGAAATCTCAAAAGCTCACCCACCAGGCAATCTCCGATCACCTCAAAGATAGGGGGGTACATTTGTCAAAATCAGGAGTGGACAGAGCGCTTAGAGTTGCTTCATTGCAATTTAATGTGACGGCGGATTCAGAATCGTGGCGCAGTTTCCGGGAGACGGGATATCAGCAGGCCTCTCCCGATATTCAGCACATGCTGCAGGCACTGGATCAGCCAGCAGCATCTGGAAAAGTG
>NZ_JBDZYF010000079.1:0-472 GCF_040329495.1 Ruegeria sp. SCP10
TGCTGCAGGCACTGGAACAGCCCCAAGCTACAATCAGGAAACCTGCCTCAAAAGTAACCCCGGAAGTACTTGATCAGATCAAGGCGCTGAGAGACCAGGGATTGTCTAGCATAAAGATCAGCGCCGCGCTGAAAGCGGAGAACATTCAAATTAGTGACACAACGATCAACAGAGCGCTTCGAGCGGATGCGGGCCTGTCAGTAGAGGGTATGCCCAAGGCGGTGACCCGTGATGTCATGCAGATCATCCTCGACCTGAAATCTCAAAAGCTCACCCTACAGGCAATCTCCGATCACCTCAAAGATAGGGGGATACATTTGTCAAAATCAGGAGTGGACACTGCGCTTAGAGTTGCTTCATTGCAATTTAATGTGACCGCGGATTCAGAATCGTGGCGCAGTTTCCGGGAGACGGGATATCAGCAGGCCTCTCCCGATATTCAGCATATGCTGCAGGCACTGGAACAGCCCCA
>NZ_JBDZYF010000080.1:0-456 GCF_040329495.1 Ruegeria sp. SCP10
CAGCATGTGCTGAATATCGGGAGAGGCCTGCTGATATCCCGTCTCCCGGAAACTGCGCCACGATTCTGAATCCGCGGTCACATTAAATTGCGATGAAGCAACTCTAAGCGCAACGACCACTCCTGATTCTGACAAATGTATCCCACCAGCTTCGAGGTGCTTGGAGATTGCCTGGCTGCTGTACTTTTGAGATTTCAGATCGAGGATGATCTGCATAACATCACGGGTCACCGCCTTGGGCATACCCTCTGCTGACAGGCCCGCATCCGCTCGAAGCGCCCTGCTGATCGTTGCATGGCTAATTTGAATATTGTCCTCTTTCAGCGCGGCGCTGATCTTTCTGCCAGACAATCCCTGGTCTCTCAGCGCCTTGATCTTCTCAAACACTTCCGGGGTTACTTTTGATGAGTGGTTTTTATGTGGTGTATTGCCGCTGCCTGTAACAGCTTCTTGTGG
>NZ_JBDZYF010000081.1:0-452 GCF_040329495.1 Ruegeria sp. SCP10
AGAATCGTGGCGCAGTTTCCGGGAGACGGGATATCAGCAGGCCTCTCCCGATATTCAGCACATGCTGCAGGCACTGGATCAGCCAGCAGCATCTGGAAAAGTGACCCCGGAGGTATTTGAGAAGATCAAGGCGTTGAGAGGCCAGGGGTTGTCTGGCAAAAAGATCAGCGCCGCGCTGAAAGCGGAGAACATTCAAATTAGCCATGCAACGATCAGCAAAGCGCTTCGAGCGGATGTGGGCTTACCTGCGCGGAGTATGCCCAAGGCGGTGACCCGTGATGTCATGCAGATCATCCTCGATCTGAAATCTCAAAAACGCAGCAGCCAGGCAATCTCCGATTACCTCAAAGATAGGGGGGTACATTTGTCAAGAACAGGCGTGGACCTGGCCTACCGCCTTGCCAGGCCCTTTCTGGATGACGATGCCCTGCAACTGGATGCCGCACCAGCAG
>NZ_JBDZYF010000082.1:0-437 GCF_040329495.1 Ruegeria sp. SCP10
CGATCATGCTTTTTTTGAGCAAACGCAGCTCCAAGGCCTGTTCGGCAACCACTTCCTTCAGATCACGGGCTTCCCGTCTCAGATCCTTCACCTCGGTGGAAGTTGCCGCGCGGGCCGTGTCGCCTGCCAGACGTTTCTTGCCGGCTTCCAGGAATTCCTTGGACCAGCTGTAATAAAGGCTCTGCGCGATGCCCTCACGACGGCACAGCTCTGCAATGCTGTCCTCGCCTTTGAGGCCGTCTAGCACGATCCGGATCTTCTCTTCTGCGGAGTACTGTTTACGGGTCGCACGGCGAATGTCCTTTACGACCTTCTCACCGTGGCTCTGCTTGGTTCCGGGTTTCTTACTCATCTCCACTCCTTGGCGGTTACGATGAGCCAGAAACCCTCTCTTATCAAATCGACTTAAACTGTCCCATTGGTGCTGACGTCAGACA
>NZ_JBDZYF010000083.1:0-377 GCF_040329495.1 Ruegeria sp. SCP10
GCTGCCGGGCGGCGATCACGATCGCCTCGGCATCAGCGGCGTCATTCTTCTGACGCTTCACAAAAGGGCGCAAGTATTGTGGAGCGATCAGTTTGACCTCATGGCCAAGAGCTTCCATTTTCCGCGCCCAATAATGCGCGCCACAGCAAGCCTCGAATTCAGCCAAACAGGGTTCTTAACTGGCCATGAACGCGACAAACTGCTTTCCCGTCAGCTTCTTGCGAACTTGTACCTCACCAGTCTGCAGAACTCCGTGTACTTGAAACACTGACTTTGCCAGATCGACCCCAATCATCATATCTTTCATGTCACTGTCCTCTCCATATTGTGGCTGCAAGCACCACGACCCTGGCACATTGCGATGCCGTCTGGGGAGG
>NZ_JBDZYF010000084.1:0-372 GCF_040329495.1 Ruegeria sp. SCP10
CGTCTGCTCAGCGACAACGGGTCCAGCTACATCTCTGGTGAGCTTGCCGAATGGCTGGAAGATCAGAAAATGGATCATGTTCGAGGGGCGCCATACCATCCGCAAACTCAGGGAAAGATCGAGCGTTGGCACCAGACTCTCAAGAACCGCATCTTATTGGAAAACTACTATCTGCCCGGTGACCTTCAGCAGCAGATCGATGCTTTCGTCGATCACTACAATCACCGGCGCTACCACGAAAGCTTACAAAACCTCACGCCCGCTGATGTCTACTTCGGGCGCGGACAGACCATTCTAAAACAACGAGAGAGGATCAAACGAAAGACCATCGAAACCCGGCGCTTGCTTCACCGCAAATCCGCCGCATAATCA
>NZ_JBDZYF010000085.1:0-360 GCF_040329495.1 Ruegeria sp. SCP10
TCGAATTGGCTATTGAGAATCCGGCCCTTGGGCAGAAACGGGCATCCTGGGAACTTCAACAGCAAGGCATCGTGGTGTCGTCGTCAGGGGTGCGGTCGATTTGGCTGCGCAATGACCTGGAGACGATGAAGAAGCGGCTGAAGGCGCTGGAAGCCTGCGCCGTGCAGGACGGCATTCTGTTGACCGAGGAACAGATGGCCGCGTTGGAAAAGGCCAAGCAACAGAAGGAGGCCCATGGCGAGATCGAGAGCCTGTCCGTCGTCAGGGATTTTGGGACAGATGGCGCTCTGATCTAAGAGAGGATGTGGCTCATCTGGTTGGATTGATTATGCGGCGGATTTGCGGTGAAGCAAGCGCCGG
>NZ_JBDZYF010000086.1:0-356 GCF_040329495.1 Ruegeria sp. SCP10
TGATTACGGATAAGCTGAGAAGCTATTTCAAACCGATCCGTGATCTCGCGCCGGGTGCAGATCACCGAGCACACAAAGGGTTGAATAACAGGATCGAAGGATCACACAGAACAACCCGAAAGCGTGAAAAGATGATGGGACGCTTCAAATCTCCATGGCAGGCGCAAAGGTTCCTTGCCGCCCACGGCCAGATCAACAACATATTCCGACCCCACCGCTATCGCTTCTCTTCCATTTCCTACCGCCACGCCCGATCGGTCGCGCACGAACTTTGGAATGACTATGCTCTCGAGTTGACCGCCTGACCGCGCCAGCAAAGGCTCTCTGCAACCGCTGGCAAACAAATTGGCAATGCC
>NZ_JBDZYF010000087.1:0-351 GCF_040329495.1 Ruegeria sp. SCP10
ATGTAGCTGGACCCGTTGTCGCTGAGCAGACGCGGTTTGTGCAGCACCGTTGCCTGATCACAGTCTGAGGCGTGCAAAGCGAGGTCCAGTGTGTCGGTCACGTCCTCGGTCTTCATCGTCGTACAAAGCTTCCAGGCGATGATGTACCGGCTGCAATCGTCCAGGATCGTGCTGAGATAAAACCAGCCCCAGCCGATCACCTTCAGATATGTGAAGTCTGTCTGCCAGAGCTGGTTCGGCCGTGTTGTCTTGTCCTGGAACTCGTCTGCGGCTGACAAAACCACATAGGCTGGGCTGGTGATCAGATCGTAAGACTTGAAGATGCGGTAGACCGAAGCCTCTGACACAAAG
>NZ_JBDZYF010000088.1:0-335 GCF_040329495.1 Ruegeria sp. SCP10
GACTGGCGGCGCGTGGCAACCAGATACGACAGATGCCCAAAGGTCTTCCTGTCGGCAATCGCTCTCGCCGCAACCGTCATCTACTGGTTATGAATCCTGAGCCTAGGCTCAGGACACCCATTGATTTCTGGGTGAGGTCGTGAGTCACGGTTCGGAAAACGGGTGTTGAACATGGTAGATCCGCATTGAACCGCCTCATCTGACTGGTCCAGTTTGATTGTTAGGCTCAGGAAGAGGTGGTCGCGGAAATTTAGACCAGCGGCTAAGATGGATCGCATGACGAAAGTGACGATCCAAAATGAAGAAACGCAAGAACCATTTGCCGGAGTTCAAGG
>NZ_JBDZYF010000089.1:0-322 GCF_040329495.1 Ruegeria sp. SCP10
TGCCTGGCTGCTGCGTTTTTGAGATTTCAGATCGAGGATGATCTGCATGACATCACGGGTCACCGCCTTGGGCATACCCTCTGCTGACAGGCCCGCATCCGCTCGAAGCGCTCTGCTGATCGTTGCATGGCTAATTTGAATGTTCTCCGCTTTCAGCGCGGCGCTGATCTTTTTGCCAGACACCCCCTGGTCGCTCAGCGCCTTGATCTGATCAAATACTTCCGGGGTTACTTTTCCAGATGCTGCTGGCTGTTCCAGTGCCTGCAGCATGTGCTGAATATCGGGAGAGGCCTGCTGATATCCCGTCTCCCGGAAACTGCGC
>NZ_JBDZYF010000090.1:0-294 GCF_040329495.1 Ruegeria sp. SCP10
CGAGCGGATGCGGGCCTGTCAGCAGAGGGTATGCCCAAGGCGGTGACCCGTGATGTCATGCAGATCATCCTCGATCTGAAATCTCAAAAACGCAGCAGCCAGGCAATCTCCAAGCACCTCGAAGCTGGTGGGATACATTTGTCAACAACAAGCGTGGACAGAGCGCTTGGGTTTGCTTCATCACAATTTAATGTGACTGCGGATTCAGAATCGTGGCGCAATTTCCGGGAGACGGGATATCAGCAGGCCTCCCCCGATATTCAGCATATGCTGCAGGCACTGGAACAGCCTCAA
>NZ_JBDZYF010000091.1:0-291 GCF_040329495.1 Ruegeria sp. SCP10
GCGCGGCAACTTCCACCGAGGTGAAGGATCTGAGACGGGAAGCCCGTGATCTGAAGGAAGTGGTTGCCGAACAGGCCTTGGAGCTGCGTTTGCTCAAAAAAAGCATGATCGCGGATGGGGACGACGACGCATGAGATATCCTGCATCCGAAAAACTGGAAATCATCCGCTTGGTTGAGCAATCGCATCTGCCGACCAAGCGCACTTTGGAGAAGCTGGGCATTCCGAAGACCACCTTCTATCGCTGGTACGACCGATATCTCGTCGACGGCCCCGAGGCGCTTGAAGATCG
>NZ_JBDZYF010000092.1:0-270 GCF_040329495.1 Ruegeria sp. SCP10
TGTGACGATGGGACACTAACATTTTGCATAACAAAACTCCTGTTTTCCAAAAGATGACATCCACAAAAATGAAATCAAACTAAAGAAAAAATCTCCAAAAAAGTATCTATCAAACAGGTGTTTGACCCCAAGTTTGATGGCGTGATATCAAGCATATCTTGTCCGTCGTCAGGGATTTTGGGACAGATGGCGCTCTGATCTAAGAGAGGATGTGGCTCATCTGGTTGGATTGATTATGCGGCGGATTTGCGGTGAAGCAAGCGCCGGGTT
>NZ_JBDZYF010000093.1:0-270 GCF_040329495.1 Ruegeria sp. SCP10
GCCCGATCGGTCGCGCACGAACTTTGGAATGACTATGCTCTCGAGTTGACCGCCTGACCGCGCCAGCAAAGGCTCTCTGCAACCGCTGGCAAACAAATTGGCAATGCCCGTTGATTGCTTATGAGGTGTTTTGTTCTTTTAATAGTTTTTTCACGATCCTATTGATCGTTGATTGACTGACTTTGAACTCTTCAGCCAAGGCCGCCGCGGTGTTCCGCCGTCCGTCGGCTTCGATTTGATTGTAGCGTTGGGTGTTTCGCACGAATATTT
>NZ_JBDZYF010000094.1:0-263 GCF_040329495.1 Ruegeria sp. SCP10
TGGGTCTACCACCAGTTTGCGCTCAGTGCTGCCGATGTTGAAGATCTGCTCGCGGAACGCGGTGTGATGGTAAGTCGGGAAACGATCCGACAATGGGTCAACCGCTTTGGTCGCCATTTCGCAAATTGCCTCAGGCGAGACCGGCCAGCCGCAGCCGACAAAGGGCATTTGGACGAAGTTGTCATTCCGCTCAACGGTCGGAAATGCTGGCTCTGGCGGGTGGTGGATGCGAACGGAGATACGCTTGATATCCTCGTCCAGCC
>NZ_JBDZYF010000095.1:0-253 GCF_040329495.1 Ruegeria sp. SCP10
ATCGCATCTGCCGACCAAGCGCACTTTGGAGAAGCTGGGCATTCCGAAGACCACCTTCTATCGCTGGTACGACCGATATCTCGTCGACGGCCCCGAGGCGCTTGAAGATCGTAGACCCACGCCGTCACGGGTCTGGAACCGCATTCCCACGCCAGTGCGCGAGAAGATCAAGGATCTGGCCCTGAAGGAAAGTGAGCTTTCCCCGCGTGAGTTGGCTGTTCGCTTCACCGACACAGAAAAGTACTTTGTGTCA
>NZ_JBDZYF010000096.1:0-247 GCF_040329495.1 Ruegeria sp. SCP10
TGACACAAAGTACTTTTCTGTGTCGGTGAAGCGAACAGCCAACTCACGCGGGGAAAGCTCACTTTCCTTCAGGGCCAGATCCTTGATCTTCTCGCGCACTGGCGTGGGAATACGGTTCCAGACCCGCGACGGCGTGGGTCTACGATCTTCAAGCGCCTCGGGGCCGTCGACGAGATATCGGTCGTACCAGCGATAGAAGGTGGTCTTCGGAATGCCCAGCTTTTCCAAAGTGCGCTTGGTCGGCAAC
>NZ_JBDZYF010000097.1:0-224 GCF_040329495.1 Ruegeria sp. SCP10
TTGGTTTCGAGGAGGCGTTAGGCCAACCCAAGGACCAACCCTCTTTGAAGACCGAAAGCGAGCCGGATCATCGACAGCTGCGCGGAAAGTCAGTGCGACAACTGCACCGACTGATGGTGAGCCTGATCTGACTGGTTCGGTTTGATTGTTAGTGCATGTTTGGCCTTTGGTCTATTGGGACGATTGTTTCCGGTGCCGGTGGTCGGTATCCCAAGGCGCTGTGG
>NZ_JBDZYF010000098.1:0-223 GCF_040329495.1 Ruegeria sp. SCP10
TTCTGCGGCTCTTTGCCAGCAGACAGGTCGTATTTGGCGATGACTTCTTTGGACAGTGACCCGCGCACACCTTCCGACAGGAAGACATATTTGCCGTGCAATTCCATGCCTGGTTCGGTGTTCGGACCGTAGGAGCCATCCGCCTCCAGACCAAAGACACCGGCAACAACGCCTTTGACTTCGCCGTTCTCACCATAGACCATTTCGGAACAGGCCATGCCCG
>NZ_JBDZYF010000099.1:0-223 GCF_040329495.1 Ruegeria sp. SCP10
GACCCAGCCCCTGAAATCGTCTGGCATCAGCGCCTACCGGACAAGTTTATGGGTTTGAGCGATAGATACTTTTTTGGAGATTTTTTCTTTAGTTTGATTTCATTTTTGTGGGTGTCATCTTTTGGAAAACAGGAGTTTTGTTATGCAAAATGTTAGTGTCCCATCGTCACAGGCCCTACGAACCTCTACGGCTCTTACGTATTCAACCACCGAGACCTGCACT
>NZ_JBDZYF010000100.1:0-223 GCF_040329495.1 Ruegeria sp. SCP10
GACGATCCAAAATGAAGAAACGCAAGAACCATTTGCCGGAGTTCAAGGCCAAGGTTGCGCTTGAAGTGATCCGCGAGGAGATGACGCTGGCGGAACTGTCCAAGAAATATGACGTTCACCCGACGCAGATCGGAACGTGGAAGCGGGCAGCGATAGAGAACATGGCGACGGCCTTTAGGGGTCTGTTCCGGCTCCAGAACAGGTTAGCGCCGCTGATGTCGAC
>NZ_JBDZYF010000101.1:0-223 GCF_040329495.1 Ruegeria sp. SCP10
GTCGACATCAGCGGCGCTAACCTGTTCTGGAGCCGGAACAGACCCCTAAAGGCCGTCGCCATGTTCTCTATCGCTGCCCGCTTCCACGTTCCGATCTGCGTCGGGTGAACGCCATATTTCTTGGACAGTTCCGCCAGCGTCATCTCCTCGCGGATCACTTCAAGCGCAACCTTGGCCTTGAACTCCGGCAAATGGTTCTTGCGTTTCTTCATTTTGGATCGTC
>NZ_JBDZYF010000102.1:0-223 GCF_040329495.1 Ruegeria sp. SCP10
TTGTGTCAGGCTGCAACTGTCATGATGAACTGCGGCCGGTCGATATGGTTTCGAACATGGGGAGCCCAGCTCGCCTAGCGCCGAGGCCGGAAAATAGCAATGGTCGCCCTCGCGCGTCGCATCGCAGTCATTCTCCATCGAATGTGGGTCGATGACACCGTATTCCAGCTCGATGTAGCACCGAACACCGCCTGTTAATCCATCTGTTGCCTACCTGACAGCA
>NZ_JBDZYF010000103.1:0-223 GCF_040329495.1 Ruegeria sp. SCP10
CAAGCGCACTTTGGAAAAGCTGGGCATTCCGAAGACCACCTTCTATCGCTGGTACGACCGATATCTCGTCGACGGCCCCGAGGCGCTTGAAGATCGTAGACCTACGCCGTCACGGGTCTGGAACCGTATTCCTCAATCCGTGCGCGAAAAGATCAAGGGTCTGGCTTCGCAGGAAAGCGAGTTGTCACCGCAAGAACTAGCTGTCCGCTTCACCGGCACAGAA
>NZ_JBDZYF010000104.1:0-219 GCF_040329495.1 Ruegeria sp. SCP10
CAAGCACCCGGCAAATCCGGCGCTCCGATACATTCATCTCGCTCCGGATCAGCTCGATGCAGGCTCGGCGACGTGCGGGGCTCTGAAGTTTCCCCGAGCTGCTTCCTTTAGGCTCAGGATTCATAACCAGTAGATGACGGTTGCGGCGAGAGCGATTGCCGACAGGAAGACCTTTGGGCATCTGTCGTATCTGGTTGCCACGCGCCGCCAGTCCTTTAG
>NZ_JBDZYF010000105.1:0-217 GCF_040329495.1 Ruegeria sp. SCP10
CTTCGGTTCTGGCGATCCAGAAAATCCCATCAAGAACAAGACGGTGATCATGGGGTTTGCGCCCGTTTGGAGCGCGTACGTCGAGGATGAAACGCTCAAAAAACGCCCTAGGCTCTGTACCCATTGATTTCCCTTTAGCATCATGATTCACGGCTCAAAAACGAGCGGTGAACATGTCTGATCTTTTCTGGCTGACGGAGGCGCAAATGGCGCGTCT
>NZ_JBDZYF010000106.1:0-215 GCF_040329495.1 Ruegeria sp. SCP10
TGCCATCTCAGGCGCGCCGGAGGTCTGCATGTTCACGTCGTCAAGCCAGCTGTACGAATCCTCCGAATCTATCCCGGCCTCAGCGTCAGTCGCGGGGTCTGGAACTGCCGGAGCACCGGTCATGGTTTCCTCTGCAGTCTGTTGGAAGTCCGCTGCTGGTGCGGCATCCAGTTGCAGGGCATCGTCATCCAGCACCGGGTTGTCCCAAGGGAAGT
>NZ_JBDZYF010000107.1:0-212 GCF_040329495.1 Ruegeria sp. SCP10
GTCTGCGGCTGACATAACCACATAGGCTGGGCTGGTGATCAGATCGTAGAACTTGAGGATGCGGTAGACCGAAGCCTCTGACACAAAGTACTTTTCTGTGTCGGTGAAGCGGACAGCTAGTTCTTGCGGTGACAACTCGCTTTCCTGCGAAGCCAGACCCTTGATCTTTTCGCGCACGGATTGAGGAATACGGTTCCAGACCCGCGACGGCG
>NZ_JBDZYF010000108.1:0-210 GCF_040329495.1 Ruegeria sp. SCP10
AAATAGCTTCTCAGCTTATCCGTAATCACAACACGGGGTTCGCCGAATTGCGCAATCAACCGCTTCAGAAAGCGTCGGGCTGCCTTAGCCCTCCGCCGTGGCTGGACGAGGATATCAAGCGTATCTCCGTTCGCATCCACCACCCGCCAGAGCCAGCATTTCCGACCGTTGAGCGGAATGACAACTTCGTCCAAATGCCCTTTGTCGGCT
>NZ_JBDZYF010000109.1:0-208 GCF_040329495.1 Ruegeria sp. SCP10
CGCTTCACCGACACAGAAAAGTACTTTGTGTCAGAGGCTTCGGTCTACCGCATCCTCAAGTTCTACGATCTGATCACCAGCCCAGCCTATGTGGTTATGTCAGCCGCAGACGAGTTCCAGGACAAGACAACACGACCGAACCAACTCTGGCAGACCGATTTTACCTATCTCAAGGTGATCGGCTGGGGCTGGTTCTATCTCAGCACGA
>NZ_JBDZYF010000110.1:0-205 GCF_040329495.1 Ruegeria sp. SCP10
AACCCGGGCTCGATATCCTCACCGACTTCCCTTGGGACAACCCGGTGCTGGATGACGATGCCCTGCAACTGGATGCCGCACCAGCAGCGGACCCCCAACAGACTGCAGAGGAAACCATGACCGGTGCTCCGGCAGCTCCAGACCCCGCAACTGACGCTGAGGCCGAGATCGGTTTGGAGGAGTTGTACCGCTTGCTTGACGACGA
>NZ_JBDZYF010000111.1:0-202 GCF_040329495.1 Ruegeria sp. SCP10
ATCGCATCTGCCGACCAAGCGCACTTTGGAGAAGCTGGGCATTCCGAAGACCACCTTCTATCGCTGGTACGACCGATATCTCGTCGACGGCCCCGAGGCGCTTGAAGATCGCAGACCTACGCCGTCGCGGGTCTGGAACCGTATTCCTCAATCCGTGCGCGAAAAGATCAAGGGTCTGGCTTCGCAGGAAAGCGAGTTGTCA